>DASYYZ010000055.1:0-247583 GCA_035946735.1 Terriglobia bacterium
GCGGTCCACGCAGTTGTGAGTGACATTGAGCTGCCCGCCGAGGAACCACTTGGCCCAGGGAACATTCCATTCCAGAACTTTGTCCCAGGGTTTGAACCAGTCGAGCCGGTTGGCCTCGCCCACCCAGAATGCCTCGGGATCTTGTGCAGCGCGCTCGTAGATCGCCGCATTGCCTGCGTTGGCCTGGCAGCGGAAATCCTCCAAAGGGGGGAAGGTGCGATTCTCCTGAAGAAGTGCGTCAAAGTTTTCTTGCTGGACTGCGGTTCCGTCCGCCATAATGCCTCCGAACCAAGCCTGAACGATGAATGACCAGGGCCGGTAGATCAACAAGGTCCGCCCGTCATGCACACTTCAGCTTCATGAAGTCTCTCACACCGGCTTGAGCGAGCAGCGAGCAGCGAGCTTCTTCTCTTGCAGGTCCAGCTCCCTCGCAAGCCCTCCCAGTCGCTCGCACTCAACGGGAAAAATAGCAGCGCACGCCCATGACAATCGCAAACACCTGGAGCGCGTTGAAAAACCCGAATATCGCCTCGGGCATGGTTATCCGCAACTGGCCCTGGTTCCGATATCCCTGTGGCTCGGGAATCACCAGGGCGTAGGCGTAAACGAGAACAAATGAAAGCACCAGCCCCCATCCGATATTCTCAAAATGCGGACTCAGGCTCCCCAGCACTTTCCACGCCGTGCCGACCGCCGCGGAACAGCCGAGCGCTGAAAAGCTTGAACCGGCTGAGTAAAAACTCTTCTCCTCAATCTTCCAGGGTTTTATCTCAAGAACATGTGTGATCTCTTCGGCCATTCGTCACCCCACGTTTGCGGCGGTTGAGTCAGTTTGCATCGCAATGTTCCAGTCCTCAGGTTCACGGTATCTCTCGTCCAAAAACTCGACCACGTGCATCACGCGCCGCTCAGGATCCGCAGACCCGGCTACCCCTGCCCGCAATTGCAGCAGACAGCCCGGATTCGCAGTCAGAATCACCCGGGCGCCGGTCTCGTCAATCCGGCGCATCTTGCTCGCCAGCAGCCGCTCCGCCATGTCATTGTGCGCCACATTATAAATCCCGGCGCTCCCGCAGCAAATCTCAACTTCCTTGAGTTCCACGAATTCGACCCCGGGGACTGCCGCGATCAACTTGCGAGGCGCGGAGCGAATGCGCTGCGCGTGCAGCAGGTGGCACGGGTCCTGATAGGTGACGCGCGCGGAAGTCTCGCGAAAGTCGCGGTTGAGGTCAATGCCGGCCAGAAACTCGGTGACGTCTTTCAGGCTGGCGGCAAAACGGCGCGCGGGCTCCAGCATCCCCGTCTCCTCTTCTTCGAACAACATCGGATATTCCTTCAGCACCGAACCGCATCCGGCGGCGTTGGTGACGATGGCGTCGAAGCCGCCCTCCAGAAATCCCCGGATATTGCGCCGCGCGAGCCGCCGCGCCAGGTCCCGCATGCCGGCGTGAACCTGCAATGCGCCGCAGCAACCCTGGTCTTTGAGGATCACTACTTCACAACCGTTTCGCGCCAGCACCCGAACTGTGGCGTCGTTCAAACGCGCGAACGAAAGGTTGGCGATGCATCCTGCGAAGAACGCCACGCGATACTTACGCTCGCCGACTGCCGGGACCACCGTGCCCAGCCGGTCGAAGAAGAACGGATTTTCCATGCGCGGGGCAAGTCGCGCCACGTTCTTGAGCTTGCCGGGAAGGAGCCCGAGCACGCGCCGAGCGAGGCTTTCGAGGCCTGAGCGCTGATAGAAGCGCAGCAGGCTACCAACAACCTGAAGCCGCTTCGGGTGCGGCAGAAGGTCTTCGAGAAAGACGTGCCGGAGCCACTTCTCAAGCGGAGAACGATGATAGTAACGCTCGATCTGGCCTCGCGCCGCCTCGATCAGCCGGCCGTACTCCACGCCGGAAGGGCAAGCCGTCTCGCAAGAACGGCAGTCCAGGCACAGGTCGAGGTGGTGAACCACGCTTTCGCTGAGCGTCAAACGCCCCTGCTCCACCTGGATCATCTGGTAGATGCGCCCGCGCGGCGAATCCATCTCCTGGCCGAGCTCGCGGTAAGTGGGACAGGCGTTCAGGCACAGGCCGCAGTGGATACACTTCGAGTAGTAGTCCCAGCGTGGAGCTTCGCCGGGACCGTAGTTGGAGGCCGGGGGATTCGGCGATCGGGCGACGGACTGATCTGGTGATTGACTCATCGGGCCGCTGAGAAACTGGACATCCGGCTACTGGCACCCTGCTGGTTTATTGAAGTCACGGTGCGCTGACTCGCAACCACGAAGAAATGCTTCGATCTCACTCTCGAAGGCTTCGAAGACGCTCTGACAATCCTGCACAAGCGGCCGCATCTTTTCCCAGCGAAGATTGAAGACGTAGGCAGTACGAAAGACGTGCCGGAAACCGAGGTACTTTCTCAGACGCTTCTTCAGCCCGGCGGATACGACGATTGACCTGTATTGACCTGGGCGGCTCATCTGATCAAGCAAACGGCGATGCCAAGCGTCACCGCTCGGCAGATCCCCATCAACCTCCAAGGCTATTTGCTTAAGAATGTTCTCGATTCCATTATAGAAGGAATGCAGAAACGCTCCCACGGCGGTGGCTTCGACGATCCCCGGCTCCTCAGTTAGCGACCTGGTCAGCACGACGCCGTATGTGGCGAAGAGCTGGCGGAGCTGCTTCCGCTCGACGAGCAATTCCGCTCGCATACTATTCCACGCGCAGCAATTTCCCTTCGTCCTTCAAATATCGGACGAATGGATTCTCCTCGTCCAAGTCCACAAGGTCCAAAGGCATATCCAGGGCATCACTTGCATCTGCATAAGCCTCAAAAAACACTTCCGGCGGGAGGCCGGAGACCGCCAAATCTACGTCCCGCGGCGGTGTCGATCTCTTCCGAACGACCGAGCCAAACACGTAAACCTCGCGCGCGCCTGCCGCCCTAAGCACTCGCGCAGCCTCCGCGATCTTCGCTTCCAAGGGTTTGTCCATCATGGTCTCAGTCCGAAATCAATCACGTCGGCGGCGCTAATCGGTGCAACGTCTTAGCGTCACAGTCCTCCAACGAAGCGGCCGGGCGAGAGCGTGCTCTTCGGATCCCAGGTGGCTTTCAGCTTCCGCATCACTTCGAAATCGTCTCCGGGAGGACCCCACACGTCGATCATCCCCTTCATTTTCGCGGGGTAGCGCGTGACGACCACGCTACCGCCGAGGCTGGCGGCGGCGCTCCTTAAGCTTTTGATCAATCCTTCGGGGCCGGGGCCGAAGCCGCTGGACTCGGCGACCGGAAGTCCCAACTCAACCACGCCCACTCCGGTTTGAACGACGCCGGCCACATCGAATCGTTGCTTGCCGCCTTCTACTTCCGCGCTTTCCAGAAAATCCTCCGCAGACGCAATCGGCAATGAGGCCCTCAATACGACGGGAACTTGCTGCTCCTCTGTTAGCCTTGAGCCGAAGTCGGCAACCCGTTCCCAGACCAGCGCCGCGGCTTCTTTCTCCGTCGTGTGAATCGCCGCGCCGTGCTTCGCCACCAGTGCACTCAGTTCATCGGCGTAACGAGCGAGCACTCGATCTGAGCCGCCCGCCTCAATCCAAATGGCGAAGTGCGTTTCAGGAGCTGCGGCAGCGCCCGATCCATTACTACCCAGCAGACGCTGTGCCTGTGCGTTCAGCAGCACCATGCGCAGCGGGCGCAACGGGGATCGCAGCAACTCGCGCCGAATTTCGCGAGCCGTGGCCAGCGTGGCCGGATCGATCACCCAGGTGGCCCGGTTCGGCACTTGTGGATAAAGCTTAAATGTAGCCTCCACGATAACGCCCAGCGTACCGTAAGAACCGATCAGGAGTTTGGCAAGATCGTAGCCCGCTACGTTCTTGACCACCCGGCCGCCGGTCTTCACGATCCGGCCGTCCGGGGTGGCGATCTTCATGCCGACCACCATGTCGCGCGCGCCGCCATACTGTAGCCGGAGCGGGCCGGCGGCGTTGGCCGCCAGAATCCCGCCCACGCTGGCGCGCTCGCCGCCGCCGGGGTCAAGCGGAATCCAAAGCTGGTGCCGAGCCAGGAAGCGCTGAAGATCCGCGAACTTCATGCCGGGCTCCACGCTCACCACTAGGTCGTCCGGCTCGTAGTACCACACCCGATTCATGTCTTTGAGGGATAAAGCCACGTCATAGCGGCGCGGCGCCGTCCCGATGCCCAGTTTGGTCCCGTTGCGGCATGGAATCACAGCCAGATCGTGGGCGGCCGCGCAACTCAGGGCTCCGGCAACTTCCTCGGCGCAGGTAGGGTAAACCACCGTGTTCGGAGTCACACCGTCTATGGTGAAGCCGACACACGCCGCAGGGTCTTTGACTACGCGTGCGTCCCCCATGATCAATGCGAAATCCGTCTGGATTGCGGCTGTGGATCCGCCCACGATAATGCGCCTCAGCTCTAGATTAGCAGGCTGCTGAAAGGCTGTTCAGGGTTTTCGGGACGACGGGGCTTCACAGCCGCGAGCCGCGCCCCTGCCCACCGCAAACTATTGAAGCAGCAGCAGCGCTTCGCCGCCGCCTCCCACTCCAGCGGGCAGCTACGCCTTGACCGTTACGGCGGCCTCCGGTGCGCTGACCGAGACTTTGAGTTTGACTGTTGTCGTCCAATAGAGATTACGCGGCGGGCGCTCCGGTCGGGCGGCGGGGTTCGGGTGACGGGCCCAGAACCGCCATGCTGAAGACCTGCACCCACAGCGATATCGCCATCAGGAACAAGAGGATAGCTATTCTGGACCACACTCCGTACGCGGTTTGGAGGACGAGGTACCAGACAATTCGCCAGCCGAGGAAGATCTCGCGCCCGAAGTGGTAAAGGACGGCCACGAAGGGCAGCGCTCCCACCCCGAGCAGTGACGCGTTCAATACACGCCAGCTCCAGCTTGACGGGCGCTGAAGCAGGATGAAAGCGCAGGCAAGCGGTCCCAGAAAGAACCACATCGCGTACGGATCCACGTACAAAGCCCCAATCACGAGCAGATACATCCAGACGCAGAAGATCCGTTTGTTGGCGTCGAAGGCCTGCGGCGGCTCGGGCAGGAAGACGCGCAACATGCGAACGGCGACGTACCCGAGCACCAGGACGGCGATCAATGGCGCCGCGACGCGCAACGGGATGCGGTAGAGAAACGGATCCTTGGGCGTCGCCGGGTAAAGCTCGTAGCGTGGCAGCACTCCGCCGGAGGCCATGCCGCGAAGCGAGACCAATGCCAGCAGCAGCGGCAGCAGGTAAAGCGCCGGACGCAAGTAGCTCCAGAGCGGGTGGGACAGATCGTCATCCTCAAAATTCATGACGGCGAGCACGCAAGCGATCATGAAGGGCACAAGGCTCAGCATTTGCAACCACTCGAGCGTGCCCCGATCGATCCAGCGTCCGCTGGCAAGGCGCAGGTACTTCATCTCATGAGGCGATATCCCCTCGAGCGTATTGAGGGCTGTCGCCGCCTGTTCGATCGTGCCTCCGACCATCTGGAAGGTGGCGGGCCGGAAATTCCCGAAGACATCCCCGGTTGTGTGATAGCGCGCTCTCGCCCCGTCTTCGTCGAGCGGAACCGTGGAGACATTGAGGGCCGGAATTCCGGCGCGAAGCAGCGGCCCCTGATCGTGAGACGAAACCTCGATGGAGCGTTCGATCCACTCTCCGGCACCGGAGGGGTTCTCCACCTCCACCCCCTGCAGGCCGGCCGATTGCCGCACGATCTCGCGGAGCCAGAGCGGAGTGAAGCCGCTCACCTGACCTTCGCAATCGACGGCCAGCGCGACCGCCGGGCCCGCGGTGAGATAGTCGATGGAAATGACTGCCACGGTCTTGCGGGTCCGGAAAAAACCGCGCAGGGCGCGGGCCCCGATCATGCCCCATTCTTCTCCGTCGGTTGCCACCAGGATCAGGCCGCGATGCCGGTGTTCGGAGGCGAGCACGCGTCCGAGCTCCAGCAGCACACCCACTCCTGAGGCGTTGTCCTCCGCCGCCTGGTGGGACGTGAACTGGCTGTCGTAGTGGGCGATTACTGCCACTGTCTGCGCCGTCTCTCCGGGAATCTCGCCGATCACGTTCTGCCCTTCCACACTCTTGCCCTGCAGCCGCATGTTGAAGAGACTGACGGACACGGTGTAGCCCAACTTCTGCAGCTCCCCGCCGATATACTTGGCGGCCCGCGAGGCTCCAGGGCTCCCGGTGACGCGGTCGGGGTAGTCGACGGCGAGCGTCTTAGTGTAGTTCAGGGCCGAGGCAGGGTCAAAGGCGGGTTTCACCCGATCGAACTGAAAGGAGACGGGTGCATGGAGACCGTTAATCGTTACCACCGCCAGGACTAAGAGGGTCAAGGCGGAGGCGGCAAGAACGAACCATTTTTGATGAGTAGTCAGCATTGTGCATGGCCGTGGCCGAGGCCGCCGGACTCTTCATTAGCGGCCCTCAGAGAGAGTGCGGCTGACGCACATCACGCCTGCGAATCGGGCACGATAAGAGAGTATAAGGCAGTTGCCATGGACTGCCACTCATATCGGGTCCGGTGGAGTTCTGCCAGAGAAAACGTCAGGCTGCTTGCGCTCCTTCTTCGCGGCCCCGCACCTCCTATTCGGACGGCTCATACGAGCGAACCCCCACAAGCTATTGACAATACAAGCCCCTGCACTCCGGAAAGCGCTCAGTTCTTGAAAGCAATCGCCAATCACAATCGGAACTCCAAAAGGGGCTAATCGTCAATCGCGTACTCGGCAGTCGAAGAGGTCAGACCTACCGGCCGGTAAATTGACATCGCGGTCGCAGGCATCGAATAATTGGATGTAATCAGCTTGAGCGACGGGGAAGACGGCGCAACAATCTTTCGCAGTCAAAGATTGACGGCGCCTGCCGGAAACGCTAGTCAATTCGCCAAATCACGCGAGGTCCGATGGCTACCACCACCGCTGAGATTCCCAAGGCGTCTGCGCTGCCCCGCGAGTTGCTGCTGGGCGCCTACAGCACCATGTATCTTTCGCGGAAGCTTGACGACAAGGAGATCCAGCTCAAGCGGCAGAACCGCACTTTTTTTCAGATTAACGGCGTGGGGCACGAGGCTTTGAACGTGGCCTGCGCCTCGCACTTAAGACCCGGATACGACTGGTTCTACCCTTACTACCGCGACCGCGCTTTGTGCCTGGCCCTCGGCATGACGCCGCTCGACATGCTGCTGCAGGCGGTGGGCGCCAAGGACGATCGACAATCCGGCGGGCGCCAGATGCCCTCGCACTGGGGATCGAAGCCGCTCCACATCGTCTCCGGCTCGAGCCCCACAGGCACCCAGGTGCTGCAAGCCGTGGGAGCCGCCGAGGCCAGCCTTTATTACGGGCGCACACGCGAAGCCGCCGAGCTTGCGTCGAGCTTCCATGCGGACGAAGTGGTATACGTTTCCCTGGGCGACGGCGCCACCAGCGAAGGCGAATTCTGGGAGGCGGTGAACGGCGCGGCGTTGGTGAAGGCTCCGCTGTTCATCGTAGTGGAAGACAATGGTTATGCTATTTCCGTGCCCGTGGACGCCCAGACGCCGGGCGCCAGCATCTCGCGCCTGGTAAGGAATTTCCCCGGCCTCATGGTGACGGAATGCGACGGCACGGACTTTGTGGAGACCTACGAGGCGGCCCGGCGCTCCGTGGAATACGCACGTCGCCGGCAGGGTCCTGCCCTGCTGCACGCCCACGTGGTTCGGCCCTATTCGCACTCGCTTTCCGATGACGAGCGGCTCTACAAGTCCGAAGAGCTGCGCCGGGAGGAGGCGCGCCGTGACCCGCTGCAGATGCTGCGACAGCTTCTGCTCCAGGATCGGCTCGCGAGCGAGCAGGAATTGAAAGAGATCGAGAGCGTCGCCCAGCGTGAGATCAACCAGGCCACCGATCAAGCCTTGGAAGCGGCGCCCCCGGACCCGGAATCGCTCGCCCTTTATCTCACCTCGCCTTCGGTTGACCCGACTTCGAGCGATTTCGACCGGCCCGCCGCCCCGCAAGGCGAGCCCAAGACCATGGTGGATCTCATCAACCTGTGCCTGCGGGACGAAATGGCCCGTGACCCGCGCGTGGTGGTGTTCGGCGAAGACGTCGCCGACTGCTCGCACGAAGACGAGCTACCCAAGGTGAAGGGCAAGGGCGGGGTCTTTAAGGCGACGCAAGGCCTGCAGCGCCAGTTCGGAAGCCATCGCTGCTGGAACTCGCAATTGGCCGAGGCTAGTATTGTGGGCCGGGCGATCGGCATGGCCACGCGGGACATGAAGCCGGTAGTGGAGATCCAGTTCCTGGACTACATCTGGCCCGCCATGATGCAGATTCGCGATGAGCTGGCCGTGCTGCGCTGGCGCTCGTTCAACGCCAACTCGTGCCCGGTGGTGATCCGGGTGGCGTCGGGCGGCTATCTTTCGGGCGGCGGCATCTATCACAGCCAGTCCGCTGAGTCGATCTTCACGCACCTTCCGGGACTGCGGGTGGTGATGCCGTCAAACGGGCTCGATGCCAACGGCCTGCTGCGAACCGCCATCCGCTCGGACGATCCAGTGCTCTTCCTCGAGCCCAAGCACCTTTACCGGCAAACGCACAACCGCAGCCCTTATCCGGGACCAGACTACATGATCCCGTTCGGAAAGGCGCAACTGGTGCGCGAAGGCGACGACCTCACGATCATTACTTACGGGTCGTTGGTGTTCCGCGCTGCGCAGGCCGCCAAGCAATTGGAGAAGGAGGACGTGAGGGCCGAGATCCTGGATTTGCGGTCGCTTGCGCCTTACGACTGGGACCTGATCACGGCGTCGGTGCGCAAAACCAATCGCGTCCTGGTGCTGCACGAAGACACGCTGGCCTGGGGTTACGGGGCCGAGATTGCCGCCCGCATCAGCGACGAACTGTTCGAGGACCTCGATGCGCCGGTGCGGCGTCTGGCGGCCAAAGATGTGTACGTGCCGTACCATCCCTCGCTCGAGGATGTGGTGCTGCCGCAGGTTGCCGATGTGGCGAAAGCGTGCCGGGAACTGGCGGCATATTGAGCTATTGAGTGTGAGTTGGAAAGGGGGGGACTTCGCGGAATGTAGATCTATTCTACTATTGCCCGTGTGTCGGGCCCCTCAAATGTGGGCTATGGTGCTAGCCTACCTTAGAACGCTCAGCAAGCCGGCAAGAAATCCGCGGATCGCCTCTTGCGCCTCTTCCAGCCTGCCGGTTAAGAAGTGGTCGGCGCCGTCCACCCACTGAATCTGCTTCGGTTCCACCAGTGAATCAAAGAGGTGCTCCACTCGCGCTCGTGGTCCGTAGACGTCTTCCGTGCCTTGAACGAAGAGCTTGGGTTTTGTGACCGCCGCCAGAAAGCTGAAGTCGTAAGAAGCTGCCGGCACGCCCAATCCTACCAGTGCGGCCACACGATCGTCGCCGGCACCAACCCGGAGTGCCACCCAACAGCCAAACGAAAAGCCCATCAGAACGATCGGCAAACCCGGAAATCGGGTGCTCAGAAAATCGAGCGCCGCGCGAACGTCGTCGAGCTCGCCCCGGCCTTGAGCAAAAGTCCCTTCGCTTCTGCCCGCGCCGCGAAAGTTGAAGCGCAGTGTCGGCAAGCCCAGACTGAGCGCTGCCTTGGCGGCTCGGAACACGATCTTGGTATGCATGGTGCCGCCATAAAGCGGGTGCGGATGGCAAACGAGGGCGGCGATTCGCGGCTCGGCCGGCTGGGTCCATTCGAGCAAGGCTTCGAGCCGGCCTGCGTGACCGTCGATGAACAACCTTTCGATCCGCGTGGCGCTTGTTCTTGTCATCTATATTTTCGGCTTGGCTTACGCTGCGGTCCGTGGATGAAGGAATAGTGTAGAATGAAACGCACTGCCGTCGCCGAGGTGCCACCATCAGGCCTAAGATCACTGTCCTATTGCTGCTGCTGCTGTTCTGCGGCGCGGGAGTTGTCTATTACCGCTGGATCTGGGTGCCGGCGCACACGGTGCACGGTCCGGCCGCATACGTTCTGCCGCGCGCGCTCGACGTAGTGGATACGCCCGCGCAGATCCGGAGCGTGATTGCCCACCTGAAAGCAGGGGACCGCGTGGAGGTGCTGGCGACCACAGCGCACTGGTCGAAGTTGCGGATGCCCGGCGATCTCACCGGATGGGTTGAGTCCAAGTACCTGCTCGCCGGCGCCAATTATGAGCGCGGCCAATCTGTTCTCAAGAGTCTGAATCACCAAACGGTTCAAGCGGCGGGACACACTACGACCTCGACTGGTCTTCGCCTCGATCCTGCGCGCGATTCGCTCAGCTTGGGAGATATCGCTCAGAATGAGCCGCTCGACATCTTCGCGCGCCGTCTGGTGGAGAGGCCGCTGGATGGGCAGGCGCCGGCCAAAGGCCCGCCGCCCCACGACGTGTGGTATCTGGTGCGAACCAAGAGCAGCGCCGGCTGGGTGCTGGGCCGCTTTATCGACCTTGACGTTCCGTCCGCGATCGCAGTCTACGCCCAGGACGTTAATATGGTGGCTTGGGTGGTGCTGAAGACCGTTCAGGATGGAGGAACCGCCGTTCCCGTGTACCTCGTTGCTGATCGCATAGGCGCGGAAGGCGTCGATTTCAATCACATTCGCGTCTTCACCTGGTGGTTGAAGAACCACAAGTATGTGACCGCCTATGTGGAGAGCGGACTGTCGGGGCACTTCCCGATCACCGCCAGCGAACTCACGGACACGGACTACTACGCGCAACGGTCGCCATATTTCCGGTTGCGCTTGACTGATGACGACGGCCGCCAGTACCAGAAGGTCTACGGACTGTTCGATACCATTGTGCACGCGGTGGGCACGGTGGATGGGTGGACAAACGACGCCATGCCGCCGCGCGAGAAGCGCGCGGAGCGCAAGCGCCAGCCGGCTCCGGCCAGGCGGACTCACAAGCGGCGGTGGTAACGCGGTCATCGAGAACTTAGGATTAGGATTGGGATAAGGCTGAAGCAGTGCCACCAAGGGAACGCGCAGGCCGATCGAAAGCAACCAAGGAGCCAGCCGTTTACGGACTCGCGGGCTGGTGCGTTCGGGGATGGTTGGGTTTTTTCGGCAGACCGGTCCGGGTGCTAGGCTCCGATCGCTTGCCCGAATCCGCCGCCATTATTCACGTCTGCCACGACACCAGCTTCCCGGATGCGCTGGTTTTCACGGCGGCCAGCCCGCGACGGCTCACCTTCTTCTTGGCTCGACGTCATCTCAGCGGAGTCCAATCGTTGCTGGCGTCAAGTCTCGGTATGGTCTGCTACGACAGCGAAGCTTCACGGTGGCACGCGGCCCTTCGCACCTGCACCAGGGTGCTGGCTTCAGGAGGCATCGTTGCCGAATTTCAGGATGCGGAGCCTCTCGAAGCAAATGCCGACCACGGAGCGCCTTTGACTCTGGCGCGCCAAGCCTGGTCGAGCGCCTTCCCTGATACCTCTCCGGCCGTTCTGCCGGCACATCGATTTCGGCCACCCGGTCGAGATCTGGAGATCCTGATCCACTTCGGCGAAGCTCTCAGCAAGGATGATCTGAGCGCCGGGGACGCGGGACTGGTTGCTCAAGATCCTCGCGGGGAGAACGTGTTCGCGTTGGATCCCCCAATACTGAATCGAATGCTCCGTGACTGCGAACAAGCTCTGCGCGATCAGCTCCAGGAAGAATGGGCGAAGGGTCCGGCTCGCAAACAGCAGGTGGACGGTTTTCGCTTGAGCCCTGGCGCTGCACGAACTCTGTGCGAGATGAATCGGGCTGAACCTGAGTTGCTTCTTGAGCTGCGGCAGTTGCTGGAAGCGGAGCGCGAGGCGAGGCGCCAGTGGTCGCTGGCGCAGCTTCGCGCGCAGCGCGGGCGGAGGGAACTCTCCGCCATCCGGCGAGCACTGACCTGGATCGAAACAGCGTTGGGGCTGCCGGTCGCCTTGTATGGAGCGGTGAACCATGCCGTCGCGGGCGCGTTGCTGGCAGGTTTCAACCGGCTCCGGCGGGGCAAGCCGGCGCAGGCCGGGACCTGGGGACTCCGGGCTCTGATGGTCGTGGCCTGCTATACCGGCCAAATCGTCCTGGTTAACCATCTCATGGGACGAGCCGCAGCCGGCTACTATGCCGTGGCGCTTCCGCTGTCAGGAGCCTACCTGTGGCGTTACTGGTGGCTGCTTCGACGGCGAACGCGCATTCTGCTGTTCGGCGCCCGAGCCGCTACCCTTCAGGCGGTGGCAGAGAAAAATCGCAAGCGCTCTCTGGAACGCCTGCGCGCGATACTCGACGGCGGCGTTAAGCCTCCCCCTGTTCGGCCGCGGCAACAAAAAGCCTCTGGCGCCTCCTGATAAAACGAGGCCGTTCATCGACCCATGCTCCTCTTAACTGAGAATGACGTGCGCGAGCTGTTTCCGATGGACCGGGCGCTGGAGTGCGTCACCGCCAGCTTCATCGCGCAACATAATGGCAGCGGGATAAATCGATCGCGGCAGCGAATTTTTCTCCCCGACGTGTCCCTGCATTACATGGCGGCGGGATACGCGGACGAGACGCTTCTGGGCCTGAAGATATATACCATCGCGAGCGGCGCGTGGCGATTCCTGGTGCTGCTCTACGACGGCGAGAGCGGAGAGCTTCTCGCCATGATCGAGGCCGATCACTTGGGGCGGATTCGTACCGGCGCAGCCAGCGGCGTGGCAACGCGCCACCTGGCGAGAGCCGATGCCGCACGCGTGGGCGTGATCGGCACCGGCCGGCAGGCGCGCACGCAGCTTCAGGCGGTGTCCAAGGTCCGAAAGCTGGAAGCGGCGCGGGCCTACGGGCGCGACGCCTTACGGCGGGAAGCCTTTGCGCGCGAGATGACCGAAGCGCTCGCGATCCCGGTGGAGGCCGCCGAAAGTGCGGAGGCGGCCGTGCGCTTCGGGGAGATCATTATCACTGCCACCACCTCGCGCGTTCCGGTCCTGAAGGGAGCTTGGCTCGGTCAGGGAACGCACGTGAATGCGATCGGCGCCAACATGCCGGACAGGCGTGAACTGGATGATGAAGCGTTAGCTCGCGCCGCCACCATCGCCGTGGACACCATCGAGCAGGCTCGGGAAGAAGCGGGAGACCTGGTGCAAGGCTTGAGCGCTATCCGCGGCGGCTGGGAGAGCGTCGTGGAATTGCACGCGATCGTTGCAGGCGCGCGCGTGGGACGGAACTCGGAGGATGACATCACGATCTTCAAGTCTTCCGGGATCGCGCTCTGGGACGTGATGGCCGCGGCCTCGATTTACCGGGAGGCGCTAAAACAGGGGCGCGGGCGCGAGATTGGTCTATGGCAAGAATAGACCGTTCGGCGGGCGCAGGTCCTCTTTAGCAGGCGATCCTTCCTTGGGTTCGATTTCGATGCGTGCGGCTTTGATCTCGCCTGAAGCTTGCAGGTCACCGACGACGTGTACTCTGAGGCCGACCTTCAGATCTTTTTCCGAACCGGAGCTGCCGTCATCCTTCACGATGGCCGTCTTGTCGTCGTACGCCACGCGAAAGAAGATTCCCTGCCCTTGGTCGATCGTTAACTTGCCTGGGGCCTGCTTGCTGATGGGGCCTTCGAGATCGAAGTTCGATTCCTGGGGCAGATAAGCCGCAGCCGCCAGGACGGGAAGAAGGCAGCAGCAGACCCCCACCACCCCAATTCCAGTCGCGCGAATAAGATCATGACCCAGGCTCATGCCCGTATTCTAGCGCGATCGGGCGAGAGCCGTCCCGATCGCAGGTCCGCTCGTCGAGCGCCACGAAAAAGAGCCTGTTTTGGCGCATCACGACATCCAAACGGACGAAGCCGAGCACTCGTAAGGTGGGGATCGAAGGGCACCGGCGGGAGAACGAATATGACCATGCCGCGCTGGAGCTCAAGGTTCGGTTTTTGTCTTAGCGCTACTAGTCTTGGACTCTTGGTTACAAGCTTGATCTCGTGCGGAGGAGGCGGCGGCCAGCCGGGAACGTCTCAGGCGGAGGCACCCCCACCCCCGCCCTCCAGGAAGGTCGAACACGTAGTCGTGATCGTCCAGGAGAATCGTACCCCTGACAACTTGTTTCACGGCCTGCCGAACGCCGATATCGCGAACAGCGGAGTGAACTCCTCGGGCCAGACCATTCCCCTCACGCCCGTCGTCCTGGCCGGCCAATATGATCTTGGTCACACCCATCGCGACTTTGAGAGTATGTACGACGGGGGGCGGATGGACGGAGCCGACAAAATCAAAGCGATCTGCACCGCGAAAAACGCCGTTAATTGCGCGGCTCCACATCCACAGTTCCGGTACGTAGAACCTTCCGAAGTTGAACCCTACTTCCAACTGGCGGAAAAATATACGTTTGCCGATCGCATGTTCCAGACCAATCAAGGACCGAGTTTCCCGGCGCATCAGTTCATCATCTCGGGAACGTCGGCGCCCACCGCAGACAGCGATTTGTTCGCCGCGGAAAATCCGACAGGCCCACTCGCCCTGAAGAACCCCCTGACCGACACAGGCTGCGCGGCCCCGCCGCGCGAAACCGTGGCTCTGATCGACCCCGACGGCGATGAATCCGCGAAGCAGTATCCGTGCTTTGAGCATCCGACCTTAATGGATCTGCTCGACAATCAGGACATCTCCTGGCGATACTACACACCGTTGGCAGGCTCGATCTGGACCGCGCCCAACGCGATTCGACACTTGGGCACCGGCTTCGAGTGGGCCAATGTGATCTTGAACCAGAAGCAGGTACTGGTGGACATCGCGACAGGTCATCTTTCACAGGTGTCCTGGGTGATTCCCTCCGGGCAGGCGTCCGATCACCCCAGGATCAACACAGGTCTCGGGCCGTCGTGGGTGGCCTCCGTAGTCAACGCCATCGGCAGCAGTCCGTACTGGCAGCATACCGCCATCTTCATCACCTGGGACGACTGGGGCGGGTGGTACGACCATGTGCCCCCTCCGATCTACGACTCTTACGAATACGGTTTCCGAGTGCCTCTGATCGTGGTGTCGCCTTACGCGAGAACCAATTACGTCTCTCACGCCGTCCATGACTTCGGCAGCATCCTAAGGTTTATCGAAAACAACTACGATCTGACCTCGCTCGGATACGCTGATTCGCGCGCTGACGACCTCTCCGATTGTTTCGATTTCACTCGAACTCCGGCCCAGTTCGAAGCTGTTCCAGCCGAACACGACGCGCAATTTTTCCTGAACGACACCAGTCCGCCGCAGCCGCCAGACGACGATTGATTGGGCTTGGGGAGAGCCGAAGGTGAGGTCTCAGGATTATTGTAGAGTCAAGCGCCATCTCTGAGTCCTTCAGCGAGCTCGATGCGCGCCTTGGGACTGATCTTTCCTCCGACTGACGCGGCTATACTCTCGGGGCACTCAGGACGGCTTCCCCGTTTCGTTCCGGCCAGATGAGGGCGTTTGGAGATTCAGCACAACTTACCGGCGCAGTTGAGGAAGGCGACTTGACGAGCCCCGACAGGTATGCTACATCCTAAACGTGGGCTGGCAATGGATGAGCGTCATCCCGGTGCGAGGCCACGTCCCGGAGCCGCAGAGTCGCGGGCCTGCCCGGTGTTCCCTTTCAGGCTTGAATAGAATCCAAACAGCAAATTCTTGCGATCGAACCCACCATATTATTGAGAACTCTGTCGCTCCGTTTTTGGAAGTCGAGCGAACCCGCCAAATATCTGAAAAAAGCCACTTGCCAGCGACCCAGGCGTGTTCACGAGATTTTTAAACTCGTCTCCATTCGGCTTGACTTCACTCTTGAGCGACTCACGGTGCGGTTAGGGAAAGGAAGGTGATATGGCGGCATCGGTGTGGAAAGGTTATCTGACGTTCGGGCTTATCTCGGTCCCGATCCGGCTGCACTCGGCGGCGCGCAGCGAGAGCATGCACTTCAATCAACTCCATAGCGTCTGCCACACGCGCATCAAGCAGCCGCAGTTCTGCCCGACGTGCCAGAAGCAGGTAGCCCGCACCGAGATCGTGAAGGGCTACGAGTACGAGAAGGACCAGTACGTTCTCATCGAGGAGGAAGAGATCAAGAAGATTGCGCCGCCCTCCGCCCGCACCATGGAGATCCAGGAATTCGTCGAGCTTAAGGACGTCGACCCGCTCTACTATGAGACATCTTATTTCGTGGTACCCGAGGATCCGGGCCGCAAAGCTTATCAACTGCTGGTGCAGACCATGGAAGAGTCCGGACGCGCCGCCATCGCCAAGGTGGCCATGCATCAGCGGGAGCATGTGGTGATCGTCCGCCCGCGCGCCCACGGCTTGACGCTGCATACCATGTATTACGCGGATGAAGTCCGTGATCTGCCGGAGTACGGCAGCACCACGGACGTGGTGGTGAAACCGGAAGAAGTGAAGCTCGCCAAGCAACTGGTGGACAGTCTTACCGGATCGTTCGATCCCGAGAGGTACCGCGACGAATACCAGGCCCGTCTGAAGGGCCTGGTGGATGACAAGTTGCAGGGCCGCGAAGTAGCCAGCGCTCCGGAAGCGCCGCTCGCGCCCGTGATCGACATGATGGAAGCGCTCAAGAAGAGTCTGGCAGCACGGGAAGCCTCCGCGCCGAAAAAGCCGCCTGTGCGCGCGGAGGCGGCCCCGGCCGCCGCCGAAAAACGCTCGTCGCGCCGGGCCGCGAAGTAGAATGACGAGCTGACCGCTGAAATCGTGCGGCAGGCATACACTGATGACGACCGTCGAGCAATTCACGCGCAGCGACGTGCTGCGTATCGTGGGCATCACCCCGAAGCAGCTCAGCTCCTGGGAGCGGTTGCGCCTCCTCGATCCCCCTGCTTCGGCGGAACAGGAAAGGGTCTACAACTTTCGCGACCTGGTTCGCCTCCGCAACGTCAAGCAGTTGACCGGCCAGCAGGTGCGCGTGGGACGGTTGCGCCTGGCGCTCGAAGCCCTCCGGCAGCGGTGGCCGGAAGGGATCGACGAAGACCCGAGCGGGATGAGGCTCGTTGCGGCCGGGCGCGGGCGGGTGGCGGTCGAGCGCCAGGGCGCCTGCATCGAGCCTGTTTCCGGCCAGTTTCTGCTCGATTTCGGGCTCGACGATCGCTGGTCGAAGGTCCGGTCCTTGCCTGAGCGCAGCCTGGAGGATTGGCTCACGATGGCGTTCGATTGTGAGGGCGACCCCGAGCGGCGCCGGCAAGCTATCGATGCCTACCGCAATATCGTGGAGAGGGCTCCGGGCTGGCTGGAGCCGAAGCTGAATCTGGGCACGCTGTGCTACGAGGAAGGCGATTGGACGGGCGCCGCGGAGCAGTTCCGGCGCGCCCTCGAAATCGCCCCGGGCAATCCCCTGGCCCACTTCAATCTCGGCAGTGTTCTGGACGATCTGGGGGAATCAGAAGGGGCCGCCGGGCATCTCGAGGAGGCGCTCCGCCTGGCCCCGGGCTTCGCAGACGCCCACTACAATCTCGCTCGCATCTACGAAAAGATGAACGCCCCGACCAGGGCCCGCGCGCACTGGCAACGCTACCTCGATTACGATCCCTCGAGCGAGTGGGCCGACTATGCGCGCCAGCGCCTGCAAGACATGGACCGGCAGACGTTCCATCCTTCCCCTCTCGGGGTCTCAAGCTAGGCTACATATAGAGGCTGCATCGACGGCAGGGCTGCCGAAAACGTTTCAGGGCGTGACCGCCCCCCGGCTTTTGGCTTTCTCCGCGCGCTCCGCCACGTCGCGCCCCGAACGCAAGGCCGATTGAACCGTCAGGAATTCCGCCACATTCTCGAGGTCGAGCATGCCCACGAGCTGCGCCTCGTGCTCCACGGGGATCGAGCGCAGACCTGACGAACGCAGCAGCGGCAGCGCGCGCTCCAGCATGTCGTGGGAATCCACCACCGGGAACTCACGCCGCATGACGTCTCGCAAGTGGGCGTCGGAGCCGCGCTGGGCGAGGGCCTTCATCAGGTCCTCGCGGGTGAGGATGCCGAGCACCCGGTCGCCGAAAATCACCGGAAAGTCATGCTGAAAACCGGCCAGAACGTGGTCAACAGCCTGGGCCAGAGTATCGTCAGGCTGAAGCGTCCGGAAGTCCGTCAGCATCACGCGTTGAACCGGGACGCCTCCGAGAGCGCGGCCCTGTACCGTGGAAGCTTCCGCGTCGGCGCCCATCCACACAAACAGAGCAATAAAGACCAGAAAAGGATCGGCAAACAGGCCCACCAGACCGAAGACCAGCGCCAGAGCCTGGCCCACATGCGCTGCCATCAACGTTGCGCGCACGTGGTCCATTCGGGTTCCGAGCAGGGCGCGCAGAACCCGTCCTCCGTCCATGGGAAAGGCTGGAATCAGGTTGAAGCCGGCCAGCCACAAATTCACCACCATGAGCCGCTCGACGAAGTTACCGCTAATCAAGCGCAGATGTTGGAGCTCGGGCCGGATTCCGAGAGCGCTGCTCCACGCGAACAGGCCGGCGGCAATCAGGACGTTAACGGCCGGACCGGCGAGAGCCACCCACAACTCCTCCCGCGGCTTCTCGGGCATGCGCTCGAGCCGGGCTACGCCGCCGATGGGCAGCAGAATGATATCGCGGGTTGGAACGCCGTAGCGCCGCGCCACCAGAGCGTGTCCGAGTTCGTGAAATACCACGCAGGCAAAGAGCGCCAGAATGAAGACCACCGCCGAAACCGCGGCGGCCAAATCGTGCTTCTGCGACCAGGAAGCAATCACGATGTAGAGGAGAAGCAGCAGGAACGTGGCATGCACGTAGATGTTAATGCCTGCCAGCGCGCCGATTCGCCATGACCATCGCATCAATCCTCTTCTGCCGGCGGCAGGACGAGGGACCCACCGCTCGCGAACTCAAGGTAGCATGGCGTTTTTTGCGCCGCAACCAAACTTGCGGCTTTTCTTGATGGTTGCGCTGAAAGCCGGATTCGGGGACAATGATAACGTGAGCCGGGGACACCCAACACCCGGTTGAGGAGTGGTTTTGCGTCCCGGCAGTCACCTTTTCCCCGCCCAAAATCTCCCCGAGGACAAGTTCCGCGACCACTGCGGCTGCTTTGCCGTGTACGGGAATCCGGAGGCCGCCAAGCTCACCTATCTCGGGCTCTATCAACTCCAGCATCGCGGCCAGGAAAGCGCTGGCATCGCTGTAACGGATGGGGATCGGATCACGTATCACAAGGGAATGGGGCACGTGGCGGATGTTTTCAGCAAGAGCGTGATCGAGGGCCTCGTTGGCCATGCCGCCATCGGGCACACCCGCTACTCGACGGCCGGTGATACGGATCTGAAGAACGCGCAGCCGCTCACCGTGAGTTGCCAGAAAGGGCAGGTAGCGCTCGCTCACAACGGCAACCTGGTGAATGCGTCGACCTTGCGCCGGGAACTGGAGAGCAAGGGCGACATCTTTCAAACTAACAGCGACACGGAAGTGATCGTGCACTACTTTGCACGCTCGAAACAGGCCGGCGTACCCGAGGCCGTAGCGGACGCGCTGGATCGCGTGCAGGGCGCCTACTCCTTGGTGATCCTCTTCAAGGACGCCGTCTACGGCATCCGCGATCCACACGGTTTCCGCCCGCTTGCGCTCGGACGCCTTGAAAACGCCTGGGTGCTGGCCTCCGAAACCTGCGCCTTTGACTTGATCGGCGCCAGGTACGAGCGCGAGATTGCCCCCGGCGAAATGGTGATCCTGGACAGCCGCGGCCCCACGTTCCTACGCTACGCTCCGCCACAGCCGAAGCAGTGCATCTTCGAGCATGTGTACTTTTCCCGGCCGGACAGCGTCGTCTTCGGACGCAGCGTTCAGACCAGCCGCGAGATGCTAGGTCGGCTGCTGGCGCGCGAGCATCCTGTGGAGGCAGATCTGGTGGTGCCCGTGCCGGACTCGGGCGTGGCTGCGGCAACCGGGTATGCGGAAGAGGCTCGTATTCCGCTGAAATTCGGGTTGATTCGCAATCACTACGTTGGGCGCACGTTTATTGAGCCCGGGCAGGCCATTCGCGACTTTGGAGTCCGGTTGAAGCTGAATCCCGTGAAAAGCCTGCTGGAGGGCCGGCGCGTGATCCTCGTGGACGACTCGATCATCCGCGGCACAACCAGCCGCAAGATTGTGCGCATCGTACGGGAAGCGGGCGCGCGCGAAGTGCATCTGCGGATCAGTTGTCCGCCCACGATCTCGCCGTGCTACTACGGCATCGATACACCCACGCGCTCGGAGCTGATCGCGTCTCACAATTCGGTGGAAGAGATTCGCGATTTTATCGGCGCCGATAGCCTGGGCTATTTGCCGATCGAAAGGCTGAAGCAGGCGGTGGGGGACACCCAGGGAAACTATTGCCTGGCCTGCTACACGGCGGATTACCCGACGGCGGTTCAGGGAGAGCTGATCGCGCTGCGAAATCGAGATTGAAAGGGCAACAGAGTATGGAACCTTTCGGAATGCCTCCGGAGATCGAAGACCCAACCTTGAATGCTGCGTCAGGCGCCGATCCGTCCCCGGCTCCGGGCGGGCCCGCGGTCTCGGACGCACCGGCGGCTGAGGCATCCTCTGACGGAGGTGCGGTTGAGGCGGCGCCGGCACGAGCTGCGCACGGTGAGAGCTGGTGGGAGACCGTTCGTTCACTGCTGGTAATTCTGGTGGCGGTGTTCTGCATCCGGACTTTCGTGGCCGAAGCCACCGTGATCCCGACCGGCTCCATGGAGAGCACCATTCTGATCGGCGATCACGTTTTCCTCAACAAGCTTCTCTATGGACCCGAAATCCCGTACACGAATTGGCGCCTGCCGGTGTTGCGTCATATCCATCGCGGCGACATTGTGGCTTTCCGCTATCCCCGCAATCCCTCGGTAATGTACGTGAAGCGCGTGATCGCCATGGGCGGGGACGTGGTGAAAGTGGTCGACAAGCACGTTTACGTGAATGGCCAGCCCTTGAAGGAACCTTACGTTCAGTTCGAGAGCGGCAACCTGCTGCCATTGCGCGACAACTTTCCTCCCAGTCTGCCCGAGATCGCCACGCTGCCGGCGTATTGGGGCCTCGATCCGAACTGGGCGCGCGAAATGCCGAATTTCATCGAGCCTGACGGCTTGCGTGTGCCTTCCGGGTGTTTTTTCGCCATGGGCGACAATCGCGATAACTCCGAAGATAGCCGCTTCTGGGGCTTCGTGCCGCTCGAAAACGTGGTGGGCGAGCCACTTTTCGTTTACTGGTCCTATGATGCGCCCACGCCTGACTGGACCGCTGACAGCCTGATCGACCGGCTCAAGTTCGATGGCTCCATCGTTCGGAATTTCCTAGCCAAGACACGCTGGTCGCGTACCGGTAAAGTTTTTTGAGAGCAGTCAATCATCTTCCGTTTCCGGTCCTTTGACGCCGTTCAGCGCTCGTCGTTCATATTCTGACCTTCACTTCATGCGCTACAAGGATGCGGGCGTGGACATCGACGCGGCCGATCGCGCCAAGCGGCGGATTCGGCAACTGGCCCGCGGAACGTTTAATCCTCGCGTCCTTCGCGATGTAGGCGCCTTCGGCGGCTTCTTCGCCCTTGACGGGCTGCCTCGCGACGCCGTGCTGGTGTCGAGCGTGGACGGTATCGGCACCAAGCTCAAAATCGCCTTTGCTCTGGGCCGTCATGCCAGCGTAGGATCCGATCTCGTCCATCACTGCATCAATGACATCGCTGTGCACGGAGCGGCGCCGCTCTTCTTCCTCGACTACCTTGCCACCGGGCAACTGAAGCCTGGCGTGGTTACTGAAATTGTTGAAGGCGTGGCCCGGGCCTGCCGCGAGAATGGATGCGCGCTCGTGGGCGGCGAAACCGCGGAGATGCCGGGCTTCTATCCGGCCGATGAATACGACCTTGCCGGCTGCGTCGTGGGCTGGGTACGCCGCTCCAGGATCATCGATGGCAGTGCGATCCGCCCTGGGGATGTTGTGCTCGGCTTGGCTTCGGCGGGCCTCCACACCAACGGATACTCGCTGGCGCGCAAGGTTTTGCTCGAAGAAGGCGGACTCAGTTTCGATCAGGTCCTGCCCGAGCTCGGCCGCAGCTTGGGCGAAGGGTTGCTGGCGCCGCATCGCTGCTACTGGAAACTGATCGAGCCTTTGCTCAACAATAGCGGACGTTCGGCCCGTGCCGAGGGTCCGCTGAAGGCACTGGTCCATATCACCGGCGGAGGGCTAACCGAGAATCCGCCCCGCGTTCTACCCAAGGGCTGCCGCATGGAGATCCGTCTCGGAAGCTGGCCGGTGCCCGCGATCTTTAAGCTCATCGAGCGGCTTGGCCGGGTGCCCGAGGATGACATGCTGCGCACTTTCAACATGGGGATCGGTATGATGCTCGTGGTCAGCGAGCGCGACGCTGACGCCGTGAGCAAAGTGCTGCGCCGCAAGCGGGAGGCATTCTGGCAGATTGGGCGAATCGTACGGGGAAGGCGGGAAGTGAAGTACATCCAAGGCGACGATTGATGAAGGGGAGAATATGATGACGCGAGAGGCCGCCTGGGAGCTGCTCACGGAATACACCAAGAGCGAGAGTTTGCGCAAGCACGCACTGGCGGTCGAGGCCTGTATGCGCGCGTACGCCCGCAAGTTCGGCGAGGAGGTAGAACGATGGGGCGCCACCGGTCTCATCCACGACTTCGATTATGAGAAATATCCCGACGCGCCGGATCATCCGCTGAAAGGGCATGAGATTCTCACGGAACAGGGATGGCCTGAGGATGTGCGCGTGGCGATTCTCGGCCATGCCGATTACACCGGCGTCCCGCGCGAGACCAGGATGGCAAAGGCGCTGTTCGCTTGCGACGAGCTGGCAGGATTCATCACGGCTTGCTCATTGGTGAGGCCGGAGCGCATTCGCTCCCTTGAAGCCAGATCGGTGCGAAAGCGAATGAAGGACAAAGCTTTTGCGCGCTCGGTGAGCCGCGACGACATCACTCGTGGCGCTGAGGAGCTGGGAATATCGCTCGATGAACACATCGCGTTCTGCATTGAAGCAATGCGCGCCATCGCACGTGAACTTGGGCTCGAGCCGGTGTCCGAGTCACAGATGACGGTTGGTTAAGGCAATGTATCGACCTCACCCAAATGTGAAGCCACCGGACGACGAGAATGGAAGAATCTGGCGTTTCATGGACTTTGGCAAGTTCGTATCGGTCCTCGAAACGAAAACGTTATTTTTCTCGAGGCCAGAGAGCATGGAAGATCCTTATGACTGCATGCCTTCACCCGCGGAGATCAAATATCACTACGGTGGGGTGACCGAGGATCCTAGAGAGAACATGCGACAGGGCGTCGTGCATCATGAGACGCTGAGGAAATTAGTTCTCGTGAACTGTTGGCATATGAACCCTACGGAGTCAGCCGCGATGTGGAAGCTCTATGCTCCCGGGAAGCAGGGCGTAGCGATCGATAGCACGTTTGGACGACTCAGAGACTCATTTAGCGCCGCGAAAGAAAATGTCCACATCGGCGAAGTCAAGTACGCGGATTTCAGCGACCAAAGCAGCAGGCTCGGGAACGCTTTTCTCCATTTCCTGCGTAAACGCCGCAGCTTTGAGCACGAGAGGGAGTTGAGAGCGCTGGTGTACGGCACGGACGTCCTGGATGCAGAAACGGGGCTTGCAATTACTGTAGACCTCGCGACCTTGATCCAAACCGTCTTTGTCGCGCCGGTCGCTGACGCCTGGTTTCTCAAGGTAGTGAAGTCAGTCGCCGGGAAATACGAGATCGATGAATCTAAGGTGTCTCAGTCGGACTTGTACCAGTTGACCTACCCCTCCGAGGACGCGGCTAAGGACTTGCCTACAGCGTGATCGATTGCAGGTGCTTGGCCACGCCAGCGTCCCAGTGAAGCTGGGTTGTTATCTTCTGCTGCAACGATTGGGCAGCGGCAGGCTCACCGTGCACGAGCCACACTTTTCGCGGCGGCACTGGAAAGCTCCCCAGCCAGCGCAGCAGTTCTCCATAATCGGCGTGCCCGCTCAGGTTCTCCATCGACTCGATGTGAGCGCGAACGATCACCATCTCGCCATAGATCTTCACCGCTGACGCTCCCGACTGCAGGATCTGGCCGCGCGTGCCGGGCGCCTGAAAGCCTTCGAACAAAATAGTGTTGCGAGGGTCGGGCAGGCAACGCGCCAGGTGATGCAGCACGCGTCCGCCGGTGGCCATGCCGCTCGCGGAGATGATCACCATCGGCTCGCGCGCGTCGTTAAGAGACTTGGAGTCGCCAACCGAACGATCGAAGTGCACGCCCGCAGGCGCAAACGCCTTCACACCGGCTTTCTCCAGCTTGCTCATTTCGAGACTGTGGTCTTCCTGATGACGCAAGTAGATTCCGGTCGTATCGATCGCCATGGGGCTGTCCACGTGAACCGGTATCGGAGCCAGCCGATGTTGCTCGAACAGCTCGCGAAAGATGTAGAGCAGTTCCTGAGTGCGTCCCACCGCGAAGGCGGGTATCACCACGCTGCCGCCTCGGGCGGCCGCGGCCGCCACGATGCTTGCCAGGCGGGCGCGAAAATCATCGGTAGGATGCAGGCGATCACCGTAAGTGGACTCGCAGAGCATCAGATAATCGCCGTCCAGTTCGGGGATCGCCGGCGGGCGGATCAGCAACTGGCGCTCGCGCCCTACGTCGCCGGAAAACAATATACGGCGCACGCTTCCGTTCTCACGGACCTCCATCAGAATGCTGCGCGCGCCCAGAATATGGCCGGCGGGAAAGTAGCGGAAACTGAAATGATCGGAGAGACGAACCGGCTTCGATTCGTCGCCCGGCACCGCGCAAAATTGCTGGAGCGAGGCGACTGCTTCGTCATAGGTATAGAGCGGCAGGGCCGGAGCGTGCTTTGAAAAATGCCTCTTGTTGGCGAAGGCCGCGTCTTCTTCCTGCAGGTGACCGGAATCCGGCAACAGCAGATGGGCGAGATCGACAGTGCCGCTGGTGGCCCAAATTTCGCCGCGAAAGCCTGCCTTCACCAAACGCGGAATGTAACCGGTGTGGTCGAGGTGGGCGTGCGTCAGCACCAGCTTTCGAATGCTGGAAGGCTCAATCGGAAACGAACTCCAGTTGCGCAGCCGAAGCTCCTTCGAGCCCTCGAACAGTCCGCAATCGACGAGCAGCCGTTCGCCACCCGCTTCGAGCAGATAACGTGAGCCCGTGACGGTGCCTGCAGCACCGAGAAAAGTCAGCGTTGCCATATGTCCCTGAACTCTCCCTGGGGCCGAATCAGCGCCGTCCCCGTGCATCCCTTCCCGTCATTCCGAGAAGCTGTCGGCGCAATGCATTTCTATTGCTGAATCACCTCGGTGCCAGCCGGCGGCGTGAATTCGAATAGAGACGGATTCAGCCGGGCGTTGCGCGAGATACGATCGAATGTGAACTGCATGACCGTTTCGTCCGGGTAGGTGATCACGAGACGGCGCACATCGAACGCGGGCGTGATTTCAACGAGCACGTCGCGATATTCCTGCTCCTGCCCGCGCTTCGGATAGGCGCGCAACACGCGATCGCCGGGCGCCGCTCCGGGGGATGGCCCGGCCAATTCGATCCTCGAGAAGGCGTGGTGCAGGTTCGGGTGCGAGACCAGGAGTTCCAGCGGTATCCGAACGTCATCGCTTTCCTTGAGCGGAGTGCGAGTCAACTGTTTCTCGGCCGGTACGAAGAGCACGACGTCCCGGCCATCCGAGAGGAAAAGCTTCTGCTCCGGCTTCTGATATTCCCAGCGCATCTTGCCTCCGCGAGAGAGATACACCTCGCCGGATTCCACCCGCGTCCGTCCCCAGGCCACGTACTCCTGCGTGAAGCCGGCTTCGAGCGTCCGCACGTTCTGGTAGCTCGACTCGAACTGCCGGACGCACTCGTCGAGTGCTGGCGGAGTGGCCGTCGTTCCCTCCGCCAACCTTGCGGGATGACTGAGCCCTGCTATCAGTACGCAGACGGCCACGCTCTTCAAAAACATGCTCAAGAACCCAGAGCCACCTGTCTCACTGGGCATGGGGGGCGGCCTTCGCAGAGTTATCATCGGACATCTCCAACTGTAGCTTTTGAAACTCGGCCTGGGCTTGAGGGTTGGCTGGATCCACCCTGAGGCCGGCTTGATATTCTTTCATGGCCTCTGCCTTGCGCCCGGTTGAACTATAGAGCAGAGCCATGAGGAAGTGAATGCGAGCGTCACGGGATCCGGCTGCCTCAGCCTGTTTGAAATCGAATTCCGCCTCGCGAACGTCGCCCTGACGCCAGCGTGCCAGTCCGAGTCCAAGCCAGGCGCCAAGATTCGGCTGGGCGGCCAGGGATGCGCGAAACTGCACCTCGGCATCGGCGAAACGGCCTGCGTTGGTAAGAAGCTGGCCGAGTTGATTGCGCGCCAGGATGCTCAACGGAGAGAGGCTTACGGCCGTCCGCAACTCCTGCTCGGCATCGTGGCGACGGCCCAATTCATCGTACGCGATCCCGAGATCAAGATGAGCCATGGTGTCACTCGGTGAAACCTGGATGGCGCGCCGCAGATCGCTGATCGCCTCGTCGTAACGATGCTCGCTGGTCAGCAGGAGGCCGAGGTTATTAAGGGTGACTGGAGTGTTAGGAGACAGTTCGGCCGCGGTTTGCCATTCCTGTTCCGCCAGATTTCTCTGGTCCCGGTCCCAGTAAACTTTGCCAAGATCCGTGTGAATGGCGTAGGCGTCAGGCGAGGCCGCAAGTGTCTGCCGGTAAAGCACGACCTCGTCCTTCCAGTCCCGGTTGCGCGTTACCACGCGCGCGACCGCGAGCGCCCCGAGCCCGGCTCCCAGGAGAGCGAGAGTTGTTCGCCAAACGCGGCCTTGCCGGCCTGCCGCATTCCAGAGTCCAATAAGAGCCCATGCAATCACCCAGCTCAATCCCACCGACGGCAGGTAGAGATAGCGCTCTGCGAATGCGGCTTCCGGCATCCAGCGCACGTTAAGAACCGGAACCAGCGTGACCATGAACCAGACCAGCCCGAAGGACACGAGCCGTGCTCTCTTCCACAGCACGGCGAAGAGAAAAACGCCCAAAGTCAAGGCCGCGGTTCCGCCTAGCACCGCCGGGAGCAAGCGCTGCCAGTTGTGGGGAAAAACGTAATACATGCAGAGATGGGCAGGCCACAGGACCTTGCCGGCGTACTGCCCGATAAGGGCTACTGCGGAGAGCACGCACTCGTCAAGCGCCAGAGTCGGACGGCTGATGACTGCCGTGAATCCTCCAAGAAAATGCCGCCGCACGATCAGGTAAACGGGAACTAGCAGCCACAGCGGTGCGTAACGCGCGATTTTTTCGAGGGTGCTAGTCTCGTCTCGGTCCTCGCGATAGAAGTGTTCGTAGAGGGTCGCCAGGACGGGTAGCGTCAGAGCCTGCTCCTTCGAGAGCATGGCCAACGCCAGTGCGACCACCGCGGCTACCTGCATTCTGAGCCTGCGCCAATCGAGCCTCGGCTCCGCCAACCGCGGTATCCGGAGGTAGAAAAAGAAGGCCGCCAGATAAAACAGACTCAGCTCAAGATCGGTGATTGCTCCGACCCAATCTACCGATTCGCTGTGTACAGGATGAAGAGCGAAGATGATCGCCGTAACCAGTCCTAGCTTTGGAAATATCCCCTCTGTAACCTTGTAGACCAGTAGCACCACTCCGACGTGAACGAGCAGATTCGCCGCATGAAATACCAGAGGCTTGGGTCCGAAGAGTTGGTAGAGGAGCAGATAGCCCAAACTCATCATCGGGCGGTAGTAGTTCGTGGCTCCGCCTGCTCCGCCCTTAAAGGACCAAACTGAAGTGGTGAAGATCTGACGCAAGTAGTGAAAGTTGAGCAGGTAAGGATTGGCGAGCACTTGAAAATCGTCGTCGTAAACAAAGCCGTTCCGGAGCGAGTTGATGTAGGGCAGCGCCGAGATGAGAACGAGCAACAGCGGCGACGCGACCCTCTTCCAGCCTGACTGATCGCCTTCAGGCCGGCGAATGTTTTCCGAGATCACCCCTTAATGGTCGCATGCCCAAACCCGTGACGCCAAGATTGCCTCAGCGCCTGGGATCGGCTGTGGATTGCGGGGCACGCGCTTCCTGCCGAAGTTTATGAAGCTCGGATTGCGCCGTGGCGTTGGTTGGATCACTCAGGAGTCCTGCCTCATACTCACGCAAGGCGTCGGCGGTGCGGCGCGCCTCAGCGTCAATATGGCCGAGCCCGAAGTGGGCCTTGCTGTCAAATTGGTCGAGGCCCAGAGCCGCCCGAAAATCGCTTGCCGCCGCAGAGGCATCGCCGCGTCCGAGCGCCAGATCTCCAAGCGCGTCGAAGCCTAAAGCGTTCGGCTGAGCCCGAACCGAGGCGCGGAACTGGTCCTCACCCTGAGCCAGCCGACCTTCCCCGAGATAAAGCTCGCCGAGCTCGTCGTGGGCGCGACCGTTCAGGGGCGAAAGGGCGATGGCGATACGAAGTTGAGCCTCCGCCGGCTGATCAAGCAACATATTTCGATATGCCAGGCCCAGATTCAGGTAGGGATCAGTGTAATTTGGCTTCAGCTTGATGGCTTGCTGGAAGAGGTCCACGGCCTTGCCATACTGCTTGCGTTGACTCGCCACAAGTCCGAGATTGTTCAACAGGATGGCGTTCTCCGGGGTGAGTCTAAAAGCCCTTGTCCAGACAGTTTCCGCCTCGCCAACTTCACCGTCCTGCCAATAAACCGTTCCAAGATTATTGAGGATGGGGCCGGCGTCCGGCGAAAGCTCTAGAGTTCTTCGATACAGCGTGACGTCGTTGTTCCAGTCCCGGTCGCGGGTGAAAATGCGCGCAGTCATCAGCGCGGCAATCACAAGGGCGGCGGAGACGAGCGCCAATCTCACGGTCGGCAGCGGTCGCGTACGCCTCCAGAGCGCTGTACCAGCGAGCCCGGCAAGCCAGCAGATTCCAACCGAAGGCAGGTAAAGGTACCGTTCTGCGAAAACATTGGCCGCCATCCAGTGGGCGTTCAATACAGGAGCGAGTGTGGCCAAGAACCACAGAATCCCGAAAGAAGCGAAGCGAACGGCCGGATCGCGGCTTCGCCAGAGGAGCAGGAAGAGCACCGCAAGAGCAGCGACCGCCGCCAGGCCTTCGAGAACGCGGAGATCGGTGAACGCGAGGCTGGGGCGAAACACGTAGAAGGCGCACAAGCGGGCCGGCCAGATTAGTTTGCCCACGTACTGGCCGAGCAACGCAAACGCCGACAGCAGCACCTGTCGCGGTAGCACAGCGCGCATCTGATGCACGGGCGCGAGGGCGCCGAGGAAACGAATGCGAAAGAGCATGTAAACAGCAGCCATCAGCCATAAGGGACCGTAGCGCGCCAGCTTCTGGCGGAGCAGGGTGTCACGATGATCCTTACGGTAGAAGTGCTCGTAAGCCGCGGCCAGAGCCGGCAGCGTGAGCGCCTGCTCCTTCGACATCAAGGCCAATGCGAATGCAGCCACCATCAAAACGGCTTTCTTCTCCGATCGCTCTCCGCCCGACCGCGCGAGACCGAGAAACAGCGCAAACGCGATGAGATAGAAAAACGTAAGCTCAAGATCCGTGACGGCGGCGATCCAGGCAACGGACTCCGTGTGAATGGGGTGCAAAGCAAACAGGAGAGCAGCGACCAGGGCCCAAACGCGATCCCTCGTGAGGCGCTCTGTGATTGTAAACAGCAGGCAGACGATCAGCACGTGCAGCAGAAGGCTGACAAGATGAAAAGGGTAGGCCACCGCGCCGAAGAGCCGATAGCAGGCAAGGTAGCCTAGCATCATCATCGGCCTGTAGTAATTCGTGACGCCTTGCGCGCCCACGTAAGACCATACGGTGGTGGTGAAAATCTCTGTCAGGTGGCGAAAACTCTGCAGGTACGGATTGTTCGTAACCTGGGTGTGGTCATCGTACACGAAGCCGTTCAGGAGCGTGTTGAGATAAGGCAGGGTGGCGCAAGCCACGAGCGTGGTCATCACAAGCAGGCGTGTGGAATCCAGGCGCACGCTGGCCAGCGATCGAAGGGACGGTCGCGCGGATTTGTTGTTGCCGGACGGCGCGGGCGCAGCCACCGGATCGCGACCCGACGGTGTAGATTCGGCGTTAGCGGCCACGACGACCCTTGACAAGAACGGCTTCGCCATAGGACTCGTTACCCTGTTCGACCTGCCGGGAGCGCGCGCCGTTTCATCCGCTCCGCCCATGATGCCGGCACAGGAAGCGAAACGCGCAGGTCTCCGAAGCGGGCGAAAAGCCAGTTTGCAGCCGCGTAACTGAGCGGAGCCACGATGAAGCCTGCCACGCAATCGATGAGATAGTGGTAGCGCAGATAGACGGTGGACACCCACAAGCTCAGAATGACCGGTGAGAGAATCCAGAAAAGGCGTTTCGAATTCCGCCAGGCATAGAGCCACACTACAAAGGAAATAGCGACGTGCAGGCTCGGGAAGACGTCGCGGCGGATTCGTGCAAAGTCCATGAACTCCATCTGGCGGTTAAGGACCGCTATGGGCGTGTCGAGCGGCACCGTATATTGGCTGTGCAAAGTGTAGAGGGGTCCGATCGCCGGCACCAGGATATACCCCGCCAGGCCGAGAAAGCTCACCACCAGCAATCCCACCATCATCTCGCGAAAACGGGCTCGCGGCCGGCAAAGATAGATGAAGCAGGCCACGATGGGAATATTGAAAAGGTGAAAGGTGTAAGCGAATTCCATCCAGGACGTCAGGGCGGGCGTGATAAAGCGCTGCAGGGCCACGCTAGCCTGAAAACCGAAGAGCCGCTGGTCGATTGCGATCAGCGTGGAATCGCGATCGTGAGTGACGAGCAGGTGCGTGGCATCGCCCCAGAGAGAGTAGTACATCAGCAGGATGATAAGGAAGGGAACCCAGTCACGCACGATCTCCCAGTAAGGCCGCGCGAAGACGCCGAGATCGCTTTCGGTGCCACTCCTCGAACCGCCCGCGAAGAAATAGTGCACGAGTTCCTTGGCCATCAGCACGACCACGGCCGGAATGATCACGAGCACATCGGCGGGGCCGACGGTGGCGCCACGCAGCTCGGTAAAAATAAGCCTGAAGGCGAAAGTGATGATGAAGAAGCCAAGCGCCACCGCGTCTTCCAACCGCAGGTTGAAGCTTACCTTCCGCTCACTGCTCATAGAGACTCTTCAAAGCGCGGAATCGCTCGCGCGCCTGGGGCGGGAACGGATAATGCGCCGTAGCGTCCAACACGGCCGCGGCCTGTGAAGTGTTCCCGCTGAGAAAATAAGCGTGCGCCAGGCCCTCCACGGCATCGGCCTGAGTCGGCAGAATCTGAAGCGACGCCATGAAATCCCGCTCAGCTTCGGGATACTCCCGCAGGCCTATCTCGGCCTGGCCCTGGAGGCTATACGACTTCGGGTATGCCGGATTGCGCCCGATGAACTGCTTGGTGAGCGAAATGGCATCGTTGTACTGAGCCAGGAAGTAGTGACAGTAAGCGAGGCGCAAAAGATCGTCTTCGTCGAGTCCCCGGGGACTCAGAATTCGAAATGCTGATTCATCACCGAGCAGAGAATCGAACTGGTGGAGATCGAACTTAGAGCGAGCCAGCAACTGCCAATAGCGGAGAACGCCAGGACGAAGATTGGCGGCACGCACAGCATTGCTGTAGGCAAGCACGTAGTCGCGGCGATCCATGTTCCTCTGGCTGGCCCAACTGTAGACTTCGGCTGCCACATCCAGGCCTAGCGTCTGGGCTGCCAAGACCACCAGCGCCAGAATCACAGCGTAGAGAAGCAATCGAGGTGCCGCCCGCTGGCTTAATCCTAAAAACGATTTCACCGCTTTGGCCGCCAATAACGCGACGACCACAAGAGCAAAGGCTTTGAGGATTTCCCAAAAAACGAACTCGAACGGCTCTACCATCGATTCACAACCACCTGAGAGCTGCACTGCCGGTTTTGGTTTTTCAGTCTTCCTGGGTAGAGAACCGATTCCAGCAAGCCCTGTCGATCATCGCGCCAGATCAAGATTGATCCTGCTGCCGGGACCGAGCGCGGCCTTCCCGTCCAATCCCAGGACGTAGGGCACACCCGACGGGTCGGTCGGCTGTTCCGCAAGAATACCGGCCTGCACAAGGTCCTTTAACTGTGAGGCGGGGTGTCCTCTCTGCTGACAGAAAAGATCCAGCGCACGGTTGATCCTGGTGATGTCCTGTGCAGCCTTGATCGCACCCAAGTGCTCGAGAGCGCCCCGACGGATCGTATCATTTCCCGCCTCTCGCAGGACCTCCGTCCAGAGCAGACGCGAGGTGTCCAGTTCACCACCCTGCGCGGCCACCGAGGCGGCGAGCGTTTTCATCCAAACGCCGGCGCCCGGTTGGCGGCTGCCGGCTTCGAAGGCGAGTGCGGCGTGCCGGTAGTCTCTGAGATCCCAATAATAAATGAACCCGAGATCCTGCCAGAGCCGCCAGTAACCGGGATTGGCGCCAATCCCGCGACGGATCAAAGCCAGGGCCTCATCAGGCCGCCCCGCCCCCGCTGGCGGCTTTTCGGCCAGGAAAATGGCCCCGAAGCGGTAAGCAATCAGGAGGTGCGGGTCAAGAGCGACAGTGGCTCTCAGGAGGGCATCAAGCCGCTCAAAGCGGCTGTTACCGGCCAGGCGCTCGCGTCCAAAATATTGAACCGCGCGCGTCCAATAGAAATCGGCCAGGAGGCCCTCATATCCAAGGCTGAAGCGGCGCAGGGTCTCGCCGGATCGCACATAAACGACGGGTTCCAATTCCGCCGCGAGCGCGGCACGGTGAATTTGGCCGCGGAGCAGGACCGAGCCTGCGAGGGCCACCGTGAGAATCACGACGATTGGCGGGCGAGCGCTCACTGCAACTCACGCTCCTCGAAGATGAGAATCGCGGCAGAAACCAGCACAGTGACGTAAAGCAGGGCGTAAAGTGAATTCGACAACACCCGGTAAGCGGGAATCATCTGGCCGTGCGCAGCTTGACTGATCGCACTGAAGGCGCCGAAGTCCGGCAGGATCAGGGCAAGACCGCGCGCCAGGAGTCCAACGGCAGCACTGCCCGAACGTTCACCGAAGTCGCGCAGATCGTCCAGAAGATTTCCGACCAGATAGAGGCTGAAGCTGAAGATCGCGGAAAGGACCGGGGTGGAAATGGTTGAGAAGAGCAGGGCCAAGCCCACCACCAGCGCCAGTTCCAGCAGGATAAAATAGATGGCCTCGAGCGGCGCCAGATCTCCGGCGCCGAGGCGTCCCATTTCCCACCACAGCACGATATAGAAGGCCGCTGTCATCATCGCGGTGTTCACCAGCAGCGTCAATGCCAGGCCCAGGTACTTGCCAATAATGAATTCCCAGCGCGCAACCGGCCGGGAGAGGACGTTGTAGATTGTGCGGCGCTCGAGCTCTTTCCAGACCAGACTGATGCCAATGAAAATCGCGATCAGCAAGCCAAAGACCGAGATGGCGGTTAGCCCCAGGTTGATCAGTACGATTTCATTCACGCCAACCGAGATGGTTCCAAAGAGGATTCCGGCCGCCATGAGTAGAATTGCAAACAGCACCAGGCTGTAGAGCACTTTCTCCCGGACCGACTCTTTGAAGGTATGAACGGCAATCGGGATGATGCGGCTCATCGGCGCGCGGCCTCGGCCTTGGGCGCTTGAACGCTGGACTTATCAGCAATTGGCCCGCTCGCGTTCTCGCGGCTTCCAAGTCGCGCCACGAAGTAATCTTCCAGCGACAGCTTGATGGGGTTCAGGGCGACGATTCGGGCGTCGGCGTCCAGCGCCGTCCGCAGCACTGTCGGCAAGTCAGCCTCGGCGGCAATTTCGAGACGAACCCGGTCTCCGGTGCGCACCGCCGCTGTGGTGAAGTGTGCCAGCGCATCGAGCGCGGCGGGCTGCGGATTTTCAAGGATGAGTTCTGTCGCTGAGCTTGCGGCTCCCAGGATCTCGCGCAGGCTGCCCGAACCCCGGAGGCGACCGCGATCCAGGATCGCCATCCGATCGCAAAGGGTCTCGGCATCCGAAAGGATATGGGTGGAAAAGAGGAAGGTCTTGCCTTGTCGCCGCAATTCCAGAATCAAGTCACGGACTTGCCGGCGGCCCAAGGGGTCGAGCCCTGACATGGGCTCGTCAAGGATCAACAACTCAGGGTCGTGGACTAGGGCTTGGGCAATCCCGAGCCGCTGCACCATGCCCTTCGAGAACTTGCGCACGGCCAGTCCCGCGGACGCGGCCAGGCCTACCCGATCGAGAAGCTCGCCTGTCCGCAGCCGGCGGGTCCTTGAATCAAGTCCAGCGAGCCAGCCCGCATACTGCATAAACTCTGCGGCCGTCAGGTGGTCGTAAAACGACGGGTTCTCTGGAAGATAGCCGATGCGCGCGTGGCTTCTAAGGTCGCTCACGGGCCGGCCAAGAACAGTGGCGTGGCCAGAGGTAGGGAAAATCAAACGCAAAAGCAGCTTAAGGGTGGTGGTCTTCCCGGCTCCATTCGGACCGAGCAGTCCGAAGATTTCGCCAGGCTCGATCGTCAAGTCGAGGCGGTCCAGTGCTCGCTGCGACCGATTCCGCCAGAATCCGGCCCGGTAGTCCTTAGTGAGTGCTGATGTTTCGACCGCCCACATAGGTCGAGAGGCCGCTTCAAATGGCTAGCCATCGCACCTGCCGCGACGATGCTCGCGACGTCGGCTCTCGCAAAAAGGATAGCTCAAGCTGCAGGAGCGGGGACAGTCCTCATGGCCCATGCCCAGGTCAGGCAACCGCGGAGCCGATCACCCCCCGTGCTCAGCCGCCCCTGCCCCGCCTGATATCAGCGCGGCTGGCGCCGCTAACCGCCGATCGGAGAATCCGATGCGCTTGCCGCCACGCTAGAATTCTGCCGGATCGTGTTGGTGGCGTCGGTGTAATAGTAGTTCTTCCCGGTGGTGCCGACTGAGATCGGGTTGGCATTTACCGTATAGTTCGGTGTCGATCCATTTATGGCAGTCGAAGCGGCATAAGTGAAAGCGTAACCGCTCTTGGTGCCGCCGGCGAGCACACTGTCCGTCAGCCCGGCAGTGGATGACGTCGTGGCTCCCGACGCCGGTGGCCCGAGCTGCGCCAGTGTGGACGTGAAGCCCTGGTTGTACGTGGAGCTGTACGTCACTTCGCAGGTGTTGATGGTCCGGAGCGAAGCCACGGCCGAAGCCTGGTTGGCAGCGATCTTCGACTGCAACAGGTTCGGAATGGCGATAGCGGCGATGATTAGAATGATCGCAACTACGATCAGAAGTTCAATCAGTGAAAAGCCCTGTGAGTCTCTCTTCATTTTTATCTCCCTGGTGGCTTTCTCAGCGTCACACTAAGTGGTAAGACGCGCCTGAAGGCCATTGGTTTAGCTTGCGACTCGCCGCTTCGCGGTGCGAAAAAGAAACTGCGAACGCGTTGCTTCCGCCCGTCATCCGCCGATCGGTGAATCTGAGGCGGACGCCGTCGTCGAACTGTTCTGGCGAATTACGTTTGTATCATCCGTGAAGTAGTAGTTCTGCCCCGTTGTCCCGACGCTTACCGGGGTCGCCGTGATCTGGTAAGTCGGCGTTGATCCAGCCACTGCCGTCCCAGCCGTATACGCGAAAGTGTAACCGCTTTTCGTGCCGCCGGATAGCACGCTGTCGACCAAGCCAGCCGTGGAAGAGGTTGAGGCCCCGGACGCCGGCGGCCCAAGCTGTGCCAAACTTGAAGTATACCCCTGATTGTAGGTTGAGCTGTAAGTGACCTCGCTGGTGTTGATGGTCCGCATGGACGCCACCGCCGAAGCCTGATTGGCGGCAATCTTCGACTTCAGCAGATTTGGAATTGCGATCGCGGCAATGATCAGAATGATCGCCACGACAATTAAAAGCTCGATCAAAGAAAAGCCTTCGTCGCTGTTTCTCATATGCAGAAGAACCTCCGCTCTCATTCAATAGTTCTATCGGCGACGGTCCACGCATCTTTAATGTGCGGGGGAGCGGGGCATTAACCGTTCAATCCGCTAGTACTCGCCTTTACGCAACCAGTTCTAACTCGGCGGCTTACGCAGGGTTCTGGGTTCGGCAGGCGGCATAACCTGCAGGAGGTTGGACGGGCAGGCATTCGTAGGACGCCGGATTGCGGTCAAAGCCGCGGACGGCAGCGCACGGATCAGGACGGGAGTCTCTGCCTCACCGCAAAGAGGGTATGCTATCGCACCGGGACGGTGTGGCCATGGCGCACATCAACCCCTTCCACCATGAAGACAACATCTTCGGCGATGTTGGTGGCGTGGTCACCGATGCGCTCGAGGCTGCGGCTTACAAACAGGAGATCCAGCCAGGGCCGGGCGGAGCGGGGTTCCTCTTCCAAGTGCTGAATAACCTCGGCGGAGATGTGATTGCGCATGTCGTCCACGGCGTCGTCGGCGGACAACACGCTGCGAGCCAAGGCCGAGTCACGGCGCACGAAGGCGTCAAGGGCTTGATGCACCATGGGCTCGACCAACCGGCCCAGTCGCGCCACATCTACGAGCGAAGTCACCGCCGGCTCGGAGGCGAGCGCGATGGAACGCTCAGCGATATTGGCGGCTTTGTCGCCCATGCGCTCCAGGTTGCTGTTGATCTTGATGGCGGCCGTGATGAAGCGCAGGTCGGAGGCCACGGGCTGTTCCAAGGCCAGCAAACCAGTGGCGAGATCGTCGTTTTGAATCTCGAGTTCGTTGATGCGGGGCTCTTCGGAGAGCACGCGGCGTGCCAACTCCGGGCTGGCCTCGATCAGTGCCTGCAGACTCAGGTGGACCGCTGACTCTACCAGGCCGCCCATTTCGAGAAGGCGCAGGCGCAACTCATTCAATCGCTCTTCAAAATGCCGCATTGCTCTTGCCGCCCTCGCCTGATTGAATTGAGATCGGTGGTGGCGCACTTCGCGGGAGCTGAGCCACGCCCTTCAGAACCGCGTCGCAACGCTCTCCGGGCGACCCGCTCAAAGACGAGGCCTCTCCTAGCCGAACCGACCCGTGATGTAGTCTTCCGTCTCTTTCTTAGCCGGAGTAGTGAAGATCGTTTTGGTATCGTTGAACTCCACCAACCTCCCCATCAGGAAAAATCCAGTATAGTCCGCCACCCGGGCGGCCTGAGCCATATTGTGAGTCACGATCACCACGGTGCAGCGCTCCTCGATGTTGAAGAGAAGCTCCTCGATCTTGGCCGTTGAGATCGGATCCAGCGCCGAACAAGGCTCGTCCAGCAGCAGAACTTCCGGGTCAATAGCCAGAGCGCGCGCGATCGAGAGCCGCTGCTGCTGCCCTCCAGAGAGCGAAAAGGCAGACTTGTGCAGGCTGTCTTTCACCTCATCCCATAACGCGGCCCCTCGGAGGCTCTGCTCCACCAGCTCCGTCAGCTTGGCTCCGGATGCGATGCCATGGACTCTTGGGCCGTAGGCCACGTTGTCAAATATACTTTTCGGAAAGGGGTTTGGTTTCTGAAAGACCATTCCCACGCGCCGCCGCAGGTAAGGAAGAGCGATACCAAAGATGCTCTCCTCGTCAAGCTTCACTTCGCCTTCAGCGCGGGCCTGTTTCACAGTCTCATACATCCGATTCAGGATACGCAGGAAGGTTGTCTTTCCGCAGCCCGAGGGGCCGATCAGCGCTGTGATCTTCCGCTCGCGGACGTCCATCGAAACCTGGTTCAGGACCTGCTTGGGCCCGTAATAGAAGTTCACGTCCCGCGCCCTGATCTTGATGCCGGCCTCGGTTCGAACCGGCGCCAGTTCCCGGGCCACTTCACGCGCCACTCCCTGCGTTGTTTGAGGATTCGGGTTTTCTGTCACTTTAGCCTTCGCAGCCGCGGGACTCGTCACGCTGCCCTCCGGGCCGCCATTCCTCGCGCCAAAACGAGGCGCGAAACGACGTTCACCAGCAGGACGAACCCCAGCAGAACCAGGGCGGCCGCCCAGGCCTGCCTGTGCCAATCGTCATAAGCCGAGAGGCCGTAAATCCAAATCATGTAGGGCAGCGAAGATATGGGCTGGTTCAACCCCCGGTTCCAGTAGGCATTGTTGAAGGCCGTAAAGATCAAGGGCGCTGTCTCGCCCGCCACCCGGGCCAGCGCCAGCAGAATGCCCGTCAGAATGCCCTGTAGCGCCCCTGGAATCACCACGCTGACGATCGTCTTCCAATGCCCCGCACCGAGAGCCAGCGACCCCTCCCGCAGCCAAACGGGCACGGTGCGCAGAAACTGCTCCGTATTAGTCACCACGATGGGGAGCAGCATAACGCCCAGAGCGAACCCCCCCGCCAGCGCCGAAAAGTGGCCCACGGGCAGAACCACAACGGCGTAGGCGAAGATGCCGATCACAATGGAAGGGACAGTCACCAGCAGGTCGGCGGCGTATCGAACGAAAAAGGGCACTCCCCAGCCGCCGAACTCCGAGAGATAAATGCCGCCCAGCACGCCAAGCGGCACTCCAAAAAGCGCCGCCAGCAGCAGGAGCTGACCGGATCCTGCGATGGCATTCGCGATGCCGCCGCCGGTCTCGCCGACCGGCACGGGCAACTTCGTGAAGAACGCCCAGTTCAGCGAGCTGGCGCCCTTCACAACTAGAAGCCCAAGTACAAAGAGCAGTGGCGCAACCGCCACGAGGGCGCAGAGGGCCGTCACCCCCGACATCACCGTGTTGACTGTCTTCCGCCAGGTGAGCCGGTTCACGCCGCACCTCGGGCCTTGCGGGTGGTGAAGTGCACCAGCGCCCGGGCCACGGCGTGCAGCAGCAGGGTAATCCCGAACAGCACCAGGCCCAGCTCAATCAGAGACTGCCGGAAGAGATCCCCGGTCGCCTCGCTGAACTGATCGGCGATCACGGAGGCAATCGAATATCCCGGTGCGAAAAGGGAGGCTGCAATCTGGGGGGTTCCGCCAATGACCATGCTCACGGCCATCGTCTCGCCGAGCGCGCGCGCCAAGCCCAGGAAAATCGACCCCAGAATGCCCGTGCCCGCCGTTGGCACCACCACTTTCCAGGTGGCCTCCCACTTCGTGGCGCCCAACGCCAAAGCGCCCTCGCGCAAATCCACGGGCACGCTCAGCAGAACCTCGCGCGAGATCGAGACGATGAAGGGCAGCACCATGATGGCCAGCACCAGTCCCGAGGTCAGGAAGCCAACCCCGTAGATGGGCCCCTGAAACAGCGGCGTGAAGCCGAAGAGGTCCTTGAGAACCGGCCCGAACGAGGTCCGCACCCACGGCACCACCACGAAAATGCCAACCAGGCCGAGCACGACGCTGGGCACGGCCGCCAGCAGTTCGACGAGAAAGGTGAGAGCATCGGAAAATCCACGCGGAGCGAGTTCGGCCAGGAAGATCGCCGCCCCCACGCCGAGCGGCACTGCGATCAGCATGGCCACAGCGGAAGTTACCAGGGTGCCGTAAACAAAGGGCAAAGCGCCAAAGTGGCCGAACACCGGGTCCCACACGCTGTCCAGCAGGAATCGGAAGCCGAACGCCTGCCGGGGGAGAGTCGAGTGACGCCAGAGCTCGACCACCAACCACACCGTCACGAACAACACGCTGAGCGCCGCGACCAGCGTCACCAGCCACGCGATGGTGTCCACGCCTCGCGTGCCGCCGAGAAATCTCCAGCGTTCGCTGGGCCCGCCCGGCGGCGGACCCGCCAGCGTGGTGTTGGAAATTGCCATAGATTACTCGGGGCTGGGCTCGAAGAGATTCAGCCTTGGGGTCTTGGACCTTGCTGTGCCGCGGCAACGCGCTCCATGGGCGCATTTGACTGCCGACCGAAGCTGAGGCCCCCGGAGTCTCACTGAACGCGATCGATCTGCTTCATTTCCTTCGCCACCACCGCCTTGGGGAGCTGCGCATAAGCCAGGGCCTCATTGTACTTCTGTCCGTCGGTCATCATCCACTTGAGGAAGGCTTTGATGTCGTCGCGTTTCGTGGCGTCCGCAATATGGCTTGGAATCAGCAGCCAAGTGAAGCTGGAAACGGGGTAGGCGTCCGCGCCCGGCGCATCGGTGATCGAGACGCGAAAATCCGGCGGCATCGTTGCGGTGGCAGCGGCAGCGGTAACCGAAGCCAGATCCGCCTTGATGAACTTTCCCGCCTTGTTCTGCAGAATCCCGTAGTTGAGGTGGGTCTGGATGGCGTAAATCAACTCCACATACCCGATGGAGTCGGGCGTCTCCTTGACCAGCCCCGCCACTCCTTCGTTGCCCTTGCCGCCCAAGCCCACCGGCCAATTGACGGAGGTGCCGAAGCCTACCTTGCTCTTCCACTCCGGATTGACCTTGGAGAGGTAGTCCGTCCAGATGTAGGTGGTGCCGCTGCCATCGGAGCGGTGGACGACCACGATATCGGCGTTCGGAAGCTTCACGCCGGGATTCGGTCCCGTGAGGGCGGGATCGTTCCACTTCGTGATCTTGCCCAGATAGATGTTGGAGATCGATTCCGGCGTGAACTTCAACTCCGCCGACACGCCGGCGATGTTATACGTGGGGACGTCCGCACCAAGAACCGTTGGGAAGTGCAGCACGTCGTAGCCCAGCTTCTGCTTGGCTTCAGCAAGCTGCTGATCGGTCATGGGTCCGTCGGAGGCGCCGAAGTCCACCGTTTTGTCGATCGTTTGCCGGATGCCGCCGCCCGAACCTATAGACTGGTAGTTGAAGTCGATGTCCGGGTGCAACTTGTGATACTCGGCGAACCACTTCGAATAGATAGGATAGGGAAACGTAGCGCCCGCCCCGTTGATCAACACGGGGGCCGGGGTGGGTGCGGGCGCGGCACTGTAACCCCGACCCAGATGCGAGCTCCAAGCTACGCCCGCCAGCAACAACCCGACGCAGACCAGCAGGATTCGTTGCTTCGCCAACTGCAGACTTCGCATTTGTTTGCCTCCGGGATGGGCCCTAACTTCCCATCGTTGATTGAGAATGTTACAAAAATGTGAAGAGGCAATTAATTTCTGGGACGGGGAGTGGCTCAACACTATCTAACGGTTAACGACAGCCAGTCTTAAAGGCGTGCATCCTGAGTTGAATCATTCAAGAAGCGCGCTAGAATACCGGCATGGGCATGCCGCCGTCTGCCATCAGCGTATACCTCGCTTCGCGTCCGGCTCGCGTGCGGCGGCTTGAGTGGTTGCGAGGCCGGCGCTATCGGGTTATCCAGGTCGGGCGGCCCTGGGCGGACCGCTTGAACCCGCTCCCGGTTGTGATCGCCCATCACCGGCGGGATTCTTCGGCGGCTCAGCGCCTTGCCGTGGCCCTCGAGTCGGATTGGTCAGGCGTTCCGGCGTCGTGCCAGCAGGCCTATGAAAGCATCCTGAGTTGCGCGCCCGGAATCGTGATCGTTGATCTCAGGCGCACCAATCGATGCGGGTGCCTTGGTCATCGCCATCCCTTGGTTCGCTCGGAGCCCTTCACGGAACCGCACGACTCACTGGGCGGGCAGTCGGCGGGCGAACTGGATATCGCGTGGCAGCGTGTAGAGGCTTGGCCCGCTCTGCCGCTCCAGGAAACAGCCCTGGACGCGCGATTCTTCGAGGGCAGCCGCCTGGACGAGTTCCGCGCCCGCCAATTTCGTCTGCGCCTGCTGAGCGTCTTTCTTCACGAGACCAACCACCTTGCGTTTCCGCACGAACTGGAGGACTCCGTTCGCCACCGCAGCCTGTCGTTTTATCGTGACGCGCTACGCAGCTACGTTGAAGAAGCTTGCGCCACGCTTTCATTTACGATTGACCGTTCATTTTCGCGGATGGAGTGACAGTCGGGAGCGAGTAGGGGAGGCAAGCGAAGGTTTCAAGCTTACTCCGTGCGGCACGACTCGAAAAAGCTGGCGCCTTGGCCTGGATTATTCACGCACCAGGTCGCGGAACACCTGGCAGTGGCGCCGGGCGCATTCATCCCAGGAAAACTGCTTCACCCGCTCCTTCCCCTTCCGCCGAAGGGATTCCTGTAGCTCCGGCGACCGGAGAACGCGTTCCATGGCCGCAGCCAGATCTTCGGCGCGTGCCGGATCGAAAAACTCGGCCGCGTCCCCGGCGACTTCAGGCAGCGAAGCCACCCGCGAGCACGCCACCGGAGCGCCGCAGGCCATCGCTTCCAGTAGGGGAAGGCCGAAGCCTTCGTAGAGAGAGGGGAAGACAAACAGGTCCGCGCTGCGGTACAGCCGCAGAACTTCCTGACGTTTTTCGTATCCCCGCACCTCGATCTCCTGGCGGAAGGGACTGGCGTCGATGGCGGCGCTGATCTCGTGCCAGCCATATCCAGCCTTGCCCACCAGGACAAGCCGATGGCTAACCCTTCCGCTCGCGCGCAAAGCCGCAAATGCCTTGATCAGCGTTACCAGGTTCTTTCGAGTTTCCAGAGTGCCCACGAAAAGCAGGAAAGGATGAGCGGCCTTCTCACGGGGCTGCTCCGGCAGTTCTTCCGCAGCCAGAGGAATCACCGCCACCCGCAGCGGATCGATCCGAAAGCGCTGCAGGATCTCGTCGCGGATAAAATCAGAGTCGGCGATCAATCGCGCGCTTCGCGCAATGGCGAGGCGCGCCAGGCTTCCCTTCCATAACCGGCTTCCGAAGGGCAGAAATGGCGGCGAACACGAATAAAATGACAGGTCGTGGATGGTGTTCACCACCGGCGCCGCACTCCACACGGGGCGGCTGTAGTCCGGACAGTACAGAAGTTCCACTCCGGCGCGCACCGCAAGGCGCGGGAGCGCCCACTGCTGCCACGCGGCCCGGCGGGCTCCGCCGAGAGGACGTTCGGCCCCGATTGTTCGGATGTTCTCGCCCTTGGGAATGGAATTCGAAGAGGGGTCGGCGCCCATCAAAATCCACTCGATGTCCTTACCGACGCGAGCTAACGCGCGCACCAGAGAGAGGGCGTGGTAACCCACACCGGTCATCTGGCCCGAGATCACCGCGGCATTAACGCCTACTCGCATGCAGATTGATTGAGGCAAGTCACCGGTTTTATCTGATCTTCAACCCGTCAGGTTAATGTCGAGAGACCCTAGCCGCGTGGCTGCGAGTAGGCGTCGCTGCAAAAAAACGCGCGCACCAGGCTCGCAATAATGTTCTTCCAAACTGGGCAGAAGTGCCGGGCACGCAACACGCTGCTTAGGGCGACAATCCAAGCTGCTGGACCGGCTTCGGTTGCCTGACTTTCCAGACACGTGCTTCTCCGGCGCGGAACACGGGTTCGACAGTCGGGTCGTGATCGAGAGCCTCGGCGGTGTACGTCCGCGGACCCGCGGAACCAGGCTCGGACGAGACGTAAATGTAATCGATTGGCGTTCGCCTCTGCCACTCTTCCAGCTCGCCCCGGTAAAGCATCTCGAGGTTGAAGTGCGGATTGATCACCGAACGGTGCGCGATTGCAGCGATCATATCGCCTCCATCAGCGTAGTTCGTCGCAAAGACAGCACTCGGGGCCGTGTTCTCACGGATCCAGGCGAACGCTCGCAAGTCATCGGGGCCGAGTGGAGCGTTCTGGCGGTCGAAAGTGGTAAGCCAAAAGGCCCCGCCCACCGCTTCATTCGCCAGAATCCGCAGGATCCGGCCACGGGAAAGGTGTCCAGCCTCGGTCGCGCCGTAATAAAAGGTCCCGAAGCGATCCGCCGAGCGCAGGCGAACGCCCTCCACCGCAACCAGCGCGATCCAGAGAATTCCCGCCACGAGGAGAGTTCGCCGACCCAGGTATTGCAGCATGAGCGAGCCTAGTCCAGCGAGGGCGATGGCCAGGGCCGGGAGCAGCCAAAGGCCGGTGCGCGTCGGGTAGAGTGACGGCCAAAGCGGGAGAATCTCCGCAATGGCGCCAGCGAAGAGAAGCATTTGGACAATCACGAGTGTTGTGGCTAGAGTCGTAGCCTGCCCCCGCTCGCGAAGCCAGCGCACCGTCAACCCGAAGGCGAGCAAGGCCGCCGCCGGCAGGCCGAGGTAGCTAATCACATAGAAGGGCCAGGTCTCGGGTCCGGCGCGCCCCGCGAGTCCCGCGCCGAGCGCGTGTAGCGCCGCCAACTGGAGCCGGAGAGCGTCCTCGAGTTCGTGCCGGAACCACTTGTGAGCCCAAACGAGGGCGTCGGGTGGGATCGAAAGCGGCAGGCGCCGGAAAAAAGGCATTGCCAGCGCGGCGCTAACCGCGGCCACGATGGCGCCGTTCCGGGCGACGCGTATCCAAGCGGCACGATCGCGGCCCGCCCGGAGTGCGATCACAACCGGAAAGACGTAAAGAAAACTCACTACCGGGAGCTGATGGGTGAGAAGCGCTCCGGCCGAGAGCAGTCCGAGCCGCGCCAGAAGACCAGTTGAGCAGGGCTCGGTGAGCCGCAGCCCGTCTCGCAGCACCAGGAAGATCAGGGCCGCGGCCAGTAGTGTTGGCGCGCCTCCCCAGCGCTCAAAAAACTGCGGATTGCGTGCGAGCGCGAGCGCCCCGGCCGCTCCAAGCGCCGCCCCTGCACGTCCCACGCCCACGCTACGCAGCAGGGCCGCCAGGGTGAACGTAATTACGGCCAGCGAGAAGCACTGTACGTGAATGGTGGAGCGGTACGTGGGAATGCCCCCGAGCAGCGTCTCCACGGCCGCGAGCGTATGGAAGCCTGGTGGGAAGGAACCGAAGCCGGGAAGAGGCAGGAACGGCTCGTAGGTCTCAGGCAGGCCGTTCCGCATGACAATAAGCTCGGCCATATAGGCGTGAGCGCTCATATCGCCCACGGAGCAGACTAGCCGCGTGAAAGCGAAGATGGCGCGCAGGCCGACGGTCGCGACGACGAAGACGAGGCTCCAAAGCGCAGGAGCCGGTGAAGCGCGCCAGGCGGTGAGCGCGACCGTGATTGCAGAACGGCGGGCAAGAGCCAGGATCAGGGCCGCGATTGCGAGAGAGCTGATTGCAAAAACGGAAAGCGGGATGTGCAGCCAGCCCAGAAACCAGATTCCGGCGGCCCACCACGCAACAGATCCTGCACACGAGACTGCCGCGAGTTCCACCGGATCAGCACGCGTCCACTCCTCCCGCCTGATCAAGACGAGACCGGGAAGCGCGAAAGCCAAGGCGGCGAGGGGGAATCCGATAGGGGAGGGAAGAACACTCAAGGACGCACCGCAGCCGCACGCAGCTTCCGAACCCCGCAGAACAGCTCGCGAAGGATGAACCTATGCAAATCAGATGAGCCCAGACACAGACGATGTGGCATGGCGCGGTTTCGCATGATATCAGAGAGTTTTGAGGGCAGCCAGTGTGGTGCGTGCGCAGGCCTCCCAGGAAAACTGCCGGGCGCGTTCTAACCCCTTTTTCGCCATCTCTTCCCGCAGTCCCGAATCGGTCATGACTCGCTCCATGACCTGCGACATCTCGTCCACGGACTCAGGATTGAAGTAAAGCGCGGCATCGCCGCCCACTTCGGGGAGCGACGAGCTGTCGGAGATCATCACGGGAGTGCCGCAGGCCATGGCCTCCAGCACCGGCAGGCCGAAGCCTTCGTAGAGCGAAGGCATTGCAAAGCAGGCGGCGGCTCGGTAGAGCATCGGCAGTTCGCGATCCGGTACGGGCCCCGTGACCACGATCCTTCCCTGAAGCGATGCTTTCCTGAGCAATTCCAGGAGCGGCTCGTATCCCCAGCCGAGTGATCCGCCCAGCACGAGCTGGAAATCGAGGTCCTTTCGGCGGGCGCTCAGCGCCTCATAAGCCTGGACCAGACGCATTAGATTCTTCCGGGGATCTCCCCGTCCCACGTGCAGGACGTAAGGCCGGGCGATTCCGAGCCGGCCGAGCATTTCCCGGCTCCGAGGAGTGTCCACCGGTCCGGCCCGGAAGGCATCGCGTTCAAAGCCCAGGTAAGCCACCACGATCTTCCCGGCGGGCACCCCGAAGCGCGAGATCATGTCGTTCTTCGAGCACGCGGAGTCGGTGAAGATCAAATCCGCTTCGCGCATGCTCGAAGTATACGTGTGCAAGAAGATCTTGGACTTATATTGTTCCGGGAAGAGGAGCGGAGCGACGTCATGGATGGTGACAGCGAGGCGTCTGGGCCTGAAGTACACAGCAACGGGTATGGGCTCGAAAATGGTCCCCTTCCGCATCTGAAAGTTCAAACTGTTAACGAGGCCGTATTTCCAGGCACGATGGAACCGCATCAGGCGTCGGGTGCTTATCTTGAAGCCGGGCCGATGTGCCCATCCGTTGAATTGAGGTTGCACCCCTGAGGGAATACCAATCTGGAATTCCGGCCCTTCCGCGCCCGCTGTGATCTTTTCAAGCTCACGGAGAAGATTGACCGCGTAGCGATGGATGCCAGTACCCGCGTGCCGCCTGGCCAAAACATACCCGTCAAAGAAAATAATCTGCGCCATAACGGTTTCGGATCCACAAATCCTCGGTTGGTCCGGCGGGGTCGTGATCTGACACAAATCGGTTGCTGTAGCGGCGGTCTGCCACCGCGTCTTTCAACGCTCTCTTACCGGGCAGGCTCCGAGCGCCGCCACAAACGCGGTTTGGCTCGGGTCACGTGACGGCTGCCTTCGCGTCTTCGAAAATCCTGCGCACCTTCAATGCCGCCGCTTCCCAGGTGAATTCGCGCGCCCGTTTCAGGCCTTTTTCGGCCAGGCTGCGACCGAGCGCGGCATCGCCCGTCACTCTTACAATAGCATCGGCGAACTCTTCGGGACGCTGCGGCGCGACCAGGATTCCCGCATCCTGAACCACTTCGGGAATCGAGGATGTATTGGAGGCAACCACCGGAACGCCACACGCCATCGCCTCGATCAGCGGAAGACCGAAGCCCTCGTAAAGCGAAGGAAGCACGAACAACGCAGCGCCGGAATATAGCAGAGCCAGGTCATCGTCGGGTATGCGTCCTAGAAATCTCACCTCGTGTTCGGTCAAGCCGCAGCTCTCAACCCGCGCGTAAATATCGGAGTTCTTCCAACCCGACTGCCCGGCGATCAGGAGCTGGTGCCGCAGTTGGCCCCGGTCGCGAAGGATCCGGACGGCCTCAATCAAAGTGACGATGTTCTTGCGCGGTTCCACGGTTCCTACGGTGCAGATGTAAGCCGGCGAAGCGCCGTACTTTTCCGCGATCAGGCGCGCCGACTGGTCCCGATCGCGCGGCGTGAAGCCTGCATTAACCGCCAGATGGACCACCTCAATCCTCTTGCCGGCCACTCCCGTGGTTTCGATCAGACCCTGGCGCGTGGATTCGGAAATCGCAATGATCTTATGAGCCTGCCGGATCCCTCGCTCGGCAAACAGCCGGAGTGCACGGCGGTTGACGTCTTCCATGGTCTCGGGATGGAGGAGCCACACAACATCGTAGACGGTCAACACCCGGCCTACACTGGAAGGCAATCCAACGGGAAAGCTGTGGGTCCTGGTGGTCCAGAACACGTCCAAGCCGTGGTCGCCCCGCCGCTCGATTCCGTCCTTAATCCTGAGATAGAGGTTGCCGAGAAGGTAGGGAATTCCGAGGTGGAGGCGCTTGTGCCAGCGAGGATTCTCTAAGGGAAGATCAAAATCCTGCTTGGAGTAAAGGTAGTAGTCATTCTCCTGGTCAAGCCTCTGAAGCTCGCGCAGAATCTCGCGAACGGCCCGGGGGATTCCGGTCGCGGGGAAACGGGAGCACAAGGGAAAGACGTCGATTCCGATCCTCATGAATTCGCTTGTGCCGCCGACCTGCGAGCCAAATTCGGGCGCGCCTCTTCAAAGATTTGAAGCAACCCTTGTGCCGCTGCCATCCAGCGAAAATCTTGAGCGCGCCGGCGCCCTTTCTCGATAAGTTCCTGGCGTAAGGCGGGGTCATTGAGAACACGACTAATGGCGTCGGCGAACTCTGCCGGCTGTCCGCAGGAGACCATAATCGCGGCCCCCCCGGCCACTTCGGGCATTGCAGGCGCATCGGACGACACCACCGGAGCGCCGCAAGCCATCGCCTCGAGCAGGGGGAATCCGAAGCCCTCGTAAAGCGACGGATAGACGAACAGGGCAGCGCCAGAGTAGAGTCTCGGCAAGTCCTCCTCGGCGATCTTCCCGACAAACTTCACATCGTGCTCAGCCAAGCCGCAAGCTGCTACGCTGGCGTAAACTTGATCGTTCTTCCATCCCGGTCCCCCGGCAATTACTAATTGATGCGCGAGCCGGCCCCGGTCACGCAGGATCTTCATGGCTCGAACCAGCGTCACGTGATCCTTGCGCGGCTCGATGGTCCCCACCGTGCAGATGTAATCCTCAGAAACGCCGTACTTCCGGGCAATATGGCGGGCCGATGAAGCCTCCTCCTGCGGCGAAAAAGCAGGATCGACGCCGTACGGTAACACTGAGATTTTCTTCTGCGGAATGCCGAAGGTCTTCGCCAGAGACTGCCGGGTGGCATCGGAACCCGTAACGATGCGGTCGGCGCGGCGGACCGACTGATCGAACCGCTTCTTATACTGAAGGTAGTTCTCGCGGCCCATTGTTTCGGGATAGAGCTTCCAGACCAAATCATGCACGGTCAACACCTTGAGCACGGTCCGCGGGCAGGCCATCGGCAGGAGTTGATTGGTGGCCCAAAAGAGGTCGAGACGCCGCCAGACGGGATCGAGCGCGAGCCGCAAGGAACCCAGAATAGGTGTTTCGGGAAAGATCTTCTTCTCCCAGCGCTCGTTCTCGAAATCGACCTTTGTGCCGTCCGGAGTACAGTAGGCGAAGTACCGGTTGACCGGATCGAGGTCCTGCAATTCTCGAAACATGTTCGAGATGTAGCGCCCGGCGCCCTGGGCGCCAAGCCACCTGGCATCAATACCGATGTTCATCGGACGTTTTCTCGAATTCAATCTTCGATCCTGGAACGAGAGGCGTCGAAATCTATTGAGACGCGTTGCCTCTCTGCATCAGCTCGATAAATCTCTGCTCTAAACGCTCGACCGAGTGCTGAACGGTCCAGCGTTCCAACACCATCCTACGGCCGTTCGCGCCGAGTTGAGCCGCGCAGTCCGGGCGGTCTATCAAGTATTGAATCGCGGCTGCCATCCGTTGAGGGTCATGCTCGACGAGCAGTCCGTTCACCCCGTCCACAACGGTCTCTCGGACTCCACCCTCGGCCACCGCCACCACCGGAAGACCGCATGCGTTTCCTTCTAATGCAGCCAGTCCGAAGGGCTCCAAACGCGGCGCGTAGACCATGATGCTGGCTCGATTGAGAATGTCGGCCATCTCCGAGTCCTGAATCATCAGCTTAGGTTCGAATTCCACCCCCTGCGATTGGGACAGCCGGGTCAAGAATTCCAGATAACCGCGTTCGCTCGCATTCCCAATCCAAATCAGCCGGGGCCGCGGCGGTTGGAGCTGGCCCACCGCTCGAATAGCGAAGTCGATGCCCTTCCCGGGCGTGAAAGAGCCTATTCCGACCACGAAGAACTCTCGCGGCCGTCCCTGGTTCACGAATAGATTGGTATCGACGCCCAGGTAGCAGACTTTGGAATCCAACCCGTAAGCCCGCAGAACGCTTTCGCGGCTGTAATAAGAATTGACTAGAATCGATGAAAAAGCTTGAGCATTGCGCAACTCCTCGCGCGCTTGCACCCGCATTCCCTCAATCTTCAGAAAGTCGGCAAAGCGTCGAGCCAGAAAGTTCGGCGAGCGCCACCATCCGCGGGGCGTGTCCAAAGCTACCCACCGCAGTTTCGGCAAAGCCTCGTACAGCTGGCGAAACGGATCTTGGAGATAGAGGACGGACGGTATCCGGATGTAGCGGGCAATCGCTCCGGAGCTGAAGAACATGCATGGGTTCGCAAAAAGCAGGTCAAAACCGCCGCAATTGATCTCTTCTGCACACTCGCGACAATGGCGGTCCATCCTTCGCAGGCGATCCCGTGTTGCGCCATACGCACGGCTTAAGAGAAAGTTGCGCCTACCCTCCGGAGTCCAAGGCAAAGGAAGAACGTGTTCCGGTACCAAATCGCTCAAAGGCAGGTAGGACCGGTCGGCGGTCGAGGGGCACCAAGATTCGATTGCGTGCCCTCGCTCCGCCAGACCCCGGACATAATTGTACAGAGCGCGCTTACCACCGCCGCTCGGCAAATTGTACCAAACTGCGATCTTCATACTTGAGACCGGCGAACGGATCCCATCATCTGGGTTCGAGGAGCGGCACGCCAAACTCCTCTTATCAGAAGGGAGAAAATGCGCCGGGCGATAAGCAGCGACAGCTCTTCTTCACATTATGCCTCCGCGTCGTTGAAGTACCCTGGGATGAGGCAGGTTGAGATTGGTCCGACCCGTTCAAATTCATTCGGGCATCCGTCGAGTCTGGCCCGCCGAAAATATCGACTTCATGAATCGAATTTTGGCGCGGACTTTAAATCCCAATCCAGTATAGGAATGAGCTTCGCGGTGCAACGCTCGGCGGAACACTCCGAGCAGAGCTTTCCGCGAAATGCTGACAACAATTGCAGCGCTCAAGATCAAGCGCGTCAGGAGGTGCTTTGCCGGAGTCGAGTGCTTCTTAAAATAGTACGTTACCGACCTGAAGTAATTGCCAATCCGGATAGCTTCGGCCCAGTTTGTGAAGGTGGCGGCGCCATAATGAGTCACCCGCGCGCCATACAGGCAAAGGATGCGCCACCCATCCTGGTGAAGGCGCTGGCACAAATCGGCGTCCTCAAGAATGTAATAAAATCCTTCGTCAAAGAGGCCTACCCGGTCAAGCGCATGTCGACGGACGAGAATGCAGGCACCCGCCAATTGCTCCGGCTCGGCTCTCTTTTCAGGGTCGTCCCACAGAGTCAGGGCACGGCGAGTCCACGCATACCGGCTCAACCACTGGTCTAGCTCCAAAAACTCACAGACCATACCCCGTAAGTGAGGCAGGCGCTTGTTCATGTACGGACTCTGCAGCGACCCGTCCGGGAACACGAGAGCCGGCCCTACCGCGCCAACTCTTTCGTCGGCCTCCAGCGCCCTGATCATAAGCCCTAATGAACCGTCTTGGAGCATGGCGTCGTCGTTGATCAACAGTACCAAGCGTCCGCAGCTCGCGCGAATGGCGCGGTTATTGCCCGCTCCAAATCCCAGATTCTGCTCAGTGCGGATGATCCGGATCATTGGCGAAACTGCCGTCAGCCCGTTTGGATACCGGTCGGCTGAGGCATTATCAATGATAATGATTTCGGCGGACAGTTGAGCCCGCTGTATCTCGCTGAGACAAGCAACGACGCATTGCGGCAGTAGTACGGGTTGAGCGTGCGTCAAGATGCAGACCGAAAGATCTGTTTGAGGCGTCATAGTTCTTCGTTTCTTCCGCCGGGCGGACTTTGTGCCGGCGCTGCTACGGCTTCCACATCCAATGTCCCTCACCGCAGCGTTAGGGTAAGCCACCCGTCAGGTCAGCACTCGCGGTGCGCGCTCCAAGCCGTCATTGAGGGCCTGCAGCAGGGCGTCGATATGGGCCTTCATGGAGAATTTGGCATCGGCCCAGCGTCGTCCGTTCTCTCCCATGCGTTTTGCAGCGGCAGGATTCTCCAATAGGTAACGGATCTTGGCGGCCAGATCGGCGGGATCTTCAGGCTCGTATAGCAGTCCGTTATATCCTTCCTGGATGAGCTCCGGGGTGGCTCCCGCGCGCGCACCGATGATGGGCTTTCCCATTTTCATTCCTTCGACCGTCACCAACCCGAAAGCTTCTGACCGTGAGCACATCAGAATGATGTCACCATTAGCGATGATGCTGCCCGGATCGGTGCGGTGAGCCTCGAAAGAGATGAGCTTCTCCAGATGGTATTCGGACGTGGCCCTCTTCAGCGCCTCAAAGTATGCGGGGTCGCCGACGAATCCCGCCAATACAAGCTCTGCCTTTACATGTTGATCCACGAGTCGCTTCATGGCTCTTACGGCCATCATTTGACCCTTGCCGGGCTGATAGCTCCCCAACAGGATCAACCGTGGCTGGCGGAACTCGTTGCCGAGAGCGGGTTGAATTCCGTCGCCTGGCGGCGCCTCGACAAAGGGGTAGACAATCCGAATATTTTCCGGCGAAATGTATCGCGAATAAAAATCTCCAACTGCCTTTGAGTTGACGATCACGACTCTAGACAGGTGCGCGACAAGCTTGCCTGTAATTGCGGATCCCAGATAATAGGACAGCCCGTGGTCCGCGCGCCCGAACTCGTGGATGTACCAAACGTGTGGCTTTCGAAGCAGGAAGGCCGCCAAGGCTCCCACCGGAACAACACTTGTGTTCGTCAAGATGAGGTCTACATCCCACTGCCTCAGCTGAGACACCACCCGGCCGAGCAAGCGAAGCGTGGAAAGATCCTTGACCCGCCCCCACAGGCTCCGGTCTCGATGCGCCCACCAACGGTAAGGAAAGACGGCGTGAGGCACCTGGCGCATTGCGAACTGGTCCTTCAGGAATCCGTCCGCCGGCAACAGCACCGAACACTCTACTCCCACAGCTCCGAGACCGTCCACCATCCGGAGTAGCACTGTCTCCGCGCCGCCCTTGTCTCCCGAGTGTGAGACGAAACAGACCTTCACCTTTCCCGTCCATGCCCCAAGTACCTCTTGGCACTTCCCGCCGCATCACAAAACCGCCCGTTTTTAGTGGCTTGAAACACGGCTTCTCGCGTAGGCCATCTCAGCCAGCGGCAGTTGACGTGACCCGTAACCCGGGGGCAGAGCAATCACGTCGTAGTGCCAGTCATCATAAAACGTACTGCTGAGGCAGAGTTCGGCGAGCATTTCCATGCCCGCCCTCTCGCCACGGCCCGAATAGTGACTGAAGTCCCCGTACTTGGTGTACCACACAAACTGCTCATAGCCACACTGTTCCAGGACGTCAAAGTGGTCAGTCCAGTTGCTGGAAGTGGCCCGGCACATCAGCGGATGCCACTCAAAGATGACCGCCGGCCGGTGCCTTTGCAGCATTTTCTTTGCGCCCAGGAGCACCCGGCCGTCCAGTCCGTCCACGTCGGTCTTGACGACATCCACCTGTCGAACGCCAGCGTCATCAAGGATGGAGTCCAGTGTTGTGGAGGAAACTCTCTGCTCACCTCGCGAACTCGAAGTGCCGCGATGACTACGCACCAGGCTCCTTTCGGACCCGCTAACAGCGGAAAGAAGCGAAAGGAAAAGCTTGCCCCGCCCCAGGCCGCGGAGATTGTTCTCCAGATAAGAAAAGAACTCGGGGTCAGCGTCAACACAAACGAAGTCGTCGAGCATCCCGGGGCAGTTAGCCTTGAGGAGCAGGATCGTATCCCCCACATTAGCGCCCACGTCTACCAGGGTGATCGGCTGCTTCTTTAGAGAATACGATTGAAACACCAGCTCAACCACTGGATTGTTAAAAGTCCGATATCTTCGCGACGTCAGTGGGTAAGTATGCCCATAGTTCACCAATGCCTTGCGCCCGTGAATTCTGGTCCGCACCGGCCCCGAAAACACCCGGCAACTCCGAATCCACGCAATCTCCCAGAGCTTAGCCAGAAGGGGGAATCGACAAAACCAGGAGCAGCTCAGAAGCGCGTTGTAAGAAAACGATGCAATCCTGCCAGGCTGGAGCCTCAGCGCCTCGGACCTGTCCATACCGTTACTCGTGTGCTCCGCGGTCCGCCGGCGTCAATTGGGCCTGTGAGTCTCGAAGTAAATCCTGGTGCTGATCAGCGACCGGAGCCGTCTTCCACGCCAGAACCGGAGCGATTGCACTGTCGCGCTGATGCCGTCCCGAAAGCGCATCCGAAACTGAGTCCACGATGTCCAGGTGCAAGACATCTGCATCCAAGAAGACTACGCGTTCGTCGCGAACGTCGGCTCCGATCGTCGCGTACAGGGGCCCCGCCTTGAGAAGCTTACCGGGAATGGTTACGGCGCTCTCAAACCTGCCGACCCGCCGCTCAAGGGCCTCATCGGTTGGGTCATCGTAGTCGGACGTAACGATCACGAGTTGTCCGGTTCGATCTCGCAGCATGAGGAACAATCGGGAATTACGGACCACCTGCATGACGTCATATTCGATCGTAATCGAGAACGGCTCCCGGCAGTCGATTACCTCGGTGACCCTTCCAGACTGGGTGGCCCTGATGCCAATGACCCGAAACTCGCCGTAGTCCCGAACGCTGCCCCGAAGAGGACTGTAAAGCTTCTCACTCGCTTCCAGATAATGTGCCACCACAGCGCGAGCACTTCCGGTCATCACCACGGAGCCAGAGTGCAGGAGCACCGCCTTTTCACAGAGAGAGTTGATGGCTCCCATGTCATGGGATACGAACAGAACCGTCCTCCCGCATTGGGCCACATCCCGCATCTTGCCCAGGCACTTCCTTTGAAAGGCGACGTCGCCAACCGCCAGCACTTCGTCGACCACCAGGATCTCGGGATCCAGGTGAGCTGCCACCGCAAAAGCGAGGCGTACACTCATTCCCGACGAATAGCGCTTGAGCGGTGTATCAAGGAATCTCTCGACCTCAGAGAAAGCAACGATCTCATCAAATTTGCTTTTGATTTCGCTCTTACTCATGCCAAGGATAGCGCCGTTGAGGAAGATGTTTTCCCTGCCGGTAAGCTCAAGATGGAAGCCCGTCCCCACTTCCAGCAGGCTCGCGACTCGACCGGCGATACGGACCCTTCCTCGAGTGGGATCCGTAATGCGGCTCAATATCTTCAGGAGCGTCGATTTTCCAGCTCCGTTTCGTCCAATGATGCCGAGCCGCTCACCCTCGTTTACCTCAAAAGAGACGTCTCGCAGGGCCCAAATCTCTTCGCGGTTCGACGGAGGCTCGACTTCTGCAGATCGCCGAAAGGCTCTGTGTACCCGTCGCCCGAGGCTGATCACCGAGTTACTCAGAGTCTCACGCAGTGTCACGTATCGCGCTTTACGCGCGTGGTTGATCACATAACGTTTGCTGAGATTACTGACTTGAATGATGCTTTCCGACATCGCGCGACTTGATCGTCCTTCTCAGATGACATCCGCAAAAGTGCGTTCGGTCCGGCGAAAATACCAGACGCCGCTCAGGAGCAGCGCCGATGCGGCAACCACAGCGAGCAGGAAGGCAGGCCAGTAGGCTTCAACTTCCTTGCCCAGGATGGCCCAACGGAATCCCTCGATCACGCCTACCATCGGATTAATAGAGTAGACCAACCGCCATCGCTGCGGCACAATCCGGCTGCTGAAAGCAACCGGCGAAATGTACATTCCGAATTGGACGATGAACGGTACCACAAACCGAAAGTCGCGATATTCCACGGTCAGAGCCGACAACCAAAATGCGGCTCCCAGAGAGGCTGCAATGGCCAGCCCGAGAAAGCAGGGAAGCAAAGCCAGCCGGGGGCTGGGCGGCACATGATAGAAGGCCATGAAAAAGGCGAGAATCCCCAATGAAATCAGGAAATCCACGACGCTCACCATGACTGTGCTCGCAGGCGCAATGAGCCGCGGGAAATAAATCTTCGTGATCATATTGGCGTTTAGAACCAGGCTGGTGCTGCCCTCCTGGATGGCATTTGTGAACAGTTGCCAGGGCAGAAGAGCGCTCAGCACAAGCAGCGGATAAGGTACCCCGTAAGCCGGCAGCTTGGCCCACTTGCCGAAAACCACGCTGAAAACAAGCATGGTGAGCAACGGACGCAGCACGCTCCAGGCGACACCGATTGCCGTCTGCTTGTAGCGCACCAGGATGTCGCGCCAAGCTAGAAAATAGAATAGTTCCCGGTACCGCCAGAGGTCCTTCCAGTACTCCCGCTCGGTGCGGCCGGCTTCAATGATCAGCGGGGCAGCGGTCACGGCTGTGCGTCCGGATGATGACCTGAGATGAGACCCAATGACCGGGAAGTTGATACGGGGAGGAATCGATTGTGCCGATGGCGGAATAAGGCCAGCGCGCCTGAAATCGCGCTGCCTGCACGCTGCGCCGTGCCACCGCCATGTTCAGGCTCATGGAAGCCCCTAACAGTTTGTTGGAAAACGATTCGTCCGCAACGGCGCCCTCCAAAAACTATTGAAAACATTGGGCAGTTCGCGGGCCGCACGGCTGAAGCTGTGCCCTTTCGCGAAGGTGCCCAAGCGTTTTTCGACAAACAGCCAGGCGGCGTCAACGGAAACCGCATTTCCCCACTTGCATGAAGCCCTGAGTTATGTTTCCGATCAAACCCACCAAAATTCTACCTACTGTCCCCGCTGATCGTCAAATCGCTGCACCGGGTGTTTGCGACCCTAAGATCCTTCTGACAAGCCTTCCATCACGCTGGGAACCCGGATTCGGAACTCCCCAATGGAGGAAGCGCTGAATCCACCTGGCAGCCAACCGGATGCTGTTCACCACTGAACCCCCGGGTAGAGACTCGGGATACGGAATGCCCGGTAGGCCAGCGTTCCCGGCATCTCCAATTCCCAGACGGTCCTCGGGCTGTCTTCGTGCGTCATCTCGTAGACGTGAGCATCCCACGGGGGGGCCTGGGTGGAAGTGGCAAGGTCATACTCCCCATCGCCATTGCTGAGGAGTTGTAGATTGCCGCAGCAGAGTGAAAAACCAGGAGCTTTGTCTTCCCACACCACAGAGGCCGTCTTTGTGGTCTCATTGACCTCCAGGATAGGCGCCCGGCTGTAGCACGTCCCGCCGCCAGGAGCTCCGGTGGCGTCCTCGCACGGCAAGCCCGTAACAGGATCGGGACGTTCATTACCGTTGTCGAAGAGGCCAAGCTGAAAATCGCCCGTGGTCGGCGAACTCAAGAATATCGGATAGTGCTGGTTATAGAACCAGTCCGACGCTGCGCCGCCGGTTAGCGTAAAGTCGCCGCCTGGCCCCAGGTGCCAGAGAACATTCCCGGTGCCGCTGCCGTTCGCATAATCGATTTTCAGCAGCCAACTCTGATTCCGCATCGAAAGGACCAGATTCCCATCACTCGGGGAGTAAATGATGGCGTTGGAATGGGTCCAGTCCGGGAGATCAAAAGGATGGCGGTTAACGTCAAGGTAATCGAACGAATTCCACACCCACACCGGGTTGAAATTCTGATCGAGGTCAACCAGGGCGTCTCCTGCCACGTGCGTGACTCCAGGATATCCCGTCAGGTCGGTGAAATCCTTGTATGTTTGAACGATCACCACCCAGTGTCCATTAGGGAGCACAGCCACGTCGTGGTGCATTTCGACACCGACAAGGTTGAATCCCGCGCTTGCCAGTTCCTGGTTCAGTTGGGTCATTGAGATCTGTCGAACGACGTTGCCAGCAAGGTCGATCTCCTGTAACAGGTTTGCATCGGGCGGGGGTGCAGCGATTTCTCCGCTTATCGTGACAAGTATGTGCCCGTTGGAGAGGGGTTTCATCGGAAACGGGAAAAGGGTGCCGTTCGACGTCGGGAAATCGTAGTACCAGATGATGTTACCTTGTAGATCTGTTACGGCAGCTTCGATCTGATTACTGCCCACGAATGCCAGATTCAGCATTTCGACCCCTCCGGCGGGGCTGAGCCCGCTGGTTGGAGTTGTAACCGTCATCGGCGGAATTCGCGCGGAACTTAGTCCGCCGGTCGCGAAGGTGTGGTCTGCATCCAGATACGTCACGCCACCCGCAAACGACGCCGAAATCCGCATATGATAAGTGGTGTTCGCGCGCATCCCAGCCACCAGCATGATCGAGTTGCCACCGGAGGGCCCAATATGTTGCGACCAGGTCTGAAGACCGTACGATGTGTCCGTACCAAATTGGACCGAGAAGACTGCGGTGGTTGGAGCCGTGAACGAATATTGTGCCACCTGCGGGTTTTGTGTGGAGCTGACGCTCGAGGTCACGAGGACCACGGAACTGGAAGAGGACTTGGTGGGGTCCGCTGCGCTTGTGGCCGTGATGTTCATAACTGCCGAGGTGGGCGCCGCCGGCGACGTATACAGCCCGCTCGGACTGATCGTGCCTACGGTGGCGTTTCCTCCCGCAATACTGTTCACTGACCAGGTCACGGCGCCGTTGCTGCTTCCCCTGACGTTGGCGGTGAGCTGCGTGGACGCGCTCGGACTGGTGCCAACAATTACCGAGGCCGGAGAAACCGACACGGAGACGAGGGCGGCCGGCGAAGAGGTGGACGATGGCGGCGTATACGTGCTGTTGCCACAAGCCAAAACCACCCCCGCCAGCCCCAGAATGAAGGCCGTGCGGAACACGCGATTTGCTTTTTTTTGCATGAATCACCCTCCGGAGATAGGAATTCGGTTGACTGTTCTTGCTGAAAAGCTTTGACACGGTTGGCGCTTAGCGTCAGGCGTGTTCGAGCAAATCTGGCGCCTCTGCAATGACAAAAGGCGACGGCGCAATCCATACGGCGGCTTGAACTCGCCGTCCAGCTGCACAACGTCCGCCGAATCGTAGGGCCGTCGAACCTGAGTTCAACCGGCCGTGAACCGCTCCCCCTATTCGGTTTCGCTATACTTTCCCGCAATCTTTAGCCCTGGGGGCGCGAACGAGTCCTCAAGACCATTGCTGGTTAACACGGCTCAAGGACAAAAGTTGCGGGCTCAAAGCACGGCCCCGGCTCTCGCAGAGAAATGGCGAGGGCTCGGTCAGCACAAAAGTCAAGTATTAGATTAGTTAAGAATCTCAGGTTTTTGTCAAGCATTTTCATTAGGCGAGCCGGTTTTTGCAATACAACTGTCACAGCCGCAACAGCTCCTTCTCTAAACACCGCTGCAGCGGCATTCTGTTGAACTTGATCCGGCTCAGGTGATGCGCTGAGCGCCGAATCATCGCAGCGTCCCGCTACCTATCTGAGCCGCGCACGGTTGCTTACGGTTTGCCGCGAGGTGGCGTCTCAGAGCGTCCTTCCAGGCCGGCATATCGTCGAGCCCCAGCAATTTAAGCCGCTGGTTAAGCAAGACCGAGTACGCCGGCCGGCGGGCCGGTGCGTTGAAAGCCTCTGATGTTGTCGGTTTGAGATCGGGTTCGACTCCCTCAATTTCGAAGATCGCGCGGGCGAATTCAAACCACGAGCAAGATCCCTGATTCGTGATGTGATAAAGCCCGTAGGCCTCAGTCTGGATCAGTTGGCTGATTTTCGATGCCAGATCCGACGTCGAAGTCGGCGTCACCACCTGATCATTCACCACACGGAGCGGTTTGCCCTGAGCGGCCAGCCGTTGCATGGTGTCTACAAAATTACCGCCTTTGGCGCGGCTGCCACCGTGCCCGTAAAGTCCACAGGTGCGAACCAGGAAATACTTTTCCAGAGTCGCGGAGATGAAATACTCGCCGCAAAGTTTTGAGGCTCCATAGACGCTCAAGGGGCCGGGCCGGTCGGTTTCGAGGTAAGGCTGCGTCTTCTCGCCTGCGAACACGTAATCTGTGCTGAAGTGCACCAGCGCGGCCCCGGACTCCCGGCAGGCCCGCGCCAGAGCGCGAAGCGCAAAAGCGTTCATCCGAAATGCCCGTTCGACTTCGATTTCGCAGTCGTCCACGCGATGGAAGGCGGCGGTATTGATAACCACGTCCGGCGCATGCCGCTCAAAGGCCAACCTGACCGATCGCGAATCGGCGATGTCCAGTTCAGCGTGGGTCAGCGAAATTGTGCTTTCTCTCGGAAGGGTCCTTGCCAAGTCGGTTCCCAACTGGCCGGCCGCGCCTGTCAGCATCACTTTCATGTAGGCGCTTATGATATTCGATACGGCGGAAAAGCATCAAGACCGGCGCAAGGGCCGAAGTCCTGAATGGCCTGTCTCGGAAGAACTCGCGGCCTTGGCAGTCTAGGCGTAGCAGAAATACTCGGACTCCGGCGTTGCAAGCCACTCCGCGAGAGTTCGCGCATCGCGATCTTTCGCCGACAGTGTGGGGTTTGAGATGGGCCACTCGATGCGGATGGCAGGATCGTTCCAGCGAATCCCAGACTCGGCCTTACTGTTGTACATTCCGGTGCACTTGTACTGCACGTCGGCATAATCGGAAAGCGCGCAGAAGCCGCGAGCAAAGCCGGGCGGCGCCCAGACCTGCCTTCTGTTGTCCGCCGACACCTCCAACCCAAACCACTTTCCGAGTGTTGGCGACGCCCGGCGAATATCAACAGCCACCAGAAAGGCGCTGCCAAAGGTGACGCGCATGAGCTTCCCCATGGGCGGGTCCCACTGAAAGTGCAGGCCCCGGATCACGCCTCGTCGCGAACGCGACATGTTGTCCTGGGGGAATTCGGCCGGCAGCCCGAGCGCGCCAAATTGGCCGGCGTGGAATGATTCCATAAAGTAGCCGCGGTCGTCCGCAAATACGTCCGGAACCAGCACCACCACCTCACCAAGCTGTCTGGATTCGATACGAAACGACATTCCGATCCTTCCGTGCGAAGCGGCGGCCGGAGACGCAGGCCTTTCGTGAAGCGCGCGGCAACGGGCTCACAGCGCCGCCAGAAACTCGTCGCGACGCGTGTAAACCGTTTCGTAGTAGGACCTATAGTCCCCACCCCGCACCCTCTCCATCCATCCGGAATGGGCACGGTACCAGTCAACAGTGTATTGCAGCCCCTCTTTGAGGCCGACAGCCGGTTGCCAGCCCAACTCGCTACTGATTTTCGTCGTGTCAAGCGCATAACGCCGGTCGTGGCCGGGCCGGTCCTGGACGAATTCGATCAGATCTTCGGAGCGCTGGAGCAGGCGTAATAAGCTGCGGACGATCTCCAGGTTCGTAACCGGCTTCCCGAATCCAATGTTGTAAATCTCGCCCGGCCGTCCGGACTCGAGGGCTCGATCGAGGGCGCGGCAGTGGTCCCCGACGAAGATCCAGTCGCGCTCTTGCAATCCGTCACCGTACACCGGCAGCTTCTTCTCCTCCATCGCATTCGCGATCATCAGCGGAATCAGTTTTTCCGGAAACTGGTAAGGGCCGTAATTGTTTGAACAGCGCGTGGTGACCACCGGAAAGCGATAGGTCTGCCAGAAGCTCCGCGCCAGCAGGTCAGCCGCCGCTTTGCTGGCCGCGTACGGGCTGTTGGGCTCGAGGATCGAAGCCTCATGCGCCGATTCTCCCGGTGGCAGGCTTCCGTACACCTCGTCCGTACTGACGTAGAGCAAACGCGGAACGCCTTTGCGTCGCGCCACCTCGAGCAGGGTGTAGGTTCCGAGCACGTTTGTGCGCACGAACTCCCGCCCGTCGGCGATGCTGCGGTCAACATGCGTTTCAGCGGCAAAATGAACCACGGCATCGACAGGGTCCGCGAGGATCCTTTCCAGCAGGGCGGCATCGGCCACGTCGCCCCGCACAAACCGGTAATTCGTCGAGGAATCGAACTCAGTCAAATTCTCGAGATTGCCGGCGTAGGTCAGCTTGTCGAGGTTGATCACGAAGCTTTGAGGATGAGCCTGAAGAAAATATCTAATGAAGTTCGACCCGATGAACCCAGCTCCACCTGTAACCAGAAGCCTCAAGGCACTCTCTCCATCAACCACGAATCGCTTTATTGTTCTGCCTTCTGGAGCGACGCCGGCTGATCCGTCTGCGCTCCCAAACTTGTGCTCCGCTCGGCAGCGGACCCGATCTTGTTGGCGCCGGAACTCGCCACCAGGTTGTTGGCGCGCAACAGCGACTCGAAAGTGCCGGCGTCCGTCCACCATCCTTCGAGAAAGCTGTAGCTGAGCTGGCCGGCAGCAAGATACAGGTTATTCACATCGGTAATCTCGAATTCTCCCCGGGCGGAAGGACGCAAGGTGTGGATGTAATCGAAGACCTTGCTGTCATACATGTAGATGCCCACCACGGCGTAAGGCGATTTCGGCTGCTGGGGTTTTTCTTCGATTCGGGCAATGCGGTCGCCTTCGAAAACCGGCACGCCGAACCGCTGCGGATCGGGAACATCTTTCAGCAGGATATGGCTTCCCCGGAACCCTCCCTGCTCGAACTTTTCGCGGGCCGCGATCACATTCGTCTCGATGATGTTGTCGCCCAGAACCACGCAAATCGGCTGGCCATCCGCGAAGTGCTCCGCCAAACGCAGCGCGTCGGCGATACCGCCCTCGCCCTCCTGATAGGTGTAGTTGATGTGTTTGAGCCCGAAATCCTTGCCGTTGCCGAGCAGCCGAAGAAACTCTCCCGCGTTTTGCCCCCCGGTGACCAGCAAGATATCGTGGATGCCGGCATTCACCAGCGTCTGGATGGGATAAAACACCATCGGCCGGTCGTGGATCGGCAGCAAATGCTTGTTCGTGACCCGGGTGAGCGGAGACAGACGCGACCCGGTCCCGCCGGCGAGAATCACACCTTTCATGCGGCCATCTCCAAGGAGGGCGGATGCGGCCGTACCGCTGGGCCTCCCTCCTTCGCTTGATTTCGAATATTGCGGCTGCGAAGGGTGAAGCGGGTGAGGAATACAGCCGGAAAGCTCCCGGCCCTCACAACATCACAGCCGGGGAGTATAGCAGTTGGCGGGCGCGAGGGCAAGATTGTTGCGACTAGAGTAGGCTATTGTTATAGCTTACAGCGCGGTTTTTTCGACAATAAAATTGTCGAGAACCAGGGCATCCATCTCGCTCTGTGAGAAAGTATTGAAAGCATTGGCCGGCGTGGTGACGATCGGCTCGCCCCTCAGGTTAAAAGACGTGTTCAAAATCACCGGAGTGCCGGTCGCCTGCCCGAATCGCTCGATCAGGCTGTAGTAGCGCGGGCTCTGATCGCGGAACACCGTCTGCAGCCGGCCGGTTCCGTCCACGTGCGTGATGGCCGGCAATTTGTGCTTTTTATCTTCCTTCACCGGGACCACATAGAGCATGTAGCGCGCGGGATAATGCCGCATCGGGTCCTCGAGCTCGAAGTAGTCCTGAGCCCGCTCCGCCAGGATCGAAGGGGCGAAGGGGCGGTAAGGCTCGCGGAACTTGATCTTAGTATTGACGATGTCTTTCATGTCCGGATTGCCCGGATCTGCGATGATGCTCCTGTTGCCGAGCGCGCGCGGTCCCCACTCGAACCGGCCCTGGTACCAGCCGATCACCTTCCCGCTCTTCAGATGGTCCACCACGCGGTCGAGCAGCCGGTCTTCGCTGTCGTAAACCTGATAGGGAATGTTGCTGCCATCCAGAAACGACCGGATCTCGCCGGCGTTGTAGTGCCGGCCCCAGTAAGCATTGTCCATGCGGAAAACGCGCGGCTTGCCGAGCAGCGTGTTGTAGGCCCATAGCGCCGCTCCAAGCGATCCTCCGCCGTCGCCCGCCGCCGGCTGGACGAAAATCTCTTCGAACGCAGTTTCATTCAGGATACGAGTGTTGGCCACGCTGTTAAGGCCCACGCCCCCGGCGATGCAAAGCTTCGTCTGGCCGGTCATTTTCTGAAGATTCCTGGCCATGCCTACCAGCAGCTCCTCGGTGACTTTCTGGATGCTGGCGGCGATGTCGGCGTAATGCTGATTCAGCTTGCAAAGCTCGTTGTAATTGCCTGGCTGGGCGCCGAAGTAGGAAGGAAAGCCCGTGCCCGCCGTGAAAAAGTGCAGGCTGCTTGGCCTGGGGTCGCCAAAAAGCGCCGCAAATCGACCGTTATAGGTTTTGTCGGTGGAATGGTGGAAGGAGAAGTAGTCCATGTCCAGAGCAAAAGACCCGTCGCTGTTCTGCCGCACCACCTTCCAGACCTTGTCCATGTAGCGAGGCACGCCGTAGGGCGCCATCCCCATCACCTTGTATTCACCCTCGTTCACCTCGAAACCCAGAAACGCCGTGAAGGCGCTATACAGCAAGCCCACCGAGTGCGGGAAATCCATCTGCTTCAGGAGCCGGATATCCGATCCTTTACCCATTCCATAGGTGGCCGTCACCCACTCGCCCACGCCGTCTACGGTCAGAATTGCCGCCTCGTCGTAGGGCGAACAGAGATAGGCGCTCGCGGCGTGAGACAGGTGATGATCCGAAAACAGCACTTTGTCCTTGGTGACGCCGAGTTCGGCCTCGAGTGTGCTCGCCACCCAGAGCTTGTCCACCACCCAGGTGATCATCGACTCGCGGAAGACCTTCCAGGACTGCGGGTAAGTCTGGAGCACGGTGGCCAGGATGCGGTCAAGCTTGCGAAACGGCTTCTCGAAGAAGACGACGTAGTCCAAGTCCTTTCCGGTGATGCCGCCCGCTTCCAGGCAGTAGTTGATGGCGTTCTTCGGAAAGTCGAAGTCGTGCTTTTTCCGGGAAAAGCGCTCCTCTTCCGAGGCAGCGATAAGCTGGCCATCGCGAATGAGCGAGGCTGCGGCGTCATGGTAGTAACAGGAGACTCCTAAAATATTCACGGGATTATTGCCTCTTAGCCCACGGCATATCCATCTTCTCTTGAGAATGTTCGATCCAGGCGGTGGGGAGTTTCTTGATGCGAAGAGGGTCCGCCAGCAAACGCGCCAGCAGCCCAAAAGGAAGAATAATGATGGCGTAAATGAGGGTCAATATCAGCCGCGCCTGGAAATTTCCGATGCCTTTTGCCAGACCCGGCCAGACCTTCCAAATGAGAAAGACTGTCACGAATAAGACCAGCAGCACTCGCAGTCGCGGGCTGGGCAGAATGTGACCTAAGGGAGCCCACGCCGCCCAGAGCACTGCGGCGCAAAGAAGCGTAAGGATCACCCGAGCCCAGAGGCTTTTCAACAACCCCGTTGATTCCGCCTGCGGCGCGCCCATGGCGTGGGGTAGACCGGCCGATACAGTTTGTGACATTCTGTCCCCTCGGGCTGAAATGACGAAGCAGCCCCTAAAAAGGTCAAATTTGAACTCAGGTGAGGCCGGCCCTTCGACCGGCCCGATAAGAGCGTAAACCCTAGAAGAGTGTGTAAATGAAAGGTGCAATCACAGCGCTTTGCGCCAGGATCAGCAGCACTCCCATGGCGAGAAGCACCACAATGACGGGGACGAGCCACCAACGCTTGCCACCCCAGAAGTGACCAAGAAGCTCACCCGCGATTCCGAAGCGCCTCCGCGCGACCTGGACGAAACCCATAGACCCTCCCAACCTCAACAAGAACGACATTAGCTAGCCCTGAATGGACCTCAGATACAAAATCCTGGAGCGCCTTGCCGGATCCGGCAAGGCAAAACACACGAGCCAACTCCCAGTCTGAGTTGGAGAATATACCACACTTTGGCAGGGGATGTACACTTAACCGACTTGCAGTTACATCTTTGTGTTATAAGATCCGCGGGGCGGCCAGAAGAGAGTACTGCTTGTAATCTGATGTTTACCAAGCGTGGACGAATAGCCGCGTACGAATTGAAACTAAAGCCGGAGGATTGTGATGGACGTGAGATCGGAGGCCGGGGCCCCAGCCGCAGCCGGGACCCGGCACCGAGGGGGAGGGAAAACTAGCGCCGGCCATAGAAGCCGCGACCATAAAATCCGCGGCCCCAGTAGGCCCGGCCCCAATAGCCGCCATAGAAACGCGGCCCCCACCAAAAGGCGACCGAAGGACCCCAATAGGGATAATAGCCTGGCCCGCCGTAATAGTAGGGCGCTCGTGGCGGACAGCCGTAACCATAGCAAGGCCTCGGGGGCGGCCCCTGGCGGTTGCCCGCCTCTTGCGGGTAGTCGTCCGGACCTGCGTAGTGGAAGGCCTGCGGTGCGTGGGTTGTGGAGATCGTAACTGGAGCCGACGTCTCGAACGTCAGCATTCCCTCGGGATAGACCTCCGTCGGACGGCCTCGCGTCAGCAGCACGCCCAGAATGCCCACGGCAGCCCCTGCCCCTGCGCCGATCGCAGCACCGTTCCCAACGTCCCAGGGCTTTGCGACGGAAGCGCCCACCGCCGTGCCGAGAACCGTCGTTCCTGCCACCGCCGCCGCGTCGCGTCCATTTGAGGTCGGACCATTTCGGCCTGAGAGCTGAGTCTGGATCGGCACCGGCTGACCGTCCGCCAGGGTGAGCGTGGTAAGCTGCAGAGCCAGGCGTGAGACTCCCTTCACCATCCCTGCCTTCTTCGCTTCTACCACGCGGCCGCCGACTGTTTCACCGGGCTCGGCCACTACCACGCCGTCCACGATTAGAGGCTGCGCGAGCGTGGCCGTGAAGGCGTCGCCTGCCTGATTGCGATCGGAGGAGAGGAACTGATTCACCCGGACCCTTACAAAGGCTCCCGACCTAAGAGTCAGTTGCGCGGGAACCGGAGGCGGCGCCTGATAATTTCCCTGGGACTCCGGAGCGTTCCCCTGTTGCGGCGGATAGTTTCCTTGTTGAGGAGGATAGTTCCCTTGGGGTGGCGGATAGTTCCCCTGCTGTTGATTCGGAGGCGCATCGACCACGGGCGCCGGACTTTGAGGCTGGTTCTGCGGCGGGTTAGAAAAGTACTGCCAGGTCCCGGGCCGCGCTCCATTCGCTTGCGCCGGTGGAGTCTGATCCGGCGGTTGATCCTGCTGATCCTGTGCAAAGCCGAGGCTTGATAGCGCCAGGAGACAGACACCCATCAAGTACACATAAGTAGAGCGGATTCGCTTGGTTTCTGTGGTGCTCATAGGTCTATGTCCCTTCCGTTCCTTCTCACGAGCACCACTATCAGGCACCCACCTTGCCAAACGCGGCCTCACGCTAACCTGCTCAACCTAAACCAATAACATTCATATCCGTGTCGCGGACGCCTGAGGGGTTGGCTATAATCAACCGTCATGGTGGATTTCAACCAGCCTGGCGTGCCTTGGAAACGCTTTGGCCGTGCCCGCCCCAGCTTATCCCGGTGGCCAGTGGAACACCCGTCCTCCCAGGACGTGGACGTGCAAGTGAAATACCGATTGCCCAGCGCCGGCGCCGTTATTGATCACCGTGCGATAACCGCTCGATTCGATCCCGCGCTGGCGAGCGAGTTCAGTGGCAACGTGAAAGAGATGTCCGATCAGACCTTCGTCTTCAGGTTCCATGACACCGAGGCTTTCTAGGTGAGCCCGCGGTATCACGAGGAGATGGACTGGCGCCTGCGGGTGCAGATCCTCGATCGCAATCGCGGTCTCATCCTCGAACACGATCTTGGCAGGGGTCTCCCGCCGGATGATTCTGCAGAAGATGCAGTTTCCCATGGCTGAACCCCAACCCTCCATTCATGAAACTGCCGAAGCGCTTTGGAGTGCGGCTTGAACACCCACAAGGCCTAATTCAATCGCACTACAAACGTGTCGGTTGCCAAGCCAGCCTCCAACAATTGCCGGGCCAGTTCCTGTGCCGCCTCCCCGCTCGACTCCTGGCCTACCCGCACGCGATGGTAGAGGCCATCGCCGCGATCAAAGCTCTGAATGATGACGGGCTGGAAGCGCTCTGCGATGCGGTCGCGCAAGCGGTCTGCATTGGCGCGGTCGCGGAAGGCGCCCACCTGAACGGCGAAGATGCCAGGCTCGCTCAGCACCGCCGGATTCAGAATCTCAAGCTGCACGCGGGCGATCCCCGGGCCGATCAGTCCGATCGCCTTGGCGGCGGCGTACGAGAGGTCGATGATGCGGCCGTTGACGAAAGGTCCGCGATCGTTGATCCGCACCACCGCCGCCTGTCCGTTGTCGAGATCATGTACCCGCACCTCGGTTCCAAACGGTAAAGTCTTGTGGGCTGCCGTCATGTCATACATGTTGTAGATCTCGCCGTCGGCCGCGGGACGCCCGTGAAAAGGATGACCGTACCATGACGCCATTCCCGATTCGCCTTGGACCATAGGGGCTGCAGGAACAGGCTTGTTGCCGCCTGACGAAGGAGGTCTGTTGGGAGCGCTCGGAGGGCTGGTGCCCGGGGGCACGGGCTGAGCTGCAGCGGCACCACCCGGCGCAGCCGCAGCCCCCGGTGGAGGATAGGCGGGCGCCCCGTGCTTATGGTGATGACGGTGAAGGCAGCCGCTTGAAAGGACCGCTGCCAGCGCCAGCGCGAGCCCTCTGGCTCGGGTCAAGCAAATGTGCTCGGCGGCATCCGCGCGCGTCCACGCTCTTGCGCGCCGGCTGCGCTCCCTGCGGCGGCTTATCGGCAAGATCACCTCAGGGTTTTGGCGTCTTCTGCAGACTATCGGCAAGCTCGCCCAGACGCGAAGCGATCTTGCGCAGCCCTTCCGCCATCTCGTGGCGGGTGGTGGGCTTCACCTCGCGGTTCAGCCACTTCTTCAGATTGTCGATTTCCTTGTCGACGGATCGGCCCACATCTTCAAAGCTCATCTCAGCTCGCTCCTGCCCCATTCTATCTATTGCGCTCGCTGGACAAAAGAATTTCGAATGTGAAAAGATGAGATGACGACGATGGTTCGAGGGTTTGAACCGGGGGACCTTGGAACCGTCCAAGCCCTCCTTGTTAGGCTTTTGGCTGGAACCAGCTTTCCGTCAACCTTCTGTCGTTCTCAGACGCATGTTCGGATCACGCGAATCCAATCCCTCTTCCGCATATAAGATGTGTCCCTCCTGCCGGGGCCTCATCGAACGCAACGCCAGCGTCTGCCCGCTCTGCGGCGCCGCGGCGCGTCCGGCTCGCGCCCGTGGATCGGACGGCGGCGGGAGCAATCGCATCCTCGGCATCATTCCCATACCGGGTACGGCTACGGCGCTCCTGATTGCGGTGAACATCGCCATGTTCGGCATAACCTGGTATCTCTCTCAGGTGAAGGCTTCCGCTGTCGCCGGCGGGAGCGGAGGATTTGCGGACATCAATCCAACTGTGGTGTTGAGTCTCGGAGCCAAGGTTGGCATTCAGTACCTTGCCCCCACCGGCCAGTGGTGGCGGCTGGTCACGGCCATGTTCCTTCATTTCGGTCTGCTCCACATTTTCATGAACATGTGGTGTCTGGTCGATCTGGGACCCATGGTGGAGTCCCTTTTCACCAAGACAAAATTTATCGTGCTGTATCTCGTGACCGGGGTGGCGGGATTCGCCCTTAGCACCGTTGCCAGTTCAGGGATTTCGGCGGGAGCTTCCAGCCCCGTCATGGGCCTGATCGGCATCCTGATCGGGGTCAGCTTTCACCACGGCGGACTCGGCAAATCCTACCGCTCGCAATTGTGGCGCTGGGTCATCTACATCGGAGTCCTGGGCGTCCTGGGACCCATGTTCGGCTTCGGCGGGGTGGATAACGCCGCCCACATCGGAGGATTTCTTTCAGGCCTGACGCTCGGATACCTGATACCCGAAGGCGATCCCGAGACGCGCCGCGCCGAGATCCTGTGGAACACGCTGTCGGTATTTTCCGTCCTCATCATCGCGGGCTCTTTCGCCTTGATGGCACTGCAACTGAATCCCACCCTCAAGTAGGGCTTTCCTTCCCGTCCGTCGGCTCTTTCCGCAAGTCGCTCGCAGGAGGCTTGGGCCTGGAGCGGCTGAAAAGTGCGGCCGACTCTCGCGCGGCTTCCACCATTCGGATCTTTTCCGGCCACGATAGGGCGGCGCGACGTTTTTGCCATTCGGCCTGTCGCTCTAGAAGTTTACGGAGATCATCCATTCAGAAACCTCGTCTGGAATCGCTCCCACGCCTCTGTCTGTCGATGTAGTAGCAGGCGATCAAGGTGGAACTCCGGGAACTCCGCGCGTTTCTATCTTTTCAAGGGTAATAATCGAATTCGGTTCTGTGCGATGTCCACAGTAACGATAGCGCCTGCTTCGAGTTGGCGGTAGCAAGCCTCAATGGCCCGGAGGACGAGCGTTCCGATCGCGGCCGGAAGAACATCTTGGGTGCGAACCTGAATGACGCTTGGACCGGGGGACTTGCGCGCAGCCAGAAGCATCCCAAAATCGAGGTCGTGAGTGAATAGCGTGAACCCGTTGGAGCCGGCGTAACCAAGGATTTGCGAATCCGGAGCCGATGCCTCGCCGACCGTGGACCAGTGGACAGCCTCAATTTCATGCTCCACAAGAAACGGGACCCAGAGCGGGCTCAGGTTCATGTCAATCAGGATTGTCATGTAACCGGGATGGGCAGTTCAATTTCCTCCACACGCCAGGCGGCATACGCAAGTGCTTGGCGAATATCCTCCTCTTCGAGGTACGGATAGGCGGCGAGGATCTCTGCGTGGGAATAGCCGGCCGCAACAAGACCTACAACCGTGCCGACGGTAACACGCATACCCCGCAGGCAGGGCTTCCCGCCCATGATTACCGGGTCGCGGGTGATGCGGTCGAGATTTAGAGTACTCGTGGATTGCATGTCCGTAGTGTACACTCAAAGCCTCGTCCCGCCGTCAGTCAATCTAGCCTGTCAGTCGATGTAGTCGTAGGCGATCAAGGTCAGGAACTCCGGGAACTCTGCGCTCGTCATCATCCCTTCGAAAATCCGGGACGCCGTCTCGAACTTCGCCGAGCCAAAGCGCTCCGGCCCCAGTTGCTCCCGCAGCCTGCCAAGCTGGTCGCGAGTGGCCCGGCGCACAAGGTCGACGGTCACGGTACGGCCATCCGTCATGGTGGCGCCGTGCTTCACCCATTGCCACACCTGCGCCCGGCAGATCTCGCAGGTGGCGGCATCTTCCATCAGGTTATAGATCGGGACGCAGCCGTTGCCTTCGAGCCAGGCGGCCAGGTATTGCAGGCCGACATCAATGTTCCAGCGCAGGCCGGCCTCGGTAATGTCGCCTTGCGGCACGGTGACGAGGTCGGCCGCCGTGATGCGCGCGTCGTCCCGCCGCCGCGAAATTTGGTTGGACGCTTTCATGTCCGCATCGAATATCTGTTTGGCGATCGGCACCAGTCCGGGATGCGCCACCCAGGTGCCGTCGTGGCCGGCGCGAACTTCACGGAGCTTGTCCTGCCGAACTTTTTCGAGAGCTGTTTCGTTCGCGGCAGGATCATTCTTGATCGGAATCTGCGCCGCCATGCCCCCCATGGCGTGGATGCCGCGGCGATGACAGGTCTCGATCAGCAGAAGCACGTATGAGTTCAGGAAGTGTCTGTCCATGCCCACCTGGGCGCGGTTGGGCAGCACGAAATCGCGCCGGTTGCGGAATTTCTTGATGAAGCTGAAGATGTAATCCCAGCGCCCGCAGTTGAGTCCGGCGGAGTGGTCCCGCAGTTCGTAAAGAATCTCATCCATTTCGAAGGCGGCGAGAATCGTCTCGATCAGTACCGTGGCTCGAATGGTCCCGCGAGGAATGCCCAGATCATCCTGGGCGAAATTAAAAACGTCATTCCACAGCCTAGCCTCGAGATGGCTTTCGAGTTTGGGCAGGTAGAAATAAGGCGCCGTACCTTTCGCAATGAGGGCCTTGGCGTTGTGGAAAAAGAACAGGCCAAAATCGAACAGCGACCCCGAGATCGGTTTGCCCTTCACCAGGAGATGCTTCTCGTCGAGATGCCAGCCCCGGGGCCGAACCATCAGGGTCGCGGTCTCGTCCGCGAGCGCGTACTTCTTGCCCTCCGGACTTACATAATCGATGGTGCGGTTGATAGCGTCCCTCAAATTCAGTTGGCCATCCAGGTTGTTTTGCCAGGTCGGCGAGTTGGAGTCTTCGAAGTCCGCCATAAACACGCTGGCGCCGGAGTTGAGCGCGTTGATGATCATCTTCCGCTCCACGGGTCCGGTGATCTCCACGCGTCGATCGGCGAGGTCCTTCGGGATGGGCGCCACCTTCCACTCGCTGGCCCGAATATGGGCCGTCTCCGGCAGGAAATCCGGCATCTTGCCGGCCTCGATTTCCCGCTGCCGGACGCGTCGCTGCTGGAGCAGTTCCTGGCGGCGCTCTTCAAATCCCGCCGAAAGCCTGCTCAGAAAATTCACGGCTGCCTCGCTCAGGATCTCCGCGCGGAGCCCGGTGAGCGGACGAGTGACCTGCACTTCCTTTTGCACTGGACTCATGGATTTGGTCTCCTTCGAAGAAGTCTATTCTTATGCGCGCTTGGCGCGTTCAGATCTCAATCCTCGAGAAGAGATAACTCCCAACGGTAAGCAATACCACGCCAATCGCGCTGAGGATCACAACGTCGTGGAAGAGGCCGAAGTGCGAGAGGCCGATCAGAGTACCGCGCAACCCGTCTATGCCGTAGGAGAGAGGGTCGCCGCTCGTGATCACGCTGAGCGCCTTGGGGAGGTGTTCGAGCGGAAACAGAGCCCCCGAGAGGAAGAAAATAGGCAACACCAGGAAGTTCATGATGAGTTGAAATCCCTGCATGTCCTGCAGCCGCGAACCGATGGCGGTGCCGAGGCCGGCGAATACGAGAGCGATCAGCGCCATGAACAGAAAGGCGCGCGGCACTGCCAGCCAGCCGTGCGGCCGGAAGCCTGCCAGGAGACAGACCACTACCACCAGCGTGCCCTGCAGCAGAGCCACCGTGACGCCGCCCAGGGTCTTGCCCACCACAATGCTGATCCGCGGCACCGGCGCCACCAGGGTCTCCTTGAGGAAGCCGAACTGCCGGTCCCAAAGGAGGCTGATTCCGGAGAATATGGACGAGAAGAGCACCGTCATGCCAATCACGCCGGGCGCAATAAACTGAAGGTAGCTTCCGTGCCCTGACTGCTGAAATACGGGACCGAGTCCGAAACCGAGAGCCAGCAGGTAAAGCAACGGCTGACCGAGCGATGCCACGATCTGCGCCCGGGAACGCACGTAGCGCTTCAGCTCGCGCAGCCACAGGATGTATACGGCAGCCATCGCTCATTTCCTCCACATTTTGACGAACTGCCGCATCTGGTCGATCGAACCCGCGGCTTCGTCGCGAATCGAGGATCCTGTCAGCGCCAGAAAGGCCTGCTCCAGCGAATCGCTGTTGGTTTGCGCCTTCAATTCGGCCGGCGATCCCTGAGCCACGATCTTGCCGTGATCGATCACGGCGATGCGCTCGGCCACCCGGTCGGCCTCATCCATGTAGTGCGTCGTCAGAAATACCGTCACGCCTTCGGTTTCGTTCAGGTGCTTCACATGAGTCCACAATTGATTCCGGCTCTGCGGATCGAGTCCGAGGGTGGGCTCGTCCAGAAAGAGAATCTTGGGAGTGTGTAAGAGGCCGCGCGCGATCTCCAGACGCCGCTTCATCCCGCCCGAGAACCTCTTCACGGGATCGTTGCGCCGCTCCCAAAGCTCGAAGAGCTTGAGCAGTTGTTCGCTGCGCTCGATCCGCAGACGGCGGGGAATGTGGTAGAGAACGCCGTGGATCTCCATGTTTTCGTAAGCGGTCAGCTCCCACTCCAGGCTCGGGTCCTGAAAGACGATTCCGAACCGCCGCCGGGCTTCGTTCTGCTTGCGCTGCGGGTCCAGTCCATCAATTGAGATCTCGCCGCTGGTCGGCCTCAGCAAGGTCGTGAGCATCTTGATGGTGGTCGTCTTGCCGGCGCCATTCGGGCCCAGAAAGGCGAAGATTTCGCCCTGCCGGACCTCGAAGGAAATGTCCTTGACGGCGGCGAAATCACCGAAGTTCTTCACCAGATTGCGCACTGAAATCATAGGCGTCGATTCAGGCCTCCCGTGAGATGGCGAACGTTCAGTTTAGACCATCAACGGCATTTCACGGCAAGGCTTACGCGCTTCCACCCTGGAATTGAGCTCCGGCGCTCAACTTGCCGCCTCCCGGAGCAGTTGTTACAGTAGCGCTTGGAAGATCAAACTTCGAAAGTCGAAAATCAAAAACCGTGAAAGAAGATTCGGAATCTGCGGTCCCTGCTCCCGAACCGACAGCAGACGACGCGGGCCCGGCCTTGGATCGGCTTGTGGGGCTCACAGCGCGCCTGCGCAGCGCCGGCGGCTGCCCGTGGGACCGGGCCCAGGACTACGATTCCATGAAGGCGCTTCTGCTCGAGGAGGCCTACGAAGTCGTCGATGCCGTGAATGCCCGCGACTTCGACTCTATCGAGGATGAGCTCGGCGATCTCCTATTTCAGGTGATCTTCTATTCGCGCCTCGCGGCGGAAGAGGGCCGATTCAAGCTAGCCGACGTTTTGGAACGGCTTCATGCCAAGCTCGTGCGGCGGCACCCGCATGTCTTCGGTGATGCGAAGGCCCGCACGGCTGAGGAAGCGCTCAAGAGCTGGAATGCGGCGAAAGAACAGGAGCGGACAGAGAAGAAGGCGGCGTCGCTGCTGGACGGAATGGCTCCGGCCATCCCCGCTCTTCTCGAAGCCCACGAAATGGGTGTTCGGGCGACGGAAGCCGGATTTGACTGGCCGCGCCCCCAGGACGTGCTCGACAAAGTGCAGGAGGAGCTGAATGAGCTTCGCCGCGAGCTGAATGGGGAATTGAAATCCGCGGACCGCCGGCGGCTCGAAGAGGAACTGGGCGACCTTCTCTTTTCCATCAGCCAGCTTGCTCGCCACCTGGGCAGCGATGCGGAGACCTGCCTGCGAAGGGGCAACCGGAAATTCAAACGCCGCTTTCAGGCCTTGGAGCGCGAGATCGCACGGCGCGGCCGCAAGCTCGCCGATTGTGATCTCACGGAAATGGAAGCTGTCTGGAGCTCCGTCAAGCGGGAGGCGGATCAACCCGGTTCATGGAACCAGGCGGAATCCGAACGCGGCGGACAGGGCGGTGTTTGACGTGATGAAAATTGATCGAATTGAACTGCGCGAGATTCGTTTGCCGCTGGTGCACTTCTTCGAGACCAGCTTCGGCCGCACCACAACACGGCGCGTTGTGCTGGTGCGGGCTCAAGCTCACGGGATCACCGGATGGGCCGAAGTGACTTGTGGCGAAGAGCCGTTGTATAACTATGAAACGCCCGAAACAGCCTGGCACATTCTGCGCGACTTCTTGATCCCCGGCACGCTCGGCCGCGAAATCGAAGGCCCGTCCTTCGTGGCCTCCCGCTTCAGGCCGATCCGCGGCCACAACATGGCCAAGGCCGCGCTTGAAAACGCGCTTTGGGATATCGAATCGCAACGCCAGGGACTGCCGCTCGGAAAGCTGATCGGCGGCGCGCTCGATGAGATTCCATGCGGCGTTTCGATCGGCATCCAGAACTCCGTCGAAGAACTGCTCGATAAGATCGATCGCGAAGTCAGCGCCGGCTACCAGCGCATCAAGCTCAAGGTGAAACCGGGCTGGGACGTGGCCGTGCTGCAGCGGGTTCGCGAGCGCTTTCCACGGATCGTGCTTTCGGTGGACGCAAACTCGGCTTACACTCTGGACGATCTCGACCACCTGAAGAGTTTCGATCGCTTCTACCTGCTGATGATCGAACAGCCGCTGGGTTGGAACGACATCATAGATCATGCCCGGTTGCAGCGCGAGCTCAAGACTGCGCTCTGCCTGGATGAATCCATTCACAACGCTGACGACGCCCGCAAGGCGATCGAAGCCGGCGCCTGCAAGATTATCAACATCAAATTGGGGCGGGTGGGCGGCTTCACTTCCGCGAAACAGGTTCACGACGTCTGCCGCGAACGCAACATCCCCGTCTGGTGCGGCGGCATGCTGGAGTCCGGCGTCGGCCGCGCCCATAACATCGCCATGTCCACCCTGCCAGGCTTCACTCTGCCCGGCGACGTCTCCGCGAGCCGCCGCTACTGGCACCAGGACGTCATCGATCCCGAGGTCACCGTGAGCGCCGCCGGGACAATTCGCGCGCCCTCCACGCCAGGACTCGGATACAAGCCGAACCTGGATCGAATTGAGAAGGCTACCGTCAGGAAAGAGTCGTTTAGTTGATCGATTGATTCAATCCATTCAATGAATCGGGACAGCGCAGCTTGCACTCCTCATCTCAGCCGATGGTCCATCCCCGCGGCCTGAAGCACCGTCGCCACGGCCTGATGCACCTGCTGATGTTCATCGGCACCTTCTTTTGGGCGGCGAACATCATCGCAGGGAAATTCGCGCTCCGGAATATGAGTTCGCTGGCGCTCGCGCAGGCGCGGGTGACCGGGGCCGGACTAATCTTTCTGGCCGGATTTGCGCTCTGGCGGCGCGGGGCGCGACTCCGACTGAATCGACGGGAGCTCTGGTACCTGGCGCTCACGGCACTATTCGGGATCTCGCTCAATCAGGTTTTCTTCATCAGCGGCATCGGCCGGACGTCTGCGGCTCATGCGGGCCTGATCGTGGCGCTAGGACCGGTGATGGTTCTGATGATGTCCTGCGCCAAGCAGCTTGAGGCTCTGACCGTGCTCAAGGCAGTGGGCGCAGCGATCTCACTGGCCGGAGTCGTCGAGCTCACCACGGGCAAGTCTCAACCGGGCAGCGCCGCAACCTTGACCGGCGACGTCATCATGCTCCTGGGCAGCGCTGTTTTCGCCTACTTCACCATTCTTGTGAAGAAGATTGCCCGCCGCTATGACGGTCTCAGCCTGAACACCATCATTTTCGCCATGGGCGCTGTATTGATGCTGCCCATCACCGGCCGCGACGTTTTTGCGACGCACTGGATCGCGCTTCCGCCCGAGGCCTGGTGGGGGATCGCATTTCTGGTCACGCTGGGCTCGGTGGTAGCCTACAGCATCTATGCCTTTGCCCTGACGGAGCTTTCGGCCACGCGAGTGGCGGCCTTCAACTACCTGCAGCCGGTTATCGCGGCCACTCTGGGCGTCTGGCTGCTGGGAGAAGCTTTGACGACGCACGTCGTGGTGGGGGGAATGCTGATTCTGATCGGTGTCTATTTGACGGAGCGCGAAGGGCGAGAACCGGCAACCCAGCCGGAGTGAGCCTGGAAACATGTTCCGCAATGAGTCATTCTGTGTAGCGATTGGCGATCGGATAGCGGCGGCCGATGCCGAAGGCCTTCCCCGTCACCTTGAGAGCGGGAGCGGCCTGTTGACGCTTGTACTCGGCGCGATTCACCTTCCGGACCACGTCGCGAACCAGTTCGGCATCCACTCCCAGCTTGGCCGCGATCTGTTCCAGGCAATCATGATCCTCGATGTAGGCGCGAAGGATTGGGTCCAGAACCTCGTAAGGCGGAAGCGTGTCCTGGTCGGTCTGATTCGGGCGAAGTTCGGCGGAAGGCGGCTTGGTGATCGAGGCCGCCGGAATGCGTTCGCGTTCGCGGTTCACATAGCGAGCCAGCTCATAGACCATCGTCTTGGGTACGTCGGCGATCACCGCCAGGCCGCCCGCCATGTCACCGTAAAGCGTGCAGTAGCCCACCGCAAGCTCGCTCTTGTTGCCGGTGCTGAGCAGCATCGATCCAGACTTGTTGGAGAGCGCCATCAGGATGGTGCCGCGGATTCGCGCCTGCAGGTTCTCCTCGGTGACGTCCGGCGCGAGGCCCGCGAAGGCGGGCGTCAAGGCCTGAAGATAGGCTTCAAACGGTCCCGCGATGGGGATCGCTTGGTAGCCGATGCCGAGATTGCGGGCCAGAGCTTCGGCATCGCGCAAGCTGCCCGCAGACGAGTACGGACCCGGCATGGCAACGCCTAGAACATTCTGCGGACCGATGGCGTCGGCCGCGATGGTCGCGACCAGCGACGAGTCGATGCCGCCGCTCAATCCCACCAGCGCCTTTTGGAAGCCGCACTTCGACATGTAATCGCGCGTGCCGAGCTCGAGCGCGCGGCAGATGGTCTCGACCTCAGAGTCGGGAGCCGGCCGGATTTCGCCCTTGCCCGAAGCGGTATCGAAGAGGACCAGGTCCTCCTCGAACGCTCGCGCCCGCGCCACCACTTCACCACGGGCGTCCAGCGCCATACTCGATCCATCGAAGACAAGCTGATCGTTACCGCCCACCTGGTTGACGTACACCACTGGCAACTGATGCTCGATCGCGATGGCTCGCAGCATCCGGTAGCGCAGCTCGGGTTTTTCGGTGGAGAAGGGTGAAGAGGCGATATTCAGCAGCACGTCTGCGCCACTGCGGACCACGTCCTCCACCGGGTTGCGTGCGTAGAGCTGCCGCGGCCAGAAGCCTTTGTCGTTCCACACGTCTTCGCAGATCGTGACGCCCAGGCTGGCGCCTGCGATCTCGAAGCTGGCGGGCCGGCTTCCCGGTTCGAAATAGCGTGACTCGTCGAAAACGTCGTAAAAGGGCAGCAGGATCTTGTCGTAGACCAGCAGGCGCCGCCCACCGTAGAGCACCGCGGCAGAGTCTGCCACAGGCTTGCCGGTGGCAGAGCCGGTGCGCCGGACGTAACCGGCGAGAATCCGCACCTCTGGCACGAGCTCTGCCAGCCGGTCGAGCTCTCTTTCAGAGTGCTCCACAAAATCGGTCTTTTCAACGAGGTCGCGGGGCGGGTAACCCGTCAGGGCAAGTTCAGGGAAGACGACAAGGTCGGCGCCTCGTCCAGCTGCTTCACGGGCGAAGCGGGTGATACGATTCAGGTTGCCGGCGAAATCGCCGACCGTGGTGTTGATCTGAGCGAGGGCTATACGCATGCGCAACCGAACGACCGATCAGAGCACCCGCCAGGAACACGAACCCCGGCCACTTCCGCAGACAGGAAGCGCCGGGGTGAGGTCGAGTCGCGAACGCCGTCACAAGGTATGCGAACGCTGCTACACTTGAAACGAACTACCGCACCCGCATGTAGACTTGACGTTCGGGTTCTCGAACTTGAAGCCCGAACCCTCCAGTGTCTCGACGAAGTCGATCCTGGTTCCTTTGAGGTACATGAGGGAGGCCTGATCGACGAATACCTTCAGGCCCTCGAAATCGAAGACTTTGTCGATGGGATTTGTCTGAACTTCGAAGTTCATCTGATACGAGAATCCAGAACACCCGCCGCCTACCACTGAAACCCGAAGTCCCACCGGCGAAGGCTCCTGCTGGGACATGATTTCCTTTACTTTTTGGGCGGCGTAGGGCGTAATTTCCAAATTAGTGGCCATTTACGAGACTCCTTTATGCGCTTTCGAAAGTTGCGCGGCCGATGATCGATTATTTCCACCACTACGCTAACAGATGCGCCGCGCAGAATCAAGATTCAGGCTCGGCGCTATTGTGGCTGCAGCCTAACCAGCAAAAACGTCTCGGCCAGACCGCGATCGATCCGCGACCCGGGTCACCCAACGCTCACGCTCGATCGAGAAAAAACTGCATGGATCAGGGTCGGTTCAGGCAAGAATTACATGGACGGCTTCCGGCCCGTGGCAGTCGGTCGTGCAGTCGGTCGTATTGTTTCCAACGGATTGGGCAATCGGGCCCGTCTTTGGCGTACATGTTGCATAGGGAAAGTTGCGCTTCAAAGCGCTTAGCGCTTATGAGGCGCCGCGGTCCCCCCTCCGCGAAGGAGCCGGGGAGATGCCAAGCCAGTTGCTATGGAACCAAAGTACGCACTGGCTAGGGCCCTCCCCGGGTTCCTCTTCTCCTAGTTTTCAAACCACACATAACAAAGGTTATTTTTAGATCGAGCGGCTCTGTTCCCGCCCAGACGATAATACCGCGGCGGGTGATACAATGGCTGCCATGCGAAACGAGACCCGCCGATCGAGGGCCCAGGTTACGCTCATCGCTGGCGACGGTATTGGACCTGAGGTTACGCGATCCACAGTTCGGCTGATCGAGGCTGCAGGAGCCGAAATCGAGTGGATAGAGATGAACGCGCAGCCCATCGTCAGCCGAAATCCAGAGGACATCCAGGCTGATCCGGTGGTGGCGTCCATCCGCGAGACTCGAGTCGCCCTCAAGGGGCCGCTGACCACCCCGATTGGCGGCGGCCATCAAAGCATCAACGTGGTGCTGCGCAAGGCGCTCGATTTGTACGCTAACTTCCGGCCAGTCAGGCGACTACCCGGCATCAAGACCCCTTTCGAGGGCGTCGACCTCATCGTGGTGCGCGAGAACACGGAGTCGCTTTACGCCGGGCTTGAGCATACGGTTGTTCCGGGCGTGGTGGAGAGCCTCAAGATCATCACCGAATACGCCTCCACCCGCATCGCTCGCTTCGCCTTCGAGTACGCACGCAAGTTCGGGCGCAAGCAGATCACGGCTGCGCATAAAGCCAACATCATGAAGCTCTCGGACGGGCTCTTTTTGGAATGCATCCGCAAGGTGGCCAGGGAGTACAACGAGATCGAGTATCGCGAGCTGATCGTCGATAACTGCTGTATGCAGTTAGTCATGCGGCCCCAGCAGTTCGACGTTCTGCTGCTCGAGAATCTTTACGGCGACATCATCTCCGATCTTGCGGCCGGCCTCGTAGGCGGGCTGGGCCTCGTGCCGGGCGCCAACTTAGGCGAGGAATGCGCAGTCTTCGAGGCTGTGCACGGCAGCGCCCCCGACATCGCCGGTCAGAATGTGGCCAATCCCACCGCCATGATACTGTCTTCCATATTGATGTTGAGACACTTAGGGCAGATTGGAGCCGCCGAACGCGTCGAGCACGCCATCCATCATCTTTATGCCGAGGGCCGCTACTTGACGCGCGATGTGGGCGGCAGCGCCTCCACCGACGAATTCACCACGGCCCTCATAGGCTCCCTCCAGTAGCCCGGTCAGGAAACCCGAACCGGAGAATTGAAATCCGGAGCTGGTGTCCTGGTGCGCGGAGCCCTTTCTTTCCCACAATCTTGCGTTCAGACCTCGTTTAGTCCGGGGGAAAAGTGTGCAACTCTTGCACAAACGCGTTCACAGGGCAATGAAAAACCTGTTTTGGATAGGGCCAAAAGCGTTCAGAGGAGCGGGAAAGATCGCAACCCGTTCCCTGCGGCTTTCAAAAATTGACTTTTGAAAAAGTTCGCCTGATTTGAAAAGTTCGCTTGAAAGGCTACGACCGTCCGACAATGTGGAAGGGTCCGGGCCGAGATCGTCCCTGGGGATGAGGAATGGCGATTCGCACCGGGGCAGCGGACAAGAAGGTTCTCGGGGTCTGACCTCAACGGTAATGTCTGAATTTGCGTGGCTGGCGATCTTGACCTTTAACGAGCCTCGCTATATCGTGCGTTCATGGCTCTTAAATGTCCTCACTGCGGCAAGCCGATTCCTGACTCGGTCGTAACGGCCTTGCGCGTCACTCCGGCAATGGAAGCGAAGGTCACCCATTACGTTTGGTCGGTGCAAGAGCTTCTCAGCTTTGGCTCGGAACAGGCGAGGGCGGCATGACCGGCCAAGCTCAACAAACCGCACAGCCGGTTGAAACTTCCTATACGTTGCACTTGGCTGACTGCCTCGATTGGATGGGCGCTCGATCGGAAAACTCCATCCATGCGATTGTGACCGATCCGCCTTACGGAGTGAAGGAATATACGTCGAAGGAAACACGCAAGCTCCGTAACGGACGCGGCGGAATCTGGCGCATTCCGCCGTCATTTGACGGCTGCACGCGCCAGCCGGTTCCTCGTTTCACGGTTCTGAACGAGGCGGACCTGAAAGAGATTCGCACGCTCTTTGAATGTTTCGGAAAGCTCGCTTACAAAGTTTTGGTTCCTGGCGGGCATATCTTCATCGCAAGTAATCCGCTGCTCTCGCATTTGGTTTACCTGCCTTTGATGGAGGCTGGCTTTCAGAAGCGAGGCGAGATTATTCGGCTGGTGCAGACGCTACGCGGTGGCGATAGGCCGAAAAACGCGCACGACGAATTTACAGACGTTTCGGTGATGCCACGCTCCCGCTGGGAGCCGTGGGGATTGTTCCGAAAGCCCTGTGAGGGCCGCGTGCAAGACAACCTCCGAAAGTGGCATACTGGCGGCCTTCGCAGAATATCGGAGCGGTTTCCGTTTTCTGACGTCATTTTATCGTCTCCGACGCGCTCCGATGAACGCACGATTGCGCCTCATCCTTCGCTGAAACCGCAAGGCTTCATGCGGCAGATCGTCAGAGCCTCGCTGCCGCGTGGTGTGGGCATCGTGCTAGACCCGTTCATGGGAGCCGGATCGACAATCGCCGCCGCCCTTTCGGTGGGCTATGACAGCATCGGAATCGAGGCGGACCCGGTGTTCTTCAAGATGGCGGAGTCTGCTATTCCGCTGCTGGCGAAGCTGGTGGGGAAGAAAGAGAAGGCGAAAAAGGAACGTGGGAAACTGTCCCCTATAAGGCAGCGGAGCCTGTGGCGATAGGAACAGACGGCTTTGACCGTAGCGCACCTCTTCCACCTAGCTTGACTGTCGCGCATATTCGGAACGCGATGGAGTACATCGAGGAACAGGCCGAAGACCTGATCGACCTCTATTACGAGCAGGCGAACGTCTTCAGCGCCGTCATCGGAATCCTCGGAATCAAGGCGCTTCATTCCTTCAGCCCCTACAAGCGTCACAAGCATCCTGATATAGCGCAACAGCGCTTCCCCGATCTTTCACTTGGCGGCAAATTGAACCCTCCTCCGATGCAAGCCTTGGAGTCCAAGGGAAGTAGCAGACCATGGGCGCTCCAATCCCATTACGATCACCCTGGCTGGTACATCGTCTGGCGCTATGCGGTCGATCCAACGAAGCGAATGAAGGCTGGACGGACAATCATCGTCTGGCGGGTTGACCTTCCGTTTCTGTCTCGGTCTGACTGGAAATACGAGGGCAGCAAGGCCGAGGAGGGTCGCGGCGGGAGAACACACACGTTCGGCGTCAAGACACCGAGGAACCGGCTGCTCCATTCGATTGTCTATCAAGCTGCGAAAGTGGCGCTTTCAGGCGGAGGGCCGATTCTGACTAACGGATCAGCGCCAACAACATAGATTCAGACACTACCGACTTCGCCTTCACCTTGACACATCGACCTCGGGTCGCGATAATTGATCGTACCGAATCTTCCTGCCTCACAATTTGACCTCGGTACACGGAAAAGAGCCTTTGGCGACTGAGCGAGCAGCCTCGCAAGAGCGAAGCGCTGCAAGGGCGCTTCGAAAGACCACTCAACCTGCTTCACTACAATTTTCGGCACATCAACCCTGGACGCATTAGCACTCACGGAGGCGTATGAGCGCGAAATATATTTTTGTGACCGGCGGCGTGGTGAGTTCTCTCGGCAAGGGTCTGGCCTCGGCTTCGATGGGCTGTCTGCTCGAAGCGCGCGGGCTGAAAGTGACCATCCTGAAGTTCGACCCCTATCTGAACGTCGATCCCGGCACCATGAGCCCGTTTCAGCACGGCGAGGTCTTCGTCACCGACGACGGCGCTGAGACCGACCTCGATCTCGGCCACTACGAGCGCTTCACGCACGCGCGCATGACCCGCGATAACAACTGCACGGCCGGACGCATCTACGAGCGCATCATCACCAAGGAACGGCGCGGCGATTACCTGGGCAAGACGGTTCAGGTGATTCCACACGTCACGAACGAAATCAAGGCAGCCATCAAGAAGGTCGCCGACGGCGTGGACCTGGTGATCGTCGAAATCGGCGGCACGGTGGGAGACATCGAGTCGCTGCCGTTTCTGGAAGCCATCCGGCAAATGCGCCAGGAGCAAGGCCGCGACCACGCCATCTTCGTCCATTTGACGCTGGTGCCCTACATCGGCGCCGCCGGCGAGCTGAAAACCAAACCCACGCAGCACTCGGTGAAGGATCTGCGCGAGATCGGTATCCAGCCTGACATTCTGATCTGCCGCACGGACCGCTCTCTTTCGAACGACATCAAGGCCAAGATCGCCCTGTTCTGCAACGTTCCGGAAGAAGCCGTGATCACGGCGCGCGACGTGGAGAGCATTTACGAAGTTCCGCTGGCGCTCGCCGCCGAGGGCCTGGACGAGCAGATTCTGAAGTGCCTGAAGATCGAGACTGGCGAGCGCCGGATGCAGCCCTGGATGGAACTGGTGCAGCGCTCAAAGCACCCCGCCGACGAAGTAGCGATCGGCATGGTGGGCAAGTACGTGGAGTACCAGGATTCTTACAAGAGCCTGAACGAAGCGCTCACGCACGGCGGCGCTGCACACAACGTGGGCGCCAATTTGATCTGGATCGAAGCCGAGGGCCTCGAGGCCGATCTGGAATGGCCGCGGCAGCTCGACGATCTTGATGCCATCCTGGTCCCCGGCGGCTTCGGCAAGCGCGGCATCCCCGGAATGCTGCGCGCCATCGAGTATGCGCGCACGCGCAAGGTTCCTTACTTCGGCATCTGCCTTGGCATGCAGTGCGCCGTGATCGAGTACGCCCGCAACGTGTGCGGGCTTCACGGAGCCGACAGCTCGGAATTCGATCCCGAGCCCGCCCACCGGGTGATCTACAAGCTGCGCGAGCTGCGCGGAGTGGATGAACTCGGCGGCACGATGCGTCTTGGCGCCTGGACGGCGCGCCTCAAGCCGGGGTCGTTTGCGCACCATGCCTACGGCGCTCTCGAGATTTCAGAACGGCACCGCCACCGCTACGAGTTCAATCGCGAGTACGAAGAGACGCTCACCGCGGGTGGGCTCGACATCACCGGCGTCACGCCGGACGGCACCTACGTGGAGATCGTCGAGATTCGCGATCATCCCTGGTTCCTGGGCTGCCAGTTCCATCCCGAGTTCAAATCGCGGCCGCTCGAGCCGCAACCGCTGTTCAAGGCCTTTATCGGAGCGGCGGTGAGGCATCGCGCCCATCGACTGGCGCCGTTGGTCAGGCCGGACGAGACCAGCAACGGCAGCGCTTCCATGCGGTCACAAAAGGCGGGTCAACTGGTAGTCGCGTCGTAGCCTGTCTCCTGTCTCCGAAGGCCGACTGGAGACTAAGCCCGCAAATCGATCCGGGTGAGTTTGTACTACAGCGCGCCCCGCGAGGGCGTGATGACGATCTCATCCACGCTGGCGTTCGTCGGCATCCGGAGCACGCCGAGCACCGTTTCAGCCACGTCTTCAGGCTGCACGAGCGCGGCGCGATCCACCGGAAATCCGAACGCCCGGATCAGTCGTGTGTTGGTGGCGCCGGGCAACACCGCCGTGACGCGAATGCCCTTCGGGCGCAGTTCATCCGCTAGCACCCGCGTGAATCCAAGCGCGCCAAACTTGGCGGCCGTGTAAGCCGAACAACGCACGAAAGCCTGACGGCTGGAGATGGAGAGGATGTTTACGATATGACCGCGGCTGCGGGTGAGCATTGGCAGGGCGGCGCGGGTGGTCAGAAAAAGCGAGGTCAGGTTGGAATCCAGATTCTGCTGCCAGTCGCCCAGGGTAGTCTCGTCGAGCGGCTTGAAAGCGAAAGTGCCGGCGCTGTTAACGAGCACATCGAGCTTGGAAAAGCGGCGTCCAATCTCACGAAAGGCGCGTTGAACGTCACGGGGCCGGGTGATATCCGCGGGAATCGCAATCGCGGCGCCAAGCTCGGTTGCGGCGCGTTGAAGCTCGCGGGACTTGCGCGCGATGAGTGCCAGCGTAGCTCCGGCGCGCCCCGCCGCCTGTGCGATCGCGAAGCCGATTCCGCGGCTGCCGCCGACCACCGCGATAATTTTGCCGGTTAACGGAGCATCTCCGGCCGCGTCTCGGGATTGCCTTGGCTTATTGTTTGGGGAAGTCCTCGGCACGTTAACGGACCGTTGAGGTTGTTTGAAAAACGTTCGCCCTTTATGTGTTCCCACCCTTCAGAGCCCCTCACCCGGCCGGCTGCGGCTGGTGAAAAACGGCCGGCGGGCCACCCTCTCCCAAGGGAGAGGGCTGCAAATTACCGGAGTGGGCGCAGCTCAGTCCTGCAGCCGGCGGCGCACCAGGTTCAAAAACTCCGCGCGCGTTTGGGCGTTATCGCGGAAAACGCCCAACATTGCTGACGTGACCGCCACGGAATTCTGCTTTTCAACGCCGCGCATGATCATGCAAAGGTGCCGCGCTTCAATTACCACCCCGACCCCCAGCGGATTGACCTTTTCCATGATGGTCTCAGCGATCTGGGTAGTGAGCCGCTCCTGAACTTGCAGGCGGCGCGCGAAAACGTCCACAAGCCGAGGGATTTTGCTGAGACCGATGATTTTCTGGTTGGGCAGATACGCCACGTGGCAGCGCCCGAAAAAAGGCAGCAGGTGATGCTCGCAGAGACTGAAGATCTCGATGTCCCGGACGATCACCATCTCGTCGTAGCAGACGGAAAACAGAGCGTCATTCAGGACGCCGTCCACATCCTTCTGGTATCCACCGGTCAGGTAACGGAGCGATTTCGCCATGCGCTTCGGAGTCTTGAGCAGACCCTCGCGAGTGGGGTCTTCGCCGAGTTCGGTGAGTACGCGCTCGAAGGCAAGCTCGATGGCGTCCTCGGAACCCGCCTGGTGCTTCGGCCCGCTTGGAACCGGCGACGACTCTGCCGCCGGTCGCGTCTTGCTCTTAGCCATCAGATTCGCTCCCGCGAGGCGCTCGCGCCCCGGTACTCGAAGAAGTTCGAGCGCGTCTCTTCCACCCGGATGGCGTCCAGCCGAACCTCGGCAGGTCCCTGGCGCGTGGGGAAGAAATGGGGGGAGAGCAGATCATAGATTTCGAGGCAGAGGTTCTCCGTAGTGGGCACCCTGCTGCGGAAATTCTCCACGTCGAGATTCAGATGCATGTGGTCAAACCGGTCCAGGATTTCCCGCTTTACAAGCTGATCGAGCTGACCGAGGTCCATTACCATGCCGGTGTCAGGATCCACTTCGCCGGCAACGGTCACCTCAAATACATAATCGTGCCCGTGTCCGCGCGGATTATTGCATTTGCCGTAGAGGCGGGCGTTCTCATCTGCGCTCAGGGACTCATTATGCAGCCTGTGCGCGGCTGACAGCCGATAGCGTCGCGTGAGGTAAACCATCACTCCCCATAGTAGTCCACATAGAGCTCAGGGGTCTCGTAAAGCCTGACGCGACAGAGTCGGCCAGCAACGATCTTACCGGCGAGGCGTCTCCACACTTCAATGGCGATATTCTCCGTCGTGGGAATCAAGGTGCGGAAGGCCGGAACCTCCTCATTCAGGAAACGATGATCCATCGCCTCCATCACCTCCGCTTCGATCACCTTCTTGAGATCCTTCAGGTCAATCACCATGCCGGTGCGCGCATCGGGTTCGCCCGCTACCGTGACTTCCAAGGCGTAATTGTGGCCGTGGCCGTGCGAATTATTGCACTTGCCAAACACCTTGCGATTCTCCTCGGGGCTGAAGTCCGGATTGTGGTAATAGTGCGAAGCGGAGAACTCAGCCCGGCGCGTGACGTAAATCATCGAGCCCCTTCCTTAATTCGATGTGTTCTGTAGCGGCGCTACAGCGAGGGCCGTACCCGTACCGGTCCTCGGGTGGAATATTCGCGGCCCTTCCATCGCACCGAACCAAGCCATCGATGGGCCACCAGCGATTCGATGAGCAGCATGAGAAAAAGCGCCGCTCCCGGGATTCCGTAATTGGCGGCGTCTGGTCCGAAGCCAATCCGGCACAACTCGCGGCCGTAGGCGAACCGGCGAGCGATCGTCAAGGCCAAGCACAAAACTCCGATTCCTGCGAGGTCTACGCCGCCTCCGTCGAAGGCGAGAGCGAACGCCAGCAGGCAGGCAAGCAAAGGGGCCAGGTCTACAAACCACACCCGGGCAAACGTCATCAGAGTCGCGACGACGGAGCAGCCCCACAGCAGATACAGGTTCTTGCGCCAGCCATCCCAGAGGGCTCCGAAGCTCGAATACATGCGCGTGCTGGCCCAGTCTGCGCCGGGCAAGAAGAGAATGCGCCGGCCCGAATCCTTGATCCGCTTTGCGAGCGCGACATCTTCCAGGATCTCTCCGCTCACAGCCTCGTGTCCGCCTGCCGATTCGTAGACGGCGCGTCGAACGAGGATGTACTGCCCGTTGGCGGCTGCGCTCTTGTTCTTGGGATCGTTCACCTCGGCGAATCTATAACGGCGAGCCAGCTCCGTGTAGACGAACGGAATGACGGCCTTCTCCCACCACTCCAGCATCTCCTGACCGGGCGAAAGCGACACCAGATCGGCCCGTTCGCGCCGGGCGCACTCCAGTACCTGCGCGAGCGAGCCCGGATGGTGCTCCGTGTCGGCATCGGTGAAGAGCAGCCAGTTGCCCGAGGCCTCTCCTGCGCCCGCCACCACGGCGTGCGTCTTGCCAATCCAGCCGTCCGGCGGATCACCAACTTCAAGGGTTCGAAGTTGCGGGATCTCCGTCCTCAGAGCCTCCAGGATGGCCGCGGTGTCGTCCGTCGAGTTGTCGTTCACCACGATGATCTCGATCACTTCGGGCTGCGCTGCCACTGAGCGAACCGTGCGCGCGATCGTCAGGGCTTCATTCCGTGCTGGAATAATGGCCGACACCTTGTCCTGGCTCATGAGAGCGCCCGGAAGGCCGCAGTGTTGGACGGGTTCGAGGCGAGGCGGCCGGTGGATTCCGTCCGCATGCAAAGGTTGATGAACAAGAATTGATTATAATGAAGGCTGAAGACATGAGCAAAAAACTGCTGATCTATCTGGTACCGGCGCTGATTCTGGGCTTGGTGGCGTGGCTCAGCCTGCGGTCACAAGGTCCGCGGGCAGTGGAAATCGGGGAGAGCGTGCCTGGTTTTAGCCTGCCTCTCGCCAGCAACTCGCCCGCGCGTACCGCAAGCTCGTCCGTGCAACTCGCCGACTATCGCGGTCACGTGCTGGTGCTGAACTTCTGGGCGCCCTGGTGCCCGCCCTGTGTGGAGGAAGCTCCAAGCCTCGAAGATTTCGCGTCCAAGGTTCGACCCATGGGCGTCGAAGTCCTGGGTGCGAGCGAATGCCACGACTGCGAGGTCGCGGACGAAGAGGATCCGGCGGCGCTGGGCGCCTTCATTTCCAAGTTCCGGGTCAGTTATCCCATCGCCCACGACCGCTCACGCGCTTTGGCGACCCGTTATGGAACGTTGCAGTTTCCCGAAACCTACATCATCGATCGCAAAGGTCGCCTGGCGGAAAAGATTGTAGGTGCCTATGACTGGAATGATCCGCGAATGCTGGCCTTCGTGCGCGAATTGGCCCAGCCCAATCAGCAACAGGCCGCGAATTGAATTATTACGCCTACGCGCGATCAGCCGGGCCTTCCCGCATCCAATACCGATGAGACCATTCTGATGTCCCCCAATCCCAAGGCCGAGGCCAAGGCGCCCATTGCCGTAGACCCTGTCTGCGGAATGCGGGTGAATCCCGAAAGTGCGGCAGCGCAGTACGACTTTCAGGGACAGACCTATTTCTTCTGCTGCTTGGGTTGTCGCGCCAAGTTCGAGCAAGAGCCCGCGAGGTATCTCGCGCCCGAGCAAGAGCCAGAGCGTGGCGCCGACGGACCCCGTTCTTCGACCGGCTTGGAGTCGCTCGGGATTCGTCCGAAAACGTCAGGAGCCAGTCCGCAATCCCCTTCCTCACCGAGAGCGCCGCTTCCGGTGGCAGCGCAAGGATCGACGTACACCTGTCCGATGGATCCCGAAGTTCGCTCGCCTTCACCGGGAGCCTGCCCGAAGTGCGGGATGGCTCTCGAACCGGTGTTCACTTCTGGCCCGCGGACGCGAACGGAATGGGTCTGCCCCATGCACCCGCAAGTGGTGCGACCGGAGCCGGGGTCGTGCCCGATCTGCGGAATGGCTCTCGAGCCGCGAACGCTTGCGCGCGAGGAGGAAAAGAATCCCGAGCTTGCCGTAATGACCCGAAGATTCTGGGTAAGTGTCGCCCTGACGCTTCCGCTCCTGGTGCTCGGCATGTCGAGCATGACCTCGTTCTCCGCCAGGCTGGTGCCGGAAGCCGGCCGTAACTGGATCGAACTGGCACTCGCCACTCCCGTCGTGCTTTGGTGCGGATCGCCTTTCTTTGTGCGCTTCTGGGCTTCGATCGTCAATCGCAGTCCCAACATGTTCACCCTGATTGCGCTCGGCACGGGCGCCGCATACCTGTACAGCCTGCTGGCTACTGTCGCGCCCGGTCTGCTGCCGGTGACATTTCACAAACCGGGGGAAGCTCTGCCCGTGTACTTCGAGGCCGCCGCTGCGATTACAACTCTTGTCCTGCTCGGCCAGGTGCTCGAGCTTCGCGCCCGCAGCAAAACTTCCAGCGCCATTCGAGCCCTGCTGCGACTGGCGCCGAAGACCGCGCGACGCATTAACCAGGACGGAGCCGAACAAGACGTTGCTCTTGAAATCGTAGTCCCCGGAGATCGTTTGCGCGTGCGCCCAGGCGAACGAATCCCGGTGGACGCTGCTGTGATCGAGGGCCACAGCTCCGTGGACGAATCGATGATCACCGGCGAGCCCATCCCGGTAGAGAAGGAGCCGGGCGCGCGCGTAACCGGCGGGACGCTCAACGGCAATGGAGCCCTGATCGTTCAGGCTGAACGCGTCGGTGACGAGACTTTGCTTGCCCAAATCGTTCGACTCGTGGCCGAAGCGCAGCGCAGCCGGGCGCCGATTCAGCGTCTGGCGGACCGGTTTTCGGCCTGGTTTGTTCCCGGAGTGGTTGCCGCCGCCGCCGTCACCTTCATCGTCTGGGCGCTGATCGGTCCGGAGCCGCGTCTGGCGCACGCCCTGGTGAATGCCGTCGCCGTGCTGATCATTGCCTGCCCCTGCGCGCTCGGACTTGCCACCCCCATGTCAATCATGGTGGGCACCGGCCGAGGGGCGCGCGCCGGAGTTTTGATCAAAGACGCGGAAGCCCTCGAAGTGTTGCAGAAAGTAGATACGCTCTTGATCGATAAGACGGGCACGCTCACCGAGGGACGTCCCCGGCTTGCAACCGTGATGCCTCTGGGCGGCTTTGGCGAGAACGAAATCCTGTGCCTCGCCGCCAGCCTGGAGCAAGCGAGCGAGCATCCCCTGGCGGCCGCGATCGTCCAAGCCGGGCAGGAGCGCGGCCTCACTCTGATGCCGGTGGAGGATTTTCGTTCGGTCACCGGCAAGGGCGTCTCCGGCCGCGTGGGTGGGCGCTCGGTCGCGCTCGGCACCTGGGAGATGCTCGAAGAGGCGGGCGTCCACCAGGACGAATTGAGCACTCTGGCCGCGAGCGCCGAATCGCTGCGCCGCGACGGACAGTCCGTGATGCTGGCTGCTGTGGATGGCCGCAGAGCGGGACTGCTGAGCGTCATCGATCCCATCAAGAGTTCCACCCGTGATGCTCTGCGGCTGCTCCGCGCCGAGGGCCTCAATATCGTGATGCTCACCGGTGACAGCCCGACGACGGCCCAGGCTGTGGCGCGCGCGCTCGACATTGCGGATTTCGCGGCCGGCATCATGCCCGACAAGAAGATCGAGGTGGTGAAACAATTCCAGGCCCAGGGATGCACCGTCGCCATGGCGGGCGACGGCATCAATGACGCGCCCGCGCTCGCCCAGGCGGACGTCGGCATCGCCATGGGGCCGGGCACCGACGTCGCCATGGAAAGCGCGTGTATTACGCTGGTCAAAGGCGACCTCCAAGGCATTGTGCGCGCCCGCCATCTAAGCCGCGCCACGCTGCGGAATATCCGGCAGAACCTGTTTTTCGCCTTCATCTACAACTCGCTTGGAATTCCGCTGGCAGCCGGAGTGCTCTATCCAGTTTTCGGATTGCTTTTGAGTCCGGTGATCGCGAGCGCCGCCATGACGTTCAGCTCGGTCTCGGTGATCGCAAACGCTCTGCGGCTGCGTCGCGTGGAGCTGTAATTGAAATTCCTGCTCCGGCGCGGAGAGGCAAGCGGTGTCTACTTGAGGAGTTCTATATGCGATTTCGCTTCGCACTTCTTTTCTGCGCGGCATGCTCTGTGGTTACCTGGGCTACTCCGTTGGACCCGAGAGCGCAGGCCGATAAGACCCAGTGGAGTAGCCAGGAGAAGCCCATCGTGGACCAGCTCCGCGGTCTGCGCAAGCTGCCTGACGACGTCCGGGCCCGGACTACAAAAGAACTGGCAGTTCAGATCCGGCAACTGCCATCGACGCCCCACAAACTTCGTTTAGCCGATAGCCTGGCCAATCTCTCAACCGAAGGCGATTTCGGCCATGACACTCTGCAGGAAGTCGCCAACACGTTGGCAGCGGCAGTTCGCGAGCAGCCGGCAGCAGAAGAAAAAGGTCAACCGGCCGCTCCGTACCTTGAGCTGGCAGAGCTCGTACGCTACGAGCACGTGCAGATCTCTGTTGACGATCCGCAATTCGCCGCTGCCATGAGTGAACTCGAAGCCGATGACAGGAGCCGCCAGGATGCCGATTTCACTCTGACGGATCTCGGTGGCAAGCCATGGACATTGAAGCAGTTAAGCGGCAAGGTGGTGCTGGTTAATTTCTGGGCTACGTGGTGTCCGCCGTGCCGCACGGAGATGCCAGACCTGGAGGCTCTTTACACCCGATTTAAGGATCGGGGCCTGGTGATTCTGGCGATCTCGGACGAAGAGACCGGCAAGGTGAAGCCGTTTATTGCCGAGAGGAGGATCACTTATCCGATCCTGCTCGATCCCGGAAGAAGAGTGAACAAGCTCTTTCGAATCGAGGGAATCCCCAAGACATTCATCTACGACCGCACAGGCAAGCTGGTAGCGGAGTCGATCGACATGCGGACTCAGAAACAGTTTCTCGGAATGCTAGCGGAAGCGGGACTGGAGTGACAGCGTTCTGTGACAGCGGTATGACCCATCGGGCGAGAAGCGAGCAGCGGGTCTGCCTAGTCTAGCAGGCTGCTGAAAAACTCTCCTTAACTTGAGTAACCCAACCGCAGGATTTCTGAGATGCGCAACTCTGCGCTAGCTTGCTGCTCGTGATTTGGCGGGGCTGTTCTGAACCAGCAGGCCTCCAACAATGAGCAACACCGCCGCCGAACCAATCATTTCGTTGCCCACAAACACGCCGATGAAGGCCAGAGTCAATACCGTTTCGACCAGAACGGCCGCGCCGCAGAACACGACAAGGATCTTGCGCAGCTTCGTTTCCGTAAAGGCGGCCAGCAGCGCGACAATCGCAAGGACGATCCAGTCCCATCCCACCAAAAGAAAAACGGCGCGCAAAGGATCCTGCAAACGCGCGTTCAAGTTCGACGCGCTCAGCGCTTTTGAAAGTATTGGGTAGGCAGCGAGACAATGCAGTGCGGCGCTAGCGAACAGCACAATGCTGCCAATCGCAACCAGGATCCGTGCCGCCCTGTTCCGCCCGCTCATCCTCAAGGCTCCCTGGAGTGATATTAGGCCGGACCGCGATTGTAGCGTGTTAAATGCGAAAAGTCGTGGTACAAACGGTCCATGCGAGGAACCGATCTGCTAGCCTAACGGGCGCCGCCACGAAAGCCACTCTGAAGAGAGTGGTACTGCCACTACGACGTGCTGAGCGCACGGTCAATCGAGAGCGCCCCCGCGCCTTTGATCATGATGGCGACGGTCATCGCCAGCACCAGCAGGTGGAATTCGAATCCCTCGCCTTTCTGGTTTGCGGCCCAATTCATGAAGAAACCGTTCGGCAAGTGCACGGTCAGAATGGCGATCACCATGTTGCAGGTGATGCCGAACGCCGCGATTCGGGCCAGCAGTCCGACGATCAGACCCAGGCCGCCGAAGAACTCCGCGCAGATGGCCAGCACGGCGAGCGGAGCCGGAATGTGTTGCTGCGTGAAGAACCCCATCGTTCCCTTGAAGCCGTAGCCGCCAAACCAGCCCAGCATTTTCTGCGATCCATGCGCGAAGAAAACAATTCCGAGCACGAGACGAAGGATCGTAAGCGCTAAGTCATCAGTGGTCGAGATCAGTCTGCGGAACACGCCTCCTCCTTCTTCAGGTTCACCGACTGCGTTTCGAACTTCCGTATTTGATTCAACAGAACGAAGTCAGGTTCGGAGCCCAAGAAAACGTTCGGTAGCTCGGGGGCGGCATGGCTGGAGCCGTGCCCTTTCGTGAGATTTCGACTTGCCGTGCCGCCGGCGCGACGCTGCCCATTCCGCGACGTCACTCGTGGCGCAAGGCCGCGGTGGGAGCCATGCGGGTGGCGGCGCGCGCCGGCCAGTACGTTGCGGCCAAAGCGGCCACCGTCAGAAGAACGAGCACGATCGTGAACGTCGCCGGATCACTCGAACCGACACCGTACAGAAGGCTCGACATCAGACGAGTGAGACCAAAGGCCGCGATGAGGCCGATGGCGGACCCCACTAGCGCCAAGAGTGCTCCCTGCAGGAGGATCAGCTTGAGCACATCGCCGGGCTGGGCTCCGAGCGCCATGCGCACCCCGATCTCGCGAGTGCGCTGGCCGACCGAGTAGGATATTACGCCGTAAGTCCCGAGCACCGCCAGAATCAGGGCCAAGCCCGCGAAAACACCAAGCATTACCATCGCGAGGCGCTGTCTTGAGACGGAGGCGTCCCGGTAGTCGTCCATGGTCTTGACTGCGGTGATGGGCTGGTCCTTGTCGACCGACTCCACCGCTCGCCGCACGCCCGGAACCACGCTGGCAGGGTTCGAGGCCAGGCGCAGCATGAGCGTCATGTGAGAACTTGCGAGTTGGGGATACGGCTGAAGGTAGGAGGCGTAAATATCCAAGCCCGCTGCCGCATCGAGGGAATCATAACGAACATCTCCCACGACTCCGATGATCGTGAGCCAGGCTGGCGGTGCCGGAGCATCGATCATGTTGATGCGCTTGCCGATCGGATTCTCGTTCGGGAAAAACCGGCGCGCCAGGGTTTCATTGATGAGGATCACGCCGGGATGCTGGGCGTCATCCGTGGGCTCGAAAATTCTGCCCTTCAGCAACGGGATTCCGGCGGTTCGGAAGAAATTCGGGCTGACGACGTGAGGCTCCGCGATGGGGCACTCGGCGGTGGGAACGAGCGGCCGTCCTTCGATGTTGAACGTCCAGCTTCCAACCATTTCGCTCCAGGGAGGCGCGTCGATGCCCGCCGCCGATTGCACGTCCGGGATGGTTTGAGCCCGCGCCAGGACCTGCTTGAAAAAGTCCTGACGCCGGGCCGGATCCGGGTAACGAATGTCGCTCAACTGGATCAACGCCGTCAGCAGGTTGTGCGGATCAAAGCCGGGATTCACCGCTCGCAAGCGGGCGAAGCTCTTCAGCATGAGACCGGCGCAGATCAGCAGCACGAACGCCAGTGCGATTTCCGCGATCACTAGCAGGTTGCGCAGACGCAAGCGTTCGAATCCGCCGGCGGCCGCCTGGCTACCTTCTTTCAAAGCCTCGCTCAAGTTGCCTCGAGAAGCCTGGAACGCGGGCGCCAGACCGAAGATCAGGCCGGCCAAGACCGCGACCAGTAGCGTGAAAGCGAGCACGGAGGCGTCGAGCGAAGACTCGCCGATGCGCGGAATCGTGGGCGGGCTCACGGCCACTAACAGCCGCATGGCTCCGTCCGCCAAGGCCAATCCCAGAGCGCCGCCCCCGAGCGCCAACAAGACGCTTTCGGTGAGGAGTTGGCGAATCAGGCGCAGGCGGCTGGCACCGAGCGTCAGCCGGATGGCGACTTCGCGTTGCCGCGTCACGGCGCGTGCCAGCAGCAGATTGGCAGCATTGGCGCACCCGATCAGCAGCACGAACCCAACCGCTCCCATCAGGATCAGAAGAGCCGGCCGCGCCTTGCCGCTGAATTGCGTCCGCAAAGACACGACGGTCACACCCCAGCCCTTGTTGGTCAGGGGGTACTCCTGTTCAAGATGTGCGTTGATCGTTGCCAGATCGGATTCGCTTTGTGAAATGGACACGCCGGGCCGGAGCTGCGCCAAGACTTCCAGAAAGAGCGCGCCCCGATAAGTGGCATCGACGCCCAGCACCTTGGGCGCTTTCAGATCGAGCGGAACCCAGACGTCCGGCGGCGCGGAGTGGAAACCGCCCTGCAAGTCGAAGAAGGGTGGAAAGTCGAACCCCGGCGGCATGATTCCAACCACCACGTAGGGAGCCCCATCGAGCGTCAGCGATTTGCCCAGCACGGCGCGATCGGAACCGAAGCGGCTCTGCCACAGGCCGTAGCCCAATAGAGCGATGTGGTCATGGCCGGGCGTGGCATCGTCATCGATCAGTACGCGGCCCGCCATGGCTTTCGCCTTGAGAAGTGAGAAGAGGGCAGGGCTCACATAAACGGCGTAAAGTTCCTCGGGATCACCTTGGCTCGTGAGACTAAGCTGTTCCGGAACGAAGGCCGCCAGCCGCCCGAAGACCTTGTTCTGATCCTTGAAGTCGACAAAATCCGGCGGGGACATGTAATAGATGGGATAGCCCTGGGCAGGATTATTCTTCCAGATCATCGTCAGCCGGTCCGCGTCCGGAAACGGCAGCGGGCGCAGCAGCACGGCATTCACGACGCTGAAGACAGCCGAGGTGGCGCCGATGGCGAGCGCCAACGTAAGCATCACCAAGATGGTGAATCGAACATCCTTACGAAGCAGGCGGATTCCAAACCACAAGTCTTTCCTGAGCATCGCTCCGACTCGAAAGAATTGAATTTGTCTGGCGGGCAGTCCAGCGCCCCGTCCTTGGCGTTTTACGCCTGACCTCTATTATTGATTGTGATAATGTTAACGCAATCGGCTGAAAGTCCAAAGTCAAAAGAACAATAACGAGTGAAAAGCGCCCTTCGACCCCGCGCCGGATAGTGCTGGGGAGAAGCGGGGCATCAGTGACGCGCGAAAGCAAGACGAATTATGAAGGAAAGGGCGATCAGTTTTGCGGTCGCTCTTACAGGAGCCTGATCGAGTGCTGAAGGCCGATCGCCAATCGCTCGTTCGGCTGACGCGAGCCGGCCCTGCGGCCACCTATCCTCGGCTGAGGGATGGGAATTTGCCGCCGCCCACTATTGTACGGTCACTGAAAAGGTAGCGGTGTGTGATACGGACCCGCCTGTCGCCGTTACGGTGACCGAATAAGTCCCAGGCGCCGTTCCACTACTCCCACCTCCCCCGGTGCTGGTCGATCCTCCGCCGCACGCGACCCAGGTGGCAACCAACAGGATCGCGGCGAGCAGCGGTAGAGCGAGTCTCCGGCGGCGTAGCGCGAGCGCCAGCATCAGTGACAGGACGCAAACCAAAAACAGCGTTCCGCCCGGAGGATTCGGACGATAATCTGCCGCGGCGCTCGCAGCCGTGGTGGCGAGCGTCATCGTGGCATTGCCGCTCTTGCTCAACGATGCCGGACTCAGGGTGCATGTCGCGGCCACCATCGTGGCCGGCAACGCGCAACTCAAGCTGACCGCTCCGCTGAAGCCGGCGCCGAAGCCGGCGGTCAGGGTCGAGGTGCCCGACTGCCCTGGAGCGCTGATGTCGAAGCTCGTTGGCTTCGCTGAAAATGTGAAGCCGGGTACCACCCTGACCGTGGTGCGCGCCGAGTCTGCGCTGCCGTAGTTTGCATCCCCGGAATAGTTCGCCTGGATAGCGGCAGTGGCGGCAAGACTCAACGTGAGGGTGGCTTGGAGCGTTGCAAAGCCCGTGCTGGAGACGCTGCCCGGCGTGCCCGTATAGTTCACTGTGCCCGCCAAAGGCGTTGATCCGTTATAGAACACTACCGTTCCGGTGGGCGCATTACCACTGCTCTGAGTGCTGATCGTCGCTGTGAGAGTCACGCTGTCGCCATATTGAATGTTGGTGGAACTCGCGGCAAAGGCGGTTGTGGTACCAGCCTTAGTGATCGTCATGGGTACGGTCGAGGAACTCGGCTGGAAGCTCGCGTCTCCTCCGTAGGTGCCGTGTACGCTGTAGGACCCGGCAGGGAATTGAAGGAAAGAGTCCTCCAGATAGCCCTGACTGTTTAAACCGTAAGAGCCCGAAGAGCTTGAGCCTTGATTGGGAAGTGCACGGCCATTGGCGCTGAGAGTGACCTGCCCCGTAGGACAGGGAACCGCTTCGAGCGAGCACTCTTGACCGGCGCCGTTGGTAACGTCCGTGCGCAAGACGTAGGGTGATCCATAGGCAGCCGTGGTGGCGGTGAAGCTTATCGGGTTGCCTTGGGCGTCGAACGTGACGAGGGCCACCTGAGTCCTACTGCTCTCCTTGTTAACGGTCACCTTCACGGGCGGCGACGAGCTGCTGGCGCCAAATGTACCGTCGCCCCCATAACGCGCCGTCACGGAGTACGTTCCGCCAGGCAGAAGATTCGTGCTGCCGGTCGCAGAACCGCTGCTCAGCGGGAACTCCGTGATGCCGAGCGAGCTCGTGGGCCCGCCCTCCAGCGCAACCGCCCCGGTCGGAGTGCCGGAGGCGGAAGTGACGTTGACGGTTACGTTCACAGTCTGGCCGTGCGTGATGGTGGTGGGAGAGAGACTCACGAGGGTCGTGCTGGTGGGCCCGAAGCTCACCGAACTCCAGTGGTTCACCAGATTGTTGGCGTTCACTGAACCCAGTCCAGTCACGAGATCATAGCCCGGGCCCGCGGTCCAGGCGGCAGTCGACGCGCTGGATGGCTCAACCATGACGCCGTTACCAAAGTTATTGGCGGCGCCGCAATTTGGCGTACCGTTCTGGCATAGCACCGAGTTGTTGCCGCTCGCCACATCGTAAAAGATACATGCGGCATTCCCCACAGCGCTCGAGTTCGAGGTACAACTGGCTCCTTTCTCAGCCGCCAGCCGGTACAGAACGTAATCGGCATTGCCCTGGCGCTCGCCTGTCTTCTGATTCACCAGCGCCATGATGGAGGCGAAGGCAGGCGTGGGGACCGAAGTTCCTCCTGCTCCCTGAAAATCCTGATACGGAGCATTCAGGTCGCAACTGGATGTGTTCAGGTTGTTCGCGTCGGCCTCGCAAAAAACGTAGACGCTGTCGTTGTTGCCATTTCCCGCAAAAAGGGCGATATCAGGAAGATCGCGCACGCCGTCCTTGGGCACGCCGCTTCCGGTCTGCCAGGAGGGCTTGGCGTAGCCCCGCACGCAGGTGGCATTGGGGTCGGTACCCGCCCAGACGCCGCACGTGCTCGGGCCGCCGCCGCCCGCCTGGACGTCAAAGCCGCCGCTTGCGGGCGTCGTAACGGAAGCACATCCGCTTACTCCTGCGCTGGCGCAGGAGTTATTCCAGGGAGTCTCGGGAATGTAAGATTTGGCCGAAGCCTGAAATGGGGACGCATTAGTCGAGTTCCAGTAGGTTGCAAAAGCATTGACATCGTCAAAGTCGGTGCCGCCCACCGCAGTATTGAAGGGCGTCGACGCGAGCCCACTGATGGCGAGCCCGGTGGAGGCGAAGGTGTCGCTGGGAGCGGTACAGGCAGCCGAACCATTGTCGCCCGCGGAGATCACAATCGTAATGCCCTGAGCGGCCCCCTGCTCCCACAAAGAGCTGTAGAAGGCATTCCCTCCGGCGCCAAGCGAGGCCTCGCAAGCTCCATAGCTCTCGCTCATCACGGGCGCCAAATTGTTGTCAATGATATAGAGGGCTGACAGATCGATTCCCGCAGTGGACTCGGTGGTCTCCGAAACCACAAAGTCGATCGTGGCCTTTGGAGCCACTGCGCCCGCCCACTGAACGTCGATGTCCGCTTCGCTCTCTTCGGCCGGAATAATCCCGGGATCCGGGCCATCCAGAATCACTTTCGGGTCATTGGCGGCGAGGCCGAACATGCTGCGGAAATCCTCCACGTCCTTGATGTTGATATTCGTCTCGCCCACGACGGCAATGGTTTGGCCGGCTCCGGTCATACCCCCCTGCCACAGCGGCTGGACATTGTAAATGGTGCCGAAGTCTGCCGGACCGACAGCGTAGACGGGGCCGTTTCCAGGGTTGAAGGTGAACAGCGGCGCCACCTCACCCGTAGCCTTCGAGCGGGAGAATGTCCCGGCCGGACGAGAGAGGGGCAAGCGCGGGAAGTTATTCAGCGACGCGATTCCGGCTATTACGGGCGCCAGCGCGGCAGGAATCTGAGGATCGCTCGCATTAGCCCAGTGCTCTTCGGTGTTCACGACAAACTTGTGGATCTCGGTGTGAAGGCTCTGCCGCACTGTCCCTGCGGTGCCGGAGAACTCAATGACGGTGCGACCTGAGCCCGTCCGGATGTCCTGGAAACCCTGCGCAGCGAGCCAGTCCTTGATGGCCTGAATATCTGCATCGGCAGGGCCAAATTGACGTCCGTACTGGTCCGGCGTGAGCCACTGGTGGTAGTGCGAAGAATACTCAGCCTGTTGATCATCAAGCAGTTGTCGGAGTGCTGCCTCCTGGTCGGGAGCTCGCTTAAGAACCAGGAGCATGCGCCTGATCGGCTGGCTGTCGGGCGCCGCCCCGCGGTCGAACTCGGGGCGCGCCCACGGGTGCATGTTACCGCCCAGCGTGACCAGGTCTGCAGGATCCACCGGCCGAGTGATTCGCGCTTGCGTCACTTGCGCCGCAGCTCTGGGGAGAGGCGCCAAGAAGGTAAGAGCCAGAAGAGCTATTCGTAAGGACTTCATACTGCTTCCCCCGACACGGTGGGTCGTCTTGCAGCCGCCCTTTAAGGCACGACGGCCTCCAAAACAGAATCCGATTTCATAAGCCGGGAATTTCGATTATAAACGAATTTGTTACAAAAGATGATAGCACCATTTTTGATAAGGCGGAGTGCCGATTCTGTGGATAAGTTTGTCTGCCCGGAAAGGACAAGAACCGCTGAAGAAAGGGCCGCCGTAGCAGGCCCTTCGCGCGTTCGCCCAGTTTAATGATAACCGGTTATGAACTTGACAGGCGATTCCAAAAGGCTTAAATTCCACTCTTCCGCTCCGAGCTTTGCGGGAAGCACTAAGGTCCAGATATCCAGAGTAAATTCAAGGCAGTACGAGTTTTATGAGTGTGTCCCATGGCGACCGGTGTTTCTTGACGCGGTCTGGCGATTCGCCAATCAGCAAGGCTCATTTTCTGTCAGAGCAAAATCTGAGTCACGGCTGTCCTTGAGCAGCTACGTTCTTTTACAGCTTTGAGTTAGCGCGTGGATTTAATTAGAAGTGTGGAACTGGCCGATAACGACGGGTGGGGGGCCCGCTTGCGGGCGTGCCCGTTCGTCTTTAGCAGGCAGTGCAGCCATAAAACTATAAAGAGGGGTTCTATGTCAACTTCGATTCGGATTCTGGCACGATCAGTTGCGGCGCTGTTTTTTGTCGTGGGTACGGCATTTGCCGATTGCACTAACCCCATCACAGTGAACCCGAGCTCGATCAATTTCGGGAATGTGGGGATCGGACTTGGGCTTTACGGAGCAGTCGGATCAGAATTCATCAACAGCTGCAACAAGTCGGTGGAGGTTAATTCGATTACCTTCAGCTCGCCAGTCTTTGGTTTGGCTGACGGCGTTTTGCCCCGGTACGTCAGTGCCAACAGCAACGACAATTGGTCGTTCGCCTTCAGGCCCGCCTTGGCTCAGGTTTATTCGGGCACGATGACCCTCAATCTTTCCGGCTACCCTCCCGTAGTCGTGAACCTGACTGGAACGGGGCTCGCAAGCAAGGGAAAGGCCTCACTGAGTACTACCTCGATCAACTTCGGGAATGTGCCGCTCGGCACCACGGTGAGTCAGAATGTTACACTCACGAACACCGGTACGGGATCATTTAGCATTACCCAGCTTAACACCTTCGCGCCCTTTCAGGTGCCGACGCTGACCAAGGCCGTCACCCTGGGCGCTAACAAAACATACACTTTCCCCATTACGTACACGGCCACAACGCTGGGAGCCGTAATGGGCGCCGCGACCCTGGTTTACAACTTTCTCCCCGCGGAGGACGTCGACATCGCGGCTACCGCAGTGGCGCCCACGGGGGTAGTTCTCACCAGCTTTCCGGTGTTGCCCGCTGGCACCCAGGGGTCTCCCTATCTAGCCACCCTGCAGGCCGCCGGCGGCTTGGCGCCGTATAGTTTCAGCCTCTCAAAAGGAACCATCTCCGGCCTGACTTTTACGCCTTCGACCGGCACATTCGGCGGGACCATCGCATCGAGCGTGGCGGTGGGCAGTCATTCGTTAACCGTTACCGTCTATGATTCGAGTAAGCCGGCCAAGCGCGGCACCGCCAACATTACCATCCCCGTGGGAGCACCGACTGGGGCAAACTGTAGCGTCATCGATTTCGACGTGCCGAACAGCACCACGCCGATGACCGCCTTGAACGACCTCGGAACAGGTACGTATAGTCCTTTTGGTGCCGGTTGCCCGGAGCCCGAGGGGTGCGAGGGTGGCCTTTATCCCGGTGGATCCAACACCGATCCGGCGCCTCACGCTTCGGACGGCATAACCTGGGCGCAAAAGATTCAGCCTCTCGACACCAACGGGAATCCCTCTGCCAGCGGCGCCATCGTCTTGCTGGCCTTGGGAGAATCGGCCACGCAGCAGCCCTTTAATGACTTCATGAACGTCGCCAACGGCGATCCCGCCAGGAACCCCAAAGTGGTGATCATTAATGGAGCGCTCGGGGACGAGACTGCTACTGGTCTTTGCAGCCCGAGCGCCGGGTACCTCTCCACCGTTCTTAACTATGTGATACCTTTCTACGGCCCTTACAGTGCGAATCAAGTGCAGGCGGTCTGGCTGGACACGGTCAATTCAGGCGATACCGCGGGCTTCCCGACCGATGCCACCGACATGCTGGCTGACTTTGAGAGCGGGAATGGTAGTGGCTGCAACAGCATCCTTGCCAATCTGGTCTCCAGCTTCCCGCACCTGCAAATTGCCTATCTCGGCGCGACGAACTACACCGGCTACGCGGAAGGGGTTTCGACCGTGTTGCCCGAGCCGCAGTCGTACGACGAGTCGTGGGCTGACAAGTGGATGATCGAGGATCAGATCAACGGTACCTGCTGCAACTACAATCTAGCGAACGGCACCGTAACCTCCCCCTGGCTGGCTTGGGGTTACTATTACTGGGCCAATGGGTTGCTGGCCCGGAAGGACGGAACCTACTGGAGCTGCCAGGACCTGAGCAGCGATGGCATCCATCCACTGTATCCAGTGGGCCACTACAGAATCGCCTCTGGTCTCCTGAACTTCTTAAAGACTGACCCCACCGCGACGCCCTGGTTTGTTGCACCGGGCCTGCAGTAGACACGGAGCCCAAGGGTGGCATGCCGAATTCAGTGGTGGACAGGGTGGGAAAACCGGCCCTGTCCATCGTCCCTTGGTCGGTGGCGAGCAGCGCCCCCTATTTTCTCCCGGAAGTGCCATCCCGCCGTAGTCTGAAGTCCAGTCCGCCGCGGCATTGGATCTTGTGTTGCGCTTTTGGCTGGTCCCGCTCGCGAGGGCCGGTCGGTAGCGCTTCTGTTCCCGCCCATTTAGTATTGCAAAAGAGTAACTAGATCTGTCGTCAACTTGACTTTGGCCATTGGCGCGCGCAAGCTTGCGGCAAAGCCTTAGGTGCATTCATTTGCCTGTGAAAGGCATCAATCGGCGGAAGGGGGTTTCAAATGGCGAGAGCTACGGACGTCTTGACAAGATTAATCGCGCTGCTGATTTTTGTCATGACTCGAGCTCCAATCGCTTCGGGTCAGGTTGTTTCGAATCCAAGTTCGTTGAGTTACGGCAGCGTTTCGCTCGGCCTTAACCGCGCTGAGGTAATCAGTCTTACAAACAAAGGAAGCTCGGCCGTCCAAGTCCAATCGATAGCCTTTCCGTTTCCGGTCGAATATGGGATTGGGGATGGGATCTTTCCCATTACCTTGAGCGCCAGTGGCGGCACCGAAAGCTATACCATTATCTTTAGACCGGCTCAGGCCGCGTCTTACGACGGAAATATCACGATCAACCTCGCGCAGGGAAATCCCCTGACGATTCCGGTCACCGGGAAGGGCGCCACACCTTTGGGCCAGGCTTCGCTCAGCGCCACGTCCCTACTGTACGGCAACGTGTCTCTTGGCAGTACCGTGAGTGAGCAGGTGACGATTACCAATGTTGGGACGGCCTCGTTTACGGTGACCCAGATCAGCACCGCCGCTCCGTTCAGCATCTCCGGCTTTTCAAACTCGGCACCTGTCACCGTGGTTCCTCAGGGGACGCTCACCTTCTCGATTAACTTCTCCCCTTTCAATGGTGGGGCTGATAATGGAGCCGCCACAATCGTCTACGACTCGCTGCCAGCCCAAGGCATCGACCTGACCGGTAGCGGCGTCGCTCCTACGGGATTGGCCATCACTAGTTTTCCGATGCTTCCCGGCGGAACCCAAGCCTTCTCCTACACGGCCACCCTACAGGCCACCGGAGGGAAGACCCCCTATACCTGGCAAATAACCTCGGGGGCTGTCCCAGGCTTGACTTTTTCGAAGGCCACTGGAGCCTTCAGCGGTACGATCGGACGCACTGTCGCAGCCGGCCTGTACAACATCGGCGTCGAAGTGCGCGATTCGAGCACGCCGCCACTGCAGGTGGAGACAACGGTAACTCTGCCGGTCGGAGTGCCGACCGGCGCGGCGTGCAATGTCACGAGCATCGACGTGACTGGGACCAAAGCGCCGATTCTGGCTCTCAACGATCTCGGCACCGGGACTTACGAAGGGCAGGAAGGCGGGCTATATCCGAACGGCTCGAACGTCAATCCGCAGCAGGCCGCCGGCGTTTTAATCGGTCAACAAGTGGCGCCGCGTGATGCTGACGGCACCCCCGATCCGACGAACGGCATCATCGGAGTCATTTCGATTGGCGAATCGGCCACGGAACAGCCCTTCTTCAAGTTCATGCCCGTCGCCAACGCCGATCCGGCAAAGAACCCCAAAGTTGTCTTTGTCAATGGCGCCATGGGCGGCGAGACGGCCCAGCAACTGATAACTCCGAACAGCGGCTACCTGAGCACGATTCTGAATTACATTCTCCCCTTCGCGAGTGTCACGCCGTTGCAGGTGGAGGTGGCTTGGGTAGACGCTATTGATTCGGACAAAAGCGGATTCCCGGGTGACGCTGAGTTGCTTCAGGGTCAGATTGAGTCCCTAGTCCAGATTCTGAAGACCACTTTCCCGAATCTGGTGCTCGCCTATCTAGGCAGCCTCAACTACACGGGGTACTCGCAAGGCCTCAACACGATTAACCCGGAGCCAGATGCCTACGAAACCGCTTTTGCCGTCAAGTGGGCTATTCAGGATCAGATAAATGGCGATCCCAATCTGAACTACAATCCGGCGAAAGGCCCCGTGCTGGCGCCGTGGCTGGGCTGGGGTGATTACTATTGGGCTGACGGTCTGTTACCAAGAAGTGACGGCACTTATTGGAGTTGCCAGGACCTCAAGTCAGATGGTGTTCATCCCAGTATTACGAGTGGGCAGCTCAAGATTGCCGAGAGTTTGTTAACTTTCTTGAAGTCTGATACGACAGCCACTCCCTGGTTTGTGGTGGCGGCACAATAGTCCGGCGCATTGAGAAGCCAAAAAGGGCGGCATATCCGAGGGAGCAGGTTTGCAGATCGTGTCAAGTGCTACAGACATCCCCTTTTCCGGGCAGGAGTAGTCACTTCAGGGCGCCACCAGAAACCCATCCTCAAGGATCACCAAGATCAGAGAAGAATTGGTGGCCCACTGCCGGCATCCGTCCGTCGCTGAAGAGATTGGACCTCTGATATACTGCGAGTGGGTAAAGGAACTCTGCGGTAAGCCGACGAAAATCGCGACCTCGCCGCTGCCGGCTGAACGACCCTTTGGCGTGCGTGAATCGAGCTGGGAGGGCGCGCATCCATTAGGTTTGGGATCCGGTGAGGAGTTCGCCGCCTTTCTGTGCTACGCCTGGGCGAGTTGAAACCGCAATTGCCAAGCCAAGAGTCTAGCCGGTTACAAATTCCCTTACCATGAGGAAGCGTGGAATCAGCGACCTGTAAGAGAGAACTCGTTATCGAGGTGCCCGAGGAAGCGGTGGCTCGAGAGCGCGAGCAGATCACGGCGCAATATGCTCGTGTCGCTCGGATCCCGGGATTCCGGCCCGGGCACGCGCCCCGATCTCTGGTGAGCAAACGCTTTCGTGAGGAGATCAGGAGCGAGGTGGCGCAAACCCTCATCCCGCGGTATTTCGAAGGCCGGATCCGCGCGCAGAACCTGGTGATCGCCGGGGAGCCACGTTTTCAGGACCTTCATTTTGAGGAAGGAGAGGCCCTTCGCGCCAAGGCAAGCTTCGAAGTCTATCCCGAAATTCAGCTCAAGGAAGACCACCGAGGCGTTGAAGTTGAGGGGGAACCGCTGACCGTGAGCGAGGCTGAAGTTGACGAAGCCGTCGAGCGCACGCGCCAACAGAACGCCACCTTCGAGGTGATCGAGGACCGGCCGGCCGGCGACGAAGACTATGTCATGGTCGGTTACAAAGGCCTTGATCTCGCAAATTCCGACGTCGAGGCAATTGAGGTGCGAGAAGGGCTAATTCAAATCGGCGGCCGCGGCACGGTGACGGAATTCACCGAGAACCTGCGCGGCACCCGGGCGGGCGACATCCGGGAGTTCGAGGTTATTTATCCGGAGGCGTTTCCCAACCAGCGGCTTCGTGGCCGCAGGATCCGTTACCGGGTGGAGGTTCAAGGCGTCAAAAGGAAAGTGTTGCCTGCCCTGGATGACGAACTCGCCAAGAGCGTCAGTGATTTCTCCACTCTGGGGGAGTTCCGGAACCAGGTCCGGCTTGATCTCGAGCGGGCCAAGCAACGTCGTTTGGATACCGCGCTGAGGCAAAAACTGCTCGACAAGATCATTGCCGAGTACGACTTTCCGGTTCCTGACTCGCTGGTTGAGGGCCAGTTGCGCCGGCGGGTAGAGCGGGCGATGACGGGCCTGGCATCGCAAGGCGTGGATGTTGAGGCCGCCGGAATCGATTGGCGTCGAGTGGGCGAGGACATGCGTGGTGACGCCGAGCGCGACGTTCGAGGATCGCTAATCCTCGACCGGATCGCAGAAACCGAAAAGATCGAGGTCTCGGAAGAGTCAATCGACGAGGCGGTGCGTGAATTAGCCGAGGCGGGACACGAGCCGCCCGCGGTGCTAAAGACACGCTTGACACGTGAAGACGGGCTCGCTAGACTGAAGTCTAATATCCGCCGCCAGAAAGCATTGGATCTCATCTACCACAGCGCCAAAATCACTCAGCCATCGGGGGCACAAGGGTCAACAAGGGGCGAGGAACCAGTTCAGTCCTGATCGGGAGACCAGGATTGGTCCGGCGAAAGTGCCAAGATTATGACGTTCAAAGAACCTCAAATGACGCTCGTCCCCATGGTGGTGGAACAGACAAACCGCGGCGAACGAGCTTACGACATCTACTCGCGCCTGCTTCGGGACAACATTATTTTCATCGGCACCCCGATCGATGATAATGTCGCAAATCTGATTACGGCTCAGCTCCTGTTCCTGGCGGCTGAGGATCCCGAGAAGGACGTGCACCTCTACATTAATTCACCGGGGGGTAGCGTCTCGGCCGGCATGGCGATCTACGACACCATGCAGTTTATTCAGCCGGACGTGAGCACCACCTGCATTGGGATGGCGGCGAGTATCGCCGCCGTCTTGCTTTGCTCCGGAGCCCCAAGCAAGCGTTTTGCCTTGCCCAACTCGCGCGTCCTCATCCATCAGCCGTGGATCGGCGGAGTATCAGGACAAGCGACCGATATCGATATTCATGCTCGCGAGATTCTGAGACTGCGCGCCAGCATCAACGAGATTCTGGCACAGCATACCAAGCAGGCCGTGCAAAAAGTCGAGCACGACGTGGAACGCGACTTCTGGATGAACGCTCAACAGGCGCTCGAGTACGGGATGGTGGATGAGATCATCTATAAGCACAAGTAGCCTGCGACGACAGAGGGCGGCCTTGGGGTGTGGGACTGAGGCACAGGGTGCTACACTAAGCTCAAGCAAGAGTCAGCCGGCATCTAAAATGCGTCTCCATGCGAGCTTCAGGAGTGTAAGTTGAAAAAGACAGGTCCGGACGAGCCCCTTCGTTGCTCCTTCTGCCGCAAGAGCCAGGAGTCAGTTCGTCGGCTCATTTCCTCCCCCGACGAGCGCCCAAGAGCTTACATCTGCGACGAATGTGTGGCAGTTTGCAACAGTATCCTGGAAGAGGAGACGCCGGAACGTCCCGCCGCCCTGCAAACCACAACGCTTCCCCGGCCCGTCGACGTCAAGGTATTCCTCGAGCAGTACGTGGTGGGGCAGGACAAGACCAAGAAAAAACTGGCCGTGGCTGTGTATAACCACTACAAGCGGATTGTTATGAGCCGCCAGCGCAACGACGTCGAACTCACCAAGTCGAATATTCTGCTCATCGGTCCGACGGGCACTGGCAAGACTTTAATGGCCCAGACGCTGGCCCGCATGCTCGACGTGCCCTTTGCGATCGTCGATGCGACCACCCTCACTGAAGCGGGCTATGTTGGCGAGGACGTGGAAAACATCATCCTGAAGCTGCTGCAGAGCGCGAACTACGATGTACAGCGGGCGCAGCAGGGGATCATCTATATTGATGAAATCGATAAGATCTCAAAGAAGGATGAGAATCCGTCGATAACCCGCGACGTCTCGGGCGAGGGCGTACAGCAAGCCCTTCTCAAAATTCTCGAGGGCACTGTCGCGAATGTGCCTCCTCAAGGTGGACGCAAACATCCCCACCAGGAGTTCACGCCTGTGGACACCACCAATATCCTTTTTATCTGCGGAGGAGCATTCGTGGGCCTTGAGCGGATCATCGAACGGCGCACCGGACGGAAGAGCGTGGGCTTTCACAGCGATACCAATGTAACCAAGGGCAAGGGCAGGAGAAATTTTGAGCTCCTGGACCAGGTGCAGCCTGTCGATCTGATCAAATACGGTCTGATACCGGAGTTTGTGGGCAGGCTGCCGGTTGTCAGCGTGCTTGGCGATCTCGACGAGAGCGCTTTGGTCGAGATTTTGACCCGGCCCAAGAATGCCTTGGCGCGCCAGTACCAGAGGTTGTTTGACTTTGAAAATGTGAAGCTGCGATTCACAGACGGGGCGCTGCGTGCAGTGGCACGCGAGGCGCTCGAGCGCAAAGTAGGGGCCCGGGGCCTGCGAATGATTCTGGAAGATCTCATGCTCGATTTGATGTATAACCTGCCGAGCCAAAGGAAGCTGCGCGAATTCATGGTAACTGAGGAGATGGTCCGAACCCACGAGATCAATTTCAATACGTCACTGCTGGAGAAAGCAGGGTAAGGGCGTACACGGTAAGTGTCGAACGTTAGCAACGGTTCGATGTGAGAAAAGGAAACTAAATGAGCTCCTCTTTGTTTTCAGGGCGCGAAAAATCGGATAGCCGCGCCTTGCCTATGATGCCGTTGCGTGACGTCGTCATCTTTCCCTACATGATGTCCGCCTTCGTGGTTGGACGCGAAAGCTCGATTCGCGCTCTCGAAGACGCTCTGGCCGCCGACAAGAAGATCTTCCTGGCAACCCAGCACGACGCCACCGTGGACGAGCCCAAGCCGAACGAGATTTATCAGGTGGGCACGATTGCAACCATCGTTCAGAGCGTAAAGCTCCCCGACGGCAACATCAAGGTGCTCGTTGAGGGCGCCGAGCGCGGCAAGATCCTTAAGGTAGCAAGTGACGAAGGCTACTTTCGGGTTACGGTTCGCACCACAAGTTATCGCCCTGTTTCCACGACCAGTCTGGAACAGCTCCAGCAGCGCGTAACGGCGCTATTTGAGCAGTATGTGAAGCTTTCGCAGAGTCTCAACTACGAGACCATGATTGCCGCTGTGAAATCGGATGACATCAGCAAGTTCACCGACACGGTGGCGGCCAATCTCAATATTTCGATCGAGGAGAAACAGGAGCTCCTTGAAATCTTCGATCCTGTCGACCGTCTGACTCGGGTGGCCGATATTCTGGACATCGAGATCGAAAAGCTCAATGTAGATCGCACCATCCAAGGCCGCGTCAAGCGGCAGATGGAGCGGGCACAGCGCGAATACTACCTCAACGAGAAGATCAAGGCGATCCAGAAAGAGCTGGGTCGCAACGAGAAAAACGAAGTCGAGGAGCTGCGCAAGCGCATCCAGACCTCGGGAATGACGAAGGATGCCCGGGAAAAGGCGGAAGCGGAACTGAGCCGTCTCGAAATGATGCCGCCCATGTCGGCGGAAACCACAGTCTCGCGCAATTACCTGGAATGGCTCTTGAACGTGCCCTGGAAGAAAAAGACCAGGGAGATTCGGGACATTCTAGCGGCGGAAAAGATCCTCGAAGAAGACCACTACGGTCTTGAGAAGATCAAGGAACGTATTCTGGAGTTTCTGGCGGTTCGCCAGCTCGTGAAGGTGCCCAAAGGATCCATCCTCTGCTTCGTAGGACCGCCAGGAGTCGGCAAGACCTCGCTCGGGCGCTCCATCGCTAGGGCCACAGGCCGGAAATTTGTCCGTCTATCGCTGGGCGGGGTGCGTGACGAGGCTGAAATCCGCGGCCATCGTCGCACTTACATTGGCGCCCTGCCGGGCCAGATTCTGCAGATGATGAAAAAGGCCGGCACGGTGAACCCGGTTTTCCTCCTCGATGAAGTCGACAAGATGAGCATGGACTTCCGCGGCGATCCTTCAGCGGCGTTGCTGGAGGTGCTCGATCCGGAGCAAAACACCACTTTCATGGATCATTACATGGACGTGGAGTACGATCTCTCCAAAGTGTTTTTCATCACCACCGCAAACGTCATCCACACGATTCCGCAGCCGCTTCAGGATCGCATGGAAATTCTGCGGCTTTCGGGTTATACCGAGCCGGAGAAGCTCGAGATCGCTAAGCGGTTTTTGATCAGGAAGCAACGCGAGGCCTGCGGCCTGAAAGAGCAGAACCTTGCTTTTGCCGACGACGCCCTGCGCGGCATCATTCGCAATTACACGCGGGAAGCTGGCGTGCGAAATCTGGAGCGGGAAATCGCTAACATCTGCCGGAAGGTCGCCCGCAAGGTGGTAGCCGAGGGAACGGGTCTCAAGATCGAGGTCAAGCCGGAAGGCCTGAAAGACTACCTCGGCATCATCAAGTTCCGCGATACGCGCTCCGAAGAAAAGAACGAGGTCGGCTTGGCGGTGGGGCTGGCCTGGACCGAGGTTGGTGGTGACGTTCTGCACATCGAAGCCACCATCATGCAGGGCAAAGGCCGCTTGATGCTGACCGGCAAGCTGGGCGAAGTGATGCAGGAGTCGGGACAGGCGGCCATGAGCTATGTCCGCTCGCGGGCCGCGCGCCTCGGCTTGGACGCCGATTTCTATCGCCGCTTCGACATTCACCTGCACATTCCGGAGGGCGCCATTCCGAAGGACGGACCCTCGGCGGGGATCACCCTGGCGACAGCCATCATCAGCGCCCTCACCCGCATTCCAGCGCGGCGGGATGTCGCCATGACGGGCGAGATTACGCTGCGAGGCAAGGTATTGCCGATTGGCGGGCTGAAGGAAAAGGTCCTGGCGGCTCACAGGCTTGGCATTTCAACCGTGATCCTGCCACGTGACAACGAAAAGGATTTGCCGGAGATTCCTGCGAACGTCCAGCAGGAGATCTCCCTGCGCTTTGTCGATACCATGGACGAGGTGCTGGAGCTTGCGCTTGAGCGAAGGATTGACGAGCAGTCCGTAATTCCCGTCGAACCTGAGCCCAGAACGGAGTTGGAGCCGACGGTCGTGACGGATCGGGAGCAGTTGACGAATTGAGAGATGTGATTCGGACCGGAGTAAAGCTCCGAACGTAATAATAAGAAGGCTTTGGGCGGAAACCTCTAGCCTGAAGACTGCATCTAACGCAGTGGATTAGTTGTTACTACTCCCATCGCGAGAGTCCGCAAAGCCTCATCCTCCAAGACTTTTGAATACCGCGCTGGGGCCAAGTTGAAGCCACTCGAAATTTGCTGTGACCTGCCCAATGACAGCCTCACGAGTTGTGATTCCATTGTGCCATCCGCCACGCTGAACGACCCGGAAGAAAACGGCCAGGGCCAAGGAGCCCAAGCTGCTCCCCATCGGAGTGCGCCTGCTCGCAACCGCGAGCGAACCAAAAAGAGAGAGAGCGAAATGTCAGCAAAGAAATTGGTTGAAGAAGTCCAAGAAGAGAAGATCGCTGAGCTGAAGGAAGGCGAAGTGCTCGATATCGCCAAGCTCAAGGAAATGAACATCACTACGCTGGTGCAGGTGGCCAAAGACCTCGCCGTGGTCGGCGCCAGCACCCTGCGCAAGCAGGAGCTGATCTTCAAGATCCTTCAGGCCCAGACCGAGAAGAGCGGCCTGATCTTCTCCGAAGGCGTGCTCGAGTGCTTGCCCGACGGTTTTGGTTTTCTCCGGGCCCCGGATTACAACTATCTGCCCGGGCCAGACGACATTTACGTCTCGCCCTCGCAGATTCGCAAGTTCGACCTGCGAACCGGCGATACCGTCTCCGGCCAGATTCGTCCGCCAAAGGAGGGCGAACGCTACTTTGCCCTGATCAAGGTTGAAGCGATCAATTTCGAGCCTCCCGAGGAAGCCCGCGACAAGATCTTCTTTGACAACCTGACGCCGCTTTATCCCCAAGAGCGCATTCGCCTCGAAACCATCAAGGACAATATCTCGGCTCGGGTGCTGGACCTGCTGACGCCTATCGGCAAGGGCCAACGTGGACTCATTGTGGCGCCTCCGCGCACCGGCAAGACGATGCTGCTGCAGACCATCGCAAACTCCGTCAGCACCAACCATCCTGAAGTGACGCTGATCGTGCTGCTGATTGACGAGCGGCCGGAGGAAGTCACGGATATGCAGCGCACCGTCAAAGGCGAAGTCATCAGCTCGACCTTTGACGAGCCTGCCGCCCGGCACGTTCAGGTGGCCGAGATGGTGATCGAGAAAGCGAAGCGGCTGGTGGAGCACAAGCGCGACGTGGTGATCCTGCTCGACTCCATCACGCGCCTGGCGCGCGCTTATAACACGGTGGTGCCGCCGTCGGGCAAGGTCCTCTCCGGCGGCGTGGACTCGAACGCCTTACAGCGGCCCAAGCGCTTCTTCGGAGCCGCCCGCAACATCGAGGAAGGCGGCAGCCTCACCATCATCGCCACGGCCCTGATTGACACCGGCAGCCGCATGGACGATGTGATCTTCGAGGAGTTCAAGGGCACGGGCAACATGGAGATCAACCTGGACCGCAAGCTGGTGGACAAGCGCGTCTTCCCGGCCATCGACATCAACCGCTCGGCCACCCGCAAGGAAGAGCTCCTGGTTCCCAAGGACGAGCTCAATCGCATCTGGGTTCTGCGGAAAGTGCTGAGCCCGCTCTCGCCGGTAGAGAGCATGGAACTTATCATCGACAAGCTCTCGAAGAGCAAGAGCAACGGCGATTTCCTGTCCTCGATGAGCAACGGCGGACGGTGAAGCAAACGATGATCGCGGAACGATGAACGGTGAACAGCCCCTCTTCGTCAATCATCGATCTGCATTCATCGTTCAGACCGCCTGACCGTCACTCCGCGTTCCGAATTTCATCGATCAGCCCTCTCTCCCTTGCCAGTTTAAGAATCTGTTCCAGCACCGCCTCGGCATTTAAAGAAGTGGAATCGATCCGCACTGCGTCCTCAGCGGGAACGAGCGGGGATACTTTCCTTTCGGCGTCCAACTGATCGCGTTGCCGGATCTCTTCCGCAGTTTGCGTGAGGCTGGTCCCGTGTCCCTGCCCTTCCTCCTGTTCGAGGCGCCGCCGGGCGCGCTCGTGGGGATCAGCCTCAAGAAAGATCTTCAGCTTTGCCTCGGGAAAGACCACCGTTCCGATGTCCCGGCCCTCCATCACCACGCCCCCGACGCCAAGCTGGCGTTGCAAGCTGACGAGCTTCCGGCGGACCCCGGGCAGGCGCGATACCAGAGCCGCCGCCTGCGTCACCGCCCGGGTTCGAATCAAGGGTGTCACGTCGCGCCCGTCCAGCAGCACTCGCGATTCGCCGTCAGTTGTCACGAACTCGATCCGGGCGCCGTCAATAACGCCGGCGACTTCGTCTGGATCCGTCGCCGGCACGTCGCTCTCAATCACCTTTAGAGCGGCGGCCCGGTATGTGGCTCCGCTGTCGACGTAAGGCAGGTGCAGGCGCGCCGCCAGCGCGCGCGCCACCGTGCTCTTTCCCGCTCCGGCCGGACCGTCAATGGCAATGATCAGAGGAGTCTGCATACCGTCATCACGAGCCTGCGGTCGGTTGGGAGGGAAAACTCTACCACAATGGCGAGCCTCACCCACAGCTAGATTCGCCGAAAAGCGCGCTCCAGATCCTTGATGGTATAACGCAGCATGACGGGCCGCCCGTGCGGGCATGACATGGGTGACTCGGCCCTGCCCAGCTCTTTCAAGAGCCATTCCATCTTGGCGCGATCGAGCGGCATGTGGATCTTGACGGCGGCGCGGCAGGCTAATGAGGCGCTGATGCGGTTCCTCAGCACATCGAGAGTCAAGCTCCGCGCTTCCTGGCCCAAAGTGTCCAGAATCTCGACGAGCAGACGTTCGACGTCGGCAGCGGCAAGCTCTGCCGGCGCCGTCTTCACGGCGACAGTGCGCTGGCCAAAGGGCTCCACCTCAAATCCATTCGCATCAAGCTCACCCGCAATCTCGCTGAAGACGGCCTGCTGCTGCGGCTTGAGTTCAACAATGATCGGCAAAAGCAGCCGTTGGCCCTCCACCTCGCGTGCCTGCACCTGGCGGAGGTGGTGCTCGAACAACACACGTTCGTGAGCGGCGTGTTGATCTACAATCCACAGGCCGGAGGAATTGGTGGCGACAATGTAGCTCTCCTCCACCTGCCCGAGGGGTTGCAGGTCAGTGGGCATGATCGAACCATCAGAGCCTGGTTCTATAGCCCCTCTGATCGACCTCTGAGGAGGCGCCAGAACAGCCATGCTGTCGCCCGGCTGGCAGGAGACTGAAGCTTCTTGGCTGAACTCACCTGCCCATTTGGGTCTCATCTGAGTCGCCGGGCTTGGGATCCAGGGAGGGCGAGGGGCATCGGCCACAGGCTCCAACGGAAGGCGGCCTGGAATGGGCGCAGGATTGGGAGCTGACAACGCGAAGTCACCTGCGAGTGCAGCGCCTCGGGCGGACCCGGCGCTTGGAGTGAAAGGTGAAGGCGCGGGTGGAGTGATCGAGAAGGGCAGGCCCGAATCAGCGGGCGACGCACTCCGGACGGGCGTGCGTTCGGGCGCTGCCTTATTGTCAAAATCGGCTGAGCCGCTCGAAGGTTGAGAGCGAGCCGGCGGCGCAGAGCCAGGAGCTTCCTCCGCCAGCCTCTCTGCGACATCGGCGTCATCGAGGCCTGTTTCGCGCGCCCCGCGCCGCATCGGGAAGGCTGCGACCGGACGAGCCTCAATCAAGGCCTGACGAATCGCGTCGCGCGTAAAATCGTGTATGAAGCCGGAGTGGCGGAAGCGCACCTCGGTCTTGGACGGGTGAACGTTCACGTCGACTTCGCGCGGCGGAATCTCCAGGAAGATCAGCGCCACCGGGAACATCCTGGGCGGAAGAATGTTGCGGTAGGCTTCGGTGATGGCATGCAGGATCAAGCGATCGCGCACCAGGCGTCGATTCACGAAGAAGTAGACCTCATTACGGTTCAGCCTCTGGATTTCAGGCCGCGACAGAAAGCCGGTGAGCCTCACGATTCCGATTGCCTCAGGCGCTTCGTTCTGTTCAAGGTCTCCGAACGCAGGATCGCACGGCACACGTCTCTCCACGGGCGAGAGCTCGATCAGTTGTTCGAGCACCTGGCCGCCCAGGAGCTGGTAAACCCGAGTGCGGGCGTCGGGCGCAGGCGCAGCTTTGAGGATCTCGTTGCTGACAGAGGTGAGGCGGAAGCCTTTTTCAGGATGGGCCAAGCCGTAGTGCATCACCAGGCTCGCGATATGGCCAAGTTCGGTGGATTCCGACTTCAGGAACTTGCGCCGCGCCGGGGTGTTGAAGAAGAGGTCGCGCACCTCGATGCGAGTGCCGCCCGGCCACGCGAGTTCGGAGACATCGCGCAGCCTGCCGCCGGCGATCTCCACACGAGTACCGGCGTTGGAAGAAGCGTCACGAGTCTCGAGCACTACGCGGGCAACGGCTGCAATCGACGGCAGAGCCTCGCCGCGAAACCCAAGAGTGGCGATATCCAGCAGGTCCTCGGCCTGGCGGATCTTGCTGGTGGCATGACGCTCGAAAGCCTGGAGCGCGTCATCGCGATCCATTCCGCAGCCATCATCTGCGACGCGAATCAGCCGCTTGCCGCCAGCCTCCACGTTCACCTCAAGCCTGGCTGCGCCTGCGTCAATCGAGTTCTCCAGCAGTTCCTTGACGATCGATGCCGGCCGCTCCACAACTTCGCCGGCAGCGATCTGGTTGGCGACACGATCAGGCAGGATGTGGATTACGGACATCGAGAGTATTGGTTCATGGAGCCATCGACGCATTGATTCGATCGTTCACACGAAGCCCCGGCGAGGCAGCCAACATTGAGTCAATGAATCAATGGTCTAATGCGTCATTTTCTTGTTTCCGGTGCGCCTGCACAGCCGCCATGCTCTCCGCCGTCTTGATCTCGAGTTCCAATTCCCGCAGTTGCTCCGGATCGACGGCGGAGGGCGCGTCGCACATCAAATCTGTAGCGCTGGCTGTCTTGGGAAACGCGATCACCTCGCGAATGTTGGTTTCGCCGCACGCGAGCGCGATAGTGCGGTCCCAACCGAGCGCGATCCCGCCGTGGGGTGGAGCGCCGCTCTCGAGCGCATCCAGAAGGAATCCGAAGCGGGCGCGAGCCTTCGCTTCCGAAATGCCGAGAGTGCTGAACACCCGCCGCTGAACGTCGGGCCGATGGATACGGATGGAGCCGCCACCGAGCTCCGAGCCGTTCAGCACCAGGTCGTAAGCGCGTGCCTTGCAAGCCGAAGGGTCGGACTCGATCTTGTCCAGATCCTCCTCGCGCGGCGAGGTGAACGGGTGGTGCATGGCCGAGTAGCGCTTTCCCTTTTCGTCGTACTCGAACATGGGAAAATCTACCACCCAGCAGAAGGCCCATGTGTCCGGCTTGATCAGCTCGAGCCGGCGAGCCAACTCGAGGCGCACGTCGCCCGATGCCGAGTCGAGACGTCGCAAGGCCTCAATGCCCAGATGATGACCGCGGCCAGGAGCGGCAGGATTCGCTCTCAAGCCGAGCAGCAGCACCAGATCGCCCGGAGCCGCTCCGGCGGCGCTGACTAACGATCGCACGGCTTCTTCGCCCCCCACTTTCGCGAGCGGCGATTGGGCTTCAGGAGTTGCAACTTTGATGTAGGAGAACCAGTCGGCGCCGGATTTCTTTGCAACTTCCTGTAGCTTATCCAACTGGGCTCGCGAGAACTCCGCCGCGCCGGGAACACGCAACGCCTTGATGGGCTCAGCAACATGAATCCTGCTCCGCGCGCCCTCGGGCACGTGGAGCCGCTTCCAAGCGAGCTCGAAGCGCAGGTCCGGCTTGTCCGAGCCGAACTTCTCCATAGCCTCGTCGTAAGGCAGGATCAGGAAGGGACGTTGCAGCTTCACGTCCACCAGCGCGAACAGCCTGGACATCAGGCCTTCGATGATGCCAAAGAGGACGTCGCGCGTCGGGAAGGCCATTTCGATATCGATCTGGGTGAACTCGGGCTGGCGGTCGGCACGCAAGTCTTCATCCCGGAAACAGCGCACGATCTGAAAGTAGCGGTCGAATCCCGCGATCATCAGGATCTGCTTGAAGATCTGCGGCGATTGCGGCAGGGCGTAGAACTTGCCGGGCTGGACGCGGCTCGGCACCAGGTAGTCGCGCGCGCCTTCCGGGGTGGAACGCGTCAGAAAGGGAGTCTCGATCTCGATGAATCCGTGCTCCGTCATGTGCTTGCGCACCACGAGGCTGGCTTCGTGGCGCAGGCGCAGATGATGCTGCATTCGTGACCGGCGCAAATCAACATAACGATAGCGCAGGCGCGCTTCCTCGTTCAGCCGTCCTTCGTCATCGATCGGGAATGGAGGCGTGCGCGCTTCGTTCAGCACGAGCAGTTGCCGTACCACGACCTCGACTTCCCCGGTTGCGAGGTCGCGGTTCACGGTCTCGGGCGAGCGCAGCGCAACCTCGCCTTCGATTCCGAGCACGTACTCGGAACGCACTTGTCCGGCCTTGGCGTGGACTTCGGCGCTCACTTCCGGCCGGCATACCACCTGTATGACGCCGGTATGGTCGCGTAAGTCGATGAAGATCAGGTTGCCGAGGTCGCGTCGCCGCGACACCCAACCGGCGAGAAAAACCTGCTGCCCGGCATGCTCAGGCCGAAGCTCGCCGCAGCGGTGCGTCCGTACTCTGTTACTAAGAAGATCGAGTTGCAACAGTGATTGCCTCCGCGATTGAGAAGAGAAGTCAGAAGTCAGGAGTCGGAAGTCAGAAAGCCAAGAGCTGCAAGCCACGGGTATTAGTTCAAACCAGGATCAAGCCAGGAGCTGCGAGCAAGGAGCCCGATATCAGCCTCTCCGCTGCTGACCTCTGTCCCGAGGAATTATCGATTCGTTGCGGCGCGCCCGCCGTTAGAGCGAAACCAGCCGTCGACGATCATAATCAGCGCATCGAGCTTTTCCTGCATCTCACTCATTTTCTGATCGTGCTGCACCAGCCACCGCTCGTGCTCGGCCACCCGGGTCTCGTGCTGGCGCACGTCGCCACGCAGCTTCCGCCCCTCTCGGGCGAGCATCGTGACAATGCGGTTGTTTTGCGCCACTATGCGGTTGTTTCGCTCGAGGCCCGCCTCAATGCGCTGAATTCGTACTTCCCAGCGCGCGTGGTCCCGTACCGCCCGTTCCTCGGAGAGTGCAATGGAGCGCTCGATGCGGTCCATTCTGCGTTCACTCTCGCTCCTATGTCCGTTTCGGTTGCTCATCGGCGTCCCTCACCGGCAGTCCGCCTCGCCTCCTGACGCCGGGCCTGTTGCTCACGGCACACTAACGTCCAGAGCCTCCGTCCGGTCTCCGTATGCTGTCTGCTGTCGGCCAATGGATAGGTTAACCGCAACTGGAAACGAAAGTCGAGGGTAGCGGTGCTGGTTAGGGGGACACTCGCCAAATTAGGACACGGCGTATTATCTGGAAGGCCGCCCGATTCTATCGATGGACCCTATCGCTTGAGGCGCGCAAGATTCTACGTGAGGCGACGACATAAAAGACAATGTCGTCGCCACCCATGGTGGCCAGGGGCGCTGCCAAAAGCGCTGATTGGTCCCGATGTCGACTGTTCAGCGTTTTCACGGACACCACACCAGCCTTATAAACGTGGTGGTCACGTTCGCGGCTAACGCCCTGCTCCCGGCGCGTCGTTGCCTGCCGGCGCGATGACGCCAAAAAGCCCATCGCCATAGAGCTGAACGGGGCAGGTCCCCGACAAAGGAGGACAAGGTCCGGAGCTGAAAAAGAGCTGGTTGGTGGCCCCATTCGAAGCGTTCCCGCTGCCGAAACCCAGGTCCCACAATCCAGGAACCGAAAAATCCGAGCCGTCGGTCAGGCGCAAGGTTCCGATCAGACGACCGGTATCCGACTCGAAAGCGTGGATCAGCCCGTCATCCACGTTGCCGACCAGCAGCTTGTTGCTGAGAGGACCGAAATTGTCCGGCGCGCGAACCATTCCAAAGGGTGAGGCCAGGACTGGCGAAGACCCCAGGCTGGCAAAAAGTCTCCGGCACTTTGGATTTGTGAAGCTGGTTGCCAGATCGCAAACGTCGAGGATCCCGGCCGAACCCACGAAGCTGAAATAAGTCACATACAACTTGTTTCCGATGGTGTCGACGCCGTAAGGGGCGAAGTTCACAGGCACATTCGAATCGGCCGGAAAAGAGTTCACGAGGTTAAAATGCCGGTCGAAGACATCAACCTCGCCCCCCGTGACGGTGTTGGTCGCGTAAAGGTGAGGGTCACTGGGCGGACCGGAAAGGGCCAGTCCGTTGTACGAAGCCCCGACCGAGTTACGATTGACAATGACTACCCCCTGCGTCGCGTTGACGCTGGAGTTCCAGCCGACGATCAACCCGTCGAGCGTGGCGAAGATGAACTGGGCGGATGAGCTGGTGCCGGGGATGATGAAAGCCGAAGCGTAGGGATTGGCCACGACGCCGGTGGGGCCGAAGAAATTGAACATCCCGTTGTTCGGTTCAAACAGAAGCCCCTCTCCGGGGAAAGGACAAGGCACGGTGACCGTTCCGCTCGCCACACAAGGAATCTGGACCACGAGGGGAACGATGGTGCCGTCGCCATCATAGAGGGTGCTGGTGCTGCTGTTTTGGTTCGAGACCCACCAGGGGCCGTTCGGGAACGATGCCAGACCCCAGCCATTCACCAGGTTCGGATCGATATTCAGCGGGCTGAAAGCGCTGTCGTTGGACACTAAATTGGAAACCGTATACTGCGCCGAAACCGGCTGCGGAAAGAGTGTCAGAAGAAAGGCGATAACCAAGGCGAGAAGAATTGACGGCTCGCGAAACAGATGTCTCATACAGCCTCCTTTTTTGGTGAGATCCCGCTGACGCGGTGTCATATGCAGGTCAACATATCAAGTCGGATTGCTGCCCACAAGTCCACGAGCTGCTATCTACCCCGATGTCATTTCTCAAGCGAAATTTAGCCGAAGGCTTATTAGCACCCAACCTCAAACGAAACCCATGCTGCAGCTGCGATTCCTGAAGTGGCGTCGCCGGAAAGCCGCGCAGCGCCACTGGGGCGCCGTGAGGACGCTCTTCTCGTAGTTCACTCAGACTTCCAAACGATGGTGAAGCTCGTCCCATCTGAGGTGAGGGCGGATGTCGGGCTTGTTGGCGAGACCCCCTGGGTCTGCGAGATTGTCTCGTTTGTCGTTCACCCTAAATCTTCATTCGGTAGGGCGTGACGTGGAGACGCGCAGACCTGAAAAGGTCCGCGCCTGCCCGACGATAATTTCGGGCCTGCTTTGGGCAAAGTGTGCAATTGTTGGGCAGTGTCCGGTTTTGACTTTTCTGTGGCAAGAGACGTGCGAGGTGGCTAACTAATCTGGGTGGATTTTGCGGCTTCGATAATGCCCTGTTGACGAGCCTGAAGGTCCTTCCTCTGCTTAGACTTTCCGTAGATGAATACCCCAAGAGGTGCAGCAAGAGCGGTAACAATGGCTGCAAGTCCCGAGGCGTCCTTGCCGTGAAGAATCAAGAATGTTCCTGCTGCTATGGTTCCGACGCAGATTATCGCTCCGGCGATCAAGCCTAATCGCTCGTTGGCGCAGTTAGAGGAAACGACCCTAGATTCCAGACCCTGCCGATGGGAACTTTGCCTTTCCGCCATCGAAATAATCCTGTCAGCAGAGCCAGGCAGAAGTTCCTCGTATCTTCGCAGCAATTCTGGTGGCGGAATTGGACCCGAAAAGTTCTGAGAAGTGACGGCAAAGCGAGCCAGAGTCTCCTCAGGCTTGGGCTGGGATATCCATTTAGCAGGGCGGTTCTTACCGGTCTTCGACACGGATTTTCAGCGCGTAACAAGTTCAGGCTCAGTCTGAAGTTTGACAATATTCAATCTGTCTTCGCAAGCGTGAACCGCACCCCATAAGTCGTTGCCGACAATTGCCCAGTCCCACAGAATCCCTATACCGTCTGCTTGGGCACCAGTGGCCGCATGATTGTAGGCGTTGAACGTGCCCCCGAAATCGAAAACCCTTGCGATGCCCGAACAAAAGCTGGGGTCCGCAGAAAGATATAAAGTTCCCATTGGTTTTCTCCCTACACGCCGTTGGATGGATCACCTGGTCGAACAGTTGCAAAAATCGACCAAGGGATTATACCAACTGCTGTCAAGCTCTGAATCTCCATTGGGAGAATTATTATCTCTTAGTTAACTAACGAATGTCAAGTGGTTTTTGTGGATAACTGAACGCTACTTACGTGTTAGGCTACATCAATAGCCTCAGGCATTTCTTCAACAGTCCAGACGTGATCGGTGAGTCCGGCTTCCATAGCGGGAGTGACGCGAAGGGTCTTATGGACGCAAAAGTTGTAGTGCATTGTAAACACAGCGATAGCGTAAGCGTGGTTTTCGATTTTCTTTGAGAAGCCGTTTGTCAGGCGCGTGAACCGGCGCATTCCCATTCGCATTGAGAGGTTCTGGCGTTCGATGTACCTGGTCGATACGTGTTCGGGATCGGGATTGCCGCTCACTGTCCGTGCCTTGCATCCGATGCATATAACGGCGCTCGCCCTCACCCGCTTCTGGAATCCCGTACATTTTGTGCAAGGTGGCAAAGTCCACGTCCAAGCCGAAGGCCCCTTGAACCGCAACAAGGTATGCTCGCAGTCCGTCCGTGGTGAGTTGAATCCGGCTGTCGATGCGGTGGGCCAAGTTTTGCATAAACATGTGAGCACTATGAACGTCTCGATTCCCCACCAAGAACGAGGGCACTACTTTGTGTCGCCGTCGATGGCAACCCACGTCCAGACACTACCGAAACCAAACTGTACCTTCCTGTCAGCTTAATCCGCTGTCTTCGTTTCCCGCATTCCAATGGAAATCAGTGCCGGCGGGCGCTTGAAAAAGTGCTCCCATAAAGTCGGCCAAAATGTGCGACGTGTGTCCCTATGAATGCAAATCAAGGCCTAGGTGTGCAATTGTTGCACACTTTATTAAAAGCCATAGATCATAAAAGTCCTTTAGAATCGAAGGTGGCCCAAGCAAGAAACTAGCGCAAATCGCGCTCTCGGTCTGCAGCTTTTCTTTACCATAACGGTCGCTGACCGCTCCGCCTTTCCCGTCGGGGCCCGGGCCCCGGCCTCTGTGCCTTCACTCCCGCCCTGCGGTCTCCTGACCCTCCCGGGCGCGGGCCAACCTTGACCGCTTACCCGAAAGTCTAGATTTTGAGGCCCCGGTTCCGACAGCGCCCCGAGTTCCAATATTGTGGCTTTTTGAATGCAACTTTCGTTCCGGGACGGGTGATTTCGGGTCTGTTTTTTGGCAAAAGTGTGCAATTGCTGCACACTTATGAAGAGTCATAGGTTGATGTAAGTCCTTTAGAATTGAAGGCAGCCCCGAGGCCGAAAAATGTCGATATACTCAGATCGGTTCGACAGGCCCCGGCTCGAATCCCTACTCGGGACCGCAGACTCTGGCTTCGGTCGTGAACGAAAACACGGCTGCTGTCGACGCGATGCTCGACGAGGCTGGGCGTCCGGGTTTGGAAGAGCCCATGATCAACATTCGAACGAGGGAACACTCATGCAAATAAACAGCGCGCATGACACGCCGTTGCTTTCGGCCCTGGAACAGCTGACGCCGCACCAGCACCTGTGCGTGATCTATGAGGGCCCCGAGGAGCGCTTCGCCGTGGCCATTCCCTTCATCCGGTTTGGCCTCGACCGCGGCGAGAATTGCATCTACATCACCGACGATGGGACGGAGGCGGCTGTGCGGGAGGCGATGTATGCCGGCGGCATCGACGTCGAGCGCGCCATCAGGACCGGCAGCCTGGTGCTGAAAAAGAAGGAGACCGCTTATCTGAAGCACGGATCCTTCGATCCGCAATGGATGTGGTCGTTCTGGTCGGATGCGGCGGCTGAGGCGATGAGCCAGGGATTTTCCGCGCTGCGCGCGACGGGCGAAACTGAATGGGTGGTCCGCGGCGCACCGGGAGTCGAGCAGTGGATGCAGTACGAAAGCCGGGTAACGCACACGCTGACCCAATACAATTGTGTGGTATTGTGCCAATACAACCGTCAGCTCTTTCCGCCCGAACTCACCCTGGACGTTATTCGCACTCACCCTCTCGTGGTTTGCGGGGCCGTCATTTGCAAGAATCCTTACTATGTTCCGCCCGATGAATTTCCGAAGCCGAATCAAGCTTCACAGGAAGTCGAGCGACTCTTAAACAACATTCTGGCGGGGGAGCGAGCCCAGCAAACGCTGCGGCGAAGCGAAGATCGCCTCCGGCATATCATCGACACAATTCCCACCATGGCGTGGAGCCTCCGGCCCGACGGTGCCGTCGATTTCCTCAATCAGGTTTGGCTGGACTATACGGGCCTTTCCTTGCAGGAGGGACTTGAAGAGCCAACGCGCGTAGTTCATCCCGACGATCTTCCGCGTGTCATGAAAAAGTGGCTCGCGGACATGGCCGCTGGCAATCCGTCCGAGGACGAAATGCGCTTGCGGCGGGCTGACGCAGAATATCGCTGGTTCCTGGTTCGCTCCCTGCCCCTGCGCGACGAGGGGGGGAACATCGTTAAATGGTATGGATCCGGTGTCGATATCGAGGACCGAAAGCGGGCGGAAGAGGCGTTGCGGCGCAGCGAGGCCTACCTGGCAGCAGGCCAACGGCTGAGCCACACCGGCAGCTGGGCCCTGAGTCTTTCCTCGGGAGAACTCTACTGGTCGCAAGAAACATATCGCATCTTTGGTTTCGATCCCGCCGAGACAAGTGCCAGCGTCAATGAAACGTTTCTTCCGAGAATTCACCCCGAAGATCGTCCCAAAGTCGAGGAGGGGCTCAAGGCGGCGGCAATTCAAAAGGAATCCGATGAAGTCGACTATCGAATTGTGCTTCCGGACGGCTCGATCAAGCACATCCGCGACGTAGTTTATCCGGTAACTGACGAGGTTGGGGAAGTCGTGGAACGATATGGCGTAATTATGGATGTGACGGAGCGCAAGCGGACGGAGGAAGAGCTACAGAGATCGCGCGACCAGTTACGCGCGCTCGCTGCCCGGTTACAGAGTGTCCGGGAAGAAGAAAGGACTAAAGTGGCGCGTGAGATTCATGACGAACTGGGCCAGGCTTTGACGGCCATCAAGATCGACTTGAGCTCTTTGAGTCGCGAGCTGCCGGCAGATCAGAAACCAGCGTCTGAGTCCATCCTGAAACTGGTGGATGAGACGATTCAATCGGTGCGCCGAATCTCCACCGAACTCAGGCCGGCGATCCTCGACGCGGTGGGGCTGGTCGCTGCCGTCGAATGGGCGGCGGGCGATTTCGAGGGCCGCACCGGCACCAAGTGCCAGTTGGACTTGCCGCAGGAAGATATCGCGATCGACCAGGAGCGCGCGACGGCGCTGTTTCGCATCTTTCAGGAGACGTTGACGAATGTAGTGCGTCATGCGAACGCGACCGTGGTGAGCGTGCGACTGGCCAAAGAGGATAGCAATCTGACCTTGAGAGTCCACGATAACGGGACAGGGGTCAGCGAAGAGCAACTTTCGGCCGGCAGCTCCTTGGGAATCCTGGGAATCCGAGAGCGAGCTCTGCTGCTCGGAGGCGAACTCACCATTACCGGCGACCCAGGAGAGGGTACCACGGTCCGAGTCCGAATTCCCGAGACCATACCACCAAAGGACATCAAGTGATCAGAATCCTGATTGCCGACGATCATGCCATCCTGCGCCGGGGATTGAAAGAGATCCTGGTGCGCGAGCTCAAAGACGTGATCGGTGGAGAAGCTGGGAATGCGCAAGAGGTTCTTTCCAAAGTGCAGAACCAGGACTGGGATCTCGTGATCCTGGATGTGACGATGCCAGGACGAAGCGGACTTGACGTCCTCGCCGACCTCAAGAAGCTGCGCCCCAAACTCCCCGTGTTGGTCTTGAGCGTGCATCCCGAAGGCCAATTAGGCAAGCGGGCGCTCAAAACCGGGGCCTCCGGGTACATGAACAAGGAGAGCGCACCCGAAGAATTGATCAAGGCCATCCGAAAAGTGCTGGCCGGAGGACGCTACGTGAGCCCCGCCCTTGGCGAAAAGCTTGCCTATGACCTTGATGTCCAGTCGGAGGGGCCTGCTCACGAGAAGCTTTCTCCCCGCGAATTCGAAGTGCTGCGGATGATCGCCTTGGGCAGAACCGTGACGCAGATCGCTGAGGAACTGCATCTGAGCGTGCCGACCGTGAGCACACATCGGGCGCACATCCTGAACAAGACGAATATGACGACCACCGCCGAGCTGATCCGCTACGCATTGCTGCATCATCTCGCGGACTGACCCCGCAGGCGCTCTTTTTCCTCACGCCGTGCGCAAGTTCCATCCGTGACGTCGTCAGGCGCCGCCAGACCTCGAAAAAACGAGGAGCGTGTCCCCAATTCTCTTATGCCAGAATCGTATTTCCGTCTATAGCGGCCTATCCCACACAAACAGGAAAATTTAGGAGGCGGCCCAGGGCAGTCCGGCGGTGCCGCGGCCGATCCGCTGCGGGCTAGATCAGCACGGGATTCGAAGCTGACGCTGGCCCAGTCAAGTAGCAGCAATTCATCACGATGGGAAAGGAGTCCCGCAGTTCGATGACCGAGAAAGCCCACCTTACAATGTCGCCCTGGATCAAGGGACAATCCCTGCTTTACAAGTGCTCCTTGTGTGACCAAACGTTTGCTTTCCCCGAGGACCGAGCTTACAAGGAAGGAGCAGCCGAAGTGTGGGCAGCGTTTCTGGACCACGTCAAGGAACGGCACCCCCAGGGCGTCGAAAGTTGAGGGCCGACATACTGTTTTACCCTCAGCAGCCGAGTTCCTCCAGGCAAACACCTCTGTAATCCAACAATCGGACGTTCACCACTTGCGGTACGGGAGAAACTTACCGTTATAGGTGATGCTCACTCGGTCTCCGTGAGGATCAGAGACGCGCTCGATGTCGAGCTCGAAATCGATCGCGCTCATGATTCCATCGCCGAACATTTCGTGAATCAAGGCCTTGATTGTTGTGCCGTACACCTGAGTGATCTCATGCAACCGGTAGATCAGCGGATCCACCGGCACGGGTCCGCCAAGCGAGCCTTTACTTGGACACTCTTGCAGCGTAGCGCTCACTTCCCTCGGCAGACCCAGGTAACTTACGACCAAAGCCGCCTCTTCCTCGCTCATGCTTGCCTGACCCAGCAGGGCGGCTGTTGTCCAGACCTTGTGCCGCTTCACGACCGCAGCGATTTCCGCAAACGTCACGCTCTTGGCCCGTTTGGCCGCTAGAATCAGATTCGTCGCCTCTTCTCGTGTCATTTGAGACCGCCTCCCGGCTAATGCCCTTGGCCATCGGTCCAGCACTATCCTGCCGTCGCTGTGAGCGGCCTTGGGCCTCTCGTATCTGCACCCAAACAAGCCAATTTTGACCCAGTTGTGCGGAAAATGGTAACCAACTGTCTAAGTTGAAAAAGGCTGAGTGGCGCTACTAGCAGATTAAGTTGGTGGGCCTGGGTAGAGTTGAACTACCGACCTCACCCTTATCAGTTGTAAGAGAGATAGGCTAGACGCCAATTACCACCACTTGCGGGAACCCGCCATTTATGCCGGTGGGGAAGGGCTAGGGCCATGTTCTTCCTTACCGGCACCTACCATCACGTTTGATCTGGGTGTGCATCAAAATGTGCACCAAATTTCGAGGATGTGGCTCGGGACTGCCAGCACCCGAGCCGGACCCCTTACCCCACACAGGCTAGATGACGTTGGGGGTGTCGGGCGCCAGTGGCCTTTCCGCAGCGAATGCGCATAAAATTGAAAATGTGTCCGTCCGCTTGCCGCCTTTTTGCGTTCCCGTGGCCGGCGCTCGCACAGAATCGCCTTGTGGCGCGTGATCCGCACGCCGGGCGGAAAAGGGGCACGCCTTGCCGGCCGAACGACTCTGGGGCATCCTGGCCCTGGGCCCTAACTCAAATCGGTGGAGGTCACTGTGAGGAAGCTTGGCGTGCTTTTGTTGCTGACGCTGATTGTCATCGTGTGCCGATCCGCTGCCCCTCAAGAGCAAAGCGCGGCGCCACAAACTGCGCGGGTAAGCGCTGAGGCAGGGTCGGCTCCCCGGGAGCCAGCACCGTCCGATGCAGTTAGCGCCAGCGTGAACTGCCGCGGCACTCGAGCCGCGCTGGCCGTATTCGCAGAACCGGCCGCTGACAATATAATCGGGGCCTTCACCTGCGGTGAATCCGTATCGGTCCTGAAGAAAAACGTAGGGCCCGAGGGCCGAATGGCCGAAGTGCGAACCGACGACGGCAAGGACGTCTACGTTGATCAGGCGTTCCTCAATCTTCCCGCGTCTCATTCCGCCGAGGCGGCCGCGCCGTTAGTGCCAAAAGAGCCGGGACTCTACACGCTAGGTTCCGGCGACAGCAAGCTGCAGCGCATTGAAGGCAGGGTCACCTCGTTCGAACGCAGTGGCAGCCGCCTTGCCTCGGCAGCTACAGTCGGTATTCACGCGGCCAGGACCAACACCCAGATTCCGGGCGAGCATGCACATGTCACGCTGAGCCCGACGCCGGGTTTCTACTTCCGGACGGATTCCCGGAGCGAAGTGGAGGAAGAGGGTCTGGATTTGGTTTTGACACGCATGACCGTTAAGCACGGGCGCCGTCAGTTCGAAGTTGCGGCTCAGGGAATCTGGCGGTCTAGCAAGGGTATTTCCGTCCGCCATCAGATAGACTTCGATGCCAGCGAAGTTGAGGCTGGACTTTACAGAATCGTGCCTGCGCAGAAATTGCAGGAAGGCCAATATGCCTTCTACATGTTGCGGGGAGAGGAGCACGCCTCCGTGATGGCCGGGAGGGGCTTTGTGTACGATTTCCAGGTCGAATAGAGGGTCCCTTACCGCCCGCCACAGGACTGATTAACGGGCACGGGCCATCGATATCGGCCATCTCAGCCGAAGGATGATCGAACATTATTCGCACATTCGGATGGAAGCCAAGCGGACGGCCTTGGACGCGATCGCTGAGTCACCAAAACAGGATGCGATTGCGAGTGCTATGCACTAGAATGTGCACCAACTGCCGGAAGGTGAAAAGGTGAGTGTGACTAACTCACTGAATTGATTGGTGGGCCTGGGTAGAGTTGAACTACCGACCTCACCCTTATCAGGGGTGCGCTCTAGCCACCTGAGCTACAGGCCCTCAGCTTCGGCTGATGCTTACCGCAGTCGGATCGAGGGATCGCTACAAGTATAGGCAGAGCGCGTGGCGTGCGCAAGCTCCGGACGGCTACAAGCCGCGACATGCCAGCAAGAAAGCCGGCGCCGCGCTCAGTGGGGCAGCCCCACAGGGACCTCAGACACCACAGGCTCCGCAGCGGGCCGCGTAGCTTCCGCCGTTTCCGTCTCCAGAGCTTGGTCCACAACCTCGTGGATGCTGCGGGCGAAATGGACCTCCAACCCCTCGAGCAATTCCGGCGTCAGATCTTCCCGGAGGTTGGGTTCGTTCTCGGCTGGAAGGAAGACCTCCGACACTCCGGCCCGTTTAGCAGCCAGCACCTTCTCCTTGATGCCGCCTACTGGCAGCACTTGCCCGCTTAGCATAATCTCGCCCGTCATGGCGACGCGAGGGCGCAAAAGCCGTTTCGTGAGCGCCGAAACGAGAGACGTTACCATCGTCACACCGGCCGAAGGTCCGTCTTTGGGGATGGCGCCCGCCGGAACGTGAATGTGAATGTCGTGATCCTTGAAAAAGTCCGGATCGATGTTGTATTCGAGCGCGTGGCTGCGCACCCATGCCAGCGCCGCCTGCATCGACTCCTGCATCACCTGGCCCACGTGGCCGGTCATGGTGAAGTTCTTTCCGCCTTTCATCACCGTGGTCTCGATGAAGAGCACGTCGCCTCCGCTCGGAGTCCAGGCCAGACCCACGGCCACGCCGGGTTTCCGGGTACGCTCGATCAGTTCGGCGTCGAGGCGGAACCTCGGAACACCGAGATCGGCAGCGAGTGTCACCGCCGTTACGACCAGTTTCTCGTTTGCACCCTCGGCGATGCGGCGCGCCTGCTTGCGGCACACCGTCGCAATCTCCCGCTCGAGGTTCCTCACGCCGGCTTCGCGCGTGTAGCTGCGGATGATGTGGCCCACAGCTTCGCGCGTAAACTCGATCTGTTCGTTCTCCTTGATGCCGTTTGCTTCCGTCTGTTTCGGGATAAGGTGGCGAAACGCGATCTCCACCTTCTCTTCCTCCGTGTAACCTTGCAGCTCGAGCACTTCCATGCGATCGAGCAGCGCCGGCGGGATAGTGTCGAGCACGTTGGCCGTGCAAATGAAGAGCACGCGAGAGAGATCAAACTGCACGTCCAGGTAGTTGTCGCGAAAATGCGAATTCTGCTCCGGATCCAGCACTTCGAGAAGCGCGGAAGACGGATCGCCACGGAAGTCGCGCCCGATCTTGTCGACCTCGTCGAGCACGAACACCGGATCGCGCGCTTCGACGCGCCGAACGCCCTGGATAATCTGGCCAGGCAAGGCGCCGATATAGGTGCGGCGATGACCGCGGACCTCAGCTTCGTCGTGGATGCCTCCGAGCGAGATGCGCACGAACTTGCGATCGAGCGCCCGCGCCACGGATTTTGCCAGCGAGGTCTTGCCCACGCCGGGCGGTCCCACCAGGCAAAGGATCGGTCCCTTCATCTCCGGCTTCAGTTTCAGCACGGCCAGGTAATCCAGGATCCGTTCCTTAGGCTTTTCCAGATCGTAGTGATCGGCATTGAGCACTTCGCGAGCCTTGGCGAGGTCCACCTTGAGTTCGGTGAACTTGTTCCAGGGGAGGGCCACAAGCCAGTCAAGGTACGTGCGAGTGACGTGATAATCGGCGGCCGCAGGCGACATGCGCGCGAGGCGCTTCAGCTCGCGACTGGCTTCCTTGTAAGCCTCCTCGCTCATGCTCGCCGCTTCGATCTTCTGGCGCAGCTCCTCGATTTCCGCCTGCTCGTTTTCCTCGCCGAGCTCACGCTGAATGGCCTTCATCTGCTCGCGCAGGTAGTAGTCGCGCTGGCTCTGCGTCACTTGATCCTGCACGTCCGACTGGATCTTCGACCTAAGTTGCTGAACCTCGACCTCCCGGGCCAACTGCTTCATCAGGCGGTCCAGACGCCCCTTGAGATCGAGACTCTCCAGCAACTCTTGGCGCTCGGTGTTGGAGATCGAGGGCAGATTGGCGGCGATGAAGTCCGCCAGGCGCGACGGATCTTCGATGTTCATGGCCACCGTCTGTAGGTCGTCCGAAAGCGTCGGCGAAAGCTGCACCACCTGCTGGAAGAGGGCGGTCACGCTCCGAACCAAGGCCTCAAAGTCGGCCTCTTTCGGCTCCGCCATGATGTCCTGCAGGGGTCGAACGCGAGCGCGGAGGAAAGGCTCCGTCTGCACAACTTCATCCAGCGCGATGCGCTGCAACCCTTCCACGAAGATGAAGAGGCTTTGGCTCGGCAGCTTGATGATCTTGTGCACGAAGGCCGCAGTGCCGATCTGAAACAGGTCCGCAGGCTGCGGATTCTCCACCCGCGGGTCGCGCTGCGAGATGACGCCGATCAGCTTCTCCTCGTCCTTGAGTTCGCTGATCAGCTTGAGAGAACTCTCGCGACCAACAGTCAGCGGCAGGATCGCGTTCGGGAACAGCACCGTATCGCGCACTGGCAGGATCGGCAGTTCGTTAAAATCAGTCGGTCTTTTTGTTTTCGAAGCCACGGCTTATATCCACCTCGGATGACGGCATTGAAGGTTGCGCATGAGATTGCAGACCGCTCTGCTTTTCAACCTTCCATGCTTCAACTGCAACACACAGACTCGCTATTTTCCAGGGATTGCAACAGTACAACAATTTGATGCCGATTTACTACCCCGTAAGTCGGCCCCTGTTAACTTAGATGCCGGACGCTTCGGGAGTGATACTGGAACGTCGCCCGCTGCGGTGAGATGCCCTGTTGAGCATTGCAAAATACAGGGACGACCGCTGCTGTAGCGCCGGTCTGCGACCGGCGTCTTTCGCCGCTCATAGAGCGGCGCTACCGTCACTGTATTTTGCAATCCTTCATAATTGGCGCTGACAAGTCACGAACGGCGGCGCTTTTTCCAATCCCTCAAGAACTCGCGTGCTGCGTTCGCACCCGAGGCGCCGCTGAGACCGACTCCAGGATGAGTGCCCGAACCGCACAGGTAAAGACCCCACAGCGGCGTGCGGTAAGCGGCCCAGCCGAGCAGGGGACGCAGGCTGAAAAGTTGATCGAGCGCCAATTCGCCATGAAAAATGTGGCCGCCGGTCAGGCCGAGCTGATCTTCAAGATCGAGTGGCGTGATGACCTGACGATGAAGGACGAGGCTGGGCAGGTCCGGCGCATAGCGGCCCAATGTCTGGATTATAGCCGCACCCAGATTCTCGCGCTGCGCGTTCCAGTCGGTTCCGCGAAGCTGGAAAGGAGTGAACTGAGCATAGATTGACATCACGTGCTGACCCGGAGAGGCCAGCGTTGGATCAGACAATGAAGGAATCACCGCCTCCAGGTAAGGTTCAGCCGAAAACCCGCCGTACTTGGAGGCATCAAAGGCGCGTTCGAGGTAGTCAATCTCCGGACCGATGTGGATGCGCCCGGTAAGCGCGCTGCCGCCGTCCGGCGTTTGGGCTACGGCAGTGAAAGACGGCAGACCTGCCAGCGCCAGGTTGACTTTAGCAAGCACGCCTTTGCAACGGTAGTTTTGCACTCGACCGATGAACTGGGGCTCCAGATTGGCAGGCCCCACCAATCCAAGAAAGGTTCGCTTCGGGTCGACCCCGGAGATCACTGCCGAACCTGGAATCTCTTCTCCGCTCTGGAGGGTCACTCCGGTGACCGCGCCATCCCGAACATTGATCCCGGCCACGGCGGCATTGGTGCGAATCTCAGCACCGGCACGGGTGGCGGCCCCGGCCATAGCGCTTGCCAGTTTTCCCATGCCGCCCCGCACAAACCACACTCCGGAGGTAGGCTCGGGATCGAATGCCGCACGCAAGAGCAGGAGTGCGCCTGACCCCGCCGACCATGGTCCGAGCCCTGCTCCGAAGATTCCGCGCGAAGCTATGACTGCACGCAATGGCTCTGACTCGAACCACTCGGCGACGAGATCAGCCACCGCCATCGGGCCCCAGCGCAGCAATCGGAACATGTCCCGCGAGCCGAGGCCCCGCAGCGCCCGGCCGGCGCCGAGCAGGGCCCACAGGTCTCCCGGCACAGCCGCACCGAGGCCCGGCGCAGTCTTGTGCATGAGCGGCGCGAGAACACCTGCGAGCCTCGCGACCACGCCGGCAAATTCGGGATATCTCTCAGCGTCTCGCTTCGAAAACCGTGCGATTGATTGCGCCGCTCGCGCCGTATCGCGATAGAGAACAAGCGCCCGGCCATCATCGAGGGGCGCGAAAACGGCGGGGTCGGCCCGGATCATTTCCAGTCCGAGCCGGGCCAAATCCATGTCTCGCACAATTCGCGGGCTGAGCGAAGCTGCGGCGTGGGCGTACGTCGAGATGCGAAATCCAGCGTGAAACTCCTCGGTAGCCGCAGCGCCGCCCGGCACCGGCCGCTGCTCAAGGACTAGCGGATGCAGTCCGGCTCGCCCGAGGTAGAAAGCCGTCACGAGCGCGTTGTGTCCGGCACCGATTATGATGACATCGCGGCTGGTTGGCATGGCAGGGACAGCAGTGACTTCCAACTTCTTCGTCTCAGCTTTTCCAATCCTTCAACACTTCGACCGCCGCCAGCCGGCCCGGAGCGCCCATGATCCCCCCGCCCGGATGCGCTGCCGATCCGCACAGGTACAGGCCTTTGAGGGGTGTCCGGTACTGCGCCCAGCCCGGCACTGGTCTCAAAAAGAACAGCTGCTCGAGTGAGAGTTCGCCCTGAAAGATGTTGCCTTCGCTAAGACCGAACTCACGCTCGAGGTCGAGCGGCGTCAGCACCTGGCGGCCCCGGATGATGTTCTTGATGTTGGGCGCGTGCTCGGCCAAAGTCTCGATCACTGTGTCGCCGAAGGCTTCGCGCTGCTCGTCCCAACTTCCTTCCTTCAAGTGATAGGGAGCATATTGGACGAAGCAGGACATCACGTGTTTGCCGGGCGGCGCTACCGAGGGATCAGTAAGGGACGGGATCACGCAATCGATGTAAGGCCTTCGCGAGTAGCGGCCGTACTTGGCCTCGTCATAAGCGCGCTCCATGTAGTCGACGCTGGGCGAGATGGAGATAGCGCCGCGCAGGTGCGGACCAACTCCAGGCAGGCATTTGAAATCCGGTAGCGCGTCGAGCGCCAGGTTCACCTTGCCGGATGATCCGCGGAACTTGTAGTGCTGCACCTGCTCCAGAAACTCCTCGGGTAGATGGCCGGGCTCGATCATGCGCACAAAAGTCAGCCGGGGATCGACGCTTGACGAGATCACGCGAGCCTCAAACTCGTCTCCATTCTGGAGCGCCACGCCGGTGGCTCGCCCGTTCTTCACGAGAATGCGAGCGATGGGCGCCTGAGTACGAATCTCGGCTCCAAACTCACGTGCGGCGGCGGCAATCGCATTTGAAATGGCGCCTGTGCCGCCTCGCGAAAAACCCCAGGACCGGAAGGCACCGTCGATCTCGCCCATGTAATGGTGCAGCAGAACGTAGGCCGTGCCGGGCGAGCGAACGCCGAGGAAGGTTCCGATGATCCCCGAGGCCGACATGGTGGCCTTGAGCACGTCGGTCTCGAACCATTGGTCGAGAAAGTCCACCGCGCTCATGGTCATAAGCTGGACTTGATTGTATTGGTCGGGCTCCGGAAGCTGGCGGAAGCGGCGTCCGAGGAACATCAGCTTGCGCACGACATCGGGCCCGAGGCGGCTCGGGTCCGGCGGCGTCATCCCGAGGATCGGTTTAACGAACTTGCCTTGCTCCGCCATCGCGGTGCCGTATTCTTCATAAGCCTCCGCATCGAGCGGCGAGTGCCGGGCGATTTCGCGGCGCGTCCTGGCGTGGTCGTTCACGCGCCAGAGATAGTCGCCGTTCGGCATGGGGGTAAACGTTCCGTCGAGGGGCAGGATTTCCAGGCCGTGCCGCGGCAGGTCGAGATCACGGATGATCTCAGGCCGCAGCAGGGATACTACGTACGAGCACACTGAAAATTTGAAGCCGGGAAAGATTTCTTCCGTAACGGCGGCGCCCCCCACCACGTGCCGTCGCTCCAAGACGAGCACCTTCTTCCCGGCGCGGGCAAGGTACGCGGCATGCACGAGGCCGTTGTGGCCTCCGCCAATCACGATTGCGTCGTAACGAGAACTCGAAGTCATGGGAAGAGCAAGGGCCGCCAGGTGAGTCGTCGGGGGCTTATTCTAACCCGGGCGCCGGATCGACGCCACAACTAGGAGGCGCGCTACTACAAGACGGACGGTTGAGGCCGGTAGGTGGCGAAGCTGGTGTCGGTCTCCCAGACGGTGACCGACTGGAGCCGCGCGCCGTTCTGATTCACATGCGGCTCGAGCTCCTGGCTGAAATAGTGTGCGATGTTTTCGGCGGAGGGATTCAACTCGTCGAAGGGCGGCAGTTCGTTCAGAAACTGATGATCGAGCCGGTCGACGATCTTTCCCACCGCGCGACGCAGATCGACGAAGTCGACCAGCAGTCCCGTGGAATCAAGCTTCTCGCCCTGCACCGTGACACGCACCTTGTAGTTGTGGCCGTGCGTGTTCTCGCACTTGCCCTTATAGTTGCGGAGCGCATGCCCGGCCGCGAAAGAATAATCGATCGAAACTTCAAACATCGTTTTTCTGTCCCATGAACATCCTGACTTCGTCCAGCCTCGTGGTGCGCCCGTAATCCGGCAGGCTTTCGAAGAAGTGCTGACCGTAATGCTTCCTGGTGAGGCGCGGGTCCAGAATTGCCAGTACGCCGCGATCGGTGGTGCTGCGAATCAGCCGTCCAAAGCCCTGCTTGAGCGCGATCACGGCTTCCGGCACCTGGTATTCGACGAAGGCGTTGCCGCCGTCCTCATTCAATTGGTGAATACGCGCCGCTACCACCGGGTCCGAAGGCACAGCGAACGGCAGTCGGTCGATAATGACGGCGCTTAATTGCTCGCCCTGCACGTCCACTCCTTGCCAGAAGGAACTGGTGGCGAACAGGACGGCGTGAGGCGTGGAGCGGAAGCGCTCCAGCAGCGCCGAGCGCGGCGCCTGGCCTTGAATCAGCAGCGGATAGCGCAGTCGCGGACGCACGCGCTCGTACACGTCGCGCATTTGCTGGTAGGACGTGAACAGAACAAAGGCGCGGCCGTGCGTGGCCTTCAGAATCTCCACAACTTCGTCAGCCGCGCGACGGCCGAAGTCCGGGTCGCGCGGGTCAGGCATCTGAGACGGCGTGTAAAGCAGCGCCTGACTCTTGAAATCGAAGTGCGAGGGAAAGACGTGCTCCGCCGCCTGATCCAGGCCGAGCCGGCGCTTGAGGAAATCGAAGGTGCCGCACACCGCGAGCGTCGCCGAGGTCAGGATCGTGGTCTCCACCTGGTCGAAGAGGCGCTGGCGCAGAATGGCCGAAACGTCGATCGGCGACGCCTCCACAAAGACTCCCCGGCCACGCCGTTCCCACCAGAAGACGAAGTTGCGATCGTCGCTTTCAATCACCATTTCCAGCGTGCCTCGCAACTCGGCGGCGCGCCGGGCCAGGTTGTTGATCTCTTCCGGCCGGTCCTTCGTGCGCTTAAGCTCGGTTTCGACTCGAAGGAGCGCATTCAACAGTGACCCGTAGGCCGCGCGGTTTGCCTCCAGGAATTGCTCGCGATTCTGAAAGGCGAATCGGCCCTCGCGGGAAGGGAAAAGGGTGAAGAAGGTCTCGGCGCGCCGGCGTAAGTCCGCGACGGCGTTCCCCACCTCGGCCGAGCGCAGATCCTTCTCGCGCAGCGTATGGTCCGTATCGCGCGCAAGCTCTTCCAGTCGATAGTTCGAAAACTGCATGCCGAAGTAGCGGGTGGCGACGTCCTCGAGCTCATGCGCTTCGTCGAACACCACCGCCTGATAGTCGGGCAGCAGCGTGGCGTAGTCGGTCTGCTTCAGCGCCAGATCGGCGAAGAAGAGATGATGATTCACGATGATCACGTCAGATTCGGCGGCGCGCTGGTGCATCAGGGTGATGAAACAGCGCTCGAACTGCGCGCACTTCTGGCCGGTGCACGCCTCGCGGCGAGCGTCGATGCGCGCCCAAAGTTCGCTTTGGTCAGGCAGACCAGCCAGTTCAGCGCGGTCTCCTGTCTTGGTGCGCTCCTCCCACCTGCGAATCTGGGGGTAGAGATCCACTTCTTCGAGACCGTTCAAGACGGGCTGGCGCTCGAGATCGTAAAGCTTCTGACGGCAAAGATAGTTCGCGCGGCCTTTCATCAGGGTGGCGCGCACGTCCGGGAACAGCCGTTTGAGAAAGGGTAGGTCCTTGGTGAAGAGCTGCTCTTGCAGATTCTTGGTGCCGGTGGAGATCACCACGCGGCGCCCGCTCAGAATGATCGGGATCAGATAGGCAAGCGTCTTGCCCGTACCCGTACCGGCTTCTGCGATCAAATGACGCCGATGTTCGAGCGCCGCCGCTACCTCTTCCGCCATCTCGAGTTGAGCGGGCCGATACTCGTAGCGCGGATGATGTCGCGCGAGCCAGCCGGCGGGTCCGAAAATCCGTTCGAGGCTGGAAGGATCGGCCGATTTGCGTACAAGGGTGGGCATGGAAGCGCGCTACTCAGCGTGGAATCGGTAGCCCGCCTGGTTCACCGCTTTGCGGAAATCCTCGGCACGAATTTCGATGGGCTTGCACATTTCGTAGAGCCTGGAGCTTAGAGTAACGCCAAACTGATCGAGCGAGCGTTCAAGGTTCGGGATGGCCTCACCACTCGGCATCTTGCCGCTGGCTGCTTTCTCCGCCTTGCCGCCCGAGCGCTCAACCGGATCACCGAACGGCAATGTGGTGGTGATCAGCGTCACTTTCTTTTGATTGTAGCGCGCGTTGATGATGTAAGCGAGCCGCTCTCGAACCCAGGCGCTTGGATTCGCGGACACCAGCTCGTCGAGCAGAAGCACCTCCGCTTCTACCACCGGATGGAGCAATCGAAGCTCGGATGTCTCCGATACCGGGTCGTAGCTCTCGCGGATCTCCTGCAAGAGCTCGCGGAAATCAGAGAACAGGCATTCCACGTTCTGGCGCGCCATGAGCTCGCGGAGCACCGCCACGGCAAGGTGGGTCTTGCCCACGCCGGTGGGCCCGGTGAAAATCAGGCCGAAGTCCACCGGGTATTCCTCCACGAAATGCTGTGCCCAACGCTTGGCGGTCTCGAGATAAGAATCGAGATGGCCGGTGGCAGGGTCGCGCCGGACGAAATAATTCTCAAACGTGCAGTGCTCGTAGCGTGGAGGAATGTGGGCGTGACGCAGCAAATCCCCAGGGCGGCCCTCCAGGTTGCAATCGCACCGCTTGGCGCGCACTACGCCGGCCACGTCCACCAGCTTCCAGCCCGTACCCTCGCAGGCCGGGCAATTTTTCTTCGCCATGAAATCACCTGTCCGGTATTCTAACCGCATCCGGGTGCTCTGGGCACGTCCCCCACCCCGAGTCTTTTGGGCCGCTGCCTGGCCGCGATTTCGAGCAGGGCGGTGCCGTGTAGGTCGGCAGTGCGCGCGGTCTCTCTCCAACGGAATGCCGCTCATTCTCAAGCCGGCTGAATCCAACTTAAGTACGCATTTGCGGCAGCAACGGAACTGCAACGGTTGGTCAGGTAAGACTTTTGGTTCGAAAGGAGACACTGATGCCGGAGAAAGAGACTCTCGAACGAGCGCACGAAGACGAACGGGAGGGAAAATCGCCCAGCACGCAGGCGGGCGAGTTTGTGCGCGAGGAGATGCATCACATTCGCGAAGGCAAGCACGGCGCGCAGTCCCCGCAGCAAGCCATCGCGATCGGACTTTCGAAGGCGCGGCGGGCGGGCGTGAAATTGGCCCCGCCCAAGGAAGGAACGACTTCCGCCGCTACGCGTAAGAAGACCGAACGCGACTACACCAAGGGACAGTCGTCCTCCAAGCGCAAGCCTTCTGGAACCCGATCCCGAGCCGTGCGCAAGGCCCTCAAGCGCAAGGGGCACAGCGCCGCCTCTCCGAGTGCGCTCTCACGGCACGCACAGGCGAGCGCTACGAAGCGCGGTCCGGCGTCGCGCGAGCAGGCGGCACAGAAAGCAGTGCGGACGAAGGGCAAGTTGGGGTTGCAGCGAGCTGCCCGCAAGGCCGCTCGGACACGGGCTTCGCATCGCGGCGGGCGGTGAAATGCCGATCCAAGGATCGGCGACACGACTCGCGAAAGGGTCGCGGTGGGACTCGATGCGCTAAAGCTGCGTCGTCTTGCCGGCACTCTCGGCACCGTGTATAACCGAAAAGCATGAATTCGCTTTCCGAGTACCGGCGCAAGCGCAAGTTTGAAAAAACGCCTGAGCCTGAACCCAAGGCTGCTCGGCCCGTTCCCTCCAACCGCTTCGTGGTACAGAAGCACGATGCCACCCGCCTCCACTATGACTTTCGCCTGGAGATTGACGGCGCCCTGAAGTCATGGGCTGTGCCCAAAGGCCCGTCGCTCGATCCCGCCGATAAGCGCCTTGCCATGGAGACCGAGGATCACCCGCTGGAGTATGGGGATTTCGAAGGCGTGATCCCCGAGGGAAACTACGGCGCAGGTCCGGTGATCATCTGGGATCGTGGAACCTATGCCGTGGAGGGCGACGCCTCCGCCTCGGAGCAGTACCGGCGCGGCGAGATCAAGTTCGCTCTTCAAGGCGAGAGGCTTCGAGGCAGCTTCGCGCTGGTGAAGATCCGCGGCCGGGACGGCAAAGGCAAGCCCTGGCTGCTCATCAAGCACCGCGACGCCCTGGCCGATCCCAACTGGAAGATCGAGTCGATGCCGGAATCGGTCACGACCGGCCGCAATCTGAAAGAATTAGAGGAAGGGCTACCGCCTTCCGCATCAACCTTGGCGGCGCGACCGGACCAACTGGATGGCGCCCAGGAAGGAAAGATGCCGCGCTCGATCCACCCCATGCTCTCCACCCTGGTCGACAAGCCGTTCTCCCATCCCGACTGGGTCTTCGAAATCAAGTGGGACGGCGTCCGTGCGCTGGCCTGGATCGACAACGGCGGCAAGGACACGCGTCTCGCGCTGCACTCACGCACCGGCCGGGTGATCACGCGGCAGTATCCCGAGCTGGCGGCCCTGCCCGGGCGGGTTCGAGCAACCAACGCCATCCTGGACGGTGAGATCGTCACCCTGGATGAGAGCGGCCGCAGCGACTTCGAACGGCTGCAGTCCCGCATGAACGTCCAGTCAGTAACGGAGGCACTGCAGCGCCAGGCGCCGGTGACTTATTACATTTTCGACCTTCTCTATTGCGACGGTTATGATCTGCGCGCGGTTCCTCTGCTGCAGCGAAAAGAACTGCTGCGTCACATCGTGGCTTTTGGCGACCGGTTCGTTTACGCCGACCATCAGGCCGGACAGGGAAAAGAGCTGTTCGAGGTCGCGAAGGAGCAGGGTCTTGAAGGAATTATCGGTAAGCTTGCTCGGAGCCCCTATTGCGAAACGCGCAGCCCGGATTGGGTGAAGTTCAAGATCACGCGCGATGTCGACGCGGTGGTGGGAGGCTACACCGACCCGCGGGGCTCCCGCGAGCACTTTGGTGCGCTGCTGGTGGGCCTGTACGAAGGCAAGAATCTGCGCCATATCGGCGGTGTGGGCACGGGATTCAACGAGAAGACTCAGAAGGACGTCTACGCGAAGCTCGAAGCGATTGAGAGCAAGACTTGCCCGTTCGCGCTTCAGCCTAAGACCCGCGAAAAGGCCTCCTGGGTGAAGCCTGAGCTTGTGGCCAAAATCAAGTACGCGAACTGGACTCGGGAACGAAATTTGCGAGCGCCGGTTTATGTAACGCTTCTCAATGATCATGATCCGGAGGAGTGCCGGTTCGATGTCGAAACACCGGCGCCGGCGGCGGAGGCTTTCGAGGCAACGGAAGACCGGGCCGCGCCGCCCCCGAACAAAGGATCGCCGATCCGAGGCCGTCGAGGATCGGCGGGAAGCGAGGTGCTGACGGAGCGCGCCGGGATCGAGCACGAGCTGTTCAAGGGCAAGTCTGAAAACGCCTCCATCGAGATCGACGGCCGGCCGCTGCGGCTCAGCAATCTGAACAAGGTCTATTTTCCTGAGAGCGGCTACACCAAACGCCACCTGTTCGCCTACTATTATCGGGTCGCGCCGTACATCTTGCCCTTCCTCAAAGATCGGCCGGTGGTGCTGCGCCGCTATCCGGACGGGATTACCGGCGAAGCCTTCTTCCAAAAGGATGCCGGCCAGCACGTTCCGGAGTGGATGGATACCGTCATGGTGCCCTCGGAGGAGAAGGGCCAGACGCGGTATTTCCTCGCCAACGATGTGGCCGCGCTGCTGTACCTCACCAACCTCGGTTGCATCGACCAAAATGTGTGGTCAAGCCGCAGCGACGATCTCGAGCGGCCGGACTACGTCTTCTTCGATCTCGATCCGAGCGAGGGAACCGAGTTCACGGTGGTAGTGGACGTCGCTCAGGCCGTGCACGAAGAGCTCCTCGCGCTGCAGATGAAGCCATTTCTCAAGACCTCGGGCGCTACCGGCTTTCATCTCTACATGCCGCTCGAACGCGGGTACACGTTCGAGCAGGTTCGTAGCTTTGCGGAGATCGTGGGGCGACTGGTGGGCGCAAAAATGCCGCAGCAGGTCACCCATCAGCGAATCGTCTCGAAGCGTCCTCCGGGCACGGTGATGATCGACGCGTACCAGAATGCTTACGGCCGGCCGCTGGCTGCGCCGTACGCTGTGAGGGCGTTTCCCAAGGCGCCCGTCTCCGCGCCTGTAACGCCGCGCGAACTTCGCCGGAGCTTGCAGCCGGATCGACTGAACATCAAGACCATGCTCGGGAGAATCGAGAAACAGGGCGACCTTTGGGCTGATTTCTGGAAGGCGCGCCAGCGCCTGGAAGATGCGATCGAGAAACTCGACGTCCGTTGAACCGCTGGCGCCGGTTGGCGCGCCACAACAGAGAGACGGGAATGGCGACGACATGACAACCGATGTCATCGCCACCCAAGAGGGACGGCTTCGCGTCTCGACCCTACCTTGATCCCTGATCGCGCGGTGTTTCCGGTGCAGTAGCCCCCCAAGTTATGAAATCGAGTACCCAGATTGAACCATCCTTGAGAGCGATTGCCGGCGGAACGCGGCCGCGCGACCTGAAGCTAAACTATCGCCGGCTGCGGCGATCCGAATTACCGGTTGAAACAGTGGAGTTAGCGCGCTACCTCGTCGGCAAGACGCTGGTTCACGACCTTGAATCCGGCAGGCGAAGCGGACGCATCGTCGAGACCGAAGCCTACTTGGTGGGCGATGCGGCGGCCCACTCTTATCGAGGAATGACGGCACGCAACCGATCGCTCTTTCTGGAGCGCGGCCACGCTTACGTCTACTTCTGCTACGGCTGCTGGTTTATGTTGAACATCTCCGCCGAAACGGACGGCGTCGGGGCGGGCGTTCTTTTCCGCGCCCTCGAGCCCCTGGAGAGTCCGGAGCCAATGCCCACCGGTAGAGGCCGATTTGACCTGGCGCGGGGTCCCGGCCGGCTGGCGCGTTGGATGCGGGTTGATCGCCGGCATGATGGGGTCGATCTTTGCGGCCCGCCATCGTCGAGAAACGGACCGCTGTGGCTCGGAACGCCGGTACGCCCGGCGGGCGAGATCGGCGAGAGCGTGCGCATTGGGATCACGCGCGAGGCGCACCGAATTTTGCGGTTCTATGAGAGGGGCAATCCTTTTGTGAGCGGAGCGAAGCGCCTGCGGGAGTAGTGGTGGCCGAGTTACCGCATTATCGCTTCTTGGCGGAGGGCTTTGGAGGCTTCAGCAGTTTCTTCACGTGCTCGGCAATCAAATCGCCCATTCGCGAAGTGCCCACCGGTCGCTCGCGGCCCGGAATCTCCGGCGTGCGCACTCCACGCTTGATCACTTTTTCCACGGCGCTTTCGACGGCCCTGGCTTCCGTCTCCATGCGAAATGAATAGCGCAGCATCATGGCCGCGCTCAGGATGGCGCCGATGGGATTGGCGCGATTGCGTCCGGCAATGTCCGGTGCCGAGCCGTGTACCGGTTCGTAGAGGGCCTGATGCTCGCCGAGACTCGCGGAAGGCAGGAAGCCGATGGACCCGGTGAGCGCGCCCGACTCATCGCTGAGGATGTCGCCGAACATGTTGTTAGTTAGAATCACGTCGAAGGATGCCGGACGCTCGATCAGCGCCAGGGCGCAACTGTCGACGTAGAGGTGCTGGAGTTCGACGTCGGGGTAGGCGCGGGCGACGCGTTCCACCACTTCACGCCACAGGCGTGAACTCTCTAGCACGTTGGCCTTGTCGACCGACGTCACCTTCTTGCGCCGGTCGCGAGCCAGTTGGAAGGCGCGATGGGCGATGCGCTCCACTTCGCGCTCGCGATAGATCTCCGTGTTCACGCCCATGCGCTCGCCGTCTTTCATGAAGATGCCACGCGGGTTGCCGAAATAGATTCCGCCGCTGAGCTCGCGCACAATCAGCAGATCGGTACCGCGCACGCGCTCGGGCTTGAGCGCCGAAAACGGCACCATGGCGTCCAGCACCCGCGCCGGGCGAAGGTTAGCAAAAACTCCCAGGCGCTGGCGCAGCTGCAGCAGACCCGCTTCCGGCCGGGCTTCAGGCCGCTTCGAGTCCCACTGCGGACCGCCCACCGCGCCCAGGAATACGGCTTGAGCGTTGTTGCAGGCAGCGATGGTCTCGGCCGGTAGCGGCTCCGCAGTAGCTTCGATCGCGGCGCCGCCAACGAGCGCAGTCTCGAAGCGAAAGCTTGGGCCTCGACTCTCCTCGATAGCGTGCAAAATCTTTACAGCTTCAGCGACCACCTCAGGACCAACGCCGTCACCCGGAAGCAATGCCACTCGATAAGGCTGCTGCATAGGTTATGTCAATGGTATAAACGATTTGGCGTGAAAAGGCAAGCTTTTCTTGAGTTTAGCTAGGGAAAATTAGGGCTTGGCGGGAAGAAACGTGCTGATTTTGGCCTAAGTCATTGTTTTTTATAGATTTGGAGGAAAATCGGGAGGTGTGCTCAATACGAAGGCAACAAAAGGCGCCAAGTCGGCAAGCGGAGGGCGGTCCAGGCGGGGAGTTTAGTCCACCCTGGTATCGCTCTCGTCGTGCGCTTGGTGGCTCAAGAAGCACCTTGCGGACGACGCCATCAGGCCTTAGCTCAACACCTCTCGCGCGCCAGACGGCCCAACCCACCTCAGTGGTGCCAGAGAGGTCGCCTGCACCGTCCATATGGCGGCATGGCGGATCACGCCAAATCAACTCTCTGAAGACGACAGAAAGATCATAAGTCGAGGGGCGTCAGCGTCAAGCCTCGGAGATTCGTTTTCCGGCCGCGTCCCACGCTGCCACACACTTGTTGAAGTAAGAGTGGTTAGCCATGTGGCACGCGACGGCAGTGTTATTGCCGAAAGTGCCGTCCTCCACCGAGGGCTGCCGCGTGCGCACAGACTGGAAATAATTCCAGAGATGCTCGCGGTCCTCGTTGTAGCGCTCTGGCGGCCGATAGGTGACGGACTCGACCGGCTTGGCCGTGTCAGGCTTCAGCTGGTGCGCCTCTTCCCAGTGCTTCACGTATTCGGCGCGCATGGCATGAGGATAGCTGTTGGTGTAGTAGCATGGGCCGTGGTCCTGGCCGTCTTGCGGCGAGAGGGTTACGCCGCCGCCGCTGATTTCAACGATGCCGCGCGTGCCCATGAAGCGCGTGGCCTCAGGCAGATTCGTATTCAAAGTCACCCGGAGGTTGGCGCGGAAGTTTGGATACTCATACAGAGTGCTCAGGCAGTCAGGCTGATCGCGGCCATCATCCTTCCAGCGGAAAAGGCCGCCGGTGGAAAGAGCGCGCGCGGGCGGCGCAGTAACACCCATCACGTAGTGAATTCCCGTGAGCAGGTGCACGCACAGATCGCCCGGCACGCCCTCGCCGTAATCCCGAAATCCGCGCCAGCGTGCGAAGCGGATGGGGTCGAAGGGATGCCTCGGAGCGGTGCCTTGCCAGGTCTCCCAATCGAGCGTCTGGTGTGAAAGATCGGGCGGCGGGGGATACACCCAGGCGCCGCAGGGATCGTTGCGACCCATCCCGGCTTCGACAAGGCACACGTCTCCGATGGCGCCCTGCGCGATCAACTCCTTCGCCTTGGCAAAGATGATGGAACTGCGGCGCTGGCTGCCGATCTGCACGATCCGGTTGTTCTTGCTTTCCGCATCGATGATTTCGAAGCCTTCTTCCACTTTGTGCGTCATCGGCTTTTCGCAGTAGATGTCCTTGCCATGGTTGCAAGCGTCCACGATGATCTGCTTGTGCCAATGGTCCGGGACGGCGGCTATTATGCAATCAACGTCTTTGTTGTCGAGCAGCTCCTGATAACGCCGAGTAGTCATGAGACTGTCGGAGCCCACGATCTCTCTGGCCAGTTGATGGCGCCCGTCATAAAGATCGCAGGCCGCCACGCACTCGACTCCGGGAAGAGTGATCGCGGTCGCCAGCAATCCTGAGCCTTGCATGCCGATGCCGATCATTCCGAAACGAACGGCGTCGCCCGCGGCCGCGGGGCGCGCAGAACCGGCAAGCAGGGTCCCGGCGGTTGGCGAGTTCGCTGCATCGAGCAGAATCGTGCGCCCCGCGAGGGCGACGCTCGCAGCTCCGGCTGCTTTATGCATGAAAGCGCGGCGGGAAACTCTGTTTCTCATGTTTTCTCCCCTCTCTAGCGGCTGATATGAAGATCGAGGCCTCTTGAGCGAGACTGGGCGAACGAATTGCGGCTCCAGTTTACCCCTTTTTCTCCTGATCTACTGATGATTTCAGAATCCAGCATGGCCGAGCCGGAAGGACGGGGCTTCACCGCTCTGCGCACCCCCCTACTGGATCAGAACCGGTTGTGCCGGACCCGAATCGCCGTTGGCTTCGTTCTCCACCAGGCCCGCCGCCGACACCTGGTCGCCTTCCTCGAGCTGGATCAGCTTGACGCCTTGAGCAGACCGGCCGCTTTCGCGGATGGTGGAGGAATCGAGCCGCGTGATTTTGCCAAACTGCGTGATGATCATCACCTCGGACTCTTCGGTGACGCTCAGCACGGCTACTACTTTGCCGTTGCGCTCGACGGTCTTGAGGTTGATCACGCCCTTGCCCGCGCGAGTTTGCAGCCGGTACTCGGTGATAGCGGTGCGCTTGCCGAAGCCCTTTTCGCTAACTGACAGGATGAGCTCCTTGTCGCCCACCACCTGCATTCCGACCAGGTAATCGCCCTCGTCGAGGTCCATGCCGTTCACGCCATACGCGGCCCGGCCCATGTCGCGCACGCCGCTTTCGCGAAAACGAATCGCCATCCCTTCGTGCGACGCCAGGAAAATGTTCTCGCGGCCGGTCGTCAGCTTGGCCCCGATCAATTCGTCGCCTACATCAATCCTCATGGCAACGATGCCGGCCGCTCGCGGATTGGAGAACTCGGAAAGCCGCGTCTTCTTGATCACGGCCTTGCGCGTCACCGTAATCACGTAGCCCTCGGCGGCAAACGTCTCTTCGCCCACCTGCACGTCCTTGGGCTCATCCGGCAGTTCCCGGACGGCCAGCACCGCGGCCACCTGCTCTTCCTTGGCGAGATTCACCAGGTTCAGGATGTGCTTGCCCTTGCCCGCGGCGCCCACGTCCGGGATTTCGTAGACCTTCAGCCAATAAAGCTTTCCCGTATTGGTGAACACCAGGATGTAACTGTGCGTGGAGGCGATGAACAGGTGTTCGACGAAGTCCTCGTCCCGCGTCTTCATGCCCATGCGGCCTTTGCCGCCGCGACCTTGCTGGCGATAAGCGGATAGCGGCGTGCGCTTGAGATACCCGGAGTGCGAGACCGTGATGACCACGTCCTCGTCGGCGATCAGATCTTCGAGGCGAATCTCGGCCTGCTCTTCGATGATCTCAGTGCGGCGTGCGTCCCCGTAATCCTTCTGCACCTGCTTAAGCTCATCCACGATCAATTTCTTCAACACCTTGTCACTGGCTAGAATCTCCTGGTATTCCGTGATCTTTTTCTGCAGTTCGTCGTACTCGCCCTGAATTTTGTCGCGCTCGAGCGCGGTGAGCCGCTGCAATTGCAGTTCGAGGATGGCCTGCGCCTGACGCTCGGTGAACTCGAATTGCCCGATCAGGCCGTCGCGGGCTTCGCGTGGCGTTTTCGAGCCCCGGATCAACTTGATAATCGCGTCAAGCTGCGAAAGCGCCTTGAGGAAACCCTGCAGAATGTGGGCGCGTTCCTGCGCTTTGCGCAGATCGTAGGCGGTGCGGCGCCGCACCACGTTGATGCGATGATCGATGAAGAGCTTCAGCGCTTCGATGAGGGGCAGAGTGCGCGGCTGGCCGTTGACAATCGCCAGCATGATCATGCCGAAGGTCTCTTGAAGCTGGGTGTGCTTGTAGAGATTGTTGAGCACCACCTCGGGCTGTTCGCCGCGCTTGAGCTCGATCACCATGCGCATGCCGTCGCGGTCCGACTCATCGCGCACGTCGGAGATGCCTTCGATCTTCTTGTTCTGAACCAGGTCGGCAATGCGCTCGATGGTCTTGGCCTTATTCACCTGGTAGGGAATAGCGCTGATTACGATCTGCTGCTTTTCCTTGGCGGGGCGCTCGATGGCGGCTTTGGCCCGCATGGTGAATAGACCGCGCCCGGTTTCGTAAGCTGCCTTGATCCCGCTGCGCCCGTAGATGTAGGCCCCGGTGGGGAAATCCGGCCCCGGAACGAGTGCGAGAATATCGTCAAGGGTTGATTTTGGCTTGTCGATCAGCAGGATCACGGCGTCGATCACTTCCTTCAGATTGTGCGGCGGAACTTTGGTCGCCATGCCGACCGCGATGCCATCGGATCCGTTGATCAGGAGGTTGGGGACCTTGGTTGGAAGAACGAGCGGTTCTTCAGTGGACTCGTCGAAGTTGGGCACAAAGTCGACGGTTTCTTTCTCGATGTCGGCCAATAACTCCTCGGCGAGGCGCTTGAGACGGCACTCGGTGTACCGGTAGGCCGCAGCCGGGTCGCCATCCACCGAGCCGAAGTTGCCCTGGCCGTCAATCAGCATGTAACGCATGTTGAAATCCTGCGCCATGCGGACCAGAGTGTCGTAGACCGCCGCGTCGCCGTGCGGGTGATACTTCTTGATCACCTCGCCCACCACGCCCGCGCACTTGATGAAGCGCTTGTCGGAGGTGTTTCCCTCCTTGTACATGGCGTAGAGAATGCGCCGGTGCACCGGCTTCAGTCCGTCGCGCACGTCCGGCAGCGCTCGCCCGATGATCACGCTCATGGCGTAATCGAGGTACGAGCTGCGCATCTCGTCTTCGATATTGACGGGAATCTCCCGCCGGATCGGAACTAATGAATCCTGGTCAGCCATCTTTCACTTACCCTTTCGACTACTCATATGTCGACACCGAGAAACGGCCCCCCATGATCAGCAATTTGTGGAAAAACGCTCGGGCATCCTGAGCGGTTAGCAGGTCAGAGGGACACCTGCAGAACCCCTATTTCACTGCAGCCGAGCCGATTCGCCGGCACCAGTCCAACTCTCGTGAGGAAGTCGCCCTGGATGTGCACAAGGTTAATCCTATCAATGCTTTACAGCTACTAAAATTAGCAGATTCTATTGCACTTGTCAAGGATTTGATCACGCCCCGGGGTAGACTCCGGACTGGCAGGAAGTGGGCCGGCCAGCGTCGGTTACTGGACTGGATTTCATGCTGAACGGTGCGTTTAGCGAGCTGCCGGAGGGAATCCGATAAAGATTCCCAACAAGTGGGTCCACGATATCCCCGGCCCGGTTCAAGAAGACGCAATTTGACAGCCTGCTGGCCCCGACAGCATATTTCCTGGTGGGAGACACGAGCCAACCCTGTTGTCTGAAATTGATGCTCCTGTAGCCGCGGAACGATTCGATGAAAAGGTCACGACGAGACGTGCTGCGGCAATTGGGGCAGTGGAGTCTCCTGTTACCGGGGCAAGGAATCCTTCCTGCCGCATCGCGCTTCGCCGCACCAGCCCTGCAGCGAGCGCCCTCTCGACGCACAGATCTCGGGTTCGTCCTCAACGAAGTCTCGGAAAGTGCCGGCCTCGAAATCAGGAACTGCTACGGAGGGGAGAGGTCTAAGAGGTACATCCTGGAAGCCAACGGCTGCGGCGCCGCCTTCTTCGATTACGATAACGACGGGTGGCTTGATATTTTCCTGCCGAACGGCTGGTTGCTGGAAGGATTCCCGCCCGGCAAAGGTCCCACCAACCATCTTCTCCACAACAACCGCGACGGGTCATTCACGGACGTCACCGGGAAGGCGGGTCTCGCACATCAGGGCTGGAGCCAGGGTGTCTGCGTGGGTGACTACGATAACGACGGTTTTGACGATCTCTTCATAACCTACTGGGGACATAACGTCCTATATCACAATAACGGCAACGGCACTTTCACGGACGTTTCCGATCACGCCGGTGTGGCTGGAACCCGCCAGCGTTGGGGCACCGGGTGCGCGTTTGTTGATTACGACCGCGACGGCAAGCTCGATCTGTTCGTGGCCAATTACGTGGTTTTCGATCCCCGCACCGCGCCGGACCCGGGCTCCAATCCGTATTGCATCTATCGCGGCCTCAGCGTCAACTGCGGGCCCCGAGGCCTGCAGGGTGAGACCAGTATTCTTTACCACAACAATGGTGATGGCACCTTCACCGACGTCTCAGAGAAAGCGGGCGTAAAGCGGCCGAGCGGGTACTACGGACTCGGTGTGCTGGTGGCGGATTTTGACAACGATGGCTGGCCGGACGTTTACGTAGCCAGTGACGACACCCCTTCCGTGCTGTTCCACAATAATCACGATGGCACGTTCACGGACACGGCGGTTCTGGCCGGCTGCGCATTTGACGAAAACGGGCGCGTGACAGCCGGCATGGGTGTGGCGGCCGGCGACTATGATCATGACGGCTGGTTGGATTTATTCCGGACGAATTTTGCTGGCGAGACTCCGAACCTTTATAGAAACAACAGAGACGGCACGTTTACAGACGTGACGGTTCAATCCGGAGTGAACAAATACAACCTGTTTGTGGGCTGGGGGTGCGGGTTCTTCGATCCTGATAACGACGGCTGGCTTGATCTCTTCTATTGCAACGGGCATGTGTATCCGGAGCTGGAACGCGCCCGCCTGGACGTGAAATATCATGAGCCTCGCGTTCTTTACCGCAATCTCCGCGACGGCCGATTCGAAGACGTATCCTCCCTGGCAGGCGCTGCGGTAACCAGGCCCTCGGGAAGCCGCGGCTGCGCCTTCGGGGACTACGACAACGACGGAGACGTCGACATCCTCGTCAACAACATGAATGACGATCCCTCGCTTCTGCGCTGCGACCGCGCCAACGAAAATCACTGGCTCAAACTGCGGCTGACGGGCGCCAAATCAAATCGCAGCGCCATCGGCGCCCGGGTGAAATGCGTCACCGGAGGGCAGGTCCAAATCGACGAGGTACGCAGCGGAGGCAGCTATCTTTCCCAAAGTGACCTGAGAGTCCACTTCGGTCTCGGGACTTTTAAGAAGGTCGAACTGATCGAGGTTCATTGGCCGAGCGGCCTTATGGATTCGTGGCGGAACCTTTTCGCTGACCAGATCATCGAGTTACGCGAAGGCAGTTCGAAAACCGCCCGCTCGGGCTGAACCTCGGCACAAAGCAACATCCGAGGAGCGTGGCTAGGCTAGGGCTAGGGATTGCGATTGCGATTGGGATTGGCCTCTCCGGTAAGAGGAGCCTGCAGGCCTTCAAGGGTTTTGGATTCCTGCTCCACCCTCTCCTCTCTCAGCTTCTCAAAGGTCGCCAAGGCGGTTTTGGCGTCCTCCTCGCGGCCGAGACCGCGGTAAGCCAGCATCAGCTGATAATACACAGCCTCATCGGCCGGCGCCGACCGGACCGCAATCTTGAGCTGGTCCAACGCTTTCCCATATTCCTTCCGTTGCACGAGGAGCTTTCCCAAATCGATTCGCGCCCGGGAGGCCGAAGGTTCCAATTGAATTGCGCGGGAGAAATGCTTTTCCGCGTCGTCAGGCCGGTGCAAATCCAGCTCCAGTTCGCCAATTTCAAGCTGGCTCGGCACATCGTCAGGGTTAACCTCGAGCTCTTTCTGGAACTCAGCCATCGCTTCCTGCTCGCGCTCCGCAGTCTCACCCTGCCGCAGAATCGCCATTCCGAGACGGTAATGAACCCCGGGCAGGCGAGGCTCGATCTGAATGACGAGACGATACTCCTTGGCGGCTCCCGCGAAGTTCTCCTTGGCTTCCGCCGCGCTCGCCAGAACCTGATGGGCTTGATAGGAGTTCGGATCTTTGGCGTACAACCGTTCGACGCTGCTCTTCCACAGGGCGGAATAGACCTTCGAAGCCGTATAAAGAACGTCCGGGTCGTCGGGCGCGAGCTTTTTCAGCTTCTGCAAGGAGCGAAGGCCCTCATCCTCCCGGCCCAGTGAGAAGCAGAGGTCCACCAGGCGTTCGCCAGCACGGAGCCTTAGAGGCGGGTCGGTGTTTGGGTCGTCGAAGCCCTTTTCCAACCAGGGCACGGCCTCCGGGTAATGCCCCTGCCTCACCTCGATAAAGGCCAGCAGAATGCCCACATCAGGAAGATCCGGCTTAAGCCGGAGGGCCTGATTGAGCGCATTCGCCGCCTGGTCCAGCATTCCAAGCCCCTGGTAAGCGATCCCAAGGCGCGCGAAGGCGTCGGCATCGCTTGGGTCGATCTTCAGCGCCTCGCCGTAGTCCTTTGCTGCCTCCTTCCAGTCCTGCCGGTCGTAGGCCTCTGAAGCTCTGGACAGATATTGCGAAGCCTGCGCCGATCGGGACTGCGCGTAGCTGGACGCTGCCAACATCAGCGTTTCCAGGGAAACAATCAGGGCCAGCCGTCGAACGCAGATCAAGGCCCCAGCCGCCGATGTTGCACCATCCGCGACCGCCTCCCGGTTGGGCGGAAATTCGAAGCCGCTAAGGGGCCTCATCGCCATAAATAGTAGCGGAAGACCCTGAATCGAGCGCCATAGGATATTTCACCTCTCGGAGCCAGACGGCGCAAATCACCCACACAACTACAATCAGCAGCGTACAGAGCACGCTGCCCTCAGGACCCACGCTGCCGCCGGATAGCAAGGCCGCGCCGGATCCACTTGAGTTCAGAAGATGGCCCGGCAACACCTGGCCGCTATCGGCTACGCCATAGAAATAGGTCTCGCCCCAGTCGAAGGCCATGTGAAAACCGATGGGCAACCACAGATTGCCGGTTCGGCGCAGCAGGAAACAGAGCAGCAGTCCAAAGGCTCCGGCGTTGACCAGTCCAACCCAGTCCTCGCCGGAGTTGCCGTGATGGGAGTATCCGAAATAGGCCGACGAGACGATTACGGCGGGCCAGAAGCCGATGCCGGCCGAAAGCGTGAAGAGGCCGTATCCGCGGGCGCGAAACTCTTCCCGCAGGGCAAGCAGAACAAAGACGAGCGCGTAGCCTGCGGCCCACAGGCAGATCTGGAAACCGTGCAGCGCGATGCCTCCGAAATAGAAGACCCCGGCCGCCCGCATCGCGATCAGTAAGCCGGTGAGGGAGGCAAAGCCGATCAGAACGCCCTGCCAGAACCGGATGCGGAACATTCTGCGCCAGGGCAAACCGTAATCGGCGATGGTCCTGCCTTCGATGAGCCCCATGATCCGGCTGGCGAATAGGAAAATGAGAAAGTCTGTCACTTCGAAGACAAGAAACGAAGCGGTGTCGCCTGCGCCGTATAACAAGCGCCCAATCACCAGGCGGTTGGCCTTGGTCAAAATCACGACAATCGCCAGAAAGATCAGCAGCCGCCAGCCGGCGCGAAGCTCCGAAGAATTATAAACCACGCGCCGAATCGCACTAGGCCTGGCGGATTGCACGGCCTCTATCATAACGTCTCCTCCTGAAAGCCTGAAAAAACGATGTTCTCCGACGATGTGCTCCCGGAGTGCATGATGGATGAGGTGTTCGAGGAAGGTGTCAGGACATTGTAAGAGTTCTGTCAGGAGGAGGCGAGCGCCCTTCATCTCACCGCTCCGGACCCGAACTGCCGCCGCATCGCCTGTCTTGACTTTGATTTACGCGTTCGCTTAACCTGAGTTGAACGCAAGAGTCGGCGACATCAGGGTCCGCAGAAGGGGAGGATGCAATGCGCCCGAGTCGGTCTCTTACCAGTTAAGGAGAAGGCGATGAAGCTTTACGCCAAACCTCTCGCAGCACTGTTTTTGTGCTGTCTGCCGTTCTTCCCAGCGCCGCTCATCGCACAGGACGCGACGGCGGGTCAAACGCAAACCAACCCGGCGGGCGCGGGGTCGACAGGCGCTGTAACGCCAGTTGATCCATCGGTGGCGCCAGCCGCCGAGACTGTCGCGCCGGCGAACCCAGATACGGGTTCTGACGCCTCGGTCAACTCAGCCTCCGGTGAAACCACGAATCCGCCATCGACCGCAGGCGATAATGAGAAGACGGCTGCCGTCAACCTTCTCAACAACCGCATTGGGCCCAATTACCTGATCGGCCCCGAAGACATTCTCAGCATTGATGTTTTTGACGTGCCCGAACTGAGCAAGTTCGACGTGCAGGTCGGCAACGATGGCACAATTACCGTGCCGCTGATCGGCGCGGTAAAGGCTGCGGGTTTAACTCAAGCGCAATTGCGAGATGAATTAGCTCAGGAGTGGGGCCGCAAATATCTGAACCATCCGCAGGTGACGCTTTATCTCAAGGAATTCAAGTCGCGACCCGTTTACGTGGTGGGATCCGTTGCCAAACCGGGTGTTTACTACATGACAGGACGCCGCACGCTGGTTGAGGTGCTGGCCATGGCTGGAGGACTCGCGGGAGGCGGCGCGGGCGCCGGTAAAGAGTTGTTTGTCGAGCGGGCTTCAGGATTCGAGGACTTGCCGCAGCAGGACGGAATAAACCAGATCGCACCCGACAAAGTTTCAGTTCAGCTGAAGAAGCTGCTCTACTCGGAAGATTCAGCGTTGAACATTGAACTGAAGCCTTTCGACACAGTCAGCGTGAGCCGGCCCGGCATCGTTTATCTTGCAGGAGCCTTTAACCGGCCAGGCGGGTACGTCCTAACCGACAAAGATACCATTACTGTGCTTGAGGCCGTGGCGATGGCTGGGGGAATTGGCGGCAACGCCCGGACGTCCGAAGCGAAGATCATTCGCAGGTCGAGTGAGAGTGCTATCAGTGGCACCACAATCCCCATCGACCTGAAGAAGATCATGAGGGGCAGGTCTCCGGACCTCGTGCTCGCAGCCAATGACATCTTCCTCGTGCCCAACAGCACGGCGAAGGGAATCGCCAAGGGAACCGCCAGCTCAGTTATGGGTATCGTCAGCGGACTTGTCATCTATCGGGGTCTTTAGTCGTGGATCTCACCCGGCTTTCAAGGCGCTCGAAGTCAAGGATCGATAATGGAAACCAACCAGATCTCGTACGTCAGACCGCACGAGGCGCGTGACATCGTACATGCCGAGCCGGCTGTGACTCGGGACCCGTTTGTGGTGGATGTGGCGCCTGAGGATGTTCCTCACCTTCTCGACTACTGGGAGATCATTCTCAAAAGGCGCTGGCTGGTTTTGACTTGTACTCTGGTTGTTTTCACGACCGTCGCCATCGGCACGCTGAAGGAAAAGCCGGTCTACGAAGGCAAGGTCCTGCTCGAGATCGACCCCGAACCGCCCAGCGTTGTGAACTTCAAGGAAGTAGTGAGCGTGGGCCAGGGCGGCGACTTCGAAGCCTATCAGGACACCCAATTCAAGATCATTGAGAGCCGCACCCTGGCCGAAAAGGTGGTCAAGGACCTGAAGCTCTATATGAATCCCGAGTTCATTCGCGACCGCTACCTTTTCGGACTGATTGAAGGAGGGGTGCCTCCGCTACCAAGGAACATCGAGCTTGGCCCCCCGGATCCTTCGTCGGCGATCTTCCGCAATGCTGTCGGTTACTTTAAGCACGGCGTCGGGGTTGATCCTGTGCGGCGCAGCAACCTGGTGGAAATCACCTTTGACTCGACTGATGCCAGGGTGGCGGCGCAGGTGGCGAATAAACTTTCGGACGACTACATCCTCCACAATCTGGACCTTAAGTATGAGGACACAACGAAGGCGTCGGCCTGGCTGAAGGACCGTCTTTCCGACATGAAGATCAAGGTGGAAAAGGCCGACGACGCGCTCGCTCAGTACGCCCGTGTGAACGGAATAATTTTTATTACGGATAAAGTAACGCTCGTCAACGCGAACCTTGGCCAGGTTCAGACCCAACTGCTCTCGGCAAGATCGGATCGGCTCTCCAAAGAGGCGCTCTACGATCAGGTTCAGACAGGCCACATCGAAACCTTGCCGGGGATTGTTGATAGCGCGCTGATTCAGGGGCTGACGCAGCGAAAGGCAGACCTCGAACGCACCTACGATGAAATGAGCGTCAACTTCAAGCCGGACTACCCCAAGGTGCTCCAAGTTAAGAAGCAGATGGATGCGATCGACAAGCAGATCGAGCAACAGAAGAAGACGACCGCAAAGTCGATCATCGACCAATATACGACGGCCGTCAGCCACGAAAAGAAACTCGAGGATTCTCTGAACGAGGCCAAGAATCAGGTTAACGACCTCGCCGAGAAGACGATCCAATACAACATCCTGAAGCGGGAGGCGGACAGCAACCACGAGCTCTTTGACGGACTTCTTCAGCGCATGAAAGAGGCGAACATTTCGGCCGGCCTGAGCGCCAGCAATATCAGGGTGGTTGACGCCGCCGAAGTTCCACAGGGATCCGTGAAGCCGCGCATCTTGTTGAACCTCGCCGTGGGACTCGTTCTCGGCCTGGCGTTGGGTATTGGCCTCGGATTCTTCCAGGAGTATCTCGACAAGACCTTGAAGACGCCGGACGACGTGGAGCGTCTGCTGCGCCTGCCGTCGCTCGGCGTGCTACCGCGCTTTACCCTTGGCGATGGGAAGGCCGGGAACGATGGCGCTGAAGCTTTGGTGCCTCTGAACGGTCACCACGCTCTGGCGCCCGGTATACAGACCAGCCCGCAGGCCGCCGAAGCCTTCCGCTCGCTTCGCACATCGGTCTTGCTTTCCGCCAGTCCCGTTCCGCGGCTGATCCTGCTAACCAGCGCTCTTCCAAGCGAGGGTAAGACAACCACGGCGGTCAATCTGGCAGCGACCCTGGCGGCGCTGGGCAATAAGGTGGTGGTTGTGGATTGCGACATGCGCCGTCCCGCCTGCCACCGCGCCACCGGTGTGGAAAACAACCCCGGATTCGTGCAATGCCTCACTGGCCGCGTGGACCTGAAGGGCGCGATTCTGTCCGTACCCGGCGTGCAGAACCTCAGCGTAATTCCTTGCGGGCCCATTCCTCCCAATCCGGCTGAAGTGCTCTCCTCGCCTGTGTGCGCCGACCTGCTCCGCCGGCTTCGCAATCAGTTTGAGTATGTGCTGGTCGACTCCCCGCCATTGCTCAGCGTCGCCGACAGCCGCATTCTGGCCACGCTGGTGGACGCCGTAGTGCTGGTGGCGCGCGCCCATTCCACTCCTTACGATGTCGTCCGGCGCGCTCGCTCTTTGCTTTACGGGAGCGGCGCTCGCATCCTGGGAGTGGCTCTCAATGACCTTGACGTGGCGCGCAACGGCTTCGGCTATCACGAGTACCAGTACGGCTATGGGTACGGCCCGGATGGCCACGATTCGGCCGGCGACGCTGCCGGGGCTTGAGAAGAAGGTTCTCGCGCCCCGTACACTTGCCCGGCCTCGTCCCCATTTATCCGCGCGCGCTGACGTATCTTTACATCGCGACGTGAACGGCGCCCGGCGCCGCCGCTGGTTTTCCCTGTCGGCCCTAGGCTCCTGGCAGCAGTCTAATCTGGGGGCGCCTCGGCTGGACGCAAGGGCAGAATCGCCGCCACCGAAGGAAACCGCGAGGCAACGAAGTGGATTCCAAAATCCTGAATGAGCACCTGGGCGGGCATACCGACGACGCTCAGTACGATGAGGACGAGGCCGACCAGAACTGAAAAGCCCGCGGCGGTGAGCGAAACCGTAAGCGGGTTCCACGTCCATAAGTAACCCAGGAGGTGCAAAGCCAGTACGATCAGCGCGCCCGCCACAATAGCTCCCGAAAACAACCCCAGCAAAAGAGGAAAAAGCAGCAGGAGCGTAGCCACACTGGTGCCCACGGCCACGGCGAACCTGACAAAAACGTAAGCCGTGAAAGGACCGGGCTCCGCCCGGAGCTTGGGCAGCAAACTCCGCCAGGCAGCGACCAGAGGCACTTGCTCCGCATACATGATCGGCACGGCAAAGTCGTCCGTGAGAACAATCACCAGGGCCACCGCCAGCCCTACCAAAACATCGACGAAAAGGATTGCTCCTAGCATCGCCCAGAAAGCGGCTGAACGCACGCCGGCCGCGGCGGCGGCGCGCAGGTCAGGGTAGACCAGCATGCCTCCCGCCAGGAGAGCCACAGTGATGCCCAAGACTGCGACCAGCAACCAGCGAAAATAGGATCGACCGGCACGATGGGTTTCCTTGAGAGAGAGCCGGAAGCGGACCTCGCCTTTAGCAATCGCATCCACCAGGACGAAGCGAAAAACCGATCGCAGATAGAGCATCCCAACCAGAAGCGCCAAAGCACCCACAACAATAATGGCGATGAGCCAGGCATGGGCGGCGACAGTTTCACGCACGCGGCCAGCCAGATCCGAGAATCCGATGTCTCCGGGCAGCGAGCCCAGGCTCCAGTTGAAAGCTGCCGAAGGCGCGCCGCCTCCGAGAAAAAGACAGAGGACGCTCAGTTTGAGCCATCGGCCTACGTCCAGGGGTTTCAGCAGCAGCTCGACGGTATCTCGAAAAGCGTCTGCCAGAGCTCCGGTCGCCGATAGGGGCGCGCCCAGCGCGCGCCCAAATCGAAAAAACGGAATGTGCCTGAAGTTGTGGGCTGTCACGTTCATCGACCGAAAATTTGCCGGCTTAGTCCCTTCAATCTTGGGCGCAATCCGGAGACCTTCTGCCGGGCGTCAGCGGGGCAACTTCAGCCGGAAAGTTGTGCCTTGCTGGACCTCGCTCGAGAAATCGATGGAGCCGTTGTGAAGCTGAACGATTCGATATGACATGGCCAGGCCCACGCCAGTTCCTGACGGCTTCGTGGTGTAGTAAAGCGAAAATATCCGCGAGCGGGCTTCGGCAGGTATTCCCACACCTTGGTCTGCCACTTCGATCTCGACCTGATGACGCCGCTCGCGCGCAGAGACTTTGAGTTCACCGCCGGACGGCATGGCCTGGCATCCGTTGAGCACCAGATTGAGCAGCACTTGTTTCATCAGGTCTCGATCCACGCGGGCTCGCGCGCCTCCGTTCCGTTCGACAACGAGCCGCACGTGGTGCCGCCCCGCTTCCGGCTCGGCGGTTCGGAATACCTCTTCCACCAGCGCCACGAGATCCGTTTCAATCGGACGCAACTCGACGGGCCGCGTGAAATCGAGAAACGTTCTCACAACGCGATCAAGACGCCGGACTTCGGATCCCAGAATCTCGAGATGCGGCATCACTTCTTTGCCCTGTGCGCCGAGCTTCGCTTTCAGAACCTCGATCTGAAGCACCATGGCATTAAGAGGATTCCGGACCTCGTGCGCCACTCCTGCGGTTAGCCGTCCGAGCGCTGCCAATTTTGCCGCCATATCGATCTGGCTCTCGAATTCGGCGCGCATTCCGGCGTCGCGCAGTGTGACCAGGCTCGCCACCGGAGCGCCCTCCTCTTCGACAAACGCGACGCTCACTGCCACCCGTCCGGTTTCGGTACCTCCCATTCCTTCCAAGGTTTGAGCGTTGATGGGCCTTCGGTCGGCAAATGCCGCCCGAAGGCGGTGATGGATCGGATCGTCAGCAGAGAAGATCTCCGCCGGCGTCTGCCGAAGGATTTTATCCACCGGCTTGCTCAGAAATCGTTGCACCGCGGGTGTCGCCAGCACCAGCCGGTCTTGCTGATCGAAGAACATCAGCCCGTCCGCCAAGTTGGCGAGCATCTGATCGAGGTTTTCCTGGAGCGCCACAAAGGCAGCTTTCTCTCCCCGAATGCGCTCGCCGAGCAGGTTCAGTTTTGAAGCCAGAATACCCCACTCGTCGTGGCGCGACACCGCTACGGGTCCCGGGAGTTCGCCGCGCGCGAGCCGGTCGACATTAAGCGAAATAGACTTGAGCGGTCCCAGCACTACAAAGGAGAGGACGCCGGACGTCAGGGTGGCGAGCAGCACGACGATTGCAGATTTTTTCAGCGCTCTGTTGATTTCGGGGCCCAGCTTGCTTTTTAAGAGAATGGTAGAAACGCCGACCCGGGCCGTCATGGACTCATTCCCGAAAGTAGCGGGAAGGTTCACCTCGAAGATCTGTATCCGCCTGCCATAGATCATCTTCAGGTGCCGGTATAGTCCGGCCTGGGCGAGTTCCGCGAAGGGGGCCGCTCGGGGCAAAATGCTCCGCACTTGCTTCGGATCATTGTGCAGGATCACTTCACTATTCGAGGCAGTCACGGCCACGTACTCGAAGTACTCGGAGAACGCCTGCGCTGAACCGATGAAGGAGACCAGCTGCTGGTCATCGTTCAAGGTCTGCCGGGCGAAGGTGCGGAGATCCTCCGGATTTTCGGCGTCCATGCCCGGGGGGAGCCGGGCCTGATTGAGCACCACTGCCGACTGACTGATCAGCTGCTGGGCCTCGTCCATAGCCAGGGTGTGAGCGGAGGTCAGTGTGAACCGGATGAGAGCTGAAACGTACCACGCCGAAGTCGCCACCACCACCACGAGCACGAGCAGCGAAACCAGCGCCGTTAGCTTAGCTTTGAGGCTGAGACTCATACTCCTTCAGCTTGTTGTGAAGGGTTTTGAGGCTGATGCCCAGCATCTCCGCGGCCCGTGTCTTATTGTTATTGGCAAAAGCCAGGGTTTCGATGATCAAGCGGCGCTCCGCTTCCTCCACCGTGAGCCCGGGACGCAGCCGCAAGACGTCATCAGCCACCGCCGGCTTACGGCCAAATTCCACGGCAATGTCTTTCCGCCGCAGCACGCTGTTGGTACAGACCACCACGCCGCGTTCCAGGACATTCCGCAGTTCGCGAGCATTGCCCGGCCAGGAGTGATGCCGGAACATCTCCAGGACCTCGGCGTCCACGCCTTCCACGTTGCGGCCGTGTTTGCGGCTCAGGTCGCCGAGGATTGCGGCAATCATTTCTTCGAGGTCTTCCAGGTGAGCCCGCAGCGGCGGCATTTCAAGCTGTACCACATTCAAGCGAAAATAGAGATCATTGCGCAACAATCCCTTCGCCACCGCATCCTCCGGGACCTTGTTGGTAGCGGCCAGCACCCGCACGTCGACGGCAATTTCTTGCTTGCTGCCCAGGCGCCGCACACGGGAATCCTCGAGGACCCGCAGCAGCTTGGCCTGGGTTGGGGCGGGCATCTCGCCGATCTCATCGAGCAGCAACGTGCCGGCGTCGGCCAGCTCGAAGCAGCCCAGGCGCCGGTCGGTGGCGCCCGTGAAGCTGCCCCGTTCGTGTCCGAAGATTTCACTTTCCATCAGGCTCTCAGGAATGGCCGCACAATTGACCGCCACGAAAGCACCGGAAGCTCTCGGGCTCAACTGATGAATGGTTCGCGCCGCCAGCTCTTTACCGGTCCCACTCTCGCCGGTAATGAGGACAGAGGCTGAGGAAGGCGCCACCTGCTCGATCAGTGTCATGATGGCCTGCATTCGCTTGGAATTGCCCACCAGGCTCCCCGTCAGACCGGCGTCGCGCAGCCGGCGATGGGCAACCTCCAGTTGGCGCGCGCTTTCATGCCGCTCCATACAGTTGCGCAATTCCACCTGCAGCCGCTTGGCGTCAATAGGCTTTTCAATGAAATTGAAAGCGCCTAATTTGGTGGCTTCCACGGCCTCCTCGACAGTGGCCTGCCCTGTCAGCATAATCAGACTGACTTCGGGCGCCTCTTCACGCAGCCGCCGCAGCAGTTCCATGCCTGTCATGCGAGGCATGCGCAGATCGGAAATCATCAGTTGAGGCTCAAAGGAAGCGAGCTTCTCGAAGGCTTCTTCGCCATCCGACGCTACCTGCGCCTCGTAACCCCAGGTGCCAAGCAGGTCCGCGAGTCCGCGGCGTTCGTTGGCATCGTCCTCCACCACCAGAATGCGCGCCTTCTTGTTATTGTTAGCCATGATCGTCGATCACTTATTCTAGCATCCCGGCGCACTTCGGCCGGTGATCCGCGAGGCTGGTTTTCATCGATAGCGTAGATGAGGGTCCGAGGGGTCCGGATAAGTCGAATCAATAGCGGTTGTCGAGCGAGCTCCCGATCTCTTCCTTAAAGATCTTTCTTCCTGTCATCAAAGACTTTCTTCCTGTCATCGCTGCATTCTTCCAGTCCGTGCTAGGCTGAGAATCACGTCACGCAGCGGAAGGCGGCGTACACAAACGGGTAGTGCGGCTGAAACCAATTACGGAACGAACGCCTCAACATGCACGCCGCTGTGCGTGAAGACCCTCCCTTCATCACGTAATGCTTGCCGTCGAAGAAGTTTGCCGAATAACCGGGATAGAAACTGTAAGGTTGGAAGCCGGGAAAGGGCTCGAACACGCTGGACGTCCATTCCCAGCCATTGCCCACGAGATCTTCAACGCCGGCCGCGCTGCGTCCTGCCGGGGAGGAACCCACCGGCACCGGGTTCCAGTGGCGAAAGTCAAAGTTACCGTAGCGTTCGGCCGGCGGCTCAGCGCCCCATGGATATTCGCGCTCACCGGCAGGGCTATCATAGGCTGCGCGATGGAACTCGGCCTCGGTTGGCAGCCTCCTGCCCACCCAGCGCGCATAGGCGGAAGCTTCCGCCTGGCTTACGTAAGCCGGCCAGTCGAGCGAAAGCGGCTCCTCAGCGAACATGTTGCGGTAATGCCAATGTCCGGCCTTCTCGACCCAAAAGCGTGGATGGCTCACGCCTTCGCTTCGCACCCAGTCCCAATCGGCCTCGGTCCACAGGCTCCTCTCGCCGTAGCCGCCAGCCCTCATGAAATCGAGAAACTGCCCGTTCGTGACGTTGTAAGCGTCGATCGCGAACGGCGGGACGTCTACGGTGTGAGCTTCGAATTCGTTATCCCAACCAAAGCTCTCCGCTGTCTCCTCGCCCGGCCTCGGACGAGGCCTGCCTAGCGTCGCCTTTCCGGCAGGAATCTCGATCATCCTGGGTTTCACGGATGGTGCTGCCAACGCCCGGGAGCCCGGCTGTGCGACCTTCCGGTCAAGAGCGAGCTGATGGAACATGTAGGCAAGGGTTTCAGCATGCATCAAACGATGTTCGAGCGCCACGTGGAGACGAACGCTGTCGGTGACATCCAATCCGTGCTTGTTCAGGCGAGCATCCAGAGCCTGCCGCACGCCGGTTGCATAGCGGCGCACTTCTTCCATGCGCGGCCAATCCGAAGGCTGATCGGTGGGCAAGCCGCCGCCAACGGGGTCGATGCCAAACGCAAACAGGCGATCCAGATCTGGCTGGCGGGATTCGAGCCCAAGCACGGGTGCCAGCAGATTCCAATCGAAGGCCTCGAGGTGCCCGATGTAAAACACGATTCGATGCCGCTCAGGAATGGGCCGGTCGTAGAGGGCCTGAGGCTGCACGATCTCAAACAGCCGATCGGTCACGGCGCGCGAATCCGCCCACTTGCGAAGAAACGAGTGTCTCTCTGTGCCGGGAATCGCCGCCGCCGGGGTCGCCATCATGCTCCTCCGTTCGATCTCATGGCCAAAAAAGGCCTCTCTGGTTCGAGAATCCTTTGACCTCGCCCATTGTCTAATTGATGTAACCCGCAGGGTAATCGATTCTTGCCGCCGGGGCAGGCTTTGCCTGGGGGGTAACGCGGAAGATTTCGCCGGATTTGACGCGAAAGGCTGGAAAGTAGGGCTCGGTTCTCGTATGCTGGAAGCTCAAGCTTTTGAACAAGCTGAAGGATGGGCCCCTAACCTGGGCCGGGTTGCCGTTGAAATGAGCGAAGCTTCCCCGCACATCGCCGAGCATAGCGAATCCGCGCTGGTTACTGCCGCCAAGGCAGGCGACTATGACGCCTTCGAACAGCTCGTTAACCGTTACGAGCGTAAGATTTACCGGCTCGGCTTGAATATCACCGGCAACCCCGAAGATGCCGAGGACGTGCTGCAGGAGGCATTCCTCAAAGCCTTCGAGAATCTCCCCAGGTTCCGCGAAGACTCGCGTTTCTACACCTGGATTGTCCGGATCGCGGTCAATCAAGCGCTGATGAAGCTGCGCAAGCGCCGGAGCGACAAGTCAGTTTCACTTGATGATCCCATCGAAGAAGGCGGAGAAGTAATCCCGCGCGACTTCGCCGATTGGAAACCTAACCCCGAGCAATTATTGGGGCGCACGGAAACACGCGACATTCTGGAGAAGGCCGTGCAGGACCTTCCTCCGTCGTTCCGCACGGTATTCATGCTGCGGGACGTAGAAGGACTTTCCACCGAGGAGACGGCGGAGGTGCTCGGCCTCACCATTAGCGCCGTGAAGGCCCGGCTTTTCCGCGCCCGCTTGCGTCTGCGGGAAGAACTCAGCAAATTTTTTAAAGAGGCTCGATCTTGAACTGCCAGAAAGTTTTTCAGGAAATATCGAACTATCTCGACGGCGATCTCGACCCGGAACTGAAACGGGCTATCGAAACGCACGCTTGCGGATGCCACCATTGCGAGGTGGTTGTCAACACGACGCGCAAGACCATCGAGCTGTACTGCGACGGGCGCCTCTTCGCGATGCCTTTCGAGGTCCGGGAGCGGCTCCACGTCGTGCTGCGGCAAAGGTGCCGCGGCCGCGTAAGCTAGGTGGCGCTGTCATTCTGACAGGTTAACCAGCCTTTTTCCTCACCTTTCGATCAGGGAGCACAAGTGATGCGAGAAGCCGTGATTCTGTCGGCGGTACGAACGCCGGTCGGAAAATTTCAAGGATCGCTCGCGCCTTTTTCCGCGGTGGACCTGGGCGCCATCGTTGTGCGCGAGAGCGTGAAGCGAGCCGGCATCGACCCCGCGCAGGTCGACGAAATCATCATGGGGAACGTGATCTCGGCCGGCCTCGGGCAGAATCCGGCCCGGCAGGCGGGTCTTAAAGGCGGGCTCGATAACCGCGTGGCCGCCATGACGATCAACAAGGTCTGCGGCTCGGGATTGAAGGCGGTGGGCCTGGCGGCGCAGGGCATCCGGACGGGAGATGTCGAGACGGTTGTGGCCGGCGGCATGGAATCCATGACGAACGCACCCTACCTGCTGCCTCAGATGCGGCAGGGCTATCGGTTGGGTCACGCCAAAGTGCTCGACTCTATGATTCAGGACGGTCTTTGGGATGCCTACAACGACTTCCACATGGGCATGACGGGCGAGCTGGTAGCGGAGAAATACAAGATTTCGCGCGAACGCCAGGACGCCTACGCGGTGGAGAGTCACCGGCGTGCTCTGGACGCGATCAGAACGTGCAGATTCAGCCAGGAGATCGTCCCGGTTCCCATCCCGCAACGCAAAGGTGATCCAGTACTTTTCTCCACAGACGAGTCGCCGCGCGCCGATACGTCGCTCGAAACGCTGGGAAAGCTCAAGCCCGCTTTCAAGCCGGACGGCACCGTCACGGCCGGGAACTCTCCGGGCACGAATGACGGCGCGGCCGCCCTGGTCGTGACTTCGCAGGAGAAAGCGCGGCAGTGGGGCAAGAAGCCCCTAGCCAAAATCGTGGGTCAGGCGGTGAGTGGCATCGATCCCAAGTGGGTGATGATGGCGCCCGTGGAAGCTGTGCGAAGGCTCGTTGAGAAAATCCGCTGGAAGCTCGAAGACGTCGACCTGTTCGAGCTCAACGAGGCCTTCTCGGTGCAGGCCCTGGCCGTAATTCAGGAGCTCGGCCTCGATCCCGAAAAGACCAACGTCAACGGCGGAGCCGTGGCTCTCGGCCACCCCATCGGAGCATCCGGCGCGCGGGTGCTGGTGACGCTGCTGCACGAGATGGGCCGGCGCAATGCGCAACGCGGCATCGCGGCTCTGTGCTTGGGTGGCGGGAATGCGGTCGCTTTAGCGGTCGAGCGTGACTGAGCGAATGCGCGTCGTCCGATTCCAATCTCTCAATGGCTCAATCCTTCAATCCCTCAATCCAAATCGTGGGTGTCATTGGCGCGGGCACGATGGGCCACGGCATCGCTCAGGTGCTGCTGCGGCACGGGTACCGCGTCGCGCTCTCGGACGCCTCCGCGTCGTTTCTGGCTAAAGGTAAGGAACGTATCGAGAAAGGGCTGGCGCGCGACGTTGAGAAGAGCCGCCTCACCGCCGAGCAACGCGATCAGTCGTTGGCGCGGATCGAGACGTCGGTGTCACTCGACGCCGTGGCTGCCGCGGACTTCATCATCGAAGCCATTACTGAGAACTTCGAAGCCAAGGCCAAGGTGTGGCGGGAACTCGACGAACGCGCTCGGCCCGGGGCGGTCTTTGCCAGCAACACTTCGTCGATTTCCGTCACCCGTCTGGCAGCGGTCACGCGGCGGCCCCCACAAGTCCTGGGTATGCACTTCTTCAATCCCGTGCCGGTGATGAAGCTGGTGGAGCTGGTGCCCGGCCTGGAAACGTCTCCGGAAACAGTCGACGTGGCGGAAAAGCTGGCCACATCGCTTGAGAAGACTCCTGTGCGCGTAAACGACTTTCCGGGATTCGTCTCGAATCGCGTTCTGATGCCGATGATCAACGAGGCTGTTTACGCGGTGATGGAGGGCGTGGCCGAGGCGCGGGCGCTCGATACCGTGATGAAGCTGGGCATGAATCATCCCATGGGTCCGCTCGAACTTGCCGATTTTATCGGCCTCGACGTCTGCCTCGACATCATGAAGGTGCTCTACGAGGGCTTCCGCGACTCCAAGTACCGGCCATGCCCGCTGCTCGAAAAGATGGTGGCTGCCGGCAGGCTGGGCCGCAAATCGGGGCGCGGTTTCTATGATTATTCGACCAGTGCGAGATGAGGTTGGCCGGAACCGGGTTTAAGAGATTGAGAATTCGCAGTGGTCCGGCGCGAAAAAGAGATGCCAGCCTAACTCAAGAAGCCCTCACCACCTGTAGGACTAAAGGCTGAGGCGATCGAGGATCAATCAGTTCGCGCCTTCACGAGTGCAGCCGCTCAAGAAGGTATTCCGAGCACAGTTCGCCGATCGATTTTGAGGGAGCATCGCCCAACCTGGGTCACGTTCATGCTATCGCCTGCCGCCGCCGATAAAGCAAGTAGTATACTTGGATGAAGGAAAGGCAGAAGAGCAGCATGGTGGGCGATAGAGGATTCGAACCTCTGACTTCTACCGTGTGAAGGTAGCACTCTACCGCTGAGTTAATCGCCCGAGATTCTAAAGTTACCAAATCCGGCGATTCGCGTCCATCAAGATGCGGCATCCAACGGGTGCGTGAAGGGCGAGGCGCAATTCAGCATTGAGTAGATCATGAGTCTGACCGAGTTGAAGGCCGAACCCGAGACCCTTGCCGAGGAGTTCACCGAACCCATCGCGCGGCTGGAGCACGCCGTGCAAAGCGCGATTCGAGGCAAGGACGAGGCGGTGCGTCTGGCGCTCGTCACCCTGTTCGCACGCGGTCATCTTCTGATCGAAGACGTGCCGGGTGTGGGCAAGACAACGCTGGCCCGCGCGCTCGCCCGGTCTCTCAACTGCCCTTTCCAGCGCATCCAATTCACTTCGGACCTGCTGCCATCGGACGTGATCGGCACCAGCATCTTTAGCCTCGAGACGCAGCACTTTGAATTCCGGCAGGGTCCTATTTTCGCCAACATCGTTCTGGCCGACGAGATCAATCGGACCACACCAAAAACCCAGAGCGCACTGCTCGAAGCCATGAACGAGTATCAGGTGACGGTGGAGAAGTCAACTTACCCCTTGCCGGAGCCTTTTCTCGTAATTGCGACTCAGAACCCGATTGAGCATCACGGCACTTACCCTCTGCCGGAGAGCCAACTCGATCGATTCCTGTTGCGCGTCCGCATGGGTTATCCCAGCCCCGAGAGTGAAAGGGAGATCCTGGCAAATTCTGTCAGGCAGGATCCGGTCGAGCTTATCCAGCCTGTGGTCAGCGCTGAAGAAGTGGTGCACATTCAGCGGGCAGTGCGTGAGATTAGAGTGGACCATGATCTCGTTACCTACGCACTGGCCATCGTGGAGAAAACCCGGCGTCACGAAGACCTGAGCCTAGGCGCGAGCCCGCGCGGCTCGGTTTCACTTTATCGCGCCGCCCAGGCCTGGGCGCTCGTCCAAGGGCGAAGCTACTGCATTCCCGATGATTTCAAGCGTATGGTGTTGCCGGTGCTGGCGCATCGCTGCGTCGTGAATTCACGCTACGTTTCCACATTGAAGCAAACCGAGCAGACTGAGGCGGTGCTGCAACAGATCGTCGACTCCACTCCGGTGCCGGTTTAACGAAGTGGCCCGTTGACGCGTGCTGCCCTGATGCGAATTGCCGATCTTCAGCCCGTGGTAAAGCCTCGCGTTTCATCCGCCGCCGCCCTGCCTCGCCAAACGGACTGGAAGACATGGCAGCGGTTTCTGCTGGCGCTTTTTGGCCTCGGCTTCGCGCTGCTGCTTGCCCTGGAAGCTACCATCCTACGCGAGTCAGGCCGGTTCGGGCTGGCCGCAGCATCGGCGCTGGCGGCGCTGATACTTGCCGCGGTGGTCGCGGCCGGGACTGTCCCTTACCTGGCCCGGCGAACCGTGCTCAGCAGGCTCTGGCTGGGGATTGACTATCGACCTACCCGTGCCGGAATTACCTACCTGCTGGTGCTGCTGGCGATCAGTCTGGCGGCGGTCAATACCGGTAACAATCTTCTCTACGTGATCCTGGCCAGCCTGCTGGCCGGCCTCGTCATCTCGGGCGCCGTGTCAAGCCTTGTGCTCAAAGGGATTGAGGTCGAATTGGAACTCCCGCAGCACGTCTTCGCCCATCAGCCGGTTCCCGCCCGGGTGACTTTTCATAACTCAAAACGGTTGACGGCCTCATTCGCTGTAACGCTCTCCGCCTTGCCTGCGGGACGCGGACGGTTCCCCTCGACGCCTCAAGCACAGGAGATCCTGGCGCAGTCGGTCTACTGGGACCATGTTCCGCGCCGGTCGTCGCGGGTTCGGCATCTCGAGCTGACCTTCCCCCGTCGTGGCCGTTATGCGCAGAACGGGCTCCGGCTCGCCACCCGGTTTCCCTTTGGTTTGCTGATGAAATCGCGCGTCGTGCCCATGCGGCAAGAGGTGCTCGTGCTGCCCGCGGTGCAGGCTACGGAGGAGTTTTACGAGGTCTTACCTTTGGTCAGCGGCGAAGTGGAGAGCCTGGCAAAGGGACGCGGTCACGATCTTTATGCCATCCGCGATTACCGCGAAAGTGATTCCGCACGGCACGTCGATTGGAAAGCGACGGCACGAACTCACCAGATGAAGGTTCGCGAGTTCACGCGGGAAGACGAGCGGCGGGTTGCACTGGTGTTTGATGCCCGCCTTTCGGACGCAAGCGCGTCGCGACTGGCGCGTTTCGAAAAAGCCGTCGGCCTTTGCGCCTGCCTGGCCTGGCACTTCTCTGAGATCGACGCCGAAATGCAATTTGCGACTCAAGGATTCGGAACGCGGCTGGAGCGTGCCCGGGATGTTCTGTATCCGGCCCTGGAACGGCTGGCGCTGGTGGAACCTGACTTCGATTCTGACGGCGGTTTCCTTAATCGAGTTCCCGAGAGCGCGCCGGGATTCCGGATCATCCTCACCGGCCAGCCGCGCGGCACAGTTCCCACCGCTCTCTGGAGCACTTCATACGTCATTTTCTTCGATTCCCTTCCAATCTGAAGCGCAGGTAAGATCCGCCAACCGTTGGCACCGCTCTATGGCTCGGTCACTTGCGAGGTATGGTCGTTGATGATTCGCCAACCTTCGGAGAACTTCTTAAGCACGAGGGTGAACACACCGCCCGGGTTGTCGCTTTGCCGCTTTAGCTGCCAGTGCCCGACCACCAGGGCGGCATCAGGCGCAAGCATGTTGATCTCAAGCGCTGAAAAAGTGAGGTGACCCATGGCGGCGCGGTCAGGATACTGCTTGCGATATCGTTCCAGCACCGGCTTCCAGACGCGCAGGATGCCATCCGCGCCCACGAACTCCGTTTGAGATGAGTTCCAGTAGCCCTCCATGAAAGCATTAATGTCGCCGCGGTTCCATTCCGCCACCTGCGTTGCCAACACGGTGCGAATCGCAATCCGCTCTGCCTTCGCCGCCGCCGCCTCCCGAGTCGAGGCCTGCGCGCCAGGTTCGGTCTGGGCTTGAATCCGGTGCGGAGAGCCGGGAGCGACGGCGCCGAGTACCGCTACCAGTAACAGCACAGAGCAAATCACCAGAGTATTCCCTTCCGGCCGGCCTTATTCGTTCTTTATCACCTGACCGCCCTTCATTACGAATCTCACTCGCTCAAGATTGGTAACGTCCTGGAGCGGGTCGCCCTCTACCGCAATCAGGTCCGCGAATTTTTCAGGCTCGACAGCGCCCACACGATCTGACCATCCGATGAGATCCGCGGCATTGACCGTGGCAGCTTGAATGGCGCCGAGCGGGTTCATGCCAAGCTTCACCATGACGGCAAATTCGTGCGCGTTCAGCCCGTGCGGATAGACGGCGGCGTCAGTGCCGAAGGCTATTTTCACGCCCTCGCGAATCGCGCGCTCCTCATTACCGCGCGCTGCCGGGATCACGGTGCGGGCTTTGGCCAGCATGTTGTCGGTCAGACCCATCTTCTGATAGTTCTCCAGGACCCAGTCTTCAAGATAGAGCGTGGGTACCAGATAGGTGCCGCGCTGCTTCATCAAACCGATGTCCTCTTCGTTGATGTAACTGCCGTGCTCGATGGAATCCACCCCGGCCAGCACGGCGTCCCGAATGCCGAGGGCTCCGTGCGCGTGCGCCGCCACTTTGCGGCCGAGGCCGTGAGCGGTTTCGACGATGGCGCGCATCTCCTCGGGGCTGTATTGCTCGAGAGCGGGATTATCGCCTTCAGAAAGGACGCCGCCCGTGGCCATGAACTTGATGACGTCGGCGCCGTACTTGACGTTTCGGCGAACCCTGGCCATCACCGCCGGAACCCCGTCGGCGACACCGTCTGCCGAGGCCTGGTATTCCGGCGCCAGCAGGTTCTCGTCTCCGTGCCCGCCGCTGATGCTGAGCGGTGGACCCGAAACCAGCATGCGCGGACCTGGAACGTCGCCCGCATTGATGGCATCCCGCAGCGCCACGTCCGAAAACCCGCTGGCGCCGACATTGCGCACGGTCGTGAATCCGGCCTCCAGCGTCACCCGCGCATTGCGCGCGCCGAGCAGGGCTTCCCGCGGCACTGACATGCTTAACGAGCGATAAGCGCCGACGAAGGGCGACATGGTCAGATGAGTATGGCAATCGATTAAACCCGGCAACACGGTACGGTTGGAGAGATCGATCAGCTTTGCGCCGGCAGGAAGCTTGGTCCCGGCGGCCGGCCCCACGGCTTTGATGCGGTCGCCCTGGATCAGAATAAGCTGGTCCTGGCGGTAGCTGCCCGACCTCACGTCCAGAAGCCGTCCCGCCTTCACCGCGATCGTAGCGGTCGACGTTGAAGGCTCCTGCGAGAAAACCGTAAAGGGCAGGAGCGCGACGCAAGCGAGGCCCAGGACTCGCAAAACCGAAGTCTTCATTTGCTTCTTATCCTTCGAAGATCAGTTCCGCAACGCTTGCAGCCGTCAGGCCAGCCTTTGCCGGGCCAGCACCACGGCTCCAAGCGCGCCGGCATTGTCGCCGAGGCGGCCGGGAACAATGCGAATCCGCTTGGGGTCGGCTTCGTGAAACATATATTTGAAAGCCCACTGCCGAATGGGACTCACGTACGGCTCACCCAGGCGAGTGGCGAGGCCGCCGCCGATTACCACGCATTCCGGGTCGAGCAGGTTGACGACGTTGGCCACGAGGATACCCAGATAACGTTGCGCTCGCGCCATCACCTCACGCATCAGCGGGTCCTTGCGCTTGAGCGCGGAATTAACCACGCTGCTTGTCATCCGGAGCTTGCTCTTCTTCTTCATCAGGTCCGGTATAACACTCTTTTGGCCAGCCTTGATGGCCGCACGCACGTCGCGCTCCATGGCTGTGCGGCTGGCCACGGCCTCGGCGCAGCCTCGGTGACCGCAACCGCACAAAGGCCCATCCACCACGATCATCATGTGGCCTACCTCCCCCGCTTCGCCGTGGCTGCCCTCATAGAGCCGGCCATTGGTGATGATTCCACCGCCGATGCCCGTGCCCACGAAGATTCCGACCAGGTCCCCTGCGTTCTCACCGGCGCCCAGTACGTGCTCGCCCACCGTGCCGACGTTCACGTCATTTTCGACAATCACCGGAATGCGCGTCCGCTTCTCCAGTTGCGGACCGAGCGGGAACTCGTTCCAACCGAGATTCGGCGCCTCGTGTACAACCCCGCGGCGCCGGTCAACGGAACCCGGCGCGCCAATGCTGATGCCGCTGAGGTCACGCCGTTTCAAACCCGCCATGTTGATCGCTTCGGTGAGAAGCTCCGAGATGTCATCCAGCATGGCCGTGGGCCTCTTCGACCGCCGCGTGGGCGCTTTGGCGTCCGCCAGGATTCTGTTCTTGGCATCGACGATGAGCAACTTCATGCTGGTTCCCCCGAGGTCGATACCCACCAGAATCTGGTGGGTCTTGGGCGCTGATCTCGATCCTTTGGGCGGACCCTTTGCCTGTGCGGCCATCAAGCATCTCCTGCGGCGCGACGTTTTCTCAATTTCAGCGCCCAAATCTTACTCCGGCGTGGAGAATAGCGCAAATCGGTAAGAGCGCGACGGCTTAGGAGGCCGCCGTCAGGCGCTCCCGGGGCACGGTGGGAAACTTCATGTGAGGCGGGCCTACCGCCAAGGCGGGGCAGGCACCGAGCATGGCGGCTCCGGTGGTGAAGGCCGAAGCCTTGAGAAAACCACATCGCGAATGTCTGTCCATCGTCACTCCTTCACGGTGCGAAACTCGATCCATGCGTCGCGCGTTACGGGTTGTAGACGCGGTAGACGATGCTGTAATCGTCTTCCTGGACCCCGTCGTCGGTGTAGATGTAGGTCTGGACCGTGTGCTTGCCGAACGCCACGCTCGTCTGCTGCGCCCACGAGCCGACGACGTAAAACGAGTCGTCAGGCAGGTATCCCTGCCAGGCGCAGCCGGGCGTCTCGATGTAGTTTCCGTCTACCTGCGTGCAGATCGCCCACCCGTTGTTCGGCTTGCTACTCAATCCAACCTGAACGTGCTGCTCTACCCCGATCGTGCAGCCGGCCGGATTGCCGCAAACAATTGTGACTGCCGGGTCGAGAGGTTGATAGCTGGGGTCGACCTCCCGGTTGAGGATGCTGGTGCTCAGATAAGTAGCGGCCAGGGTATGCGCTCCGGAAGTGAGGGCTGCGGGTGAAGAGTTGCCGCCCGGTGCTTCCATCGGCCTCGCTGATCCTTGGTCCTGCGCTTTCGCGTAACGGTGGGCCGTCCCGAGCCCGATCGCTATCCCCGCGCTGAGGACTGTGGTAACCAATGTTCCGACTCGGATTTTGCTCATGCTCTCCTCCTCGTGTCGTTGTCGGTGAAGTCTAGTCCACAGCCCGTCCGCCGCCAGAACGGAATGCCCGGGGCGCCCAGGGCCAGCAGGCCCAGGGTAGCGAATGCGCGGTCGCTTGCCGGGTTCTCCGCTCCGAAGGCGGCAGGGCGGGAGCCAGCGCCCGCCGCGTCGCTTTTCACTCTGGTGCGGATGGGTGGGTTGGGGACGGTTTCGTAGGCGTAACCATTCAGTTCCGCCACAATGGAGATTCGAGATCCCAAATTGACGTGTGTCGTGAAGCGCGCCCATCCGTAATGAGTCTCGCCGTTAATCTGAAACTTGATTCCAAGGTATCTGTCCTGAACATCCTTCCAGTTGCCCACCATGCCCTGGCCGCCCGGGTTCTCGCTAGCGGCGACCATGGGCACTTTCCCCCGAGAAAAGCCAAGGTACGAGGGAATACTGACCCCCGGGGGTGGAGCGGCTGCAAAGCGGCCGTGACTCTGGGTGATTTCAATACCCCCGCCTCGGGCTGGATTCGCGCTCATCGTCCCAAAAGCGGTCGAGGTATTCGAGTGCTGATCGGCGATGGCGATCCAAACGTCTGTGGTTCCGTCGTGGTTGAGGTCAAGGGCAAAGACTTCGCCGGGCTTGATCGTGGCGTGGGCAGGCGTGTAGACGGTCGAGGCGTCCGCAGGTTGAGCGAGCGCCAGCATTCCGACTCCGGCGGCACCGGCCGCCAGGGAGTATAGATTCAGACGCTGAAGGGTTGACTCGGAAGGGCTCCACGCGCTCTTGCGGGAAGCGTGGTTTGCCTTGGACAAGGCGCTGGATCGGGTCATCGGTGTGCTCTCCTTTCGTTTGAAACGCTCAATGCGGTATGCTCCAACTCTGAGCCTCTCTTCGAATTGGCTGGAATATTCGATTGGTCTAGAGTACTACGGACCGGCTCAACTCCATGAAAGTCTCTTTCATCAGGCGGTTCCTTTCAACCCTGTCGCCCGCTCTGCTCCTAGTCGCTCCGCTTCTGCACAGCCAGGAGCCCTCCATGCAAAAATACGACCTCCTGATCGTCAACGGGCACATTCTGGATGGCAGCGGCAGTCCCTGGTTCGAAGGTTCCGTGGCGCTGAATGACGGAAAAATCGCGGACATCGGCCGTCTCAAGAACGCCACCGCCAGGCGCGTGGTCGACGCTCGGGGAATGGCAGTAGCTCCCGGTTTCATCGATCTCCACAGCCACTCTGACTTTACCCTGCTGGTCGACGGCAAGGCCGAAAGCAAGATCCGGCAGGGCGTCACCACCGAAATCATCGGCGAAGCGGCTTCCGCCGGACCCATTCTCGGTCCCGCCGTGCCGGACTTTGACAACGGCACCGCCCCGCTGACGCAGAAAGACGGCCTGAAACGCGACTGGACTACGCTCGGCGAATACTTCGCGCGCGTCGAGCGCCAGGGCATTTCGGTGAACATCGCTTCTTACGTCGGCAGCGGTCAGGTGCGCCTGGATGTGATGGGCAACGTCAACCGCGCCCCGACGGCCGCCGAGCTCGAAAAAATGGAAGCGCTGGTCGATCAGTCGATGGGAGAGGGAGCTGTTGGTGTAGCCTCGGGCCTGATCTATGCTCCCAACATGTTCGCGAAAACCGATGAGTTGATCGAGCTCTCCAAGGTCGCCGCCCGGTACGGGGGTTTGTACACCTCTCACATTCGCGGCGAAGGATCGAACAGCGTGGAGGCGCTCAACGAAGCCATCGAAATCGCGGAGAAGGCCGGCCTGCCCGGACATATTCTGCACTTCAAGATGAACGGCGAGGCGAACTGGGGCCGCATGGGGGAGCTGATCAAGCTGATCCAGTCGGCGCGCGATCGCGGAGCGGACATCACCGCCGATCAGTATCCTTACGTTGCCGGGATGACGAGCCTCCAGCAGTGCCTGCCGCCGAAGTATCTGGAGGGGACCTCGGATGACGTGGTGGCGCGTCTCGGAGACCCGAAGGCGCGCGCCGAAATCCGCAGCGCCATTGACGGCGGCCTGCCGGGGTGGGACAACAACGAGGTGAAGGATTGTGGCGGCTGGCACGGCGTCATGCTGGCTTCCTGCTCGCGTCCGGAGAACAAGAAGTACGAAGGCAAACGCATGGACGAAGTTGCGCGCATGATGGATAAGGACCCCGTCGACGCGCTCTGCGATCTGTTGATCGCGGAACACGCCACGCCCATGGCGATCTATTTCAGCATGAGCGAGGCTGACGTGGAGCTTGCCCTGAAAGAGCCCTGGGTGGGCATCGGCTCGGACGGCGCCGCCGTCAACCCCTCGATGACTTTTATGGGGCAGCCCCATCCGCGATTCTACGGAACCTTTCCGCGTGTGTTGGGTGTTTATGTGCGCGAGAAGGGGGTGCTGACGCTGCCCGACGCCGTCCGCAAGATGACCTCTCTGCCGGCGCAGATCATGGGTCTGCAGGACCGTGGTCTCCTGCGTCCGGGCATGGCGGCTGATCTCACGATCTTTGATCCCCAGACAATCAAGGATCGCGCGACGTTTGAAGATCCAAGCCAATACCCGGCGGGAATTCCTTATGTGATCGTCAATGGGGTGGTGGTGATCGATCAAGGCCAGCACACCGGCGCCAAGCCGGGCCGGGTGCTCTACGGGCGCGGAAGGAGAATCGACGCCCACGCCGTGCGCTGAGTCCAAGCCATTGCGGTCCCAGAAGAGAAGGGGGCGTGATAGGCTGCGCCCTGACGGCAGAAACCGAGTGTGGGAATCGAGACGCCGCCTGCCGGAGGGCGTCTACCAAGGAAGCCGGAATGTCACAGAAAACAAGGCGCTTGGGAAAATGTGGTGCGCGATTTTGAGTCCCGTCGCGCGGGAATCAGGCACCCCATGTTAGGAGCCGGAAGCCGGATAGGGAAGATGACACTAAACTAAACTAACAATTTGTCGAAAAAAGGTTGGGTGCCGTCGCGGCGGGACTAAAGCGGTTCATTTGTTTCCGACTGCCCTTTGCTTACCGTCGGCTGCCGCTTTCCGTGATTTTCATTTTTTGTCAAAGGATTGGGGATCCTTCCCATGGCCTTCAATAAAGCCCGAGCCCTCCAGGAAGCCGAGCGCGCGCTGGCTCAAGGCAGGATCTCCGAGGCCGCCCAACACTATCTCGCCATCGCTGAGAATGAACCGTCGGATCTTGCCACCACCAACCTCGCGGGCGACCTGTGCGTACGGGCTAAAAACATCCCCGAAGCCCTCAGGCTGTTTCGACGCCTAGCCGAGGCCTACACCCATGATGGTTACGCCCCGCGCGCCATCGCCATTTACAAGAAGATTCTCAAGCTGGGGCCCCCGAATCTAGACGCCATGCTGAAGCTCGCTGGGCTTTACAGCGGCCAGGGTCTCGCCCGCGAGGCGCGCGATCTTTATGCGCAGTCACTCGCCATCTGCCAGAATCAGGGGCTTCAGGAAAAGGCTCTGGAAGTGATGCGCAGGATTTCTGCCGACGAGCCCACCAACATCGCTCATCGCCTGCGGCTGGCGGATTTGTGCAAGGCGGCCGGCAAGGCCGAGGAAGCGGCGAAGACGTATCTCGATGCCGCCGAAACTGCTCTCAGCGCGTCCGATCATGAGCTTGCGACAGTGGCCATCGAGCAGGCGGCGGCACTTCAACCCGATGATCGGCGTCTCCGCGGGCTGCGTAACCGCCTCTCTCCCCAAGACGCTTCCACCGAGGACCTTCCCGCCGCAGAAGCGGCTCCGGAACATGCCCGCGAGCTGACTCCGCTCCAAGACGATCCAGAGCCGGTTCCTACGGCTCTAACGCCTGAAGAAACAACCGGAGCGCTTGAAGAACTCGACCCCGGGGCTGGTTCCGGGTCTTCCGAGATCGACCTCTCCGATGAATGGGAGACGATGGCAACCGGCCAAGCTGCTTCGGGTGGCGCGGGATTTGACATCGACGATCTTGATCTGGAGATCGATTTCTACCTCAAGTACGGGATGGCGCAGAAGGCTTTTGAGAGACTCAATCAACTCGAACAGGAGTTCCCCGGCGACACCCGGCTAGCCGGTGTGCGACGTCGGTTGCGGGAACGTTCCTCGGGCGCGCCCGGCGTCAGCGAGCGGCCTGCAGGGTCCCGTGGAAGGCCGCACGAGGATCTGGCGCGCCACCTCGAGTCAGCCTCTGCCGCTTCAGGTGCGTCCCGGGTCCAGCCTGATTTTGCCGCGTCGCTGGAGCAATTAGTGAATGAGCTGGGAAGCGAGGCAAGTCCTCCCCCGAGCGAAGGCGATCCGCAAGCGCACTACGAGCTCGGTGTCGCATTTCGCGAAATGGGCCTGGTGGACGAAGCGATTGGAGAATTGCAGAAGGCGGTGCGAAGAAGCCGTCCCGGCGCTGATCGCGAGCGACTCCTTTCCGCGTGCAGATTACTCGCCATATGCTTCGGGGAGAAACAGATGCCGACCCTGGCAGCCAAATGGTACACTCGCGCTCTCAAGGTGCCAGGTCTCGATTCCGATGCGATGCTGGCCCTTGAATACGATTTGGGAGTGGCTTATGAGCTCGCCGGCAATCTCGAAGCAGCGAGAGAGAGCTTTCTCGAAGTGTATGCTCAAAACATTGAGTATCGAGACGTCGCCGCAAGAATTCGTCAGCTCGCCGCGAGCCGGTGAGAAGCCGAGAGCCGGTGAGAAGGATTGTCTGGCGGCAGCCGAATGAGGCAGGCGCTCACGGTCTTTTACATCATGCTCTGTTTCACAATGGGGCTGCTGCTGCTCTTTTCGCCGTGGTTGCCCGTTTGGACGAGCAACTTCTTCGTTTACCATTACGCCTGGGTGCAGGGACTAGCCCACAACGATTACCTTCGGGGCGCGGTTTCGGGACTGGGCCTCGCGGACGTCGGCCTGGGAGCGCTCGAAACCGCCCTTTACCGCCGCAAAGGCCGGAAGATCCAGGCCGTGCCACACACTACCACCTGAATGAGCGCTTCAGAGCCAAGACTCTGTTACATCACGGACCGCCAGGCCATGGAGCCCCGGTCGTTCGGGCCGCTGATCCGGATGGCGGTGGACGCCGGCGTCGATATGGTTCAGATTCGCGAAAAAGACCTGCCGACGAGCGCGATCCTCGAGCTCGTGGCGTCGTTCCTTCGCGTGACGCGCGGCACTGCAACACGAGTGGTGGTGAATGATCGGCTGGACGTGGCTCTGGCGGCGTCCGCTGGCGGCGTTCACCTGGGCGGCCAGTCTATGCCGGTCGACAAGGTGCGGGCGGCGTTAGGCCCCGGCGGCGCACAGTCATTCTGGCTGGGTGTCTCGTGCCACTCCGTTTCCGAGGTCGGCGCCGCGGAGGCCGCCGGGGCCAGCTACGTGTTGCTCGGACCCATCTTCGATACGCCCTCAAAACGGATCTACGGTCCACCACTCGGCCTTGAGGTGCTTGCGCAGGCGGCGCGGAATTGCCGCATTCCGTTGTTGGCGCTGGGCGGAATCACGCTTGAGCGCGTGCGGCCGTGCATCGAGGCGGGCGCCGCCGGAATAGCAGGCATCTCCATCTTTCAGCGACCCGACGCCTCCCTCCAGAGCCTGAAGGATCTGCGCCGGGAAATTGACGAGGCGAATAACCTGGTGCTCGACACGGCCTGGTGATCCTGAGACGGCGCGGGCGCCCGGGAGCGAGAGCGGAAGTTGCTCAACCTCCCGGGGCGCCAATGTCAGCTTTCGCCCAGCCACGCGCCGAGCGCTCTCAAGGATCGTATGTTGTCGCAAACGGCTTTAAAGGCTGCCGTAATCGGGATCGCCAGCATCAGACCTATTCCACCCCAGAGAGCCCCCCAAAACATCAGAGCCAGCGTCACCGAAAGCGCGCTCAGGTTCACGCGGCGCCCCACAAAACGCGGCGTGAGGAAATTCGCCGCCAGCAGATGGACCAAGGCCACGGTGATCATGATCGCGACGAAGGGGCCGACCGAATCGAAAGCAATCAGGCCGGTGACGAGCGGAGGGAGCATCGCTAAAGCTACGCCAATGTAGGGTATCAGATTGAGGATTGCCGACAAGGGTCCCAGGATGAGAGCGTGCGGCAGTCCGATGATTCCAAAGGCGGGTGTGGTGAGCAGGGCGGAAATCACAGCCACCAGCACATTGCCGAGGACGTATTGACGAACCATCACGCCAATGCCGTGAATGATGTCTTCCGCCTGCTGGCGCCGGTCCAACGCGAACAGGTTTAAGGTGGCTGCCCAAAGGTGGTCCTTTGAGGTCAGCATGAAAAAAATAAGGAACGGAATGAACATGACCGTGACGGTGAAAGTGTAGACCGAACCGATGCCCCTCCAGAGGAACTGGCTCACGGGGGATGGCTGCTCGATACGAACAGTGGGAACATTTTGATCGGAAGAGTTGGCTTGCTGCAGAGTGGAATTGAGGCGGCTGAAGGGCGCCTCTATTCCGGTACTGACTTGCCGCAGCTTGCTCTCGAGCCTTGGCAGGTCTGCAGCCAGCGAGAGCGCCCGGCTGGAGAGAACATAAATGATGAGATACACCACCGCCACGCCGAGCAGCACCACCGCGAGCGAGGCGAGCCAGCGTGGGCAGCGCAAGCGCTCCAGTCCCCGGACGCCCGGGTCCAGCACAAAAGCGATGAAGATCGCGAGCACCACAGTACTGACGACCGAGCTGGCATAATAAAGACCAGCGATTAACATGCATGCGGAGATGATGCGCAGGCTGGTGGCGCCGGGGCTTGTGGTGCCGGGGAGCTTGAGATCGAGCATGCCGTGGACTCAACTTGATTCTATCCGGCCCGAGCGCCAGTGTCAGCGGCCTAAATTGCGGAGGGAAGCCGCTCTCGGACGTGCTGATCGGCCGGGACTTTGGGCGCCCGAACCGGATAGATTGATCACGCGCCTTTCCTTAAGCTGAGTGTGAGACTGGAACCGCGGGTCTCGGATCAAAATCCCAGTGAGGAGAGGCCAAACTGATGGGAACGATGAGTCTCAGGATCGAGGATAGTTCGAGTATTCGTGAGGACGAGCGCTACTGGCAGGCCGTGCTCGCCCATGACCGTGATTTCGACGGCAGCTTCGTGTACGCCGTGCGCTCAACGGGAGTTTACTGCCGGCCTTCCTGTCCTTCGCGCCGTCCACGCCGGGATCAGGTGGTCTTCTATGCAAGCCCCGAGACCGCAGAGCAGGCGGGATTCAGATCATGCCGCCGCTGTGGGAAGGAGACAACAAAAGCCGCCGGCCCTCAGGCGCGGATGGTTGAGAAGGCTATGAACGTGATCGCGGAGGCTCGCGACGGATCTCCGACATTGGCCGATCTGAGCTCGCAATTGCAGGTGACTCCACATCGCCTGGCTCGGGGATTCAAGCGCCTGACGGGCATCACGCCTCGTGAGTACGGAGAGGCTCGCCGCCTGGGCCGCCTGAAGGCAGGGCTGAGAAACAGCGCCAACGTCACGGAAGCGATTTATGACGCTGGTTATGGTTCCAGCCGCGCCGTGTACGAGCGCGCCGGGACGCAGCTCGGCATGACGCCGGGCGCATATCGCCGCGGCGGAGCCGGCATGCGGATCGGCTACACAATCGTGGACTCGCCCCTCGGACGGCTGCTGGTTGCCGGCAGTGAACGCGGCGTCTGCTCCGTGTGCCTCGGAGATTCCGACGCGGCTCTCGAAAAGGCTCTTTTGCAGGAGTATCCCAAAGCAGAGATCCAGCGCGACTCGAGCAGACTGGCCGCCGTGCTGGAAGCCTTTGAGCAGCATCTCGCGGGCCGGAAGCCACATCTCGATTTGCCGGTGGACGTTCAAGCCACGATCTTTCAGTGGCGGGTGTGGCGGGAGCTCGCTCGCATTCCTTATGGCGAGACGCGTTCCTATAGTGACGTGGCCCGGGCGATCGGGAAGCCGCGGGCCGTGAGGGCTGTAGCCAATGCTTGCGCCACCAATCGAGTGGCTGTCGTGATTCCGTGTCATCGCGTCGTAAGGCAGGATGGAAGCCTGGGAGGCTACCGTTGGGGACTGGATCGAAAGCGCGCGTTGCTGAAACAGGAGAAGGAGAACAGTGCTAAGGCTTCGTTTTCCCGGGGCGCCGCACGCGGGAAGCACTGAAGCAAGCCTCAGCCTCGATTCACAGCTTTGGCAAGGGCGGCGAGCCGCCTGTATCATCGAGGTGTGGAGAGTTCTCACGGTTCTGTGAACGGCAGGATTCTGGCCATCGACTTCGGCACGGTACGCCTCGGTTTGGCGGTTTCGGACGCCCTTGGTCTGACGGCGCAGGGCCTGGCGACGATCGAGAGAACCAACAAGGCAGCCGACCTTCGCCGGATCGAACAAGCCGTCACCGAGTATTCGCCGGTGCGAGTCTTGATTGGCCATCCCATCAGCCACTCCGGCGCCGAAACCGAGATGTCGCGTCGTGCGGTCCGGTTCGCCGACGAGCTACGTTCGGTTCTGGACCTGCCAGTCGAGATGTGGGACGAGCGCCTCACCAGCCGGGAGGCTGACCGCTTCCTCACTGAGTCGGGGCTCCGGCGAACACAGCGGCGCGAATCCCGGGATCGCGTCGCCGCACAGATTCTGCTGCAAAGCTACCTGGATCGCCACGCCTATGAGCGCGAGCACACGGGGGCGCAAGCGGAGCCGTGAAGAAAGCGCTCGTTCTCATTCTGGGGCTTTTGATCGTGGGTGTGGTCCTGGTCCCCGTGCTGGCCGTCCGGCCGTTTCGCGGTTACGCCGGCAGCGTGATTGTGAAGATTCCGGCCGGGGCCGGGGCACGAACAGCGGCCGGAATTCTCGCCTCGCGCGGCGTTCTGGAAAACAGGCTGCCTTTCCTGGCGTTATATGCCTGGGGCAGGCCTCGGCGACGCACTCTGAAGGCGGGCGAGTATCTCTTCGATCGCCCGCTCAGCCCGCGCGAGGTTTATTGGAAGATCGTTCGCGGTGAAGTCTACTATCATCTGGTGGTGATCCCGGAAGGTTCGGATCGCTTCGATATGGCGCGCATCTTCCACGACAAGCTTGCCTTCGATCCTCGGAAATTTCTTCAAGCCACCGGCGATTCGGAGCCGATTCGCGATATCGATCCCCAGGCTTCGACGCTCGAAGGCTACTTGTTCCCGGATACCTACCGCTTTCCCGCCGGCACGACTCCGGCTGGCGCGGTTCAGACCATGCTCTCCCGCTTCCGGCAGGTGATGGAATCGCGCATCAACCCGCAGCTAAACGGCCGTAGCCTGCACGACGTGCTCACGCTCGCTTCGCTGGTGGAGAAAGAGACGCCCGATCCCACGGAGCGTCCCCAAGTCGCGGGCGTGTTCGTGCGCCGCCTCGAACGAGGCATGCTACTCGATTGCGATCCCACTGTCGTCTACGCAGCTCGCCTGAAAGCGGAACCAGACTATAACCGGGCGCCGGCTCGCGCGCCGATTACCGTTGACGAAATCAATTCGACGTCGCCGTACAACACCTATCGTCACTCAGGCATGCCTCCCGGTCCGATCTGCTCGCCGGGACAAGCCTCGATTGAAGGCGCGCTCCACCCGGCGGCGGGAGATGCTCTGTATTTCGTCAGCAATCTGCATGGCGGGCATGTTTTTGCAAGTACGCTTGCCGAGCACAATCACAACGTGGCGCGTTATCGGCGGCAGGCGGCAGAGGCCGGCAGGTCCAATTGAGATGGCAGTCCGTTCGAGCAAGAAGCAACTGATCCTCGAAAGTTGCGCGAACCTCAAGCGTCCCAGCCTCGGACTAAGCGAGCTTCGGCGCGTCCAGCAGGATCTGCGCCAACGACTGGTTCCTGCCGAGCCGCCTTCGCTCGGATACATCGCAAGCGTGCTACGGGCGGCGGGACTGCAGGTGGACTACGAGGACCGCTACGCTGCTCCCCTGATACCCGATCGCTACGCCGGCCGGCTGGAAGGAGTACTCCGGTTCGACAGCCTCGCGGCTGCCGAAGCTACGCTGCGATCTCTCGATGCCGCCTATCGCTGCTGGTCGGGTTCGGATCGCGGCGGAGCATCGCTCGTGCGCAAGCTCGTGCTTCACGGGAAGCAACGCGCCGAGGCGCTGGCCGGAAACGCACGCATCAGGCCGGAAAAGCGTCACGAGAAACGCGAAATCGCAACCTGGTTTCGCGTCTGGCTCGAAAGTCCCGATCTCTTTTTTGACTGGCTCGAAATACGCAAGCAAACTGAAGAATTCCGGCAACTGTTCCCGCTGGCCCCTGTACCGGGAGCGGCCGCTACAAACGCAATCATCGAAGCGCTGCAGGTGGCTTGCCCATCGCGAGACCTGGAGGCGGCACGTGAATGATGCTGACGTTCTTGATCTTTTCCGCCGGCATGAGGCTTTGCTCGAAGGTCACTTTATTCTCTCCTCCGGCCTCCACAGCGACCGCTATATCCAGTGCGCGCTCGTACTTCAACATCCCCTTGTGGCGGAGCGGCTCGGCAGCGAGCTGGCTTGGAAGCTGAGCGATGCCCGCGCAGCGGTGGTGGTGGCGCCTGCGCTCGGCGGCATCCTGGTGGCGCACGAAGTGGGACGGTCGCTGGGCCTGCGAGCTCTGTTCGCCGAGCGTGTCGATGGCCGCATGGTACTGCGGCGGGGGTTTCAACTGGTTCCGGGCGAGGCTACACTGGTAGTCGAAGACGTGATCACGACGGGAGGATCCACGCGCGAGACGATCGCCGCGGTAGAAGAGGCCGGGGGAAAGGTTGTTGCGGCGGGCGCGCTCGTGGATCGCAGTGGAGGCACGGCGGATCTGGGCCTGCCGCGCGCCGCACTCGTTACCGTAAGCGTGCAGAACTATGAGCCCACGCAATGCCCGCTTTGCGCTGCCGGTGTTCCCGCGACGAAGCCAGGCAGCCGCACGAAAATAAGCGCCTCCGGTTGACGCGCCCGGTCCCCCCTCTACCCTTCGTTACGGTACACGACTTTCCCGGCCACGATGGTGTAAGTGGTGCGCCCTTTCAGCTTCCAGTTGTCGAAAGGCGAGTTCCTGCTCTTTGAGCGCCCGTCCGCGGCGCGGTACGTCCACTCCAGCTCAGGATCGAAGACTGTCAGGTCGGCAGTGCCTCCCGCCGTCACGCGACCCAGAGACTGCCCGATGATCTCGGCCGGATTCGCGCTCAGCAGGGAGATGAGGCGGCCGAACGAGATGCGCTGCGTATGGACCATGGTGAGCGAGACCGCCAGCGCCGTCTCCAGACCGATTACGCCAAATGGGGCCTCGGTGATCGATTTGGCCTTGAGATGCGGTGCATGGGGAGCATGATCGGTGGCGATCGCGTCGATGGCTCCGTTGGCGAGGCCGGCGCGCATCGCTTCAAGATCGCGGGCGGTGCGCAGCGGCGGATTCATTTTCGCGGCAGTGCCGTGCTCGAGTACGGATTCTTCTGTCAGCACGAAATGATGGGGCGTCACTTCGGAGGTGACGTGAACGCCGCGGCTTCGCGCGGCGCGCACCATCTCCACCGAGGCAGCGGTCGACACATGAGCAGCGTGCAGATGGGCTCCCGTGGCCCCGGCAATCACCAAGTCTCGCGCCAGGCATACGTCCTCAGACATTCCGGGAGCGCCTTTGACGCCCAGTCTCGCAGCCACCGGACCTTCATTTACGACTCCGCCGGCGCTGAGGCTCGGATCCTCACAGTGATCGATGATCGGCACGCCGATCTCTCGCGCCGCCTCCATCGCGCTCCGTATCAACTCCGCTGTCTTCACCGGCCGGCCATCATCAGAAAAAGCCACGGCTCCGGCGGCCACGAGAGCGGAGAAGTCCGTCAAAGCCTCGCCCTCACTGTGCCGAGACACCGCAGCAATTGGAAAGACTCGCGCCAGGCCAATTTGATTCGCGCGCTCAATCAGGCTGCGTGTCAGCTCCGGCCGATCGTTCACCGGCGACGTGTTAGGCATCGGGCAAACGGCCGTGAATCCGCCCGCCACTGCGGCCGCGAGGCCGGTCTCCAGCGTTTCGGAGATTTCCCCGCCCGGTTCGCGCAGGTGAACGTGAAGGTCGACAAAGCCCGGCGCAACCACCTGCCCACGAGCGTCGATCATCTCATCGGCACGCGAGCTTAGCTTGGGCGCGATCTCGCGAATGACACCGCCGTCGACAAGCACATCGAAGAGTCCGTCGAGGTTGTCCAGCGGCGAGATCAGGCGTCCACCCTGAATGAGCAGTGAAGACATGGGTCCTGGAAAGTCCACTGACAGCCCGACGCGCCGGTCCTTTAGGACACCGCGAAGGAGTCTGGCGCACCGGGGAAAAGCGGAAGATAACAACCCTTGACGGGCGCAAACGTGCGGCGATGCTCGGGGCACGGTCCGTGCTGCGCCAACCCTTCCAGATGCTCGGGCGTGCCATAGCCCTTGTTACGGGCCAGCTGGTATTGGGGATAGATTCGGTCGAGTTCCACGAGATGCGCGTCTCTGGCGGTCTTGGCCAGAATCGAGGCCGCGGCAATCGATACCGAACGCGCATCGCCGTGAATGACGGAGCGGTATGGAATGGTAAATTCGACTCGGTCTCCCCATCCGCCGAGTCGCATGGCATCGGTGAGCACGAAGTCGGGCAGTGGTCGCAATTGCTGTAACGCCTGGATCATCGCTCTGCGGGAGGCCTGATAGACGTTAAGAATATCCACGTCCGCGGCGGGAACGCCCACCACGGCAAAGGCCAAAGCCCTGGCGCGAATCGCCACCGCAAACTCTTCGCGCTGTTGCGGAGTTAATTTCTTGGAGTCATCAAGGCCGCGAATGCGGCGGGCAGGGTCGAGGACGACGGCAGCCGCGTAAAGAGGACCGAGCAACGCTCCGCGACCGGCCTCGTCACAGCCGGCCACGCAGGAATAGCCCTGCGATTTCACGGTCTTCTCAAAGCGCCAAGTGCAGCGGAAACGCTGGATGGTTTGCGCGACCGGCATGCGAGAGTCGGGCTCCGGCGTCGGGTACGCTTCGTTCAACTTTACAGACAATCCGTCGGTGAGGATCGGGGATGCCCTCGTCAAGCTATAAATCTGCTCTCGCTAGGCCGATCGAGGAACCCCCGCTTTCTGGTCGATCCGCACTTCCTTCAGGCGAGCAGCCTTGCCTCGAAGAGCCCGAAGATAATAAAGCTTGGCCCGCCGAACACGGCCCGAACGCATGACCTCAATCTTGTCGATCACGGGCGAATGCAAGGGAAAGATGCGCTCAACGCCCTGTCCGAACGAAATCTTCCGGACTCTGAAGGTGGAATGGTTACGGGCCCGCCTTTGGCCCAGCACCACGCCTTCAAACACCTGAATGCGTTCCTTATCCCCTTCCTTGATCTTCACGTGCACGCGTACGGTATCACCCGACCGAAACTGCGGCACATCGGTTCGCATCTGCTCTTGTTCGAGCTTCTCTAACGCTGTCATTTTCGCACCCCACCAAAAGGATTCTTCAGATCTCGCACGCCTGGCCGACAAAGTCGCTGCGCCATGCGGCCGCGCAAGTTGTTGACATTACCGCGTGACAGAATAAGGACCGGCGCTGGCTGCTAGCCTTCGATCCCTGACCGTGCCGCGCCCTGCCTAAGCTCTGCGACGACCTCGATCTCTTCCCTGTCGAGCGCAGCCTGCTCCAGCAATTCCGGACGCCGGCGCCAAGTCCGGGTTACGGCCTCGCGCCGGCGCCAGCGGCGAATCGCGCCGTGATCGCCGGACAGCAGGACCTCCGGTACTCTCAAGCCTCTAAACTCCGGCGGCCGCGTGTAATGCGGACAATCAAGCAGCCCGCGAGCGGCTGAACATCCATTCTCGTTCGCAGCCGCCTCCGAAAAGGAGTCCTGTTTGGGCGAGTCTTCGTTTCCAAGAACGCCCGGCAACAGCCGGGTGACCGATTCCATAACCACAGCGGCAGCGAGCTCGCCCCCAGCCAGCACGTAGTCGCCGATGGAGATCTCGTCCGTGGCGAGCGCGGTCGCGACCCGCTCATCCACGCCTTCGTAACGCCCGCAGATCAGAACAATCCGGGATTCACGCGCCATCTCTTCAGCAGCCTGCTGCCTGAAAAGGCGTCCTTGGGGCGAAAGCAGGATTACCGGCAATCGCGGTTTCGATCCATCAGGAGTTGCTTGCCGCAAGGACTCAACCGCGCGGAACAGGGGTTCGGGCTTCAAGACCATGCCCGGACCGCCGCCAAAGGGCCGGTCATCCACCGTGCGATGCCGGTCTTCAGTGAAGTCACGCAGATCGTGAATCCGGATGCTGACGTGCCCCCCGGCCGATCCACGCTTTAGCAGCCCATGTCCAAGGATACTCGAAAAGAACTCCGGAAAGATTGTGATGACGTCAAAGGTCACGTCTCTGAATTTCCTGCGCCTTCGTCATTGAGCGCGAGCAGGCCCTCCGGCGGCTCGATCACGATCCGGCGTGCCACCACGTCAACTTCAGGGCAAATCTCTTGCGCGAAAGGAATCAGGATCTCGCTGGAGTTCTTTGCGCCTTCCGCCGGCCGCACGCACAGAAGGTCAGCGCCCCCGGTCGGTTCCACTCTGATGACATCGCCGATTCTCCGTTCGTTGCTCAATACTTGGCAACCGATGAGATCCGAAATGTAGTACTGATCCGCGCCCAACTTCACGCGCTCTTCGCCCGGAACTAGCAGAAGGCGCCCTTGCAGTTGCCTGGCCTGGTCGATGGATTCGGTGCCCTCAAAACGCAGGATCAGCCGTTCCCCGTGCCACCAGACCTCGGCAATATCAATCGGCTGAGGCGGTCCTGCCGGAGTTTCCAAGAAGGCCCGTTTCAGTTTTTCAAAACGATCGGGAAAATCGGTAAGGACCCCCGCGACCACTTCGCCACGACGCCCTCTAGGCCGCAGGATGCGAGCAATCGCCAGCCACAGGTCGGGGACAGTATTCCGAACCCGAACCGGCGGTGCCGTCATTCCCAAGTTTTGTCCTGCCCTGACCGACGCGTTCGGGCTATTCCAAAATCTCCAGCGTGAAGCGCTTCTTCAGCTTCATGCCGGCAGCCCCCAGAATGGTGCGGATGGAGCGTGCGGTGCGTCCCTGCTTGCCGATCACCTTCCCTACATCAGAAGAATTGACCCGTAGCTCAAGAACCGTGACCTGTTCCCCATCCACCGCTTGAACGTGTACCTGTTCTGGATAATCAACGAGTGCCTTGGCAATGGATTCGACCAGTTCCTTCATCATGGCCCTCCTTCCGAACCAACTCGCCCGGAATTTGTCTGCACCCGCCGTGGGGTTCGGCGGATGTCGAGGACCCCCTCCATTCCTCTCAGGTCCTTAAGCTCATCTCTAGGCCTGTGCCGTTGTTGCGGTTTCCACCTTCCTTTCAGGCTGCCCCTTGAGGAAGCTTTGAACAGTTTCTGAAGGTTGAGCTCCGCGTTCGATCCAATATGAGGTGCGCTCCCGGTTCAAGACCAGCTCCGGGGGATTGTTCCGCGGGTTGTAGTGACCCAGGATCTCAACGAAGCGTCCGTCCCGAGCCCTCTCGCGGTCAATCACCACCACTCTGTAACTTGGCTTTTTTTTGGCTCCGGTGAGAGCCAGTCTTATTCTTAGCAAGCAAAACCCCTTTCCTGCGGTGCCGGTTCCGGGACCGGCAACATATTTGATCCCGATGAGGCTCGGGTGGCGTCACAAAGCTAACCGGGGCCGGCCCCGGCCGGTACCCTGAGCTTGCTTAGTTGTTTCCCGAAAAAGCCCTTGCTCATCGTCTTCATCATCCGGCTCGTCTGTACGTATTGCTTTAGTAATTGATTCACTTGCTGGACGCTGGTGCCGCTGCCTCGCGCAATGCGGCGTCTGCGCTTGCCGTTGATGATCTCATGATGCCGGCGCTCGCGCGGAGTCATGGAATTGATGATGGCATCCATGTAAACGAGTTCTTTTTCGTCGATCTTGGCCTTGGCCGCGTCCTTGAAGATGCCGATTTTGGGCAACATGCCCAGCATCTCCTCAACCGAGCCGATCTTTTTCATCTCACGAAGCTGATCGCGGAAATCCTCCAGACTGAAGGAGTCGGATTGCAGCTTGCGGTGAACTTCCAGCGCCTTGTCGCGATCCAGTTTCTGCTCGGCTTTTTCGATCAGCGAAAGCACATCGCCCATGCCCAGAATCCGCGAAACGATCCGGTCAGGGTGAAAGACCTCGAGCGCGTCATACTTCTCGCCCACACCGATGAATTTGATCGGCTGGCCGGTGACCGCATGGATGGAGAGCGCCGCGCCGCCGCGAGCGTCGCCGTCAAGCTTGGTCAGGATCACGCCGGACGTACCGAGGCGCTCGTGGAACTCCTGGGCGCTGCGGACCGCGTCCTGCCCGATCATGGCGTCGGCAACCAGGAGCACTTCGCTCGGGCGCAGCCGAGTGCGGAGCTCGCTCACTTCCATCATTAGCGCTTCGTCGATGTGCAGACGGCCTGCCGTGTCCACGATCAGGATGTCATGCCCGCGATCGGAAGCGTCCTTACGAGCCGCCAGCGCCAACTCGATCGGCGAGGTGATCCCAGTGCCAGGGAAGCAGGGCACATCGATGGCCTTGGCGATAATAGCCAGTTGCTCGCGCGCGGCGGGACGATAAACGTCGGTCGAGACCAGCATCGGCCGGCGTTTTCGCTGCGCAAGCCAGCGCGCCAGCTTGCCCGAAGTAGTGGTCTTGCCCGAACCCTGCAGCCCCACCATCAGAAAGACCGTCGGGTAGTCGCGAGAAAAGGTGAGGGCCGTCTCTTTACCGCCGAGCAGATCGACAAGCTCGTCCCGCACAATGCGAATAACTTCCTGAGACGAGCTCAGGCTCTGCTTGACCTCTTCGCCCAGTGCCCGGACGCGCACGCGATCCAACAAGTCCTTCACAACCTGATAGTTGACGTCCGCTTCCAGCAAGGCGAGGCGCACTTCGCGCAGGCTCTCGTCGATCGCCTGCTCGCTGAGCACGCCTTGCATGCGCAGCGATTTGAAGGTCTTTTCGAGTTTGTCCTGCAAGGCGTCGAACATAGTAGCGCCATCGCGCGACTCCCAGCCGCGTTGACTGGGAAGCAAACTGGTGGACAATGTAACAGTTTACCGTAGACTAGCGCGGCGCGGAAGAGGTATTTGGAAAGGTGTGCAACCTCCGCTGGCGACGTTCACGCCTTTGGATGCGCCTTGTCGTAAACCTCGATGAGCTGCTGGATCGAGACCTGGGTGTACTTTTGCGTGGTCGACAGGCTGACGTGGCCCAGCATCTCCTGAATCGCGCGCAGGTCGGCGCCTTCGGCCAGCAGATGCGAGGCGAAGGCGTGCCGCAGGCCGTGCGGGCTGACGTGCACACTTGGTCCATAAAGCCGCACGTATTTCTTCACCAGCCGGTCGACGGAACGCGTGGTCAGGCGCCGGCCGCGCGCATTGAGAAACATCGCTTCCCCCCGCGTCTTGTTGTCCGCCAGGATCCGCTCCCGCACGGGCAGGTACTCTTCCAAAGCGGCGCTCGCCTTGCGCCCGAAAGGCACGATCCGCTCCTTGCGGCCTTTGCCCCGCACCAGCACCATGCGATCGCCGAAGTTGACGCTGCGCAGATCCAAGCCCGCGAGTTCGCTCACCCGCAGCCCCGAGGCATAAAGCAGCTCCAGGATGGCGCGATCGCGCCGCATCATAGGTTCTCCGCTTGGCACGGCTTCGGCCAGTCGATCGAGCAGGCCGTTCGTCTGCTCCTCCGACATGATGCGCGGCAGCGTTTTGGGAAGCTTCGGCGTGGCGATGCCCAAACACGGGTTGGACGCGATCACGCCCTCGCGAAGCAGAAACTTGAAGAAGGCGCGGATCGAAGCGAGCTTGCGCGCGATCGAGGTCTTCTGCTTCAGGTCGTCAAACAGCGAGGAAAGGTAGGCGCGAATCTGGAGCGCGTCGATCGTAGTGATGTCGACCGCTGGGGTAGTTTCCGCCGAAGCGTTTTGGTGGCCCTCTTCGCTTTCGAGACGATCCCTGTCAACCAGCGCCGGCGCGCTATCTTCTCCCTTCGGGAGTTGACCCGTGTTTGTACGGGATAATTGTTTCAGGAAATCGCGAAACTGGTGCAGGTCGCTCGCGTAGTTGCGAATCGTATGCGGCGAGGCGTTGCGCTCGTACTGCAGGTAGCGGAGATAGCGGTCGATTAAGTTGTCCACAGGTTAGTCATGCCACTCCCGACAAATCGGGCTACAGAATTGACAGATCGGGAATTTGCCGGAAGTGACGGGCATCGAGTGTGTCCACCGCGTAATCCAAATGCAGCGCTGTGGCGCCGATCAGCAGGTCGGCGAACGGAACCGAAATGCCTTTGGCACGCTGCTGGCCGTTGATACGCCCGGCCAGGCGCGCTATCGCCAGCGCTACCGGATGCACCGGAACATCCCGGCATAGGCGCTCGACAAACGCCAATCGTCCCTGCTGTTGCTCCGGCCTCTTGCTGCGATACACCCCGTGCACCAGCTCGGTAACAGTAATAACCGAAAGGGCGATTTCCATTTCGCCGAGGGTGGCCTGCAACTGCTCCAGGATTTGCCGCACGCTATGCCCCCTGCGCTCGGCAGCGATGATCACGCTGGAATCCACGATTATTCCCACGCCGGCGGATTCCATGCTTCACGTTCCTTAAGCACTGCTTCTACATCCGCCGCGAAGTCCGCTTCAAGAATCGGCGCCTCGCCCGTCTCTTCTTCGTGTGCCTTCGCCAACGCGATACACTCGGAGAGAGTCCGCCGCAACGGCCCCACAGGATGAACGACCGCAAGCGGCCGATCATCGTGCTGGATGACGACGCTGATGCCAGAGCGCACACGCGTGAGAACCCCCGCGAAGTCGCTGGCCGCGTCCGCATCGGAAAGCCAAGCTACGGACTCGCCCTCCGACTCCGGGTGCTTTGCGGGATCCCACAGCGGTCCCGGCCGTGAGAGCACTTCGAGCAGTCGGCGACGCTTTGCTTCCTGCCGAGCGGGATCAGCCAAGCGTAGCCTCACACCTGGATTTACTGACCAACGGGTTCCACCTAATGTGAGCTCCAACTCGTCGACGCTCTCCAGATCCGCCTCCTCCGGGCAGGAAACAACGTCAATGACCTCATCCAACGGATGAGGCGAGCGAGCGCTGTCGGTCATTTGGATTTCGAGTGTACTTGACACAATTATTCACCTATCTGCACCAAAAGATGTGTCGAGGCGACAGGAACGCTTACATTAGAATACCAGAGCTCTAATGTGTACCGCCCCGATTCGTGGAACAAATCCGTGCCCAACGCCCAAAGCGATTGCCAAGTCGATTGCTGGCCAATCAGAGGCGATATCGGGTCACTCCACGTTTCGGGAAGCGCCTCATCCGATGGTGTCAGCACTCTCAACGTCACGGTGCCCGGCGTGTCCGCAATGATCTTATAAAACGCAAAAAAGACTTGCTCGCGACGACGATAAGGTCCCGGAAGCCGATGAAGCGAGCTTTCCGAACTCGGAATTATCAGGCCGTCGGCCAATTCGTGCAGCGTGACCCTTCCGTTCTGGTCGATGGTTGCCTTTCTGCACACCAGGAAGGCAAGCAAGTTCACCATACGAGCACACTATCAGACCCCTGAGTGGCTTTCAAACAACGGACGAGCGACAACTGACGACGGACAACTCAGTGCTCTCTCGCCACTCTACCAGGTCTATGAGCGCCCTCTCGCACTGCCAGGCGCGTCGCTTCGCACGATCCCTCATCGCCGCCTGCAGCAGATTCTCCGGCGGTGGCAGCAGATCGAAAGAGATGTTCGCCGGCTGGTACCCTCCTGGCTCAGCGTGGGTGACGTAATGAACCAGCGATCCGAGCGCAGTGGTGCGCGGCGGAGCGGTGAAGGGCTGATCGAGGGCGCGAGCCGCCAGCGCCATGCCGGCCAGAAGTCCGGTGGCGATGCATTCCACGTAGCCTTCGACGCCGGAGAGCTGTCCCGCAATGAAGATTCGCCCAAGGCCGCGCAGGCTCAGGTCACGCGCCAGCAGTCTCGGCCCGTTAAGATAGGTGTTGCGATGTATCTGGCCGTAGCGTAGGAACTCCGCGCGCTCGAGACCGGGAATGAGCCGCAGAACCCGCTTCTGCTCGGGGAACTTGAGATGGTTCTGGAATCCCACCAGGTTGTAGCTCGAGTAGCGCAGGTTCTCGGCGCGCAGTTGGACCGCAGCGTAGGGCTGGCGGCCGGTCCTCGGATCAATCAGGCCAACCGGCTTCATGGGTCCGAAGCGCAGAGTATCGACGCCGCGCCGCGCCAGCTCTTCGATCGGCAGGCAAGCCTCAAAATACTTCAGGTCCTCGAAGGCATGAGCCTCGACAGACTCGGCGCTCGTCAAGGCTTCATAGAAGGCGCGGTAGTCCGCCTCATTCAACGGACAATTCAGGTAGTCCTCGCCGCCTTTGCCGTAGCGCGAGGCAGGGAAGATGCGATCGTGCGTCAGCGTCTCGGCATCGACAATAGGGCTGATGGAGTCATAGAAAGCCAGATTGTCGGCGCCGGTGAGGTCCTGAAGACTGCGGGCCAGCGAGTCTGAGGTCAGCGGACCGGTCGCGATTAGAACCAGGCCCTCGCGAGGCACCTTAGGGAGCTCCCGGCGCTCAAACCGAACCAGCGGATGATTGCCGAGTGCTGCGGTCACCGCTTCCGCGAAGCGCTCGCGGTCGACGGCCAAGGCAGTCCCGCCCGGCACCGCGTTGCGATCCGCCAGGCGAAGCAGCAGCGACCCCGAGCGGCGCAGTTCTTCCTTCAGCAGCCAGCTCGCTGCACCGGGAGAATTTGACTTGAGCGAATTGCTGCAGACGAGCTCGGCGAGTTGACCCGTCTTGTGCGCCGGAGTCGGCGTGGCCGGACGCATCTCGTAGAGGACTACGGGCACGCCGCGTTCAGCAAGCTGCCAGGCGGCTTCGCTTCCCGCGAGCCCTCCGCCGGCTACGATCACAGGTTCCATAGGGGTCGTCTCTGGCGGTAATTATAACAGGCGTCCGAAAGCCGCCTTGTTAGCTGGTCCGATAATCTACTTTCGCAAGAGCCTCGGGTACAATGTTCGTCAGCAGGCTGCTGGAAAATGTGGGTGGCGCGCCAGTGCTTGCGCAGGGCAGTTTCCAAGCAGCGTATCCCAATGGGAGAGGATGCATGACCACCGGACGCATGGCGGCCCTCGCCGCCTTTCTGGCGCTGTTTTTGACCTACTCGATTCCCGCAAAGCAATCCGACAGCGGCCTGGCGAAGACGCGGACCTTCGAGTTCACTTACGAATTCAAAGTCGATCCTGCGCCGGATGGGCTCGTGCGAGTCTGGTTTCCCATACCGCCTTCGGACAGCAACCAGCAAGTGCAGTTGAAACATATCTCGAGCTCCCTAATGCTGAAAAAGACCCAGGAGTCCGAGTACGGGAACGCCATGTACTATCAGAAGATGACGAGGCCGAAAGATCCGCTTACGTTCACGCTCGATTATCAAGTGACGCGCAAGGAGTACACCCAAGGCGGATTGCAGGACCTCATGGCGTATAACCGCGACTTCGACCCCGCGCCCGAAAGCCTGGGCAGATTCCTCGCCCCTGACAAACTGGTGCCGATCAATGACAAGTTCCGGCAGATGGCGAGGGAAATCACGCAAGGTAAGGCGGGTGACGTGGAGAAGGCTTACGCCATCTACGAATACGTGTTTCACAACCTGCGTTACGACAAGACCGGCACGGGCTGGGGCCGCGGCGACGCGATGTGGGCCTGCGATTCCAAGCGCGGCAACTGCACCGACTTCCACTCGCTGTTCATCGCCCTTATGCACGCCGAGAAGATCCCGGCACGCTTCGAGATCGGCTTCCCGCTGCCCGAAGGCAAAAGCGAGGCCGACATTCCCGGATATCACTGCTGGGCGGAGTTCTATCTTGACGGGCGCGGCTGGGTGCCGGTGGACATCTCCGAAGCCTGGAAAAATCCGGCAAAGCGCGACTTCTTTTTCGGCTCGCTCGATGCCAACCGCGTGCAATTCTCCATCGGGCGCGACCTGGCTCTGAACCCGCCGCAGGACGGCGCGGCCTTGAACTATTTCGTCTACCCCTACGTGGAACTGGATGGCAAGCCGGATGAGCACGTCGCCGCCCACTTCACATTCCGGGATCTGCCGGCCGCCGAGGCTGGTGCCGAGCCCGGCCGCAGCAGGGCCGAGCTCGCTTCGCGGTAGGCTGGTTAGGCAGACTCAACCGCAAATTCGCGCTCGTACTTGCAGGCTTCGTTGGGGCAGTAGCGGACGGGGCCGGACTTCTTGGTAACCTTCTCCAGCACGATCGTGGAGCCGCACTCGGGGCAGGCCTCGGCCACGGGCTTGTGCCACACTTGCTCCCCGTCACTTTGGTCTCGCGGCACGACGCGAAGACTCACGTCGCTCTTCAGCGTGCCTCGTTGCTGTCGCGAAGCTGGACCGGCCGCCCGCTGGGGTTGTCCGGCTTCACACCCCTTCGATTCCGAATCCCTACGGTCTAATGCGGAATACTACCCCGCAACCGGAGGGCGGATTACATGACGTGTCGCCTCCCTTGGATGTTGTGCCGTAGAGGTTGCCTGACGGGTCGAGGATTAAACCCGCCTCCGGCGTGCTGCCGTCGGCTAAGCCCCTGAAGCTATGCAGCACAGTCTCGTTGCCGCCCGCATCCAGCTTGAATGCAACGCCCAACCCGTAAGCACCGCCTTGGAACGTGGTGCCATAGAGGTTACCCGCCTTGTCTTGGACCACGGGGGCATAAGGAGTACTCCCGTCAGTGCCGCCCGTAAAGCTGTAGAGTGTGGTCTCGTTCCCCGTCGCGTCCAGCTTGAATACGGTCCCCAAACCGTAGGCGCCACCCTCCTGCGTCGTGCCATAGAAGTTGCCGGACGAATCTTCGATCAGACCGGCGCGGGGATACCCGCCGTCGTCCCCATTCGTGAAGCTGTAAAGCACACTTTCCTCGCCGCTCGGGTAACTTATCCTGAACACTGTCCCAGCGTTGTTACTGCCGCCGTACACTGTAGTCCCGTCCAGGTTGCCGGCCGCGTCGTGGATCAGACCGGCCACTGGACCCTCCCCATCCGCCCCACCCTCGAAACTATGAAGCACCGTCAAATTGCCCGTCCCCTGTAGCTCAAATACGGCGCCGCCACCGTGAGCACCTCCTGCGTAGGTCGTGCCGTACAGGTTACCTCCACCTCCCAGAATGAGTGGTGCGGCGGGAATCGCTCCATCGGAGCGATACGTAAAGCTGTGGAGCACGGTTTCCTGTCCCGCTGTGTCCAGGCTGAACACAGCGCCGTAGCCATAGGCGCCGCCGTACTCGGTCGTACCGTAAAGGGTACCCGTCGAGTCGCGAACTAAACCCGCGACGGGTCCGGCCGCGTCGCCTTGACCCTTGAAACTGTAAAGGAGGGTCTCCTTGCCGGTCGCGTCCAGCTCGAACACGGTTCCGCACCCGTTAAAACATCCCGAGCCCGAGCCACCGTTATACGTTGTGCCGTAGAGGTGTCCGGCTCCATCCGAAATCACGGGAGCAAGCGGGTAGGCGCCGTCTCCGCCTGTACTCGTAAACGCGTACATTACTTTGAAGCTTTGCGCAGGCGCGGCCATCGCCACCTCCAGCGTCATCAAGATTGCAGCAACCATCGCTGCGGCCCATCCAAAATTAGTCTGACTGTTCCTCATGAATCCTCCTCTTGCTTCTTCTCGTGAGACGAACCCAAGGTTCGCGTCCGTTCCTATAGTCGTCAGGAAATAAATGCAGCACTCGCGAAAGCGAGGCTCTGAGAATATACGTCAAGGCCACTCGCAATCAAAGCCTGTTCTCGCCTGTAACACGCGTCAGTAATGTTGATTTGATTCTAAGGCTGCCGGCCGATTCAGCAGCTACCTATTTAGCGCTCGCGTGCGCGGTGCTGCCCCGGGCTACGATGGGTGGCGACGACATTGCTGTTACACGTCGTCGCCAAGTATCAGCGAACTCCTCGCCATCGGCGCATACATGAAGAGCGATGTATGCGCCGCCCGCTCGCATGCGCCACGTACCACAGGCACCCGCCTCGGCGGCAGAGGGCAGGAGTTTCGAGTGAGGATAATTTCCCACGAGCGTCGTTCGCGAAGGTCCCGCAGCACAGTCGCACCATGTCATTCGCCCCAGTTTTTGCGCCCGACTTATTGTTGTTGTATGAAAGCTCTTTCTGCGGGAAAAACGCGCGGATCTGTGTTCCTATGAACGCTTTTGCGCAGAATCTGCACACTTTTGACCGCGCGGCGCTGTATGGTAAGTCCTTTAAATTGATCGGAGCGTAGTGCCCTGTTTTGGAGGTATGTGGCGGTGTGACGCCGAGCCGGTTTCGCGCGGTCAGACCACGGCGACCTCGTGCTCGTACTTGCAGGCTTCGTTGGGGCAGTAGCGGACCGGTCCTGACTTCTTGGTAACCTTCTCCAGCAGGATCGTGGAGCCGCACTCGGGGCAGGCCTCGGCCACTGGCCTGTCCCACACCGTGAATTTGCAGTCCGGGTAGCGCGTACAGCCGTAAAAAGTCTTCCCGCGCCTCGTCTTCCGCACCGCAATCTCGCCGCTGCACCCCTTCTCAGGGCACGGAATGCCGAGCGTTTCGCGCTTCACGTACTTGCACTCCGGATAGTTGCTGCAGGCCGTAAACTGACCGTAGCGGCCGTTTTTGATGACGAGGTGTTGGCCGCAGACGGGGCACTTCTCCTCCAGCTTTTCGTCGATCAAGGCCGTTGCCAGGCCCTCCTTGATCACGATCTTGCGTGTGTTCTTGCACTCGGGATAGCCGCTGCAGCCGAGGAAGTATCCAAATCGGCTGCGCTTCATCGCCATGGGGCGCCCGCACTTGTCGCAGATCTGGTCCGCCACCTCGGGGGCGGGCGGCGCGCCGGTAGCGTACTCGGCGGCCAGCTCCGGAGTGAGGTCGCTGGTACCGTCGCACTCGGGATAACCGGTGCAAGCGAGGAAGCGTCCGTTGCGGCCCAGGCGGATCACCATGGGGAGGCCGCATTTCGCGCACTTCACGTCCGTGGGAATGCCTTCGCCCTTGATGTCCACCATCTCGCGCCCGGCGCGCTCGAGCTCCTTTTTGAACTTGCCATAGAACTCGGCGAGCGCCTGCGTCCAGGGAAGTTTGCCTTCCTCAACTTCGTCCAGCTCCTCTTCCATGCGCGCGGTGTAGGCGATATCGAAGATGTCGCTGAAATTCTTGACGAGCAGGTCGTTGACGACCATTCCGAGCTCGCTCGGGAAGAATCGTCCCTGGACCTTTTCCACGTAGTCACGGTTCTGGATCACAGAAAGGATACTGGCGTAAGTGGAAGGCCGGCCGATGCCCTTCTCCTCGAGAGCTTTCACCAGCGTTGCCTCGTTGAAGCGCGGCGGCGGTTCGGTGAAGTGCTGTTCCGGCAGCAGTTCCTGAAGCTGGAGGCGCTCGCCCTTTTCCACCAGCGGCAGCCGGAGCTTCAACTCTTCGTCCTCTTCCATCTCCGCCCGCGTCGGGTCATCGTGACCCTCCTCGTAGATGGCGCGGAAGCCGTTGAACTTCTCCACTGACCCCGTCGCGCGCAGCAGGTAGTCCGCCGCTGTAATCTCGATTGTGGTCTGATCGTACAGCGCCGGGTTCATTTGTGAAGACACGAATCTTTGCCAGATCAGCTTGTACAGCTTGAACTCGTCAGCCCCCAAGTACTTCTTCATCGCCTGCGGCGTCCGCTCCACGGCTGTGGGCCGGATGGCCTCGTGCGCGTCCTGGGCGCCCTTCTTGCTCTTGTAGTGCACGGCTTCGGCGGGCAGATAAGCCTCGCCGAAATTCTTCCGGATGTAGTCGCGTGCCGAGGTCAGTGCGGTCTCGGAGACTCGCGTGGAATCGGTGCGCATGTAGGTGATCAGTCCCACCGACCCTTCCTCACCGAGCTCAACGCCCTCATAGAGCTTTTGGGCAAGCACCATCGCCTTCTTGGCCGAAAAGCGCAGCTTGCGGACGGCTTCCTGCTGCAACTTACTGGTGATAAAGGGCGGAACTGGGTATTTGCGCTTCTCGCGATTGCTGATCGAGTCGACAACAAAGTCTGCCTGCCGCAAGGCGGCGACGTGCCCGTCCGCGGCGGCCTGGTCCGGGATCTCAAAGTCCTTGCCCTGGAACTTGACCAAACGCGCTTCGAATGCCGGAGGATTCTGGCCGAGCAAGCGCGCGGCAATGGTCCAGTACTCCTTCTTCTTGAACGCCTGGATCTCGCGCTCGCGCTCCACAATCAGCCGCAACGCTACCGTTTGGACACGTCCGGCGGAGATCCCGCGGCGGACCTTATCCCATAGCAGCGGACTCACTTGGTAGCCCACGAGGCGGTCGAGGATGCGGCGTGCCTGCTGGGCCTCCACCAGATGGGCGTCGATCTGGCCGGGATGGTCGAACGCCGCGCGCACAGCATCGCGCGTAATCTCGTTGAAAATCACCCGGAAGAACTTTACCTTTTTCGATTCGAGCAACTCCTGCAGATGCGAGCATATCGCCTCGCCTTCGCGGTCGGGATCGGCCGCCAGGTAGATGGATTCGGCCCCCTTCGCAGCGCTCTTCAGTCCCTGGATGATCTCCTTTTTGGAAGCAATGATGTTGTAACTGGGTTTGAAATCGTCTTCAACGTCGACGCCGAGGTCCTTCTTCGGCAGGTCCATGACGTGGCCCATCGAGGCCTTTACGGTAAAGCTGTCCCCCAGGTATTTATTGATCGTCTTGGCCTTGGCAGGCGATTCGACGATGACGAGTGACTTGCTCATAAGATCGTGCTCGATTCCTTCAATTCAGTTGCCGGTTGGTTACGGTTGTCAGTAGCCGGTTTTCGGCGCGCCGTTGATCCTCAGCTCGATTGTCGCTTGCCGCCATTCAGGGGCTCGACTGGTGGCTTGACTCTACTTCTTATGCGGCACCGGCTCCGGCCTTGTCAAATCCACACCCAGCGGCAATAGATGCGCCGACGTGCTCGACGGTTTCCATTGCCGGTCGCCGCCAGCCCGCAAACAGTAACCAGTCTGGCCGGTAATCGACTGATGGTATTTGGCTTATGATTGTTGCGGTCAAAGTGTTCCTCCCACTGGAAACCGGACCCAACGGTCCTCAAAGCTTCCGGATAAAGTTTTTTCCGGGCAACTGGCGCACCAGCCCGTTCATTTCAAGCTCGAGCAGCGCCGAAAGCACTCGGGGGTGCGGCAGCCCGGCGCATTCCAGAATCGAATCGATGAAGAGCGGCTGATCGGCCCTGAGCTGGTCGTACACGGCCTTCTGGTCCGGCGTCAGGCCCGAGGTTCGCAGCGGCTCGAAAAGCGGCAGCGACTCTGCTCCCTCGCGGGACGGCTCACTAGCCGGAAGGAGTTCCGCCCTGACGCCGGGCGGAAACTCCTCCATCACGTCCATCCAGTTATCAACCAATTTCGCGCCCTGCTTGATCAGAAGATTCGGTCCAAAGCTCTGCGCGGAGGTGATGTTGCCGGGCACGGCGTAAACTTCGCGATCCTGCTCAGAGGCGAGCCGGGCAGTAATGAGCGATCCGCTGTATTCGGCAGCCTCCACGATGAGCACCCCCAGCGACAGGCCGCTGATGACTCGATTGCGGATGGGGAAGTTCTCCGGCTGCGGCGAGGTTCCCAGCGGGAATTCCGAAACCAAGGCGCCCTTCTCTGCGATCTGCTCCGCCAGCCGCTTATTCTCGCGAGGATAGACTACATCGACGCCGCAACCGAGCACGGCGACGGTCTTGCCTTTTGCCTCCAGGGCGCCGCGATGTGCAGCGGAATCCACGCCCCGGGCAAGGCCGCTCGCGATCACGAGCCTTCGTTCGGTGAGGTCCGACGCCAGGCGGTGCGCCACCGAGCTGCCATAGGCCGTGGGACGGCGCGTACCCACCACGGCCACGGTGTGCCGGCCAAGCAGGGTAACGTCGCCTCGTACGTAAAGCACCAGGGGTGGATCGGCAATCTGCTTCAGAAGCGGCGGATAGCCGGGGCTTCCGAACGCGACCAGATGGCATCCCAGCTTCTCTGCCGCAGCCAAATCGCGCTCCGCCTCGCTCGACCCTGCTCCAGCGCGCAGATGCTCAGCCACTCGCCGCGTCGCTCCACAACTCTCGAGAGCGGCAAGCGAAGCGGAATAGACAGCTTCGGGAGAGCCAAAGTGGTCCACCAGCTTCTGCGCGCTGCGGACTCCAAGGCCTTCCACCCGGGCTAACCCGAGCCACGCGCGCAGGGACGTATCTGTCAAAGTTGAGGCCATGGCGCTAGCGGTCGCGAGTGTGAACACTGACGAGCACCGTATCGGGGGCGGGCCGGTTCTCGGCAAAGCTAAAGTTGGCGCAACCGTGACCGCGAAGAGTAATAACTATACTATAATTAATACTTAGATACAAATGGCAAGTTGGCGGTAGGCCTGGGGTTCGCTGGGTCGCCCTGCCGAGCCTGTGTGAAAACTAATGATTCGTGATTCATCCACGTGGACCCCCGCCTCCGCACGGGTGACAGCAATCGGCTCGGAGAGGTGGCCCGAGTTCTGTCATTCCCGCGAAGGCAGGAATCCAGGAGTTTCACACTCTCTCTTCAAGGCTGAGCCTTTGCTCAAGCCCAAGGTTCGTCGGCCGAGGGTCCGTAGATCGCAGGCACCGGAACACCGTTTAGTCGCAGGTACACGCCGAGCTGGGCGCGATGATGGACAACATGGTTGAGGAACATCTGCCGGTAGGCCAGGAACCGGGATCCCTCGAAAATGGGCGTGCCTTCGAAAAGGAGCCTCCAGTTCGCGTTCCAGGCCTCGTCCGGCGTGTCGATGAGGGCCCGGCGGACCTTGGCCGCGCCTTCGTCAAATACTCTGACGAGCTGCGCCGCGGATTCGAAGGGCAACGGCGTGTAGCTGCCGGCGGAAAAATCCACCTGCGGGGTATCGAGCACGCTGAGGCCGAAACCGGCCAGCTCAGCAACGTGGGGCGCCAGTTTGCCAAGCGGCATCGACTTGGCATGCGGGCAGAAATCCGGCTGGTCCGGAACTCTCTCCAGGGTCTTGCGGGTGCTGGTCATCTCCTGATCGAACTCGGGTAGTAGCGCTTCACTGATCGTCATACATCATTCCTCCATTTCGAAGTTTAATTGCTGCTCCTGCGCCTCAGACTAGGCGAACAAAATACGAAAGTCAAGCGGAAAGTTCTGAGACCTTGCATCGGAATCGACCTCGCTGGGTAGCGTACATGTGTTCTTTCCTGATGAATCCCGCTTATGGCTGCTTGCGCCCGGAGACCGGGCTCTTCAGAGGGCTGAAAGCAACAGGACTAACGTTGTAAATAGGCTCATCAAGGAGCGAAAGTGTGTTACCCTTGAGAGCCAGGAGGGGGCCGCAATGAGCGATGAACTAACGCGACAGGGAAGCCAGCCCTCAATCAACCTGGACAAGAAGATTGTTCCATTTGAACAAGAGGGCCCAGAAGAAGAGCCGTTGTTTGCGAATCATTTTCAGGTCGCTTATCACGGCGACGTGGCTTATATCGACGTTGGAGTTATACCTTTGGACGACATCATGGGCCCCCGCGGTTCGACCGTGAGATTTGTTGTCCTAAACAGGTTAGTTATGGGTCTCTCCGCCTTAAGGTCGCTGAGGGACCAAATTACCTCTGTCATTGCTAACTTGGGAGAAGGAAATGGCGCGCCTGGCGGGGACGAGAACAAGACAGAAGCGCATAAATAACCATCGAAGGTTGCCACGGAACAGGCATCACGCACACGCCACACCAAGGCTCAGTCCAGCGACGGTTGCTCCTGCTTGGTTTGAGGGCCGGAGGGTCGAGTACCCGACCGACGTTTCAATGGTCTTTCAGGAACTCAAAGAAACGTGGCGCAACGAGACATGGTTCATTTCTTCAATCAAGAAGAGGACTTCCCACCCATCGTATCTCAAGATCATAGGGCTTGGACTGCCTGCACTGCCGTCGATTTTCGCTGAGCTTCGTAGGGAACCGGATTATTGGTTCCTGGCGTTGGAGGCAATTACACGCGAAGACCCCGCTCCCGATGCTGAATCTATGGAGCAACTAATCAGTGTGTGGCTGGCGTGGGCAAACGAGCATGGGTATTGACATTACTCCAGATTGGCGGGATAGGGTCAGGAGGCTCCTGCCTGATCTCCGAGAGGGTCTCAACTTTCAATTCACAAGTGAGGTGGATTACAACTACAACTGTCTGTCTTGGGCACTCTCCTGTAATACCAGACCGTTCGAGAACTCGAAGGGAGCGTTCTGGCCGTGGGAAAATATCCCTGATGATACGGCCGAGGGTTGGGCTGGCGTCTGCCAAATGCACGGCTTCGCGGTGACCGACAGCATTGAGTTCTCGCCGGGTCTCGAGAAGATCGCGATCTTTGAAGCCGAAGATGGCAGCCTTCACGCGTCAAGGCAGGATCAAACCGGACGATGGAAGAGCAAACTAGGCGATATGGGGCCTGACATCGATCATGACTCGCTCGCTGCATTGGAAGCTGCGTACGGAAAGGTCGTTCGAGTTTTACAAAGGCGCCGCCGTGACTGGGAAGAATCAGCAGTATGATAGATTTCGAGCCCCTCAAAAAGAAACGGGAGAACCAGTGCAACAGCGAGCCGATTTCACTCTATCCCCTGAAGCCCGCGGCGCCGTGCGATGAGCACGCCTCACCAATCCAAGAGCAAAAGTCGAGCCGTAAACATGACCGTTAAGCCTGATGAGCAGACATCGTGCCAAGCATGGTGGGAACGTGATTGGCTTGGAATCCCATGGGACACAACAGCAAAGTGGTGGAAGCCGTGTTGGAGTAGAGATGGGCGTGGAATTTTAATTGGCTTGTTATGTATGTTGGCCATCGCCCTGTTATGTATCATGGCCTTGGCAGATCAATGGGTTCCAGTCCTAACTTCACTGTGGCCGTCTCCATACACTTGGGATAGGCTCATGTTTGCTGCCCTTTTTGTGGTAGTCTTACTTGGTATCTTGGCCCTCACACTTCACATTCTCAAGTTGATTAAATCCCGACCATCTGGGTATCCCCTTGACTCAGGTACCACAAGATGTAGTATGACGGCTGAGTGGAAGATTATCCTCGGGACCTGAGTGAGTTCGAAGCTCGTTTTGCAACTGAGGAGGCTTGTAGCCAGTATCTTTTTGATCTCCGGTGGCCGGATGGGTTCCGGTGTCCGCGCTGTGGACGCGAGAAGTATTGGCCGTTGCGCGGCGTGCTTCTGCAGTGTGCGGCATGTGGTCATCAGGCCTCGGTTACCGCCGGGACGATCTTTCAAGACACGCGGAGCCCACTGCGATTGTGGTTTCGAGCCATGTGGTGGGTGGCCGCCCAAAAGAACGGTGCCAGCGCCTTGGGCCTGCAACGGGTGCTGGGTTTGAGGAGCTACGAAAAGGCTTGGACTTGGCTTCACAAGTTCCGCCGGGCGATGGTCCGGCCGGGCCGTGATCGGTTGGCCGGGACCGTGGAAGTCGATGAAGCCTTTCTGGGCGGGCTGGAGGAAGGGGTGCGAGGTCGCGGAGCAGAAAAGAAAGCCCTGATGGTGGTTGCGGCTCAAGAAGAGGGACGAGGCGTCGGACGGATCCGCCTGCGGCGAATTCCGGATGCTTCGGCCGGGAGTCTGATTGCCTTCATCGAAGATTCGGTGGAACCGGGAAGCGTGATCCACACCGACGGCTGGCTTGGATACGAGCCTTTGGAGAAGAAGGGCTACCGGCATGCCATTACTTACCTTCGTGGTCAGGAAGATTCTCCGTCCGAACTGATGCCCAGGGTTCATCTGGTGGTATCACTGCTCAAGCGGTGGCTGATAGGAACCCATCAAGGGGCGGTCAGCCACAAACACCTCGACTATTACCTGGACGAGTTCACCTTTCGATTCAACCGTCGGCGCTCGCGGAGCCGAGGCAAGCTGTTCTTCCGGCTAGCCCAGCAGGCCGTAAGCTCTGAACCAGTCCCCTATGCCAGGATCATTCAGAGCCCAAAAGCGACCACAACCGGCAGGAGAACCTGAGTCAAGGGGATACCCAGACCCGACCAAATTAGTCCCGGCAAATTCACTTGTCTATAGAGAGGACTTGGCCACCCGCCCTTGGCTTGAGAAGTGAAGGCTTCCGGGAAAGTTCGCTGCGGCTGACGGTGGAGTACGGCTATATGGTTGCGATCAGCGCTGCCAGTAACGCTGCACGGCGCGGCAGCTCGCGGATCATCACGTGTTCATGACGCGCATGAGCCCCGTCGCCTACGCCGCCCAAGCCGTCAAGCGTGGGGATGCCTAGCGCTGCGGTAAGATTGCCGTCCGAGCCGCCGCCGGTCGACCCTTCCTCGAGTTCGAAACCCATCTTCCGGCCGAGTTCACGAGCCTGCTCGAAGAGAGCAGCGGCTCGAACCCGTTCCAGCGGAGGCCGGTTCACGCCACCCTCGATCACGAGTCGCGCCTCGGGATGCAGCGGCTTCAAAGATCGCACCCGCTGTTCGATTCGCCGCGCGTCTGCAGGCCGGGGAACGCGCACGTCGATACGCGCCTGGGCCAACTCCGGCACCACGTTGGTGCGGGTTCCACCCTCGATCACTCCCACCGTCAGCGTCAGGCCGCGCTTCGGGTCCGCCATCTTCTCAACGCGCAGCAGTTGGCGCGCGAGTTCCGTGATCGCATTTACTCCGGCAGCCGGGTTGATACCGGCGTGCGCCGGACGTCCATGCACGATGAGCCGGAACTCGCCCACGCCTTTGCGCGCGGTCTTCAAGGCCCCAGACCCGAGGGCCGGTTCGAGCACAAGCACAGCGCGAGCTCGCCTGGCTTCGGCCAAAAGTTCCTTGCGGAAGGCGCGGCTCGCTACCTCTTCATCGGGATTGAGGAATATGCGTACGGGGCGCGCGCGGGGAATGCCGGTCAACTGCAGCGCCTTGATAGCCCAGAGCGCGCAAACGATGCCCGACTTCATGTCAAAGATGCCGGGACCGTAGGCACGTCCGGCGCGTACTTTGAACGGCATCTCGCGCAGCGTCCCGATTCCCCAAACCGTGTCCAGATGGCCGAGCAGCAGAACCGGCTTGGAGTCGGCCCGCGCTGAGCCTCGCACGGTTGCCGGAAGCTCGGCCACCATAGCAGCTCCGGCGGTCGCGTGCGGCAGGAGCCTGGCAGGCGCGCCGGCCGCAGTGAACTCGCCGGCAAAGAATCGCGCCATGGCGTCGATGGCGTCCTTGGAGCCGCTTGGAGACTCGATCTCGACGGCGCGGCGGAGACAATCGAGCAGCGCATCGCGTTCCGAGGTACACCACTTCACAAGAGGGCGGGGATCGAACTCATTCGTTGACATGCGTGGTAGAGCCTCACTCAGTTTTCAGCTATCGGTCGTGAATCCGCCTCTCCTGCTGACACGGTATACCGCGACATCTTATGCTAAGAGTTAAGGCGGCTAAAAGCGAACACGGAATCTCTGGTCTTTTCCAGAGCGAGATTCCTCGCTGCTCTCGGAATGACACGGTTCCGAAATCCTACATTTGTAGAGCGAAGGAGGCGCGTGTGATCGCCTCGAAATGGCCACGGCAACGGTAAACTCGCGTATAAGTTTCACAACTCCGCAGAAGAAACTGCTTCTGGCGCTGGCTTGTGCCGTAGGTCTGCGTATGCTGGGCCTGTTTCTGGTGCTGCCGGTTTTCACTCTGTACGCGCTTCAGTTCACTCACTCCCGGTTCCTGGCCGGATTCGCCTTCGGCTGCTACGGCCTGGCCATGGCCTGCACGGAGTTGCCGCTCGGCCGCCTGTCTGACCGCATCGGGCGGCGCAAGGTGCTGATCCTTGGCATGACCATTTTCAGCCTCGGATCGTTCCTCTGCGCCATTCCGGCATGGCTTCCCCCGAGATTCGGGATCGCCGATCTCGTTTTCGGCAGGCTCGTGCAAGGAATTGGCGCCATCACGGCCACCGCATTCGCCACTGTGGCCGACAACATCCAGGTGGAGCGGCGCTCCACGGCCATGGCCATCATCGGCATACCCATCGGCGCTTCGTTCATCCTCGGAATCCTGCTGGGGCCTGTGATCGCGGGGCGCTACGGGACGGCGTCGCTATTTTGGCTGACGGGCGGCCTCGGTCTCGCCAACGTGTTCCTTCTGGTGCGCTTCCTGCCCGCCATACCGCCGCCTTCGGCGGAACCCGCTTCGATCCTGACCGTGCTCCGCATTCCGGAAGTGCTCACGCTTAATCTGGGCGGTTTCCTGATGAATACCTTCATGACGGCCTTTTGGTTCTTTTTCCCTCTCCTGGTCACGGTGCAGCATCATCTGGCGATGCCGCAGTACTATCATCTCCTGCTGCCCATGGTGCTCGGGAGCGGCGTAACCATGTTTGTTTTCTCCGCCGGAGCCGATCGCGGCTGGGGCCGGCCGCTCGCGACCGTGGCATTCGCCATTCTTGCCATCAGCGCCTTGCTGCTCTTCCGGCCGTCCGTGGCAGGTCTCGCGCCGGACCGGATTCTGTCGGTCTTGGTGCCAGGCATGCTCTTTTTGATCGGCTTTACCGGGCTCGAGCCGGTGCTGCCGAGTCTGGCCAGCAAGGCCGCTCCCGAGGGCGCATCCGGCACGACGCTCGGGACGTTCCACACCTTGCAGTACCTGGGCAGCGCGACCGGCGCACCGATCGCAGGCGCGCTCTCGCAATTGCCCCCGGCCTATACGATGGCCATGCTGATCCTAATCTCCGTCGCCGGCGCCCTGCTCATGCTCCGGCTGCGCAGCGTCCGCTAAGCTTCGTTCCAACCTTGAGGCACCCTTTATCATCTGAATAGCTGTCGCGAGGCGACGGACGGCGGAGGGTGACGGAGAGCGAATCGGGGACCTCACATGAAGGCGAACAAGGCTTTTCACGCTACTGCTGTTGTGGCGGCAATCCTGTACACGGCGCCGCTATGGGCCGGAGGCGCGGCCCAGGCAGACCAAGGCCAGACAACATCGCAAGGCTGGAGCCGTTTCGGCCCGAGCGACAGTTCGCTGCCTTCAAAGTCAAGCGGCTGGCACTATTTCGGGGCGTCCGATGCGGCGCCCAGGGCGGCGGCGGCGCCTGGAGCAGCCGATGCGCCGCCGAGGGCCGCCTCTGGCAACTTGAAGCCGTACCCTCCGCCGCATTCCGGCAGCACCAGCGCCTTGGAACATCAAATGTACGATCTCATCAACCGTGACCGGTTGGATCCCGCCAATACGGCTGAGACCGGCGGCCGAGCGCAGGCTTTGCGATGGAACGCGACGCTGGCGGCTGCGGCGCGCGAGCACTCGCGGGACATGCTCCAGCAGAAATTCTTCGCGCACGTGGATCGGGAAGGCAGGTCGCCGGGAACGCGGGTTAAAGCGGCCGGAATCGAGTGGCAGGCTGTCGGCGAGAACATCGCGATTTACGAGAAGGTATCGAGCGCGCAAGCCGCCTTCATGAACGAGCCTCGTTTTGCCCACAATCACAGGTCCAATATTCTGGATCCGAAATACACGGACGTGGGAGTCGGGATCGTTGAGGCGCCGGACGGCCGGTACTACATAACCCAGGAATTTATCGAGACGCCGCGAAGCTTGCGCGCGTCGTTTTAGATTATTGAGCATTACAAAATACAGTGACGAGCGCTGCTGTAGCGCCGGTCTGCGACCGGCGTCTATCGCCGCTGATAGAGCGGCGCTACAGAGAATAACGTCGCTGTACTTTGCAATCTTCATTACTGAGGTTCACAAAATATTGGAAAGGTTCTTATTGTAGCGGCGGTCTATGACCGCCGTTTTCGGCGCTCGCAGAGCGCCGCTACAATGGACGCGCTGCCCAATAATTTGCGAATCTCAATAGTTAGGGCTGGCACTTATAGTACTCGCGGTACCAATCCACAAAGCGGTTGATTCCTTCTTCAATTGAGACCTGGGGCTCGAATCCCGTGTCGCGGATCAAGTCATCGATATCTGCGTAAGTGGCGGGCACGTCACCGGGCTGCATGGGCAGCAGGATCTTCTTCGCGGTCTTACCGAGCTTCCGCTCCAAAATCTCCACAAACGTGCCGAGCTGCACGGGATGCTGTCCGCCGATGTTGTAAATGCGATACGGCGCCGAACTCGTGTCCGGCCGGCTGTCACTCTGAGCGGGATCGGGTTGTGCAACCTTGTCGGCAAGCAGCAGCACGCCGCTCACAACGTCGTCGATGTAGGTGAAGTCGCGCTGCATTTTGCCTTCATTGAAAATCTCGATGGGACGGTCTTCGAGAATGGCGCGAGTGAAGATGAACAGCGCCATGTCCGGCCGGCCCCAGGGGCCATAGACCGTAAAGAAGCGCAGTCCCGTACACGGGAGACGGTAGAGATGAGCGTAGGAATGGGCCATGAGCTCGTTGGCTTTCTTAGTTGCAGCGTAAAGGCTCAAGGGATGATCCGCGGCGTCGCGGGCCGAGAACGGCATGCGAGTGTTTCCGCCGTAGACCGAACTCGAAGATGCAAACACGAGGTGCGCGACGGCATTGTGCCGGCAGGCTTCAAGGATGTTGAGGAATCCGGTGAGGTTAGCGTCGGAGTATGCGTGGGGATGGGTGAGTGAATAGCGCACGCCGGCTTGCGCCGCCAGGTGAATCACTTTGTCGAACTTCTCGGAATTGAAAAGCGAGTTGAGCGCCCAGCGCTCCAGAAGGTCCATTTTCACAAAGCGGAAGCTGCTTCCGGCGGTCGAGACCGCAGCCGGCGAACTTGTCAGAAGCGCCAGCCGCGCCCGCTTCAGATTGACGTTGTAGTACTCGTTGAGGCTGTCGAGGCCGACAACTTCGTCGCCACGCTCGATGAGACGCCGGGAAGTGTGGAATCCGATGAATCCCGCGCATCCTGTTACCAGGATTTTCGCCATGATTTTACTTTAGCATTCGCTCCCGAGCCGTGTGCGCGATTGGGCTAGAATCGAGGAGGAGGGCGCGCGCGCATCCCGCGCTCCGCCTGAGATCCTCATGACTACCGATGCTTTCGCTCGCAGGCTTAGTCGCGTTATCCCGCCTGAGCGCGTCCTGTCGCGCCCGGAAGACCTGATGCTTTATGAATACGACGGGCTCTCCTCGCGGCGCGTGCCGGACGCGGTGGTGTTCCCCGAGAGCACTGCCGAGGTGGTCTCCGTTGTGAAGCTTGCATCCGGCGCCGGAATTCCCGTGATTGCTCGTGGCGCCGGCACTGGGCTGAGCGGCGGGGCGGTGGTGACCGAGGGCGGAATCGTGGTCTCGCTTGCCCGCATGAAGCGCATCCTCGAGATCGATCTCGAGAACTTGCGCGCGCGCGTGCAGCCCGGCCTCGTCAATCTCGACCTCACGCTCGCCGTGGCCGACCAGGGTTACTGCTTCGTCCCCGACCCTTCCAGCCAGAAGGCCTGCACGATTGGCGGGAACGTGGCTGAAAACTCCGGCGGTCCGCACACTCTCTGTTCGGGCGTGACCACGAACCACGTGCTGGGGCTGGAAGTGGTGCTACCCGACGGCAGCGTGATCCATACGGGGGCGACGCACTGGGACCGGCCGGGCTACGACCTGACCGGGCTGGTGGTGGGTTCGGAGGGCACGCTGGGCATCGTCACCGAGATCACCGTCCGGCTGATGCGCCGTCCGGAGGCCGTCAAGACACTGCTTGCTACCTACGACCGCGTGGCCGATGCCACGGCCACCGTGGCTGCCGTAACCGCTTGCGGAATCACTCCCGCCGCTCTCGAAATGATGGACGGATTCACGTTGCGGGCGATCGAGGCCGCGACTCACGCGGGTTACCCTCTCGATTCGGCCGCGGTGCTGCTGCTGGAATTGGAAGGCCTGAAGGAGGAAGTGGAAGAGGCCGCGGCGGCTCTCGAATCCGTTGCGCACCGGCATCATGCCAGGGAAGTGCGCACCGCGCGCACGGCAGAGGAGCGGGATCTGCTCTGGCGGGGGCGCAAGAACGCTTTCGGCGCCTTGGGCCGCATTTCGCCGAACTTCTACGTGCAGGACGGCGTTATCCCGCGCACGCGCCTGGTGGAGATGCTCGACTATATCGGTGAAGTGGAGAAACGCTCCGGCCAAAGGATCGGCAACATCTTTCATGCAGGCGATGGCAACCTGCATCCGCTGATCATGTTCGACGCTCGCGACCCGGAGCAGCGCGAGCGGACCTTGCATGCGGCCGAGGCCATCATGAGCAAGTGCGTGGAGCTGGGCGGATCGATAACAGGCGAGCACGGCGTCGGCATCGAAAAGAACGAGCTCATGCCGTTGATCTTCTCGGAAGAAGACCTTGACCTGATGCGCCGCATCAAGGCCGTATTCAATCCGCAAGGTCTGCTGAATCCCGGCAAGGTTCTGCCTTCAGGCAAGATGTGCGGGGAGCTGCGGATCCAAGTAAGTTAGCTGCAAGTGATGAACTCCGTCCCAAAGCAGTCCTGCCTAGAGGACAGGAGACACGCTTTGACTCGTCCAGGATGCCTGCCTTCTGGCCATCGCAAGTACTTCCTTCACTTATTCGGTGACCCTTCTCCATCACGCCTAACGTTGCCGAATTGCACGACATTCGCCTACCGGTAACCTCCTAAATTGCGCGATACCGCCGCTTGCCTGGTGAGCAATCTTCTCTTGTTTCGCGCACTCCCGATGCTTACGTCCCCTGGCGCATTAGGAAGGACTTATTATGCGTCGTCAGATTTTGGCAGTTAAGCTGCCCTCTCATGAAATGCGGTTGGAACAGGTAATTCAGCCGCAAAACAGAAAAGGACTAGCCCGGGGGGTGGTCGCCGGTTCCAGTTCAAGCTCGTCCTACAACCTCGCCCGAACCGGACCAACGCGGTTCCCCATGAGAGCCACGAGCTGGCAGTACCGCGTCCTGATCTGATTTTCGGACACCCTTCTGGCGAAAAGGGGAGACCTCAGATGAGACGCAAGCTAGGTGTGCCCGAATGGACTATTTTCATGGCCGTTCTATTGACCTGCGGCGTGTCATTGTCGCTGACCGCTCTTCGGCCACGCTCCGAAGAGTCGGATCGCGGTGGCGGCGACGATCCGGCCAAGCGTACTGAGTGGTTTCGAGCGCAGCGCGCGTACCCGCTCGATCATATTCCCGCCGGCGCGCGTCTGCGTTCCATCGAGCAGCTCAAGGCAAAACTGCAGTCCGATCCGCCGGGAGCACTTGCCGGCTTGTCGTGGACCTTACTTGGTCCCGAACCGACCAATGCCGGATTCCCCTATCCCACTACTTCGGGTCGCGTCACCGCGCTTGCCGTGGATCCAGACAATCCGAGCCACGTGTATCTGGGCGCAGCTGAGGGCGGAATCTGGGAAACGACCAACGGCGGAGTTTCCTGGATGCCGCTGACGGACGCGCAACCCTCACTCGCGACCGGCTCGATCGCGCTCGCGCCATCGAACCCGGAGATCATTTACGTCGGCACCGGCGAGGAAGACTTCTCCACGGATAGCTACTACGGCGCCGGCATTCTGAAATCAACCAATGGTGGAGACACCTGGACCTCGATCCCGGGCCCCTTCGCCAGCGGCCAGATGTACATCGGATCGATGGCCGTGCACCCCACGAATTCAAACATTGTCCTGGCTGGAACGAACACGGGACTCTTCCGGTCAACCGACGGCGGGGACACCTGGACTCAAGTGCTGTCCGGAGCCGCGTGCACGGGGGCCATCTTCAATCCGGCCAATGGAAATACGGCTTATGCCGCACTCGGAAGCATCTGGGGCAACACCAACAATGGCGTCTATGTCTCCTCCAATTCGGGTCAGACCTGGACGCTGGACGGCGGCAGCGGAAGCCAGGCTTTGCCTACCCTTCACATAGGGCGCATTGCGCTCGCGATTTCACCCTCGAGCCCTTCGACGCTCTTCGCCAGTATCGGTAATTCGTCGAACAGCAACCTCCTGGGCTTGTATCAAACCACCAATGGCGGCTCAACCTGGACCCAGCTCTCCATTCCGAACTACTGCGCGCCTCAATGCTGGTATGACAACGTTGTGGCCGTCGATCCCACCAATCCCAATGTGATATTCGCGGGCGGATCGGAAGAAAACGGCACTCTGTTTCAGTCGCTCAATGGAGGCAAGGCGTGGACCGATGTCACGCTCGGAGGCAATCTCGTTGAACTGCACCAGGACCATCATGCCCTGGCCTTCTCCGCCGACGGCGCAACGCTTTACGTTGGCAATGATGGAGGCTCCTGGAGCACTAGCAATCCGACTACGCTATATCCTAATTGGACCAGTCTCAACGGCACCCTCGCGATCACACAGTTCTATACCGAGCCTTCGATCGCCCCGAACAATCCGAACCTGGCCTTCGGCGGCACCCAGGACAACGGAATCCAACAGTACACAGGGGGTCTGACCTGGAATTATGGATGGTGCGGCGATGCCGCATGGACCGCGATCGACTTCAAAGTGACGAGCACTGTTTACGCGAGCTGCACGCAGTATGACGTGGAGAAGTCCACCCAAGGCGGCGGATTCACAACCTGGAACCCTGCCAACTCCGGGATCAGCACCGGCGACCGAATGCAATTCATTCCGCCGCTGGTCATGGACCCTCGTAATAATCTGACGCTCTTCTTCGGGTCCTACCGCGTTTACCAAACCACGAACGGAGCCGGCTCCTGGCAAACCATCTCTTCCGATCTCACGGGCGGATCGGGAAGTATTACTACCGTCGCGGTATCGCCCACCAACGACAAGATACTCTACGTTGGCACGAGTCACGGCCAAGTCCAGATGACCACCAACGCCGGCAGCGGCGCCACCTGGACGAACGTTAGCACCGGACTGCCGAACAGGTCCATTACCCAGATCGCGGTCAGTCCGACTACTTCGTCGACCGCTTACGTATCCTACTCCGGATTCCCGGGCGTCGGCGGTCACATCTATCACACTACTAACAGCGGGACATCCTGGAAGGATATCAGTACCGGCTTGCCGGATACTCCGGTGGACGACATCCTGGTGGATCCAACCTATGCCAACACTTTGTATGCGGCCACGGACATCGGCGTCTTCTACACCACTAACGGCGGCACAACCTGGACAGCCTTGGTGGACGGTCTGCCGAACGTCGCGGTTTTGGGGCTGAAGATGTACGTACCAACCCACACTCTTTGGGCCGCCACGCATGGCCGTGGGGTTTGGAGCATCAGCGCGGCAACTCTGGCAATGTCCCGCGACAGCGCAAGACCAAACGGCGTTATCGCACGGACGGAACGGCGTTTGGTCCCGCTTGACAGGACGCTTCTCGGCGGCATTCAGTCCCGCCGCCGATAAAGAAGGTTTGACTAGGCGCCAAGGTTTAGATTCGTGATTGCGGCTTCGCAAACCCAGGCATCAGCCGGGGAACTCGGAACTCGAACGGCGAATCCTTAATGGACTCGGGAGGCTCATGAGCCGCACAGTCTTTCGTGCCTTTGGAACGCTGCTCCTTGCGCTATTCGCCGTCACTCAGGTTTGCCTTGCCCAGAAGCCTGCCGGCCCGACGGGCTCCCTCAGATCAGGATCCCGGGTGAGTGCCCGCGGCGATCGGGACTCGCCTGAGGATATCCGCCAGCGCGAAGATTGGTTTTATCACCAGCGCGCCTCCCCCATGAAGAATGTTCCCGCCGGCGCCCGCTTGAACGCCCTCAAGCAGTTTTCCGGCATGTCCGTGCAAAAAAACGCCGCGGGCGTCCCGGCTTGGGCCGCTATCGGACCCCAGCCGACGAATGGACCGTTTCCCTACTTCCCGACCTCCGGCCGCGTCACCGCCCTGGCCCTTGATCCGAGCGATCCTAGCGATAACACGGTCTACCTCGGGTCCGCAGAAGGCGGTGTCTGGAAAACAACTGACGGAGGTCAGGTCTGGAGCCCGCTTACGGACGCCGAGGCTTCCCTCGCCGTCGGTTCGATCGCCATTGACCCCACGAACCCGAGCACGATTTACGTGGGCACTGGCGAGGAAAACTTCAATTTCGACGCGTACTATGGCGCCGGCATCCTGAAATCCACTAACGGTGGCAGTTCCTGGACACAGTATCCCGGTCCGTTTGCAGGCGCATCCGGGTCCGATTCATATTCCGGCGGAGCCTATATCGGCTCGCTCGCCGTCGATCCCGCGAACAGCTCGATTCTGCTGGCGGCGGTCGAAGGAGGGCCATCTGGAAGCGGAGTCTACCGGTCGTCGAACTCCGGAGTAACTTGGACGAACGTGCAACCGGGGGTCGCGGCGACTGAGGTCATATTCGATCCGGTGAACCATGGCGTCGCTTATGCATCTCTGGGCGACGTGCTTGGCGACGCATCCGGGAACGGCGTGTTCAAGTCAACTGACTCGGGGCAAACCTGGTCAGCGGATAACGGAACCGGGCTCGCTGCCCTTCCGGTCGGCTCTGCTGGCCGGATCGAACTTGCTATAGCTCCCGGTGATCCCTCCGTGCTGTACGCAAGTGTGGGGGCCAGCTACCTGGAGGGCGGCTACCTGCTGGGGCTGTACAGCACGTCCGATGCGGGCCTGAATTGGTATCTCACGAACGCGCCGGACTACTGCAATCCGCAATGCTGGTATGACGACACCGTTCGCGTCGACCCGGTTAACCCCCAGGTGATTTGGGCAGGCGGCTCCGCCGCGGAAGTGAACGGCTCGTTTTACGTCGGCCAGCTGCTCCAATCCCTTGACGGCGGAAACACCTGGCAGGACATCAGCCAGGGGGCCAACGGGGCCGACCTGCACCCTGACATTCACGCTGTCGCCTTCTCCGCCGACGGCAGCAAGGTCTATGTGGGAAATGACGGGGGCGTTTGGAGCACCTCGAATGTAACGGCGAACCTCGTGAGCTGGAACAACCTGAATACTTCTCTCGCAATCACGCAATTCTATTCGGGGATGTCGATCGATCCCAACGCCTCGGGTCTGGCCTTCGGTGGAACTCAGGACAACGGGACCCAGCAGTACAGCAGCAACGTGGCTTGGCAAGATCCCGGCCCCTGCGGCGACGGCAGTTGGACAGCAATCGATCCGTCCACCTTCCCTGATACGATCTATGCGGCCTGCGCGGGCTCCGTAGATATCTGGAAGTCGACTCTGGGCGGCGGCTCGGGAACCTGGTATTCAGCTAGCTATGGGATCGATCCGTATGACTTGCTGAACTTCGTCCCCCCCCTGGTCATCGATGCCTTCAATCCGCAGACTTTGTACTACGGCACGTACCAGGTCTACCAGAGCCTGGACGGCGCCAACACCTGGATGCCGATGCTGAATAGCGGTACTAGCGGAACGCTCACCACGATTGCCGTGGCGCCGAGCGGTTCGGGAACAGTGTATGAAGGATCGGACGGCGGCCAGGTGGCAATGACGCGCAACGCCAACCTGGGCTTGGGGTCAACCTGGAATACCGTCACGCCATTTAGTCTGAACCGGTACGTGACGCAGATTACCGTGGCGCCCAACAGCGCAAACACCGCCTACGTGACGTATTCCGGCTTCTCGGGCTTCACGGATACTTACGGCCATGTTTTCGAGACGCTCAACGGCGGAAGCACGTGGTCCGACATCAGCGGAAATCTGCCCAACATCCCTGTCAACGACATCGCGGTCGATCCCGAGCTTCCGGGCACCCTCTACGTGGCGACCGATCTGGGAGTCTTCTCTACGAGCAACGGCGGAACAAGCTGGGCATTCGTCGGAACCGGGCTTCCTAACGTGGCTGTACTGAGCCTGAAGCTGCACGAAGTCTCCCGGACCCTGCGCGCAGCCTCGCATGGACGCAGCGCTTGGGATTTGAGCCTTGGAAGCAGCGGCAAATATCCGCTGACGGTGAATGAAACGGGCCAGGGGACGGTCACCAGCACCGACGGGATGATCAGCTGTGTCAGTGGCGCCGGCGCCTGCACGGCGGTCTATCTGCCCGGAACTTCGGTGACCTTGAATGCGAGCGCCGGATCAAACGCAAGCTTCGGGGGCTGGGGCGGCGCTTGCAGTGGTACCGGTTCATGCACCCTCGTCATGAACGGCAGTCAGAACGTCAGGGCCGGCTTTACGGCGGCCCAAGTGACGCTCACGGTTGGCAACGTCGGGCAGGGTACGATCACCAGCCTCGACGGCGCGATCAATTGCACGGCGACCTATTGCAGCGCGAGCTATCCCGTCGGAACCACGGTGACCATCGATGCCCTCGCGGCCTCCGGTTGGCTCTTTAGCGGCTGGGTCGGCGCCTGCAACAGCGTGGTTGACCCGTGCAGCATCGTGATGACCAGCGATCTCTCAGTGGTGGCCTATTTCAACCTATACCAGCCCGAGTATACGCTCTCGATCAGCGAATCGGGTCAAGGCACGGTAACCAGTACCGACGGGCTGATCAACTGCACGAACGGCGGCGGGGCCTGCGCGAACTCCTACGCGGGCGGCGCCATTGTCACTTTGAACGCTACCCCGGCAACCGGCTGGACCTTTTCAGGCTGGGGCGGAGTCTGCAGCGGCGGGGGTTCATGTGTCGTGGTCATGGACGCCGGCTTAAGCATCCCTGCAACATTCGCTGCGCCTCCCGCTCTGCCTCCCGTGCCTCTAATAGAAGCTCCGCTCAGTCCAGGAGCGGCTGTGCCGGGTCACGCTGCCTTCACTCTTACGGTGAATGGTGCCGGTTTCACCAGCACGTCCGTGGTGAATTGGAGCGGAAGCCCGCGCGCGACCACATTCGTCAGCAGCAGGCAATTGCAAGCCTCGATACTAAGTTCAGACGTAGCCACGCAAGGCACGGCATCGGTGACGGTATCGAACCCCGCGCCCGGCGCCGCAAACTCTAATTCCCAGCCTTTTTTCGTAACAACTTCGATCCCGGCGGTCGTCTTCAACAGCGCAACCAGGGGAACTGATGTCGGGCCCATGGCGGTTGCCACCGGTGATTTCAATCACGACGGACGGGCGGACCTGGCCGTGGTCACCAACTCCTCGACCTTGGAAATCTTTCTTGGGAATGGCAACGGTACGTTCACGGTCAAGGAGGACATCACCACTGACTACCAGCCGGTCGCGGTGGTTGCAGGAGACTTCAACAACGACGGAAATCTCGATTTGGCCCTGGCGAGCTACTACGCTGTTTCCATCTTCCTGGGAAATGGCGATGGGACTTTTCAAGCAGGTCTGGATACCGATCTCTACCCCCTTCAACCAGTGTCACTGGCGGTTGGCGATTTCAATGGCGATGGGTATCTCGATCTTGCGGCCGGCGATTACTCGCTGGGTCGGATTGATGCGCTGTTAGGGTCCGGCAACGGCTATTTCCAGGCGCCCATCGAGGTCGGCAACGTCACTTACCCGCTGTCGCTGGTTTCAAGCGATTTTAATGGCGACGGCAAACTCGACCTGGCTTCCGCTGACTCCGAGAGCGGCACCGTTTCCGTTTTTCTCGGCGCCGGTGATGGTAATTTCGGGGCGGGAACCCAGTATGCAGCGGGAGGCTCTCCCCGAGCGCTCGTCACTGCTGATTTCAACGGAGACGGGATCCCCGACCTGGCTGCCGCCACCAACAACCCAAGCGGAGTTTCCGTGCTACTCGGCAAGGCTGGCGGAAGCTTTTCAGCTCCGGTTACCTATTCCGCGGGCGACCTTCCCTACGCGCTCGTCACCGAAGATTTCAATGGCGACGGCGTCCCCGATCTCGCGTTGGCTGACGCTGCAGCCAACACCGTTGTGCTTTTCCTGGGAGACGGCCACGGTTCGTTTGGCGCGCCGGCCAGCTTCGCCACCGGCAACGAGCCGCTATCCGTCTCGGCTGCCGATTTCAATCTGGATGGAAGGGCGGACCTCGTCACCGCCAACTTTACTGACGGCGACCTGTCGATCCTTACCGCCACGCCATTTAATCTGGCGCTCGTTCCAGGTTCGCTCGCGCAAATCCAGGTGGGCGCCAATGGGGCGATCTGGGGAATCAATTCTCTTCAGCAGGTCCTTTATTTCAACACCCAGACCAAGGCCTGGGTGACTGTCCCCGGTGCGTTGAGCCAGATCTCCGTGGGTGCGGACAGCTCAGTGTGGGGGATCAACGCGTCCCACGCGGTCTATCGTTATGAACCGGCGACCAACACTTGGGACCTGATGCCGGGCCAGATGGCGCAGATTGCAGTCGGGTTCACGGACAACGTGTGGGGCGTGAATCCGGCCGCTCAAGTCTACCGTTACGACCCGTCTACTCAGAATTGGGACCTGATGCCCGGGTTGGCGAGCCAGGTGGCGGTCGGTCCCGATGGTTCGGTGTGGGCGATCAATTCGTCGAATTCTGTATCTCACTTCAACATCCGCAAGCAGAATTGGGATACCTTTGCGGGAGCGCAGTTAACCCAGATCGCGGTCGGATACGGAGGCGTGGTGTGGGGCGCGAATGCGCGGACCAGCCAGATCTACCAATTCTCGACTGCGACTCAAAGTTTCGTGCTCGTCCCCGGCACGTTTACCCAGGTTTCGGTGGCGACCGATGGCACGGTCTGGGCGGTCAACAACGGGAACGCGAATGCCTACCACTATAATCCGGGCCTGCCCGCCACTTACCCCTGGGACGTCGTTCCGGCCTCCGCGCCGCTCGCGCAGATATCGGCCGGATACGCGGGAGCCGTGTGGGCTATCAGCTCCAGCGGCAGCGTTTTTGAAGTCTTGCCCGCCTACACTGCTCCGGCCAAGGCTCTGCGACAGGTGGCGGGTGGGCTCACCCAGTTGGCGGTTGCCGCCGATGGCGCGGTCTGGGGTCTCAACAGCTCCGGCAACATATACGCTTTCAACCTGGCAACCCAGAACTGGGACCTTGTCGCCGGCGGCCTCAGTCAAATTGCGGTCGGGTTCGGGGGCGCCGTCTGGGGCCTCAACTCAAAGCAGCAGATCTACAACTTCAACCCTCAGACTCAGAGCTGGAGCCTGATTCCGGGTGTGCTCACCCAGATCGCGGTGGGTTCGGCGAATGCGGTTTGGGGCATCAACTCGAGCGGCCAGGTCTTCCAGTACAGCAATCAGAATTGGTACCTGAGGGCGGGGCTGACCGCGCTCGGGATCGCGGTGGCCGAGGACGGCACGGTGTGGGGACTGAACGCTCAGCAACAGGTTTACAGCTACAGCAGCCAGACGCAAAGCTGGCAACAGGTTTCCGGGCTTCTGAAACAGCTCGCGGTGGGCTCGGCCACGTCCATTTGGGGAATAAACTCCTCCGAAGATGTCTACAGCTATAATACCGGGACCAAAGCATGGGGCTTGATTTCGGGGCAATTAAAGCAGCTCGGAATGGGCTTGGACGGCGTTGCCTGGGGTTTCAACAACACGGGCACGGTCTATGAATATGACGCCGCTACCGCAAGCTGGAATCAGATCAGCGGGAGCACGCTGGCGGCGATAGCAGTGGCCGCTGACGAGGTGGTCTGGGGATTGAACAGCACCCAGATCTATCGGGCCCACTGACCTCTGGAGGCGGGAAAACGGCAGAGCCCCCTCCAGCCTGCGCCGGGGTAAAGGTCTGGGGTAGGATACCTCTCATGCTGCGAGGCATCTTCCTGGGACTGCTGAGTTTGCTCCTTGTCCTCCTGCTGGGTACTCCTCTCGTAATCTATGCCGTGATCAGCGGCAATCCCGACCCCCTCTACCGCGCCAGCGTCTGCTGCGCCGGAATAGTCATGAAACTTGGCGGCATCCGCGTCCATGTCCGCGACCAGGATAAGATTCCGGCCGGCCAGCCTGTGGTCTACATGGCGAATCACCAGAGCAACGCTGACGTGCCGGCGCTTTTTCGCTGCCTGCCGCCCGTACTCGCGCTCGTCAAGAAGGAAATGTTCAGGATTCCGGTGTTCGGTCAAGCGATGCGGCTGATGGGCTTCATCCCTGTGGATCGAGCCCGCCGCGAGCGCGCCATCGAGGCCGTGGACGAAGCCGCTCGCTCACTTCGAGCGGGCAAGTCATTCGTGATTTTTCCCGAAGGTACCCGCAGCGCCGATGGGCGCCTTCAACCTCTGAAGAAGGGCGGATTTATCATGGCCCTGAAGGCCGGAGTCCCGATTGTTCCCGTTTCCATCTCCGGCGGCTGCAAGATCATGCGAAAGGGTGACTGGGCGGTGCACGCCGGAGCCATGCTCGTGTCCTTTCATGATCTGATTCCGACCGTGTATCGCAACCTCGATGACGGGATCATCGACGAGGTGCGGAAAGCCATCGTGCGCGGATTGGCAGAGGACGAATGGCCCATTAAATAGCTCGAAATAGCTCGCCTGGGCTCGCCAGGCGGAATTGCTGACGCCTGGCCCTCGTCATCGGGCCCAGTTACGGGCCCATGCTATACTTCCAAAAGATTTGAAAATAGGCTCGCAGGCGATCATGGGCGCGTAGCTCAGTTGGCAGAGCGCGGCGTTCGCAACGCTGAGGTCGAGGGTTCGAATCCCTTCGCGTCCACCAAACAGATCTCCCGGTACGGCAACTACAGCTTTTTGAATCCGATTGTTGGAACTTCTTACCTGATATCCTCACACTTATCTCACATCGGGCCGCCGTGGAGCGGCCCAAAGCTCGGTTCAGCAGTAATACAACCCTAGGCAAAAAAAGGCTGCGGGCCCGCACGGTATGTTTCCGACTGAACACGCAAAATCTCCCATCGGCGTGCTATCTGATTGGTAACCATCCCTATCTTTCCGGATAGGACAGCGGACAGCCTGCGCCTCTTCAGGTTCTTTCCCTCGGCGTTCCAGGCAGGTTTCACCGAGCAAGCAGTTGAGTGTGCCGAACCGGCATCTGTCCGCTCACATTTGGCAGCGTGATTGCGGGGGTTTCTGATTCGCACGTATCTCGTCGGCGGAGTTGGTTTAAGAGGATATATGAGCACTCGGCTAGTGGAGTTCGGCGGCGGCGGCGACCCCGCCACGTCGGAGGGGGTTTTGAGCGATCAACCCCTCGAATGGTACAAAGTGGTCGGAATCGAGTTGGTGCTCTTCGTAGGTACGCTGGTTCCGCTTGTCTACGGTGCCCTGCTGGCGCGGTGATCCTGCTGACGCGGCGATAGTGAGGCGAGCCCGGGCCCGACTTGAGCCGCTTGGGAACATCGCATCTTCCCAGCGTTTCAATTGAGCGACCCAACCGGTCCCATCCTCTGTTCAATTCCCAGCCAGACAGCGGGTCGGCCATGTCTGTAGGAATTGGCACGCAATTCGCGGCTAGCCTTGCTCCGGACCAGACGCAGACTTGGTTTACCTACGGCTGGGACCCGAACCATTTCCTCATCTGGTCCATCCTCCCCACCAACTCCCCAGACCAGGTACGTCCGGAGCGCGTGCACATCGCATACGAGGCCACCGGAGTGACCCATTTCCTCACCATCGCAAACACCGGGCCGTGGCCCGCAAGCTCCGAAGCCAACTATTATTTCAAGACGATTATTCCCGAAGGCGAATGGCGCAACCTGGGCCCCCTCACATCAGCGGCTGCATCACACGACGCGTGCGCGACTACTCTTCAGCCAAGCCGCTGCCTCACGTTTCGGGGCTGGACGCCGAGGCGCGGCACCAGCAGGAAGAAGACAACGTGAAGCAGTGTCTGGCCTGCTCACGCGAAACGCTCGGACAGCGAACGGCCTAGCTCGGAAGCAACAGCGTGAGATCGCTCGTTGGCGGCCTGGATGCGACACCAGATTCGATTGCCACTTCCAGTGTCGTACGCGAGCCAGGAGGCACGAATGGAGAGGCGACAGTTCATCGAGCACGCCGCCCGGACCGCGCTGCTTTCGGCGGCGTCAGTCTCGGCCCGGGGAATGCTGGGCGCGAATGAACGCGTCAACGTTGCTCTTATCGGATGCGGCGGACGGGGAAGAGCAGACGCCGATCTGCTGCGCCAGATTCCCGGCGTGAACATCGTCGCCGTGGGTGATGTTTACGAGCCCCACGCGGCGGCCGCCAGGGCTTGGGCAGGAACAAGATGCCAGTCCTACGGTGACTTCCGAAAGCTGCTGGAGCAAAAGGAAATTGACGCTGTACTGGTGGCTACGCCCGATCACTGGCACGCCGGCATCACCGTACTCGCTTGCCAGGCCGGCAAAGATGTCTACGTGGAAAAGCCCCTGGCCTACAACATTCGGGAAGGGCGAAAGATGGTGGAGGCGGCCCGTCGTTACAACCGAGTGGTCCAGACGGGCACGCAACATCGCTCGGCCCCGCACATTCAGCAGGCGGCCGAGATAGTGCGCAGCGGCCGAATAGGGCCGGTGCACTTCGTACGCGTCTGGAACTACCTGAACATGTCGCCGGACGGCATAGGTCAGGCCGTCGATTCCACGCCGCCCGCCGGACTCGATTGGGACTTTTATCTGGGTCCCGCTCCTAAGGTGCCGTTCAACAAGAATCGATTTCTAGTCAGCTACCGTTGGTTTTGGGACTATGCCGGTGGCATGGCCACCGATTACGGAACCCATCGCCTCGACAGCGTTCATCAGATCATGGGCGTTGAGGCGCCACGATCCGCAGCCGCCGCCGGCGGGCGTTATGAGCTGAAGGACGGCGCCGAGACCCCCGACGTGCTGCAGATCACCTACGAGTACCCGGGCTTCGTCCTGAGTTACGAAGCCTCCATGATGAACGATCACGGCTGCGGCGGGCGCACGCCTGGCAAGAAATACTACTTGACGCGCACCCCGGACGACCGTCCGCATGGCATGGCGTTCTACGGCACGAAAGGAACTTTGTTTGCCGACCGGGTGGGCTTCGAAGTGTATCCGGAGCCCCTGGGTGAAAGCGGTCCCGGAGCGGCGCCGAGCGAAGGGGCCACAGCTGGGAGGTTCCGCACCGAACGGGTTGAAGCGGCCGGGGCCGACGCCACCGCACTTCATCTCAAGAACTTCATCGAATGCGTCCGCTCCCGCCAGAAGCCGATGGCCGACGTCGAGATCGGTCATCGCTCCACCACTGTTCCCCATCTTGGCAACATTGCTTACCGTACGGGACACAAGATTCATTGGGAGGCCGAGCGGGAGGAAATCGTGGGCGAAGCCATGGCTGCTGCGCTCCTTGATCGCCCACCACGCAAGCCCTGGGATCTCATCTGAAAAGCATTGGCCGACTCAGGCCAGGCCGCAAAAAGAAGCTGGCGACCAAAACCCGACTTGCCTGCCGAGCCGCAGGCGGAGTAAAGCAACTTAGTCTCGGACGCCGTTGGCCGGTTTTGAACTGATCACAACTGGCCGGTTTTTGAGGTGATCGCTGAGGTCCTTTGTTGCCAATTTATCGGCTGCCAGCTTCTCTGCGGTGGTTAACGCGTCGGCAGCACTGACCTTCACATCAGGATCCACGCCTTTCCCTTCCCAATCGCCTTTCGTCACCGGATTGATGGGCCGGCCAAATGGGACACCGATCGTGAAGTGGTCGCCGGCCGGCAGACCTCGCACGGGGTGGGCACCGCCTCCTGTCGTTTCGCCTACGATGGTCGCTCGCTTCTGCGTCTTCAGGTCGAAGGTAAATTCCTCACCTCCAGAGAAGGTCTCATGCGAAGTCAGAACGTAGACCGGTTGATCTACGAAGCGGGGGCCAGGCACCCAGGGCAGCGTCCAGTATTGGTGCGTCTCGTTATCGTGGCGATTGGTGAGATCGTTGATGTGGGTGGGCTCCCTGAATAGATAAGAAACTATGAAATCTACCATGCTGGGATCGCCACCATGGTTCTCGCGCAGGTCAAAGATAAGGGCATCGGTGTGAGCCAGGAAGTTCATGGCGGCGACCACCGTGGGTCCGCAGATATCCGGATCAGGGAACGCTCCAAACTTCACGTATCCAATATTGTGGTCGAGAATTTCGAGCTTGGAGAAAGTACAGTTGTCGTGTTCAATCATGCTGCGGAAACGCGCCTCATCGGCCGGGCTTGGCTGATGGGGTCGAGAGGAAGAACCAGGCTGATCAGGTAAGATGAACGGCTCATAGCCGACGAAGAGATGTTGATCGTGGCTGACAGCCTTCAGATCGCGGCTGAGAGCATCGGCGAACTCGTTGCCATCCACAATCGAGTTGTAGTCACCGTGCTTTTCGTGATCACGCATGGCCTGAATCATCTTCGCGGCCACGTCGGGATACACGTAGTATTCAGTCAAGCGCTCACCGATGGCCTCAATTGCCTTTCCCCGAGTTGCCTCGTCAAGTTGAATGTCGTCAAGTTTCGCGCCGGGTGGAATCGCACGAACCCTGAGAGTTTTCACCTTGGGCGGAGCGGTACTGGCGAGTCGCAGTACTCCATAGGCGTCGACATTATCGTGGCGCCCGTGAACAAGAAAGGTGAGCTTATCTGCCGTACTGTGCGCAATCGAGGTGAGTGTGAATCCGCCGGTCTGTCCGCTGAAAGACGTCAATCCATCTGCATTGTTTTCCGGGTCGTATTCTTTGACATAAGCCGCGATTCGGTCGTGGTCCCCGCTATTAAATGCGTTCAGAAATGCCTGCAACGTGTGGCCAGCGGGAGTATCAGGGATGCTCACGTCGGCGGGGGCAGTAAGCGATACGCTGAGGAGAGTAATCAAAAGCAGTACGCCCCTGGTCAAAGCGCCACGTTGTACCTCAGACCCAATCGATGGATGAAGCATCGCGGCCTCCTGGTTTTCTTTGACGGAGTCAACCGGAATTTCCTTTCCAATTCTTGACCGGCCGCCAGCATACGCCTAACCAACTCTGAGTACAATGGCTAGTCGGGTTTTCAAGGCCCCATTGCGGGACCGGGCTGCCGGCGCGTCGCGAGACCCCTCGTCAGATCCAGCTCGCGCCGAGACTGGTCACTTGCAGCCGCCCGCGGCTTCGTTCAACTTGCTCATCAGCGCCTTTGCCGCGGTCGTCGGCTCGGAGTTAGTGGCGCCGTCGCCTAATGGCTGCGAACCGCTCCAGAGATTCCCGTTCTTATCCTTGAGAACGGCAGTGATAGTCATGTGCTCGCCGGGCGATGCGGAATTGTGCTCGCCCCAGGTCTCGTGAAACTCCAGAACGGCGTTGGCTCCTTCCGGGCTCGAAACCACTTTGAGCCACGTTTCTTTCTTGACCGCCGCCGCCACCCTGAAAGACGGCTCACTGTATCCGGCCACATAGACGGTCTTGATGCTGCATAGCGCCGAACCTTTCGGAGGCCGCTTGGCTTCGGACGAGGCGAAGCCCAGCGAAAGTGCGAGAAACGCTGATACCAGAATTATCCTCATCAGACCTCCCCTCGCCGCCAACGATGCCAGACTTCGAGCCGCCAGCCAAGGGTTGCTCTTTCCCTGCTCCGCCAAGTTTGCCGCAAGAATTGGTCACGCGCCAGCGCGGATTTTGGCGCCCCCTCGGCCGATGGTGCGCGTCCCACACCCTGTCAAAATCGCCAGCGTTTGGGGCCCGTAGCTCAGGGCTCGTTTTCGCCGCACCCCCGAGAGGCTTGCCCGCGCACCCGGACTCGCCCCGTTTAACAGCCGAATGGCGTACTTGCGGTGATACCCCGTGTTCAAAAAGAACTCATTCAAAATGGCCTGGCGCGCCTTCCGATCGCCTTTCTGATAGCGCCCATAGATCGCCCGAAGACTCGTATCGCGCCTTATAACCCTCCTCGTTCTACTCGCCGACTCGGGTTACATCTTAAATGGCGCGATCACTCCTCCGCTGGTTACATTTTCGGTGGCGCGATACGTCAGATTGCATTCACATGCGGTCGGGTGTATGTTACCGGTCGGGCCGGAGTCCACGATGAAGGCCCGGTCATAATGTCATCGTTGGGCCGGAATTCGGAAGCGAAAGCATTCGATTCTGCCGCGAATCGTGGTGAGCAGAAGCGGTGACAGAATCGGGCGCCAAATTCAGCGGTATCGGGGCGGACATGGATCTCAGAAGAAAACACCTATCCCTCGCGGTGCTGATCGGAACCGGCATCCTACTACATGGAACCGGCGTCCCCGTGCAGGGGCAAAGTGCAAGTCACGACAGCTTCACCGTGCCGGTGGTTTACTACACTCTGCCCAACGGCCTGCGGGTGGTTCTCTCACCGGACCATACCGCGCCCACGGTGGTAACAGCCCTCTACTATCGAATCGGTTTTCGAATCGAGCCGAAGGACCGCACCGGATTTGCGCACCTGTTCGAGCACATGATGTTCCAGGGCTCGAAAAATCTGGGCAAGATGCAGTTCATCCGGCTGGTACAGGAGAATGGCGGGATCCTGAACGGCAGCACGCGCTTTGATTTCACGAATTATTTCGAACTGCTGCCTGCCAACAAGCTCGAGACGGCTCTGTGGGCGGAAGCCGATCGCATGAAGGGTCTGGCGATCACCGAAGAGAATCTTAAGAACCAGCAGGGAGTGGTGGAGAATGAAGTCAAGGTGAACGTGTTGAATCAGCCCTACGGAGGTTTTCCGTGGCTGTGGATTCCCCAGTACGCGAACGCAAATTGGTACAATTCACACAACTTCTACGGCGAGCTGAAGGATATCGAGGCCGCCGAGCTCGAAGACGTGCAGAAGTTCTTCAAAACCTACTATGCGCCCAACAATGCCGCGCTGGCCATTGTCGGCGATTTTGAACCAGAAGCGGCCAAAGGGATGGTCGAGAAGTATTTCAGCGCGATCCCGAAATCAGATGTTCCGCCTCCGCCCGATCTCACCGAACCCCGCCAGGAAAAAGAGATCAGGGCGACGCGAAAAGACCCTGTGGCGAACCGGCCGGCGCTTGCCTTCGCCTATCACATGCCGCCCCGCAATACGCCGCAGTATTATGCAATGGGGCTGCTGGACCAGATGCTCACGCAAGGCGACGACAGCTTGCTCTATGGGGAGTTGGTCAAGAAGCGTGGCTACACCGGGCAGATCTCCGGCGGCATCAATGTGGATCTCGGTGACATGTTCGACTATTACGGCCCCATGCTTTGGACTACCTACCTCATCCACGATTCCAGTGCAACGGCCGATCAGATTATGGCCTCGGTCGACAGCGTCATTGACTCCTTGCAGTCCAAGCCCGTGGATCAGAAGCTGCTGGAGCGAGACCTGACCAAGATGCGATCTTACATTTACGACTCGATCTCGCAGTTCGGTGGCTTTGGGCGGGCCAATATGTTGGCTTGTTTCGCCCTCTTCGACAACGATCCGTCCAGGATCAACAGCCTGGAGGATAATTTTCGCAAGGTGACGCCTGAGGTGATCCAGTCAACTGCTCGCGAATATCTGCGCAAGACAAATCGGACCGTGCTGGTGCTGGAGCCCGGCGCCACCAAGCCGGCTGCCGCTTCCAAGGGAGGTGGGCGATGAAACTGCGATGGTGCCTCGTCGTATTTGCAGCCGGCGCCCTGGCGTTTGGCCAGCAAAAGGAGCAGCCCCCGCAAGGCGGCCCGCCGAAACCGTTTCATCTCCCCGAGACCCAGGACTTCATTCTGCCGAACGGTATGAAAGTAACGCTGGTGCCGTATGGCATCATTCCCAGGGTAGCGATCCGCGCCTATGTGAGCGCGGGCGGCATCAACGAGGCGGCCGATCAAGTCTGGCTGTCGCGGCTCACGGGGCTCCTAATGAAGGAAGGAACCAAGACGCGCTCGGCGGAGCAGATGGCTGACGAGGCTGCTGACGCCGGAGGACAACTTGAGATCGAGCCGGACGTCGAGTTTACCCGAGTCGGCGGAGTTGCGCTTTCAGATCACGCGGCCCAATTCATCGCTCTGGTTGCGGATGTGCTTAGAAACCCGTCCATGCCGGCTTCCGAGGCCCCTCGATTGAAGGCCGATCTGGCGCGTGAGCTTGCGGTAGCAAGAACTCAACCGGGCGATCTGGCGCGAGAGCGCTTCCTTCAAACCATGTTCCCGAACAGTCCCTACGGACGAGTTTTTCCGTCCGAAAGCGACCTGCAAGGCTACAGCGCTGCAGACGCGCAGGCATTCTATCGTGATAACTTCAGCGCCGCGCGCACGCATTTGTACGTCGCGGGCAAGCTGGATCCCGGTGTCCAGGAGGCAATTCGAAGGAATTTTGACGATTGGTCTGAGGGAGTACAACCGATCTCCCCCTCAGCGAATCCGGTCAAGGCCCACTCCTTCGCTCTGATCGATCGGCCCGGCGCCCCTCAATCCACGCTGTATATGGGCCTGCCGGTTGCGGACCCCGCCAGCCCCGACTATATTCCGCTGGACGTCATGAACAGCCTGCTCGGCGGGTCGTTCGCGTCGCGGATCACCTCCAATATTCGCGAGCAGAAAGGGTACACCTATTCGCCGTCCAGTCAGATCGGCACGCGCACGCATGTGGCGTACTGGCTGGAAACAGCAGATGTGACCACGTCGGTCACAGGTCCTTCAATGAAAGAGATCCTATATGAAATCGACAGGCTGAGAAAAGAAGAGCCTTCCGAACAGGAGCTGAAAGGTATCCAGAACTATCTCGCCGGTTTGTTCGTCCTGCGGAACACTATCAGCCCGGACGCGGTCATCGGCCAACTGCATTTTGTCGATTCGCGGGGCTTGAATCGTTCCTTCCTGTCCGAGTATGTGCAAAAAGTCGCGGCCGTGAGGCCGCCGGAGATTAAGTCCATGGCCGAACGGTATATTGTGCCGGATCAGATGGCTATCGTGGTGGTAGGCGACAAGTCAAAAATCGCGGACCAGGTCAAACCGTACGAAACTGCCACTCCATGAGCTAAAGTTTTCGGCCCCAAACAATTCAATACTCAGCATTGGGAGAAATAAGAGGATTCCGGCCCGGTCCAGATATGCGTGATCCATGTCTGCCGCTTGCTGTACCCTGACCCCACGCGAGTTTCATATCGACCATCCCAGCGCTCGGGATTCGAGTTGCGCGTTTATTGCTCATCTGTGCGCTGCTCATACCGCTTCACCTGTGCCCGTAATCGGTAAAAACGTAATCTCTTGTCTTCACGTTCGTGTGGCACGCGAACCCGCACTTGGCATCGTTCCCCTGCGGCGGCTTGTCAGCCAAGGTGCCGGGCTTGAACGTATCGGATGCAGCGTCATAGTCGAAAACAGCCCATCCCCACCCGCCGCTGTCCGCGAACCTCTTGCTGTCCTTCACCATGAAGTCGACGTCATGCTGGGTGCCTGGCACCGTCGCTGCGGGGAACGTCTCCATCTTTTTCGGGTTCCAATGGATCTTCGCCATCTTGGCGCCGTCGGGGAAAGGCTTGCCGCTGCCGGGAGCGCCGGCCTGGTAAGCCTTGATCATCACAGGGTTAGCAAGGATCGCAGCAATATGGGGTCCGTTCTGACTGATGGAGACAACCTGCCAGGCCTCGTATCCTCTGAACTCAGAGAACGCGAGCCCATTCGGCACTTTGACTGTGTACTTGTCCTGCGCGGAAATGGCCCAGCCGCCCACGACGGCGAGCCCTCCCATAATAATCGCAATCGTCAGCATCCTTTTGCCCTTCATCGCCAGCACCTCCTTATCAAGTCTAAGATCTCTTTATTTACCTCATTTTTGTCCTGGCTCACTCATGCGCTACCATCTGCCAGTCAAATTCAGTGGTGGTTGTCTCGGCAGAATACGACGCCTACGGGAGAATGTCCATGATACTTTAGCAAAACAAAATTCCTCAATGAGCACCTCGACGAAACCAACGCCCTCGATGAACTTCTGCAGGACTACGTGCAGAAGGCTCCCGGTTTCGAATCCGGAAACGCACCTTTGTCAGTAATGACTTTCTCAATAATGCGGATCACAGTCCCACTTGCGCCTGCCCATCAGCGCGTATAAGCTAAGCGCGTCAAAGGGGAGGTCACTATGAAAATCTTCGGAAAGGACTTGTCTGAGTATGTGAGCTTCGAAAAGGGATTTCTCATTCTGGTCGTGGTGGTCGGGTTGGCCAGGCTCGGTTTGTCAATGGCAGGCGTGCCGAACGCCACGGTGAAGTTCGTGAGCCTGAGTGTGCTGCTGCTGCTAGGCATGATCTACTATTCGGTGAGGGTCCACACAAGCGGTTTTGGAAGCTATAAGCAACTGCTACCCGTGCTGGGGCTGCCGGTGATTCTAACCAACTTGATCATCATCTGTGCCATCGTGCTGGCGATTGGGACGGGCAAGGACAACATCTTCAGCGCTCCCGAATATTCCGGGGGAGTGGAGGGCAAGACCTGGGGTCACGTCGGTGCCCACCTGATAGTCATGGTCGTGGGAACGCTTGTCCTGTGGGGGATCGGTTCGCTGATCATGCTGCTGACCAAGAAGTTGACGGGCCGGCGACAGCCACAAGTAGGCTCTGCAGGTGCCTAATGTCGGCCCCCACAGATTAAATTAAAGTGTCTGGGCTCGTAATGCCTTTCCGTTGCCGGACCGAAGCGTGCCCCGAGCAGCCGGGAAACCTTTGCGGCCGCATTCAGTCAATAAGCCGATGATTCAATTGGATCATTCGTACCGCAGCGCCACCATGGGATCGATCCGGGTGGCGCGGCGGGCGGGAATGTAGCTGGCGAGGAGCGTCACGCCGGTCAACAGCAGTGACACCACGCCGAAGGTGAGCGGATCGGTGGGCCGGACGCCGAACAGAAAACTCACCAGCGCGCGCGTGCTGAGCCACGATCCGATCAGCCCGAGGCCGGCCCCCGCGAGCGCCAGGATCATGCCGCGGCCCACCACCAACCGCAGGACCTCGACGGGTCTCGCTCCAAGCGCCATCCGCACGCCGATCTCGTGAGTTCGTTCCGTGACCGAGCGGACCACCACGCCGTAGAGTCCCACGGAAGCGAGCAGCAGCGCCAGCGCTGCAAAGAGGCCGAGCAATAGTGCCGTGACGCGCGGCTGCGCGATGGAATCGGAGCGGATCTGATCCATCGTCATTGGGTTTGAAACCGGCTGGTCCTTGTCGACCGACCACACCGCTTGCTCGACGCCGCCGAAGAGCTTCAAAGGATCGGAACCGGTGCGAACCAGCATTGTCAGGTGCGGCCACTGATAAGGGTCCTGCAGGTAGGAGACGTAGACCTCGGGCTGGGACTCGGACCACAGTCCCATCTGGCGAACGTCGCCGGCGACGCCGACGATGGAGTACCAAGTCTTCCTGTCTGTCGTGATCCTCTGGCCGATGGGGTTCTCATTCGGCCAGAATCGGCGCGCCATGGCTTGGTTGACGACCACCACGAGCGGCGCGCCCTCGGCATCCGTGTCGGAAAGATCCCGGCCTCCAACCAGAGGAATACCCAAGGTGCTGAAGTAAACAGGACCAACGATGTTGAATCGGGCTCCGCGCTGCCGCCCAGGTGGATCGGGAACACCTTCAATACTGAAGTCCAAGCTATCTTCGTTCTGGGTGAGAGGAACGTCGGCAACCACGGCGGCCGACTGCACGCCGGGCAGCAGCTTCACACGTTCCAGAATCTGGTGGAACAGGGCGGCGCGCGTGGCCGTGTGCGAATACTTCGCGCTCACCAGAGAGAAATCGACCGTCAGAACATTTTGCGGATGCAAGCCGGAATCCACCTGGGTGAGGAGGACAAAGCTCTTCACCATCAGGCCGGCGCCCGAAAGAAGCACCAGCGCCAGGGCCACTTCCGACACCACCAGCGCGCTGCGGAAACGGTTGTGACCGGCGGTGGAGCCCACTGCGCGGCTTCCTTCCTTGAGCGATTCACTGACATCGACCCTCGAGGCGCCCAGGGCCGGAGTAAGTCCGGAGACGAGGCCGGTCAGCAGCGATACTCCCAGGGCGAAGGCAAGCACCCAGCGGTCCACAGCGATCTCCTGCGCGTCAATCGCCGCGAAGTTGTGCGGAAGCAACGCCGCCAGGCCCGTCACGCCCCAACTTGCCAGCAACAAACCGAACGCCCCGCCTGCCATGCCCACCAGCACACTCTCGGTGAGCTGCTGGCGGATCAGGCGTCCGCGGCTCGCGCCGAGAGAGGCTCGCACGGCCAATTCGCGCTGCCTCGACGTCGCCCTTCCGAGGAACAGGGTCGCCACGTTCGCACACGCGATCAGCAGGACAAAACCAACCGCGCCGAACAGCACCAGCAGGGCCGGACGGTAGTCGTTCACGAATGAAGCCTGCAGGGGCTGGAGATTTGCTCCTTGACCTTTGTCTTCCCGATACTGGCGCGCCAGCCGGCCCGCGATCGTGCTCATCTCCGCCTGGGCTTGATCGATGGTAAGGTATTCATCGTATTGTTCTTTATCCTTAGGGCCGCATTTGATGATGGCTTCCCGGACGCAAGCCCCTTCACCCGACCCGCGGCCCGAGAAAGCGCCACCAGCGGCTCGCCCTCTCCCCAAGGGAGAGGGCACACATAACCCACAAGAAGCCACCAGACCTGTCCCGTAAGGGAGAGGGGGACCGCGAACGGTGGGTGAGGGCGAAGCGATACTCGACGCCGTCATGCAGCCATCATTCATATCGCAGCGCGGTCATCGGATCGAGGCGGGCAGCGCGCCTCGCCGGCAGATAGCTTGCCGCCAGCGCGACTGCAGCCAGCAGCAGCGCGGCGGCAGCGAGAGTAAGGGGATCATAAGGCTGCAGGCCAAAAAGCAGCGTCCGTGCCGCCGTGCCGCCGGCGAGCGCCAGTAGAAGGCCGGCGCCCAGACCCACCGTCAGAAGAATACCCGCCTCACGCAGCATCATGCCGAGAATCTCTCCGCCGCCCGCGCCCAGCGTCATGCGAATGCCAATCTCGTTGGTGCGGCGCGCCACCGTGTAAGACATCACCCCGTACAGGCCGACGATAGCGAGCAACGCGGCCAGCAGTCCGAAGAACCCGGAGAGTGTCGCCATCAGGCGTTCTCGCAACAGGCCGTTGCGGACGGTACTTTGAAAAACCTCGAACTCGGTACTCATCGCCGGATTGATGTCCTTCACCGTCTGTTTCACTTGCGCAGTAAGGGCGGCCAGGGGCTCATTTGACCGAATCAGGATCTGGACCCACCAGTTGGTGAAGCGCGTGTCCTGCGAGGTGGCGAGATAAGCGATGGGTTCATTGCCCCGGTGGATGTCCCGGTACTTGGTGTCGCCGACCAGTCCCACAATCTCAAACGGCATCTCGGGGTCAGATGGTGTGGCTTCTCTTCGAAAGCGCTTACCAACCGGATTCGCTCCCAGGCCGAGCTTCCGGGCGAAAGCCCGGTTCACAATCGCAACCGCGGGAGAGGCGGGCATATCACGATTGTCGAAGTCCCGCCCGGCGAAAAACGGGATTCGCATCGTCTTGAAATAATCGCGGCTGACCCAGTTGAAATTCGAAGTCATACCCTGGCTCCGGTCTGATCCCTCATTCCACACAGCGTTATTGGTTCCGCTCCCGGTAAGAGGAAGGATCCCGACGTCCGCCACCGAGTCCACGCCTGGAATGGCGCGGAGACGGTCGAGCAGCTCCAGTTTGTAAGGCACGCGGCGCTCAGACGGCAGGTTGACGTGGGTCAGATCCACATACGTGATCAGAAGCCCGTTCGGCTCGAAGCCTGGATTCGAGGTCAGCAGATTATGAAGGCTGCGTGAGAACAGCAGCGCGCCCACCAGCAGCACGAGCGAAAGCGCCACCTGGGTGGCGACGAGCGCCCGGCGCAGGCTGAAGCGTTCGCGGCCTGCCGTAAGCCCGCGCGCGCTCGACTTCATGGCGGAACTCGGAGCGAGACGCGCGGCCCGCGCAGCGGGAGCAAGCCCGAACAGCACGGAGGTCACTATCGCCACGCCTGCCGTGAATCCGAGCACCCGCCAATCCGGTCGCAAATCCAGAAATGGAGTGTTTCCCTCGGTGCTGAGGAACGTCACCATAAAACGGCTCAGGGCCCGGGCCAGGACGAGGCCGAGCCCTGCGCCCGCCACCGCGAGCAGAAGGCTCTCAGTCATCAATTGCTGGACGAGACGCCGGCGCGAGGCCCCGAGAGCTAAGCGCACGCCGATCTCCCGCTCGCGCGCACTGGCCCGCGCCAGCATCAGGTTGGCGAGGTTGGCACAGGCGATCAACAGAACGAGTCCGGCGGTGGCGAGGAGCATCCACAGGGGATTTTCATACTGCTCGCGCAGCCAGGAGACGCCCGTTCCGGCAGGATTCGCCGTCAGCTTGAAGTGAAGATAGTCCTTCACATTCTCCCGCGGATAGTTCTTGGGAAGCGTCGCTTCGAAAATTCCCGGCGATGCGGATCCGAGCTCTGCTGTAGCTCGCTCGAGGGTCCAGCCCGGCTCGAGGCGTCCCATCAGCGAGAGCCACCAGATGGTGCCGTCGTCGAGAAAACTGTAGCCAGCACCCAAGGTCGGCTGCGAGCAGATGGGTACGGCGATATCAAACGACTGGCCCACATCGAGTCCGGTGAATGAGGCTGGCGTGACACCGATCACCTCCACCGGATTGTAGTCGACTGTGATCTTGCGGCCCACCGCCGCGGGATCACGGCCGAGTTCGCGCTGCCAGAAGGCGTAGCTGACCACCGCACCCGGCAGGCCGCAGCCGTGACGGTCATCGGTGGCGCTGAAAACGCGCCCCAAAACAGGCTCGACGCCCAGCACGTGGAAGAAATCTCCGCTTACGAAGAGCCCAGACGCGTGGCGCACCTCTCCGGTGGGCGCGGTGTTGAAGTCGTCCTCCGCCCAGGCAAAAACGCCCGAAAAAGCCGCCGGCCGCTGATCGCGAATCTGCTCCCAGATGGCGTTGGTGAGCACAGGAAAGCCGCTCTGCTGGCTTCCTCGCTGCCCGGTCGTGTCCCGGAGGCGCAGCTCCGCGATCTCCTGAGGGCGGCTCACCGGAAGGGTCCGGAGTCGCACCGCGTCCAGCAACTGGAAGATGGCAGTATTGGCGCCGATACCTAAGGCAAGGGACAGCAGGGCAACGGTGGTGAAGCCCGGGTTTCTTGCCAGGGTTCTCACGCCGTAGCGAATATCGTTCAGCAGAGGGCTCATCGCTTCGTCCTCAAGCCTCGAAATTGATTCAAGGGCTCATTGACCCATCGGATCGCTCACTCAATGGTCCGATCAAAATCGACTCGACGTATTGGCCCATTCATGGGAGAGCATTTGATGTGCCAGTAGTTTGGAGGCTTAACCACCGCCTTTTGTGGCTCTTGGCCGGACCACGGCGGTCGTCGCGGTCAGTATCGTTCCGCTTTCGCTACAGCTTGTCCGGTATTGAACAGCGTCGGTCCGGCGTGCTCTCGACCTGCTGAAAGCCCGTAGTTGCGAGGCGGCTCTGCTCCACACACGCTCACTGGTATCTCAGCGCCATCACGGGATCGAGCTTCGTTGCGCGGTGGGCGGGGAAGTAACTCGCCAGGATGGCGACGCCGGCCAGTAGCAATGGCACGGCGGCAAAGGTCACGAGGTCGGTAGGCCGGACGCCATAAAGCATGCTCGACATGAGGCGGGTCAAGCCCAAGGCGGCGAGCCAGTCCGACGGCGACACCCAAGAGCGACAGCCGCAAGCCCTGCCCGACTACAAGCCTCAGCACATCGGTTCGTTTAGCACCGAGTGCCATGCGGATGCCGATCTCGTGCGTGCGCTGCGTGGCCGTGTACGAAATCACCCCGTACATCCCGACTGCCGCCAGCACCAAAGCCAGCCCGGCGAAGACGCCGAGTAGGAACATGGAAAACCGCTGCCCCGCCACGGAATCGGAGACGATCTGTTGCATGGTTTTAACGCCGAAGACCGGTTGATCGCCACCACCCTCGGTAAGATTTGCAGCTGAATAGCTGACTGCTGACTGCTTCCCATCTATAATCTCCGGCGGAGGAATCCATGTCGAAGTCGCGCCGGAAGTTCCTGGTACATACCTCTTTGGGCCTTGCAGGTGCGGCCCTTACTTCCTGCCGCAAACCTGCCCAGAAAACCACCGAGGCGCCAGCCGGAACGCCGCCTGCGTTCGGCACCGCGCCTGCTGCTGGCCCCCAAATCTCGCAGTCCACCTTTGCCGAGGCAGAGAAGCTAGTCCAAGTGGAGTTGACCAATGCGGAGCGTGCGGAGGCCGCAGGCAACTGGCGCAACTCTATGGCGCCACTTTACGAGCGGCGCACAGGGCCGCGACAGGTGAAGATCGAACCTGGTTTGCCGCCGTACTCGCGCTGGGAGGCGGTATTGCCCGGCGAGAAAGCTCGCCCGCAGCGCAACCAATTCATCTGGACCAAGCCTGATCCCGGACCGCTCCCGGCAAGAGACGAAGACATCGCCTATGCTCCGGTCACCCGGCTGGCGCGTTGGATCGAGAAGCGACAGCTAACGTCAGAACGGCTCACGAACCTCTACCTGGAGAGACTGGACCGCTTCAATCCCAGGCTGCGTTGCGTGATCACCCTCATGCGCGAACCAGCGCTGGCGCAAGCCAGAAGGGCGGACCAGGAAATTTCTGCCGGCAAATACCGAGGCCCGTTGCACGGCGTTCCTTGGGGCGCCAAGGACCTTCTCGACACCGCCGGCACTCCCACCACTTATGGCGCCGAGCCCTTCCGCAACCGTGTGCCCTCGGCGGACGCAACCGTCGTCAAACGTCTGAACGATGCGGGCGCCGTGCTGGCGGCTAAGCTGAGTTTGGGTGCGCTGGCGCTCAACGATATCTGGTTCGGTGGTCAGACCATGAACCCGTGGCTACCGGAAGAAGGATCATCTGGCTCGAGTGCGGGCCCGGGTGCCGCCACCGCTGCGGGGCTGGTGGGTTTTGCTGTCGGCAGCGAGACGGGCGGCAGCATCGTAGGCCCCAGCATGCGCTGCGGCATTACAGGATTACGGCCCACGTACGGCCGTGTACCCCGCACCGGCGCCATGACTCTCTGCTGGTCGCTCGACAAGCTGGGCCCCATGACCCGCTCCGTTGAGGACGCAATGCTGGTGCTCGAAGCCATCTCCGGGCCCGACGCCGGCGACCTCTCCAGCGTACCCAGCAAGCTGGAATATGACGCACACTCAGACATACAGGGCCTGCGCGTTGGCTATTTCCCCGGTTGGATGAAGGAGAGCCCGGCCACCGACGTCGACCGCGCCGCCCTGGAAACGGTCAAGAAGGTGGGCATGGTCCCGGTGGAAGTGTCAATCCCGGATTGGCCCTATGACTCGCTTGACGTGATTCTGTTTGCCGAAGCCGCAGCAGCCTTCGAGGAGCTCACGCTCAGCCACCAGGTGGACCAACTTAAAGTCCAGGTGCCCGACGCTTGGCCAAATACCTTCCGCCAGTCGCGGTTCCTGTCCGCAGTGGATTTCGTCCAGTCAGACCGGTTTCGGCGCAAAGTGGCCAACGAAATGGCCCGCGTCTTCTCCCAGGTGGACCTCCTCCTGGTGCCGTCACTGCGCGACGAGATGCTGACCATCACCAATTTCACAGGGCATCCTTCGCTCACGCTGCGCGCGGGCTTCGTTGAGGTGTCGCAGGCCCGCAGCGACTGGGCCCCCGATCCCAACAATCCGCTTCCCAAGTTCTCACCGCCGCGCCGGGTGCCCCACGGCGTCACCCTCATTGGACGGCTCTTTGACGAGGGCACGCTGGGCCGTGCCGGACTCGCCCTGGAACGCAGCTTCAATGTCGTGCGCGAGCGGCCACCAGAGTTTTGAAGAGTGGAGGAATTGACCATTCCGGGCGCGGCGATGGGGGGGTGCTTATACGTCACGCGAGCAGGCCCCGCGGCACAGTCTGCTGTACCGCAGCACGGGTCGGTTTTTTGAACCAGCGCAATTGTGCAGGCATGTGCGCGAGCTGCTGATCTAAACTGTAAGGCGACAGGGGAGTGATATGAAAAGAATGGCACGCAAATGCTCACTGGAAGTTCTTGTATGTGGAATGTCGGCTTTGGCGCTTCCAGCGACAGCCGGCGCCGCTTCGCTTCATAACTCCCAGTTGTCGGTGGCCTTTAATCCTGAGCGCGGATCCTACGAGATTCGCGCCGGCGTGGAAGCGCCGGTGCTCAAATCGCTTGTGGGCGCGGAGATCAACCACCAGTGGCTCCGGTCGAGCGATTATCCGCGCCACGAGGAAGCCCCGAGCACGTTTCAAGACGGGTTGGGTGGCGGGCAGCAGGACACGATCACCTTCACAGGGCTTGGTTCCGAGCCCGACCTTGTTTGCACTCTGCGCTTATACAACGATCTTCCTTATGGAACGGTCGAAGTCAAGGTCGTAAACCGTACCGCGAAGGCTGTGAGCGTCGAAGCCATCCGCACCGTGGACGCCACCGGCAACCCGCGCGTGAACCTGGGAGGGCCGGAAAGCGCAGATCGAGTTTTGTTGGAGGGTTTCACCGAAGATCCCACGATCAGGATCGGCGGTCTCGAGCAGGCGCCGGACGGAACCTATTTCGGCGTGGGCGAGGGGCTGATTTACAACCTCGAGAGCAAACGGAGTTTGCTGATCGCGGCTCTCACAGCCCGGAGATTTATGACCTCGCTGCATCTGAAGGCGCAGCAGCCTTTCGGGGGCCGAGCGGCGATTGGCTCCTTCACGGCGGATTCTACGGGCACAACCGAGGCCGTGCTTCTTAGAGACGAAATCGCTCCGGAGCAGCGGATCGAGCTGAGCCTTCCCCTCGCGCCTGCCGCGGAGTTGAGCTCCGAAGAAGTGATGTTCACCGCAGGGCCAGATTACCACGCGCAACTCGAAGAGTATGGAACGGCGGTGCGGCGCTTGCATCACGCGCGCGTTTCGAGCGTCCCGCCCATAGGATGGTGGAGCTGGACGGCCTTTTACGCCGGCGTTACTCAGGACGAGGTCCTGGCCAACGCGAAGTGGATGGCCCAGAATCTCAAGCCGCTGGGTTACGAATATTGCCACGTCGACGAGGGGTACGGTTATGCTCGCGGAGACTACATCACTCCCAATACGGCACATTTCCCCGGCGGAATGCGCAATCTCGGCCGCGAGATCACGGGGATGGGTCTGAAGCTCGGCGTCTGGACGGCGCCATTTGAAGTGTCCCAGCGCGCTTCGGTTTTCGAGCACCACCCGGACTGGCTGGTACACGATGCCGAGGGCCACCCGATCCGGATCGACTATGCGAGCCGCCACCGCGAGCCGCTTTACGTGCTCGACACCACAAACCCCGGCGCGCAGCAGTATCTTCGCGAAACCTATAAGGTGCTGACCCAGGACTGGGGCGTCCGCTACATCAAACTCGACTTTATGGATTCTTCCGCGATTGAAGGCTACTACTATCGTCCGCACACGACGGCTCTCGAGGCCGAGCGCATCGGGCTCCAGATCATCCGCGAGACCGTGGGCGAGCACGTGCTGCTGGATAAGGACGGCAGCCCGATGCTCACTCCCGTCGGCCTGGTGGATGAAGGGCGCATTGCGCCGGACACGGGCCGTTCGTTTAGAGCCAGCAAAGACGCGGACCCGAACATCGCAGCGCGCTACTACATGAACCGAAACTTCTACATCAGCGATCCGGACGCTTTCAGCGTCTCGCCACAACCGGCGCCTCAAGAGGGTTGGCATCGGTCCCGGCAAGGTCTGACGCTGAATGAGGCTGAGGTTCAGATTGTGCTTGCCGCGGTCGCTGGAGGAATGTACGAGATCGGCGATGATCTGCAGACGCTGGCCACAACGCCGGAACGTCTGGCCCTAATCAAAAACCGCGATCTGCTGAGAATGGTGGAGCTGCGGCGCGCTGCCACGCCGGTGGATTTGATGACCTTTTCAACACAGGACGAAATGCCCAGCGTGTACTTCCTGAAAGAAGACGCGCGGCAGTCCATGGTGGCGGTCTTCAACTGGACTGAGGAGCCACGCTCGCACACGCTTGAGCTGCGCAGTCTCGGTCTTCCGCAAGGACATCCTTACCAGGCCTATGACGTGCTCAACGCCGACGCGCCGGTTGTGATCAAAGGGGCAAGTCTCGAAACTGGCCCGCAAGCTCCGCACTCGGTGCGGTTGATCAAAATCGTCGATCCTTCGGTGCCGCTCTCGGCTGCATCTGCCGCTTTGGGGCGCCAGGATCGGCGCAAACCGGGCCGAAGTAGTCTATGACTACACCAGAGCTGCCGTCTTCCAATGCCGACTTTGACGTTCGTGTGGACTGCCGGGTAGAGCCACGCTTAAGTGTGGCGCCAACTCGACAAATGGTCCATGGTGGAGGCGGGGGGAGTCGAACCCCCGTCCGAAAAGCTCTACGGTTAGAAGACTACATGCTTGTCCCGTTCGCTTTCAGCTTTCGCCGGCGGCCCTCAGGAACGAGCAATAACGACCCGTCGGCTAGCCTGATCCCCTCACTTGCGTGAGAGTCTCGTCCGGAGTTTTCAGGCGGGAAACCCCAAACCAGCCCGCATTGATGGCATCTCGTTCCGTCCGGCGGGCCGAACGAAGGAGACGCGCCGCCTAATTAGGCAGCGAGTGCAAACTGCGTGTTGTTGGCAGTTGTATGTTCCACGCCGATTACGGGTGGTGTGGCCCCCGGCATGCCTTCTAAGCGCAACGGCTCCCGTCGAAACCGGTACGCCCCCACAAGAAACGAGATCAATACAGGCTGTTAGATGCTGTCATTCGACTGCAGGCTGCGCCGGTCCTCCATCCGGCGAAATTGGGGTGAGCGACGGGATTCGAACCCGCGACGTCCAGATCCACAATCTGCTCACCAGCTTATTGTAATCAATCGCTTGCAGACTATCAACAAGCAAATGTCCCGGCTTTGTCCCGACTCTTAGGCTCGAGTATGCCGTCCGAAGCTTCGTCCAGCGGCGCCCTTCTCACACCCCGAAAAATGGCGGATACCATCTGCGGGTTCTCGGCTGCTTCAGGTGGTATCTGGATAGCATCTCAGATGGTATCCCTACCAAGTCACTAGACATTCCCCGGGGGGTCCCACGGGTACGGCCGTGTGAAATCCGTCAAATTGACGGATTTGAAACTCGATGTCTCCGCCCTCTACCTCATCGCGGCGCCCAGCACTCCAGAGCCGGTGCAGCGCGACGTCATCGAGCGGGGCGAGCCGATGACGCGCGTTAGGAGTATGCTGGACGGCCTGGAGGTGAGCGATGGCGCTTTCGAAACGAGGTCGATTCGGATTTTACCGGTACAACTTCATGTGGGGAGGCAGGAAGGTCCAGCGTTCGACTCGGCTGACAGAACAGTTTGGCTCTGGTCATCGATCAGGGCGTGCTGGAGATTCTCAAGGTCGACGCAGAGACGCCGTTGGAGATCACGACGATCGGCCGCAACCTCATCGTCTCTCCGCTGACCGACCGGAAGGAACGTCAGCGGTTTAAGGCGGCGCTCGCGGCTACGAACCAGAAACATGGGCGCCTGCTCAAGCGCCTGGCCGGATAGGTGTGGCGGAGCCCAGATTCCTTACCCTGGCTGAAGTTCTCGAGATTCACGCTGACCAGATCGAACGATATGGAGGCTCGCCGGGCCTTCGGGATCGGTCTTCTGCAGTCTGCCGTCGCCATGCCGGCCGCAACCTTCGGCTCACAGTTCCTACACGAAGATCTCCCCGCGATGGCTGCGGCCTACCTGTTTCACATCACGCAAAATCACCCCTTCGTGGATGGAAACAAGCGGACAGGTACGGCCGCGGCGATTGTCTTCCTGACTCTGAACGGCGTCGAGGTGGAGGCCAGCGCGCGGAGTTTTGAAAAGATTGTGTTAGGCGTTGCTGAGGGAAGGGTCAAGAAGGCTGAGCTGGCGGACTTCTTCCGGCTCCATGTCGCTTTTACAACTGAATGACTCGCGCCAGCATCGCTCGGGCTTCTTCGTCGCTCAACCACTGCTCGGGCTCACAGCCGTGGGGACAACGCATCGCCTTCACCAGACCCCAAAGCCGGCAGATCAAAGGCCGGACTCCGTAGATGAAGAACTGGCCGGCCACAAGGTATGGACACACGAGGTCCGGCCCGAGTTTTCGCTGGTGATCCCCGCTTGTTGCGCGCCGTATTCGCTTCATCTTCGACGCGGCTCCAGAGGATCGGGCCGCAGGACTTCTGACAGAGCCTCTTGCATTCGATCTTCGGCAAGGCTGCATACACTTCCGATAGTTCATGCAGCTTCCGCCTGGCCTGTCTTGGCGTCATGGGCTAGGGGTCGGGTTCCTCGGTGTGCTGTTCCGTAAAGGGGTTTCACGCTCGAAATCCGTACAGCACGTTTTCGCGTTCCTGAAGCCATCCTGCGACGATCGACCACGCGGTAGGGTGATGGCCTGCCCTGCCCCGTGATCGCTTACGCCTGGCCCTGCCAGCCGTGGTTACCAGGGTGTTTACCCTCGAAGGGAGCGCCGAATGAGGCGGTCGCGTACCGCCAAAGACCGTCGCTACGACTCTGACCAGACGCTTACACTGCTGCCTCTTTGCGTCCGCCCGGAGTCTCACTCCCCGATGTCGCGCCGATCCACGCGCAGGTTCTTGGCCACTGCCACAACATGCCGACACCGAACTCATACTTGCCTCCAATCCGTCACAGCTCGACGTTGCCTCCCCTCGCCGCTCCTGGCTCCGGTCCGCAAGAGAGTAGCGATCGTTCCCACCGTGCCAATTCAACGTAGCGAGTCGTTCGACGGCTGCCTCTGGTGCGGACGAATGGACTCCACGAACTCTGACTGCGAAAGTGCTATTCCGGGAACCGGAAAAAGTGCCCAATGCGCCGGTGGCGCCACGCGAACTGGAGAGTGCTCTGGCTTCAATTCGGCCGCGCCGTGCCGCTGACCGACCATCCGGCCACTCCTTGGGGAAACGTCAATCAGTCACGGACCAATGGCCGGCGCCGGAAGATCCAGGCGGCGAGCAGGAGCCGACAACCGAGTGTTGTCGCTGACCCTGGAATGTCTGCCCCTCCGCGCCAGGTGCCTCGTACCGGTCGTGAGGGCTTCTCTGGCCGTTCGACGGGGACCCCTGTAGGATAGTCAGAGGCCCAGGGCGAAACCCCCATCGAGCATCGGTTCCGGTTCCGGAGTTCATTTGAGCAGAGCTTTCGGAGGTGTGACCTGGTCTTAGGGGAAAAGGTCACTTTGGGCGAGAGTGCGACTTTGGAGCCTCTTCGCGGCCACGCTAGCCTCGCGCCAGCCCTAGGCTAGCTGGCTGCAGATAAAGCTGAATTATTTTCAATCCGATGATAATGCCGATTCAGCCCTCAGACTAACCTCGTAACCTAGTAGGACGTCGCGCGTCGAGCAGTGGCGGTATGATTGGCGGAGGGCGGCGGTGCTTGGTCGCTTGTTCGTAACCGTAGCCAATCTCGACCAATAGCTTCTCGGACCATGGTCTGCCGAGGAATTCGATGCCCACCGGGACGCCGAGCGGGGCCGTCGGAGTTGGGGATGAAAATCCGCCTGGTACGACGATGGAAGGAAAGCCGGTCACTGATCCAAGAGCGCCGTTGCGCTCCACCTGGGTCTCCCCAATGGGCACCACAAGCCGCTTCTGATGCGGGAACATAATCGCATCGAGTCGCTCGTCAGCCATGATCTTTATGACACGCTGCTGCAACTCGGAGCGCTTCTGAAGACGCAGGCGATAGCTGTCGTCCATCTCGAGACCTTGTGCTTTCGTGATGCTGTCCTTGATATTCCGATGAAACTTGCGGGAAGAGATGATCTCCTCGAGCGATTTAACGGGCGTGTTACCTGCGGCAAAATAAGAGTTGATTGCCGGCTTAAATTCGTACAGATGAACGCTGATATCAGAGGAAATCTTTCCGCTATCGAGATCTGGGGTGTTCAGCTCGACTACCGTTGCGCCAGACCTCTTCAGATCCTCGACCGCTGTGCTCGCAATAATATTGACCTCGTCGTTGACGGGTGCAGTGCCGAAGAAACTGCGTAATACACCGATGCGCTTGCCCTGCAGACCATCAGCCTTCAGGAATTTCGTGTAGTCCTCCTCGGTATTCCCGACGCTCCATGCCGTCGCCGGATCGTTAGGGTCATAGCCGACGAGCACGTTTAGCATCTTCGCCGTGTCAGTAACGGTGCGGGCGAGCGGACCAGCGGCATCCTGGGTGAATGAGTACGGCAGAACACCGGCTCGGCTGACGAGACCGAGCGTGGGGCGAATACCCACGATGCCGTTCGCCGACGCTGGTGATCGGATGGAGTTGACGGCGTCGGTGCCAATGCCCGCAATCGCGAAATTGGCAGCCACACCCGCGCCGGTACCACCACTTGACCCGCCAGGCGTGCGGGTTAGGTCATAGGGATTGAGGGTCTGCCCTTCGATCGAGCTAAGCGTTTCACCCCAGATCGCGAACTCGTGCAGGTTGACCTTAGCGAGGATGATTGCGCCCGCGCTGCGCAATTTCTGAGTAATTGCCGCATTGGTGGCGGGAGTGTATCCCGCCAGGCTGAGAGAGCCGCCCGTGGTTGGCAGGTCATTCGTGTTGACATTGTCTTTCAGCAGCACTGGGATTCCATGAAGCGGGCCGACGAACTTCCCGGTCCCGCGGAAATGTTCATCTAGCGCGGCCGCCTCTTCCAAGACACGGGGATTGAGAAAGATCACCACATTGAGCTTCGGACCCGCCTGGTCGCAGGCCCGGATGCGCTCCAGATAAGCCTGCACCAACCTTACGGATGTGAGGGCGCCGGACTTGTACGCCGCGTGCACATCGCCGATCGTGGCCTCATCGAGATCAAATGGTTTGACTGAATTCTGCGCGCCAGCGCCGTTCGCCATCAACATGACCGTCCCCAACATCAAAAACCGCATGAATTTCATATGATCTTAGCTGAGGTGGTGGCAGATCCCCTATCGCGAGCGTCCGAGAATGGCTCGAACCCGATCGCGATCAGTTACCTCCGGTGGGCTGCCGCCTTTCCGGTCAACCCAGTTCGTGAAGTCGCGGATCTTGACGGTGTGCTCGACCGGAATGGCGGTTACGGATACCCGAACGGGTGCCAACCCGACCGGCAAGCCCGCAACCCACTCGTGGCCGCGAAACGCGACGAGCCCGAGTGCGACGGCTTCGTAAAGTGTCGAGGCCGTGACTTCAACGGTGTGGCTGATGCCGTCCAGATCGGTTATCGTGACGCGGCATGAGCGCACTGCCATGACCGGCAGTTTAGCATATTCGCTTTCTATTCGCCTTGCTCCTCTTCAAGCAACGGCCGAAATGGAATCCGTATCTCCCGAGCACTTGCCTGCGACGACCCTTTTTTTTAACTGGCTCAACCCGGCCAAGCCCGTCTGCCGCCCACTTGATGCTTAATCGGCCAGCGTTCTGCAACTGGATCACCCCGGGGTAAGCTGCGGCACATGGTCGAGAGGTATCCGATGGTGGCGTTCTGACTACGTGCCCGTTCCGGAAAGGCTCACGGTTTGAGGGCTTCCGCCGCCGCTATCGCTGATCGAGAGCGAACCCCCAGCGACTGCCCCTCGCTCGCGGCGTGAACGTGACGCTGATCGAGCACGACTTCCCTCCGCCCAGGCTCGAACCGCAAGTGTTGGTCTCAGAAAAGTCGCCGGCGTTCGTGCCCGTGATCCCGATATTGGTGACGCTGAGCGAGCCCGAGCCGGTGTTGGTGACGGTCACGCTCTTAGCAGCGCTCTTGTGACCCACCTGCACGCTCCCAAAGTTGAGACTCATGACTGAAAGCTTCGCCACCGTACCTGCCCCCGTCAGCGACACGACCTGGGGGCTGCCCGAAGGGTTGTCCGCAACCGATACGGATGCGTTTCGGCTGTTCTTGGCGGTGGGCTTGAAGGTGACATTGATGGTGCAGGTCGCTCCCGCCGCCACACTTGTCCCGCAGGTGTTGGTCTGGGGAAAATCGGCTGGGTCCGTGCCGGTGATCGTGATGCTGGTAATGGTGAGCGGTCCGTGCCCTTCATGGCGTAGCCGGGAACCGAAGAGGAAACCAGTAGATCACCCGTTTCCACCGGCCCGTTTGCCGTTAGTCACTTTGCAAGGCACAATGCCTACGATTGCCAAGGGCGCTTCGGCTTTCAGCCCGCCGTCGTCCATCTCGTGGTGGTGGCCAGCACCCCCGGCTTGGTAGAATAAACACCCGCCGCGAGCGTGGATTAAGCCTCATGTGAGAGCGCCAGGCCAGGCCGATCTTGCTCAACTACGGCGTGTATTTGAACACGGTGCCGCAGCCGTAATCGCCGCCGCCGTAGGTCGTGCCGTAGAGATTCCCTGCCGAGTCCCGGATCACGCCTGCTTCGGGGTACTCGCCATCGCCGGAAGACTCCCCAAACTTGTACAGCACCGTTTCCTTGCCGGTCGAGTTCAGCTCAAAGAGCACGCCGCAGCCGCCACCATCGTTGCACGAGGTGGAACCGCCCACCTCGGTAGTACCGAAGAAATTGCCGGAGCTTCCACGAGCCAAACCCACTGGATAGCCCCCGTTGCCTCGACCGTTGAAGTTCAGGAGGACACTTTCGGTACCCGAGGGGGTTACCTTGAATACCACGCCATACCCAAGGCCCACCGAATTATCGTATGCGCCGCCGTAAATCGTAGCACCATAAAGGTTTCCAGCAGCGTCCCGCAGCAGAGTGACCCCTGCGGGAAACGCTCCATCGTTTGGAAAGCCCGCAAAACTGTGCAGTATGGTCTCGGTGCCGTCGGGCGCCAACTTGAAAACGGTTCCGAAACCGAAAGCGCCGCCATTCTCCGTCGTGCCGTAAAGGTTTCCCGCTGAGTCGCGGACCAGGGTACCAATCGGGTTGTTCCCGTCGCCAGACGTTTGAGATCCGAAGTTGTAGAGCACACTCTCTACGCCACCCGGGCTTAGCTTGAAGATCACGCCGGTCCCCAAGCCACCATAAAACGCAGTGCCATAGGCGTTACCCGCGCTGTCGCGAACCAGCCCTCCGAAGGGCTCATTGCCGTCCGCATTCCCCGTGAAGTTGTAGAGCACCGTTTTTTTCCCGTCCGCGGTCACCTTGAAGACCGCGCCGCTGTCGTGCAGACCGCCAACGGGGGTGGTTCCGTAAAGGTTGCCCTTTTCATCCAGGATCAGGTTTGCCAACGCGGGGTTTTCTGCGTCAAAGGTATGAGTGGAGAAGCTGTAGAGCAATGTCTCCGTCCCGTTGGGCCTGACTTTGAAGACCGATCCAAAACCCTTAACGCCGCCATTATAGGTAGTGCCGTAGAGATTGCCAGCCGAGTCGCGAACCAGGCCGGCCTCGGGGTTTTCCCCGTCCGGCTTGCATTGAAACGAATAGAGCACGCTGTAAGTGCCTGCGGCAGCGCTTCGCGAAGATTGGGCCGGCAATACCCCTGGCCCGAGCAGTGCAATGAACATGGAGGCCGCGAACAGCAGCGCCGCGCCCCCTGATAAAGGCCGGAATGAATCTTTCATCTTTCTTTTCATTGAGCTCTCCTTACTATCTGAGGATTTCGGGCCACTGGGAGCGCCTCGACGATTTCACCTCCGCCGATGCGAAGTCAGCGGCTTACCCAAACGAGTCTACTTAAACACCCACGTCGGAACGCCGCCGGAATGATCTCGGGTCATTTTCGATCCCCCCCGGATTTTGAATTCGACCAACTACCTATTCGCAGTCAACAGGTTAGGCCCCGTTTCGGGACGTGTCAAGACAAAGCAGGTGACTCAAATGAGTTGATACCCACAAAGCTACGAATCGGACAGGTCAAGGTTGCGCGTCAAGGACTCACGCGGAAGTTAGAGAGACTGCTTACGTTGGTTGTTGTTTGAATTTGAACATCAGCGCCGGCACTATACACGCGAAAATGGCCGGTTTCAGAAGTGGCTCTGCGAGACGAAGCGCGACGAAGGGGGCGTAAAAGATACACGAGAAAATCGGGGCCGCTAAACGTAAGGAAACAAATCAGAAATCTGGGGGAGAGGGTTCTATGAAAGGGGATGTCAAGAGAAAGTTTTCTCCTGCGACTGGATGAGATGTGGTTTCTCTCGGCTTCCAGCCCCTGTGATCTTCCAAGGATATTTGTGACCGAGCTCCGATCAGCATCGGCAGGA
>DASYYZ010000056.1:0-13816 GCA_035946735.1 Terriglobia bacterium
TTACCTATGATGAACTCACAGGCAAGGCTGCGATGGAGAAGCAAAGGCAAGAGTTTTTTCAGGAAGTCGAGACGTGGAAAGCGAATAACTGACTAATGTCGAAACGAATCAAGGCGAAAGATTTTGAGGTAGCCGACCCTGATGCGGCAATGGCGAATTTCAAGGCAGGACTGAGGGCGCTTGTAATGGTTCCGAAGCCCAAGCCCGAAGCCAAGCGGAAGCGCGTCAAGGTGGTTACGAAGCGGAAGGCATAAAAATGAGCACGCCATCAAAGTCGGAACTTTCAATCCTTGGTCAGACGTTTCCAGTCGTTGCCGGAGCACCCATCGTGGAAGCACGAAAATCCATACCTGCCGTCGTCACGAAGAAAAACCGCTGAGTCTCCGCCGTGGGCAGGATCAAACGGACACTCCTGCAGCTTCCATCGTGGATACGGCCGGTCACCCGAGACGCGGAGGCAGGAACATCGACGAAGAACAGCGGAGTAGCCGATGAAGCGACCGCTCAGTCCGCAGGAATAGCGGCCGGCAATTCAGCACACCTTCCTTCCGAAAGCCCGTTCCGCACTGCGGCGCGATAGGACCGCGCTGCGCGTATGTCAACCGGGCTTATCGCTAATGAGCGAAGCTCAAGACCCTGGGTCAAGCACAGTTCCGGGCGTCCTGTTCCACCTCCCAGAAGAAGTGGCGGTCGACCTCCTCGTGAGCATCGAGCAGTGCATTCAATCCACGTGCCGAGTAGCACACAGTCGGTGACCAGGATTTACGACTACGTCTGCATTGGGTGTGGCTCCGCGGTGGGAGAAAAAGGAGCAGCCGTGGCGGATACCGGCTTAGATATACCAAGCACCCTATCACGCTCTCCACGCCGCAATCCGCAGTCTCCGGTAGTCCAACTTCCAACTCCCATCCTGAAACAACTCAGCCTTGCACTGCCGTTCCACTTCTTGAATCCATTGCCGTCCCATCTCTTCGCCCATCTTTTCGATGAGCGTCTGCCTGAACATTCGAATCCAGTTTTCTAGTCCGCGCTCTCCGTCTTCCAGCACCGTGGGCCGCTCGAATAGCGACGCTTCACGCACTTCCAATCCGTGCCTCTCCAGCAGCCCCGCATATTCCGCAACGCTGGGGTAAAACCACGGGCTCATTCCTTCGGGTTCCGGCATTCCCAGTGCCGAGAATGCCCTGCGAAAGCCCTCGATCAGCCTTTGGATGTTCCCCTTGCCCCCGAACTCCGCGGCGAATCGCCCACCGGGCTTCAGCGCCCTCGCTACTCCGGCGATAACTTGTTCCGCCTCTGGAATCCAGTGCAACACGGCGTTGGAAAACAAGGCATCAAATTCCGCGTTGAATCGAAGCTGCCTCGCGTCCAATACCTCAAACTTCAGCGCCGGGAATTTCTTTCTCGCCTGCGAAATCATCTGCTCCGACTGATCCACGCCCAGTATTTCTGCGCCTCTGCTGGCGATTTCCGCCGTCAACGCGCCTGTCCCGCAGCCCAAATCCAGAATCCGTTCGCCCGCTTTCGGTGCCAGCAGGTCCACCAATCCCTTTGCCTTCTCATACACAAACGCATGTTTCGCGTCATACTGCGCCGCATTCCACTGATTCGTCATCTCCGCCCTAATCCATTTACGCGCACGAGCCGCAGCTTAGATTAAGTCAAGCAGCCCAGTCGATTGGCAGAGCAGCGCCTCCGCCGCTTCAGGCACGCGGCCGCCCGCCGAAAAGTGGGATGAGCGCGAACACGCCGAGCGCGACAAAGTAGGCGGCTCCCGAGACGGGGTCGCGGGATTCAATGTAAGCGCGAACCGTGAGCCCCGAATCCACAGCACCACCCTGAACTCGACGAGAAGCATCAGGCCGAGCGCGATGCATCCCATTGCCAGCCGCCTCGGCCATTGCGGCGGAAACTTGATACGCCTGAGCCCATCGGGCCGCGAGGATGGGGATTCCAAGCATGATGGGCTGTTAATCAGTTCAGCCGCCATCGCGCCCAGCCTTGGGACGACCCAAAGGGTTCGGATGGTGCCGAGCACGAATCCGGGCCGCGAACACGAAGGCGAAGTAGAGCACGCCAGCCTTCAAGGTGTTTTTCACGGCCGAGCCAGCCAGCGGAACACAAATCAGTTCGTTCACGGCAAGAGGATGCCGAATAGTCCGTTGTTGTTTCGCGCCAGCCACTCGGGCCGGTAGATGTCAAAAGTGGCTCGGCGGGTCATCGGCTAAATCAGCCCGCCTAGTTTGCCATCGGGCATCGCCCTCGATTCGCGGCCAGCACCGCGCATTCGCCAGCGGCCAATGCCGTTCCGCGAGCGTCCGCCGAAAGCTCATCGTCGATGATTACTTGCCGGGGACGATTTGCTTAACGACAGTACCCTGGGAGTCGAGGAATTCGATGCTTGCAGTCCCATCTTTGAGTACTTGCATCACAATGCGCTTCCTGCCCTCTTCATCCATGAGTGCCACCGATGCCGAGTCTGAGGCGTCACGACCGGCCCACAAGCGCCGGTTGTGCGTGCCCGACTGCGAAAACCCATTTACAGCGAGGCCCGAAAAGCGGTCATGGACATCATCTATGCCCGCCAACTGCACGATTTGCTGCGGTGCCCCGTATTTGTCGAACGACAGGCTGACGCCGGAATCAACCACTTGGCCCTCTGAATTCTTGTGCCCGCCGAAGACCAAGCCCCCGGTCTCCGTGCCTCGTCGTTGTAGAGGAGCATTCCTGCGAATGGCCGTTTGTACGGCTTTTCCTTGCCTTGAACAATCATTCCGGGAAAAGCTGACCGGTCGGAGATAATCATTCGTTGCGTCCCGTCTGGCTCAATTATGTTGATACGGCGAACGGTGATTTGGTCAAACGTCGGAGAGGTCGCTTTGGAAGCTCCGCCTAACACCATCGCTGCCAAGACCACGGTCGCCATCAATGAATACCCGAAGCGAAGTCTGTTCATGGCACTCACCTCCTGAAGGAGTGCAGGGCCTCCCGCCGAACAGTTTAGCGCTCCGGGTAGCTTCATCAGCAAGGGCGACGCCGGTGGGCTTCTCGATGACACCTACCCGCGAGCGGCAGGTTGGGCTGAGCCAGGGGCTCGAAGTGCCGGTCCTTCAAATCAAGATACCGCAACGTCCAAATGGCGGGCGAGCAAACGCGGCCATTGCGCTGATATGTTAGTTTGGCGGCCGGAAGCTCGGGTTCAACTGCGCCAGGCAGTTCCCCCAATCGTGCTCGATGCGGATGGGTTCGAGCGCGAGCCCGGCCTTTGCCATGAACTTGAGCGGCCCGGCGCAGCGCTGCTGGGTGCCGCCCGAGATTGTGGCGGTCAGATAGTACGTCCGGCCTTGGTACACGGAGAGGGCGGCGCGACCATCGGTCCCAGCAGTGGCCATGCCTGGCTCACCGGACCACAAATAATCGGCGTCATGCGCTTCGACATCTGCACCTGACGCCGGGGAACCGTCAGGCAGGAGCACGCTCGCAAGCACGGTCACTTGATTCCAGGCGTTCGGGAGCAACAGGTTGATGTCGTCGGCGACGGCCAAAGCCGCCAAGTGGATGGTGGCTGCGCGTGCATCAGAATCGGCGTCGGGGTAATAGACGCGAGGATAGGGCCGCGTCGGCGATGGCCCGAGGAAGTTCGCGGCCACGAGGTAGTCGCCGGGCGGAACGCGGGGAAAATCGTACCGGCCGTGGCGGTCTGTGTCGGCGGAGCCGACCTGGGCTAGGCCAGTAGCTGAACTCGGGTCCCGACGTTCCAAGACCAGGTCGATGCCAAGAAGAGCTTGCCCGCCCGCCTCCGTGACCTGCCCCCGTATGTGGCCGTCGTAGTAGACCGGCCAATCTACCTCGGCGCAGCCCTCGTCCTGGAGGGTCACTTCACCGCATCGCCGGTCATCAAGCCAGGCGGCACAGCGGCAGAGACAGTGTATTGTCCGGCGCTCAGCGCCCTCAGCGCATACTCGCCCTTCTCGTCTGTGGCAATATGGTGGTTTTCCGGCCCTCGCACGGTAATAGTGGCCGGGCCATCGAGGCCAGTCACGAGGTTGGGTAGGACAAGCTTTCCGTAGATGGTCGCGCCTGCCGGTGCGGTCGCCAACCCACGCATCCAGGAGAGGTCAGGGTCATCTTCGCCGGTCCGCAGCGCATGGGTGCGCGAGCATTTGCTCGTCCAAAGCTCGCCTGCGTCGCCGCTGTACGTGAAGACTACGTAATCGCCGCCATCCGCGAACGCGAACCTGCAGGCGGACTCCTGCTCGTTGGTCAGAATGGTGACTTCCGGCTGCGGTTCGCCCTTCAGCATCTCCAAGACGGAGAACCGCACGCGGTAATACCCAGGGCCCTCAATCGTGCTGGTCGTCCCGTCCAGGTTCCTTACGGTCGCTTGCGTGTGGCCGACGAGCTTCTGTCCCAGCACTCGCCCGCGAAACACGACTGGGCTCTGCCAGTACGCTGAACAGACGGGGTTCGGTCCTGCGCAGGAACATCCGCACAATGAAGCGGGTGCGACAAACAAGGCGGCGAGAACAAGAGCGCGGCGCATGCTTAACCGATGAGTGGCAAACGTCACAGGTTGGCTCGTCCGCCCGTCCGTCTGGCTCGGCGGCCTTCAGCCTCGCGCAGAAGCTGCGGCAATTCTTGACGGCGTGGGTCAGAACTTGCCGCTCCCGGCTCTGAGGTCCCAGAACTGCGAATCGAGTCCGGCTTGCCGGAAGATGCCTTGCGCCTCTGCGACCGTCCACTTGTGCCCTTGCCTCGCCTGATTTGTCCAGAGCGATTACCCAAGGTGAATACGCGGACCGGCCTCCTGGGCAAAACCCGTATTCTGAGGCTCCCCACCAATGTATTGTGGACGGCGACCGGGAATAATCTCTCGTTCCGTGGCGATCTCTCCGTCCGTGCTTTGGTCTGCCGGTTGGATGCGCGGATCGAGCGGCCGGAGGAGCGTGAGTTCGTCATACCCGACCTGAAGTCAAATGTCACAGAGCGGCGTCAAGAGCTCGTAACGGCGGCCCTCACGATCCCCCGTGCGTACGTCGTCGCAGGAAGGCCGCACCAAGCTCTCAAGCCTTGGGGTGGCTTCGATCCGTCGCGATTGCCTAACAAGGTAAGCTGAGATCGGCTGGCGGCAGAAGTTTGGGTCTCGGCTTCAGATCCTAACGTCGAACCATTTTCTCGGCCTCAGGCATCGCCTGATCTTTCGGCTCGATCTCCCGTTTGTTTGTTTCAGAGTTGGGGCCGTGAATCCCGCTCCTAAAGAGTCGAACGCTATTGACACGAACATTTTCGCCGTTCGACAGCGTGCCAGATACCCGTACTCGCGACAGTCTGCGTGGGGCGAACCGGTCGGTCTGCAAACCGCGCCACGGACCGTGGCAACGGTCCGCGAGTACCCTCCACGTGCTCCCGTCCTCGGAACCTTCCACCACGTAATGCGCATACGGCCACGGCTTGCGGAACCAGGCGGTATCCGAAAAATTGATAAACTCAGGGAGCTCATATCGAATCGCCTGGACGGTCGCCGGCACGGGTAAGGCGAAGTCGGCTCCGTCGCCAACCGCGCGTAAAGCCTGGGCGTCTTCCGGGAGCGGCGCAGCATCGAGAAAGTAGTGCACGGTTCGCGTGTACAGCGAACGGAAAATAGTGTTGGCTGGATCGTCCAGCATGCCGGTAAAATTTTCGCCGGAAATCACGGCCAGCCTCAGGTTCTTGTGCACGGAAAGACCGGGGCGATGGAACGGGGGCTGCTTGGCTCGCTCCAGAAAATTCTCTGCCGGCTCGGTGGTCGCCTCTACGGATCGAGCCAGAACATCCCACGCTGCCGGCTCGTAGATCATATCGGCTTCGCCCGCCCAGCGGCCCGGCACGGGATCCCCGAGCTTCAATCCCAGGCCGCGCACGATGGGATGGTCCACCTTCGAGACGACGGCACGCTCGGAGGGGGGCCAGTGCGCGACGCTCACGTGAAAGACGTTCAGATAATCGACCGCACCGCCGGCCTCGGGATGAGTAATGGGCGTATCGGCGGCGGCATCGAGCGGCAGCAGTTCGGGTGGCTGGAAATCCTCCCCGGAATACGTCAGGTGCATCCAGACGTGCTCCCGCTGCCAGATATAACGAGGCTCTTCCAAGCTGGGCAGATATTCCACCATCACCGCAAACGAGTCCCCTCCATGGACCATCACCGCACCGCCGCGGGCCAGGTAGTCGCGAAAACTCAGGAAGCAGGGCAGCGTGGTGAATTCGGCATGATTGCCCAGCAGCACCAGCCGATAATCGTCAAGGCGCACCCGCCCGCCGGCAATGTCGTCCTGCGTGCAATAATCGATCGTAAAGCCATCCTGCCGCGACAGCTCGCGCAGGTACCGGTAGTGTTTGATGTCGGACCAGCGCTCGTAGAGGCCGTAATAGTAGTGATTGCTGCGGCGGAACCGCGTGTTGAGCACGGTGGGCGAGTAGCCGACACTATCGTAATGCCAGGATTCCCGCCAGGACGTCATGGCGTGGCCGCCGTTACTCGCGTAAGCGCGCCACATGTCGGTTGGGGCCACAAACAGAACCTGATGCGAGCACTGCGCGGGCCGCACAATCAGGTTCATCATTTTCTGGCTGAGCCGGCGGGCGGTGCCGTCTACCTTCTCGCCCGCCGGCGTCACCACGGCACGATACAATCCCGTCGGCCACTGCCCGACCTCGACGGTGAGATGCGTGACCGGCAACTGGTAGGTGAAGTGACACTCGGCGACCACTTCGCCTGAGACATCGTCGATCAGCGTCCAGACCATGGAGCGGTCTTCCTCGCTGGGACTGGGCACGATCTGGATCGTCTGCCGGTCTGCCGGCGCCCAGCTTATGTGAAGTGGACTCAACACCGGGAACAATGTCCGATGCGTGCCCGGCTCGCGCCGTTCTTCGTCCTGATACCACTCCGCCCACCAGAGGCGCTGGTCCGCGGGATGCCACGTGAAGATGGTAACCTCCATATCCGGCGAGCCGGTCTCCGTCCAGATGTGCAGTTGAGTTGGACTGGTGGGGCCGGTGCGCGCGCCCCATCGGCTGGCCGCGGGCGTCGCGCCGCGCAGCCGGGTCCCGATCGCCAGATTATGTTCGCGATTGTAGAACAGCGTTCCCCAGTTCAGATAATGCGCGGGCGGGATGGTGATGCCATCCGGCAGGTAGAGGGGATGGCCTTCCAGCGCATCGGCGTCGAGAGTCATCGACTCGTTGTATTGCATCGGAAATCCCCACACCAGCTTCAGCTCCTCCGCCGCCAGAAATGAGCCGGGCTCAGGCCGTATGCGACAGAATTCGAAAGGCCGCTCTCGCGAGTACCTCGCGTGCAGCGTCACTTCAGAGTCCGGCGCCGAGAGGGTGGCCTCTCCCTCGCGTCCCGGGGTGATCACCGCCGGACGATTGCCGAGCAGCACTGAGAGATCCGGCATGCCCGGACTATCAAATAACAACACTCGGGCCTCACCCGGGGGTTCTCGACCGCCTGCCCCGCCCCTGCCGATCCCGGACGCTAGAATGGCGCTAGTACCAAGAAATTCCCGTCTGTTCATTGCATGCTCTCTCCCTCGACCGTGAGATTTTCTCATTGTCGATGCCCAGAGGCAACCGCAGACCGTCGATTGGAGTGCGAGGTCTGTGACGGCTCGTTTGTAGTTCCTTCGGACCTCGCCTCGCGGAGGTAGCCCTTGCATCATCACTAGGCCTGCACCTCCATCAGGTTGACCAGAGGACTTTCACCTCTAAGCTACTGAGCATGCCCAGCACACAGCGAAGCCGCTGCGCGGCGGACGCTTTGCGGGTTCGGCACCGGACCGATTTGCTTTCCTTCCGAGGTTCAAATTGGGGCATAATAGAGAGTTGCGATGCCGCCCCTACCTCATGCAAGAGCATCATTACAAACTAGCCTAAAGCGAAACGGCAAAAATGCCATTCAATCTCCATATATCATTCAATCCCCATAGATAAGGTTACAGAGGGCGCAATGAAACAAACCTCCAATCGTCGACCAGGCATCGAGGGCCGATACGAGACCGACAGGGTCACCCGACGCAAATTCCTTGCCGCCGCAGCGGGCATCGCTCCTACGGCTTTATTAGCCAAGGCGGCTCCGGGAGCGGGGATGCCCCCGGCCGTCATCGTCCCTCCGGGCGGAGGCAGACTAGCCATCGACGGCGGCGCTCCCGTGCGCGCCTCCATGTTGCACGTTAACTTCTCTGGACCCAATCATTACGACGACGAGGAGCTCCGGGAATTGCAGGACGTGCTGGAAGCCCGCGCCCCCTTCCGCGATTACGGGATGGGACCCGATGGCAAAAGCCCCAACAAGTGCATACAGTTCGAGAAGGAATTTGCCGCGCACCAGGGAGTGAAATATTGTCTATCCGTCACCTCCGGGACGGCGGCATTGATCGTTGCCGTAGCAGGGTTGGGAGTAGGACCGGGTGACGAGGTTATTCTCCCTGCGGCTTGCTGGTATTCCTGCTACAACGCGATCATCGCTTCAGGGGCCACGCCGGTGTTTGGAGAAATCGATGAATCACTGAACCTTGACCCGGCCGATGTGGAGCGCAAGATCACTCCCCGGACCAAAGTCATCATGCCGGTACATATTGCCGGCGAGCCGGCCGATATGGACTCCATCATGGCGATCGCGCGCCGGCACAATCTGAAGGTTCTGGAAGATTGCGCACAGAGCATGGGGGCGACGCACAAGGGGCGCGCCCTCGGCTCGATTGGCGACTGCGGCATCAACAGTTTTCAAATCTGCAAGACGATCTCCGCGGGCGAGGGCGGCGCGCTGGTGACCAACGATCCCAAGATTTTTGAGCGCGCGGTGAGATTTCACGACTTGGGCCTGATCCGAAAGTGTTTCGTCAACCAGTTGGGCCATCCCCCCCAGATGGGGATGGTTCCAGGATTCCAGTTCCGCATGAGCGAGTGGACAGGAGCCGTGATGCGGGCCCAATTGCGCAAGGTGGACCGCATCGTGGCCGCTTATCGGGACAAGGGTCAGAGAGTGGTGCAAGGAATCCGTGACCTTCCCGGTTTGCAACTCCGTAAGGGTTATGACCCGCAGGGAGCCCTGGGTGATATCGTTTATTTCCAGACGAGCGGCAAGGCGGAGCGGGATCGTTTTATTGCAGCACTGGTGGCGGAAAACATTCCCTCCCGCTGGAATTGGGAGGGAACCGAAATTCTCCCTGTATCTCCCCACATTGCCCACAAGGACCCGCCGGAGGCGAACTGGCCCTCCTTCACAACGCCGGAAGGCGCGGCCATCCGCTATGGTGAGGCTTGCTGCCCTCGCACCATCGAGATCCGCGACCGCTACGTGAGTGTCCCGACGGATCCCAAGTTTACGGATCAGGATGTGGCCGACGTCATCGCCGCCGTTCGCAAGGTTTTCCTGTCGGTCGTAAGAGGAGTGGCGGTTTCCTCCTGAGTTTGTTGTAATGCCGTCTATAACGGCATCGGCGTGGTCAAGCAATACCTCTCCGTTGGGGTGGCGGTTGGGTTTTTCTCGCGGGTTTCCCCTCGTGGATTCGTTTTGGCTTCTCCCGACCACGGCTCGCCTTCTCGAATGTTACGCATCAACTCTTGAGGAAGGCGGGGGCACCCTCTCTCGCAGCGAAGCAGTGAATGGGTTGCGCCGAAGCGATCTTTGAATCGAATATCTTCTCTTCGCGTCGGCGTCTGAGGAAGGGTCGGTGTGCTTCCGTAGCGGGAGAAGCCTCTAGAAAAGATCAGTGAGGATTGCATAACTGCAAGATCCCGTAGGGGTGGCGTTCAGAGGATTTCTTCAACGTTGTGGACAGCCTGTTTGAGCGAAGAAAGTCCGGCCAGGGCCGAGCGCGTCAAGTGAAGGCGACCGGCCGGGGCTTTTTCTGGCCAGCTTTACATGGTCCGATCCCAACACAACCGCATTCTCGGCTTCCGTTCTTGAACCGATCCTTAACCGAGGGGAGAAATCAATCATGACGAAGCATCTTGAACGAAGAAATTTTCTGAAGGCTGCAGGCCTCGGAGCATTAGGGGCTGTGGGAAGCGCAAGTCCCGCCGTCGGCCTCATGCCACCGACATCCGCTGCGTCGATCGAAGACCTGGAGCCCATGAAGATTACCAAGGTGGAAGCGGTGAAATTCCGCAAAGGTCTGACGATTGATGGCGAAGCTCCCGCTTGGATGTGGGTACGGCTCCACACCAATACTGGCATTGTTGGAGTTGGCGAGACGTATCCGTACACGGATGGCCAGATTGGCACGCTGCGGGATATCGTGGCGGATGGGCACGGTTCAGCCGCCGGGCTTTTGGGAAGCGACCCGCGCGACATCGAGCGCATCTGGTATGCGATTTATGATCGCACGGCCTTTAACGTCATCGGCGGTGCGGAGATGCGAATTCTTTCCGCCATCAACATCGCGCAGTGGGACATCCTGGGCAAATCGCTCGGAACGCCCGTTTATCGCCTGTTGGGCGGAAAAGCCCACGAGAAAATCCGCGTTTATAACACCTATACGCGCGGCTGGACGATTAACAACTGGCAGATGGACACGGATCCGGAGAAGGTTTGCACCTTCCTGCGCGACCGGGGAATCATGGCCGTCAAGTTCTACCCCTTCGACCCGGTCGGCCATCGCAGCGGAGGCACCTACATCTCTGCCATGGAGATCGACAAGGCGCTCGAGCCGATCAAAGTGATTCGTGACAAATTTGGCGACGACATGGAGATTGCCATCGACGTGAACGCGCAATGGAATCTGACCGCCGCCCTGCGTATTGCCCACTCGCTCGAGCCGTACAAGATCATGTGGCTGGAGGATCCGCTGTACCAAGGCAACATGGAATCCTACGCGGTCCTAAGGAGTTCAACTTCCGTCCCCATCACCGTGAGCGAACGGCTGTCCACACGTTATCAGTTCCGGGAAGTACTCGAGAGGAAAGCCGCCAGTATCGTGATGTATGACGTCACCTGGTGCGGCGGCATCTCGGAAGCGAAGAAGATTTCAGACCTTGCAGACTCGTACTATATCCCCACAGCCCCGCATACCTGCGGTGGACCGCTCCTGTGGTTTTCGTCGATCCACACTGCCACCGCCGTTAAGAACCTTTGGATTATGGAAAGTTGCTACCATTTCTATAATTTCCAATACCCCTATTTCATCAAAAACGTACCGGTTCCCCAGGATGGCTACGTAACGGCGCCCGAGGGGCCCGGACTAGGCGTGGAATTTCGCACCGAACCTTTCGAGCGTGGTGATGCGATCGTGGAGACGATTGCGGAGATTTAGTGTGCCCCTGGGGAATTGCTAGTTTTCGCCACAATTCAGGAAGTGTTGCAAAAAACCCAGCTCGGCGGTGAGGATATGCTACCTGGATGCAAAGCAATCGGTCGGCGCTTTTCCGCAGCCGGCGCTTCGCAGATGAGATCATCGCCCTCTGCGTCCAGCGGTATCTCCGGTTCTCTCTCAGCTATCGTGATCTGAAGGAGCTCATGGCGAGCGAAACCTGAGCGTCGATCACACGATGGTTTGGCGCTGGGTGCAGCGCTACGCGCCCGAAGTCGACCGGCAGGCGCGGCGGGAGTTGAAACGGACGGGCACGTCCTGGCGAGTCGATGAAACCTACGTTCGGGTTGCCGGGCGCTGGATGTATCTGTACCGAGCGCTGGAGCTCTTGTGGCGCCACAGTCGACTTCTATCTCTCGGAGAAGCGGGATGGCACGGCTGCCGAGTAATTCTTCAGCAAGTCTTGGCTGCGGCGAATGATCCTCGCCCGCGCGCCATCAATGTGGACGGTAACCTCTCATATCCCCACGCGGTGAGCAGACTCAAGCAGAAGCGGAGATTGAGTCGGCGCTGCCGGTGTCGGACCTCTCCCTACCTGAATAACATCGTCGAGCAAGACCATGGGCCCTCAAACGACGGATCAATGCGCGGTTGATCGCAAGACTCGCGTTGATTGCCGGGATGAGGCCCGGTGAGATCTTCGGCCTGAAGTGGGCGAGGATGGAAGCAGATTTTGCAGACATCCGGCAACGCGTTTACCGCGGCGATGGGGATTCCCCAAAGTCGGTGCGGTCGGTGCGATTTGCGGCGCTCTCGGACGGGCTGCTTGCTTCCACTGACGAATGCAGGTCCGTGTCGCTCGACACCAGCGCTAATGCGTGGGTCTTCCCATCAGAAAAACTCACGACGCCGTTGTCAAAGGATAACTGCTGGAGACGAGGCTTCCTGCCTAACTGGAGCCGGTTGGCCTGACTTGGGCAAACTTCCAGGTCATGCGGCGTACACACAGCTCCCTGCTCAAGGAGCTGGATGTCGATCCTCAGGTGCGAGCTGAGCAGATGGGGCACACCATCGACGTGAACGAGAACGTTTATACCGTCACGTCACTCAAGCGCCGAAAGGAAGCGAACGCTCTCGAGAAGGCGATCGGAGCTTAACGGACTCTATTGGACTCTGGCGCTTGACGTTTTCTTCGTAACCGATTGAAAGGATGGAGCGGGAGACGGGAATCGAACCCGCGACGTCCAGCTTGGGAAGCTGGCATTCTACCGCTGAATTACTCCCGCTCGATGTAAACCGTTGTATATAAATAACTTAATAATTTGAGTTGCGAGGCTGTGCAACAAAAGTGGACTTTTCTCGTCGCGAAGACGGCTCTGTCGAGCAACCCCCTTGAGCGCCGCCGAAGTCGAAATCGATCCGACCATGGCTCACACTTTAGTAGTTTTTGCCCTTGATTGCAAGTGCTGTGATGTCGTCCCTCGATTAAGTTCATGGCCTCGGATCATGATTTCAAGGGTCGGCTGGTAGGCCAAGCACGACTTGTCAGCGAACTGGTTTTTGCGGTTCCCGAGCCATTCCTTATGGGTATAGCGCTGGTGGTGGATTTCCACCTATTGCGCTGCCCTCAGTTATCGTAGACGAGCAGGGCGTTTTTCGTTCCCAATCCCACGGAGTACCGCTAATCATGTTTTCCGAGCACCCCGTTACCAAGGATTTAGCCGCCGGAAACTGCAAGCGCACCCTCTCCTGAAACACCACAGGCCCGCCAAAGGTTACTGATCGTGTCCTTTCGGGGAGCTTGCGCAAGCCGAGTGCTTTTGGTCCCACGTTCACCTACCGATCTAAGCAATCCCGCGGTTCACGAGCTAGGCTCGTGCACTTCAACCAGTAAACGTGAACGCACGTTTGCCCGTAGCCTAGCAACGCTCGTCGGCGCTCGCGGGTTCACTCGGTTCGTACGGGGCCTTTGCCCATAAGATACTGATCGAACCAGGCGATCGTGCGCCGGATGGAGTCGATCTGGTTCTCGCGTTTCCCGAAGCCATGCCCCTCGTTCGGGTAGTAGTGAACGTCCACGGTGCGGCCTTCCTGCCTGAGAATCTCGACGACCTGCTGCGCCTCCTCCTTCGGCACCCTCGGGTCATTCTCGCCCTGCAGCACAAGCAGCGGGACTTTCTCGTTACGGATGTAGGTGATCGGCGAGTCGTCATCGTAGATTTTGCGGTTCGTCGCGGGGTCACCCAGCAGTCCCTTGAGATACTCATTGAGGGCAGGGTCAGAACTCTTCAGCATCGACGACCAGTTGATGATCCCGTACAGTTCCACGGCCGCCGCCCAAACATCCGGCGTTTTGCCGATGGCCATCAGCGTCATGAAGCCGCCGTAGGAACCACCGGTGATGCCGATTCTCTTGGGATCGACGTAGCCGGTGGCCTTCAGGAAGTCCACGCCGGCGATCTCATCCTTCAAGTCGCCTCCGCCCAGGTCCTGGAAGTTTGCCTTCTGGAAGTCGAGGC
>DASYYZ010000057.1:0-15118 GCA_035946735.1 Terriglobia bacterium
TGGACATCCCGATAAGAAAGGGTGTATCGCAGGTACCAGCGGACAGCACAAAGAATGATCTCGGGCGCGAACTGCCGCCACTTGAAGATCGCCGGTCGCTGGAGTTCTGCCATACCCTCTCCAGCGTAACAGCTCGCTCTCACGTTCTTGCAACACATCCCCTATTTGCAGATCGAAGCTCGACTGCGACCTTCGTGCGGCGTTCGCATCACTGCTGGCCCTCGCGCATACACATGGCTGAGCTGAGGCGGCAGGCGGTTTCGAACTCAGGCCGGGCGGCGTATTCGTCGCCCGACTTGGCGTACGCGAGAGCCAGGTTGTAATGCGCGGAAGGGTTGTCGGGGTCGAGCGCAATGACTCTCTTGAACTCGGCGGCGGCGTCCGAAAAACGTCCGGCCTTGGCTAGGAAGTAGCCTACCTTGTAGACTGCCACTTCAAAGTCAGGATCAACGCTCGCACACTCCTGGAACTCAGCCAGGGCCGATTCGGCCCGTTGCTGGCGCTCGTAGATCAGTCCGAGATAGAAGTGGACGTAAGGTTCGCGGGGCAGAGCCTTCTCAACGGCCTCGAGGCTGGACAGAGCTTCGTCGAGTTGGCCCTGCTGAAAGCTGCAGATGCCCTTGTAGAATCGGGCCTCGAGGTTATCCGGCTGAAGTCGAAGGGCAGCATCAAGTGACTGTGCGGCGGCAGCGTACTGACCTGTGGACAGAGCACACTTAGCCAGAGTCAGGTGCCCCAGCGCCAGTTCAGGCTGTTGTTGAATCAAGCGAGTCAGCAGAGGGATGGCGTCGTCGCACTTGTTTTCGGCGGCGAGCTGCGTCGCCGAGGAAAGGACCTTGAACGTAGGCAGTTCGTCCTTAGGATCTGGCAAGCGCCGATCGCGGCCGGTTTCGGAAGTGGACGTTGATGTGCCGACATAGCCGAGCGAAGCTAGAAGTCCGACCTCTTCTGCAGAGGACGGCGCGCGCTGAATGGCTCGCGCCGGCGCATCGGTAGCCATCAGGCTCTCCAGCCGGCTCTTGAGGGCGAGAGCCACCGCTCGCCTGCCGGGGTAGAGATTGTGGAGTTCGGCGGAATCGGCAACCAGGTCGTAAAGCTCCGGTTTCGGAGCGTCGATGTATTTGAAACGGCCGCTGCGGAGCGAGCGCAGAACGCTCCAGCCGAATTCATTCGGGTAATAGGTTTCGCTGTAGGCTGTCTCGTCAGGCGACTTATTGGTCCCCGAGTCCAGCATCATCGGGAGCCGTCCGGAGCCTTCCATATCCGGTGAAACAGGCACGTGGAGAAACTGAAGGACCGTCGGAGCGATGTCGATGGTTCGCACCGCGGTGTCGACCTTGTGCGGAGCGACAGCAAACCCAGAGGGCGGTTTGATGATCAGCGGCACCAGCAGAGTCGTGTCGTAGACAAAGTAGCCGTGGCTGTATTCGCCGTGCTCGCCAAAGCTCTCGCCGTGGTCGGACGTTGCGACAACCAGAGTCGAATCGTACAGACCCCGTTGCTTCAGATCGTAGAAGACCTTTCCGACGGCGTAATCGGCATAAGCAACCTCCCCGTCATAAGGGCTCGTGACGAGTGATCGAAACCGCTCCGGCGGATCGTACGGCGTGTGCGGGTCGTAAAGGTGGATCCAGACGAAAAATGGTTTGCGCGAGTGAGCCGCCTCGGTTGCGATCCAGTCGAGGGCGTCGGCTACCACGCTGTCGGCCGGGCGGCGCAGCTCCTGTAAATTGAAGACGAGCGGATTATCCCGCCCGATCTTGCGGCGAAGAGGACACGAGTACGTGTCGAAGCCCCGGTCCAGTCCGCGCCGCGGATCAAGCACGTCGGCACCGATAAAGGCAGCGGTGGAATAACCGTGCTCTTTGAGGACACTGGCCAGGGTGGGCGTCGCGTTCCCAAGACGATATCCGAGGTTGTCACGCACGCCGTGCCGCGTCGGATAAGTCCCGGTCAGGATTGAGCAGTGCGACGGCAACGTGAGCGGCACGGAAGCGACCACCGTGCGAAACAGGACGCTCCCGCGCGCCAAGGCATCGAGGTTCGGCGTCCGGGCCTCGTGGTCTCCGTAACATCCCACGTGATCGGCCCGGAGCGTGTCGATGGTGATCAGGACGAAGTTTGGGGGCGTCTTCGACAAGCTCGGAACGGCGACCGTGCACGCCAAAAGTGCGAGAAGGCCGAGTTCCAGGCATCGACATGGTGTCGCCACTTTAAGGGAACCGTGGTGAGCAGGCGTCGAATTGCCATGCTGCCGCGGATCGCGGAGGCTCCACTCCGGAAAGTGCCTCATCATCATGGCTGGAAGCTCGGCGCCGTCTTCGCGGCAGCGCTCTCAACCTTGCGCAGGCGATCACGTAATTCCGGTTTATCCGGCGCCAGTTGGATCGCCTCCTGGTATTCCTCAAGGGCCTTCTCTTTCTGACCTAATTTCGTGTAGATGTCCCCGAGGAGGGCCCGGAGCTCCGAATTGCCGGGACGGCTCAAGCTGACCTTTTCCGCGTAGACCCGCGCCCGCTCCATATCATTTCGTTTAAACCAGTAACGGGCCATCAGGAAATTGCCGACAGCGGAATCCGGGTCCAGCTGCTCGAGTTTCTCAAGGTGCGCATAGGCCTGCTGCAGGTCTCCCGAACCGAGGTCCATTTCTGCAAGATAAGCATTGGGCGCCCACTGCTCCGGATCTGCTCGGAATGCCTGCTCGAAGAGGGCCCGAGCACCTGCTGGATTCCCAGCGTCCACTTGCCTTTGGGCCTGGGCGATGGGTCGTTCGGCCTCGAGCGTCTTGGCCTGACGGTCGCGTTCGACGGCTGTTGCCTCCTGAAATGCCTTCATGCACTCCGCGTGGCGGGCGGCATCCCCGGCGAGGTTATAGGCCCGCGCTAGCACGTAATAGATCTCAGGCAGCGCCAGGCCCGACGATTCTACCGGGCTGAGAAAGTCAATGCCTGCCTTAGGATCACCGAGGGCAAGGCAAACCGACGCCAGTTTGGCGAGGTAGGCCGGATTTCGTGGTTCATCCTTAACTGCCTTCAGAAGCGCCGCCTTGGCCTCCGGAAACCGATTCTTCTCGTAAAGGATCTTACCGATCTCGAAGCAAGCCTCTGAGGCACGAGGACCCTGGGGGTCGTGATTTGCCTGTGGGTCATTGGCTGATAGCCGCGCGCTGCGCTCGAAGCAGGTGAGGGCTCGGTCGGGTTGCCCTTTCACGACGTAAACCTGGCCGCGGTAGAGGTCGATTCGCCAATCGTTCGGATCGCGCGCCGCCCACAAGTCCAGGACCTTGAGGGCCCCGCCAGTATTCCGCAGGCGGCAGTAAACATCGACCATCAACCGCAGCCAGGATGGGGCGAGTTGTCCGGCCTTAAGGTCCTTCTGCGCCAGCGCCAGTGCATCCTCGGCTGCAAACGGCTGCTTGAGCTCCTCGAGCACGTGGGCCTGAAACACCCGGTAGACCGGCTGATCGGGCGCGAGGTGAACGGCTTCGCCCAGCTCTGAGGCGGCATCCTGTATCCGTCCAGCCTGCTCTAGAGCGATGCCGCAATAAAAATAAGGACGTGCGTCCTGAGGCGATAGCTGCTTTACGCGGTTGAGAAGATTCACCGATCCGAGGGGCTTGCCCTCACCCAACAGCTTGATGCCCTCTGCAAGCTGAGTTTCAAACGAATCGGGGCTGGATTGGGCCACGCCGAGGCTCGAAATTGACCCCAAAGCAAACACCAGCGTGAAAACGCGTGTGGCTTGTACAGACACGGTGAGGGACAGTCTGTTCAGGGTTCGGCCTGACCGAAGATCACCAATACGAGTGGGTCGACGGGCGGCGCTCACGTCGGGAATGTTAGCGCGCACGCGGGGGAAAGAGCAACTTCTCCCGCTTCGAAGAGGATGTTGAACAACCCTACATCAGTGTCATTCCGAGGAGCGAAGGCGACGAGGAATCTCGTATTCCGTTTCTTTTCAGAGCGAGATTCCCTCGCTTCGCTCGGAATGACACAGTCCGGGAGCATTTTCAACACCCCGCTAAACTAAGTGCCAGCCTTGTGCAATTTTAGAACTCCACACGCAGCGAAAGCTGGATCACGCGTGGATCGTTCAGACCTCCGTTCGAAGTCGTCTGTTGCAGGCTAAGGTCCTGTAAACCGGTCATGTTGCTGGGAGGAATATCGTTCGGGTGGTTGAGCGCGTTAAAGAAGTCGGCTGCGAAGCGCATATCGAAGCGCTCTTTGACCTTGAAGTGCTTATAGATCGAAAGGTCGTCGTTCCAGGCGCCGGGACCGATTACATTGTCGCGCGGAGCGGGGTTGTAGAATCCGTTGAAGGGCGCGTCGTAGCAGGTGCCGTCGGCGAGCGTTACGGCCAGGTGGCCCGAATCACTCCCCTCGCAATCGGGGCCCGCCAGCCGTGCGACGGCTGGAGTGAGCTTTCCCGTGACATTGGTCGCGTTGGCAATATTGAAATTACCCGCGAACCACTGCCGGTAGTGGTCGCTGCTGCCGGAAATATTGAACGTTGCGCGCTGGCCGGCAGGAATACGCACATTCCCAGGCTGGACGAGATTGTTGGCGAGACCCATCCACAGGCCACTATTCCAAGTGCCGATCGTGGCGACTTGCCAGCCTCCGATTACGTAATCCAGAGGGGTGGAGATATTGTTCGCAAAGCGCTTACCCTTCCCGAAAGGAAGATCGAACACCCCGTTAAAGGTGACGCGGTGAGGAGGAATGGTTGTGTTATTGAAGTAGGCCAGTCGCAACCGCTGCTGGTAAGTGAGATTGGGCTCGCCGAGCAACTCGACGTTTTCGGGCACGGTGGCTCCGCCGCTCCCACCGAAGTTGCCGCTGCCCGCGCCTCCGTTTATCGAGGTGTTTCCATCCTGGAAGCCTCCGGGATCGGTAGTGGTGAGACCGCGCACATACGTGTAAAACGCCTGGAAGCTTACACCGTTGGCAAACCTCCGGTGGATTTCTACCTGGGCTGAATTGTCGTGGGAGAAGCCGGTGTGATTGATCCCTATCAAGGACCACGCGGGCTCGGGGCGCCTCAGGTAGTCGAGGCTGGGCGGCGTCATGCCGGTGCGGACGGCATAGTTATACAGCGGTTCCGGATCATCGATGGCGTACTGCTGCTCGAGGTTCTGCCCGTAGGTCCCGATATAGCTTAGCCGCAGTCCGATCTGCTTGGGCAATTCGTGCTCCACGGTAAAATTCCAGGTTTGCTGGCGCTCATCGTTCCAATTGGGGCCATCCCACACGGTGGCGCCGTTGTCATAGGGCACGATGGGCGAGTTGGGCCCGGTCTGCGCCACGATACTGACCGTATCGGGCGGAAGGTAATTGCCGGGCGTGGGGTTCTTGACGTAATAAGCCGACGACTGCACTCCGGGCGCGGTGGTGATGGTGTTCAGGCCTGGCTGAGTTTGAAACCGGAGGTTCAGAGGTGGATTGCTGCGGGTGGATTGCAGGAGGAGAGAAAGCGGCATTCCGACGTAATAAATCCCGTAAGAACCGCGGATCACGGTGTTGTGGCCAAGCTGATAGGCCACGCCGAGGCGCGGGCCGAAGTCATGGTGAACGGCGCGAAAGAGTTTCGACGGATAGCCCACTGAGTTGGCGGTTGTCGAGGTTAGGCCGATGCCCTCCCAGGATTGCAGGACGGCGGGGGGCAGCCCTGGTATCTGATTCAAGCTCAGATTGCCCGGCGTGAGTACCTCAAATGGTACGGTCGCAGGGTTGTAGGGTTCCACAAGCCGGTTTTGAGCCTCAGTGTAAGGCGTCCAGTCCTCCCAGCGGAGTCCCAGGTTGAGTGTCAGTCGCGGCGAAACTTTGATTTTGTCGTTGCCGTAGAGTCCCACTTGTGTCTGACGGAAGTAGAAGTAGCCCCGATTGTACTGGTTCGAGAGGTATTGGGGCAGGCCCAGCAGCAACTCAGCAAATCCGCTGCCCGAATCCAGAGCCGGTGCCTGGCAACTGGCGCACCAGTCCGTGGTGTATGAGTTCTGCCAGCTGTTACTCCCCTGCGCCTGCTGGTTCTCGCGTACGTTGTTCTGCTCGCGTCGGCCCCGGCCGCCGAACTGAACCGTATGCTTGCCGTGGGTCCAGGTGACGTTATCCTCGATGGTCTCGCTGGTGAGATTCTGATTGTGCACGTTGTCAGAGTCCCACCCAAAGTAGAGGGACGGCCCCATGTATGTGCCAACCTGATTTTCGTAAGAGTATAGCGTGGGCCATCCCGTGACGCCGAAGGGATTGGGGACGCTCAGCTTTGAGTCCCAATCGGTGAAATCAGCCAGGGTTCCGTAATGGACCGCGGAGCGGTTCACGCCCACGAGTAATTCATTGAGCCAAGTCGGCGAGATGGTCTTGGTGTAGCTCACCCCGACGTTGTTGATGTAATAGTTGTCCGCACTTGTTCCCATCCCGGAACTGTCATTGATCGGATTCGCGTAGTACCCACCTTCAACAGCGGCGTTGGTCCAACTGCGCGTGTAGCGCACGGAGAGCCGGTCCTTGTCGGAGAGGTTCTCATCCACCTTGGACGTGAAGGTGTTGGTGCTCTTGACGTTGGGATAAGTCGCGGTGAAATTCGGAGCAACGTAAGGATTGTTGGTGTTGGTAGGTAGCGCGGTGAGCGATTTCAAAGCCGCCGCAGTCGGGCTCAGGGGCCCGGGAATCTGATTGTTGAGAAATGGTGTCCGCTGGTAAGTAGGTCCGGGCCCGGTGGTGTTGGGGTTATAGATCGTCACCGGCGAGTTTCCGGTGGGGCAACTGGGGCCTTGGCTACACGGGTTGTTCGGGTCCACGGCGTTGCTCAAGTCCCCGCTCCACATGGCGGCGGTGGGGACATACTGGAATAATGGACTGGCGCGTTCGTGGTCGCGCAGCCCTTCGTAATCAAAGAACCAAAACGATTTGTCACGCCCGTTGTATAGGTGAGGGATGTAGATGGGGCCGCCGGCATAGGCTCCGAACTCATTCCGAATGAGCAGCGGCACCGGTACATTGACCGGATCAGAGCGCAGGCGCGCCGGGCCGATTACGGTGTTGTCGCGCAGGTATTCGTAGCCGCCACCGTGGAGTTGGTTGGTGCCGCTTCGGGTAGCCATGATGACCGTGGCCGGCTGATCGAAGGTGGCGTCGGAACCCACCGTTTCAATACGAAATTCCTGGATGGTCTCGATTCCAGGCTGTACGCGAACCATCCCGCCGCCGAAACGATCAACCTGGGTGACGCCGTCGAGATTGATATCGAGCGAGCCCACCTTCATGCCGTTCACGCGGGCCCCGCCCGAACCGCTTTCCACACCGGCCGTAAGGTCGAAGAGCAATCCAATCTGGCGCCCGTTCAGCGGCAGCTCCCGAATCTGGTTCGAGTCCTTAACGTCGGCAACAGTTCCGCTCGTGGTATCAATGGGAGTGGCTGCGCCCGTAACTTGCACGGTGGTCGTCGGGCTGCCCACTCTCACCGTTGCGTTCACAACGGCGTTCTCGCCCACCTGCAGCGAAAAAGTGCCAAGCCATTCCTCGAAGCCCGGCTTGTTTACCGCAAGTTTGTAAGAGCCAATGGGCACCGCTCCGAAGTAGTAAATCCCTACCCCCGAAGTTTTCGCTGTGCGTGACACTCCTGTGAGGGTGTCGGTCAGCGTGACATCGGCTTCTGTCACGACGCTGCCGGTGGAATCGCTGACTGTCCCGGTGATGGTTCCGGTGCCGGTCTGTGAATAGGCAGGGCTCACCGCAAAGAGCAAGCCCAAGACTATCGAACCAAAAAGGGTGGCGATTCTGGACTTCAGGTAACGTCCCATGGCTACCTCCACTCTGCCCACGCATCAAATCAGACGCGGAACCGCGGTACCAGCTTCGACGGCTCGCAACTGAGGCGGATTAGACCACTAGCCCGAGCGTGTGTCAAGTGAAACATCGCTATCGAGCCTAGCGGGGAATCTTATGCCCGAACACCGCCTACACCCACCGGTCGAACCAGGCCAGCATGTCCTGCTGAGCCTCGCGGGGGAACTTATGAGGACCGTCGAACGTCATCGTATGAAACCTCTCCGGCTTTCCGATTGATTCGTAGCAGTGCGACAGGGTCTTGAACGCCGCCCGTACGCCGTCGGGCGGGAAGAGGGTGTCTTGCCAGCCGCGACCATCAGCGGGTTTGGCATGGTGAGCGAGCCGACGTCAGGGTAGTCGAGATCGTCGAGCAGGCCCGGCGGCCAACCCGCCGGCACCGTGTACGATTCGTAGCGCGGCAGGAGGCACCGAAACGAGGTCATCCAACCAGCTACGCAAGCTGCTTTGACGCGTGGATCGAGAGCGGCCAGGAAGTTGGTTCGAAACCCGCCCACCGAAAGACCCGTGCAGGCGATGCGCTTCCCGTCCACCTCCGGCCGCGTCTGCAGATAATCGATGCTGCGGATGTCGTCCCATACAAGCACTCCGGCCCAGGTGAACCCTGCGTCGATCATGTTCTTGTAGACGACGCACTCCGCTCTGCCATTACGCTCATTAATCCGCGCGATTGTTTCTCGCGACTCAAACTTGGAATGGTCATTGAACCCATGTTCCAAATCCTCGTCGAGGACCAGCCGACGGTCCCCGAAATAAAACATGTCAATGACCAAAACAACGTATCCATGACGCGCCAGCATCGCAGGATAGCTTTCACCGTCATAGCGCTCCTTGCGGAATTCGGTCAGCATCGGGTGCTCGTTCGCGATTTCAACAATGTGCTCTTTGCCCCAATAATAGAGACCGCTGTGATCGTGCAGTCCCAGCACCGCCGGCGCAGGGAATTTGGTGTGCTTGGGAATGAAAAGGTAGGCAGGCACTTCAACATCGGGCGCCGTGTGAAAACGCAGACGCTCCCGAAAGTAGTCGTCCTTGTCGACGCGTTCGAGAATGGCCGCCTGAGGCTGACACGGTTCGGGATGGTAGGCCAACGCGTCAAAAACCCTGGCACGGCCTTCCGCCTTCCAGCTGTCGATGTCTTTGGGCCGGCGGTTGAGGTAGGCCAGTCTCTGCCGCGTCCGTTGCTGCTCATCCTTGATAAAGGGATAGAGGTTGCCGAGCGCTGATCCTTTCCATTTCTTTGCTTGATCTGCCGGGACGCCGCCGGCCTGAGCAGGCATGCTGCCTGTGCCTGGTTTCAAGTTCGGGCGAGGTGCGAGCGCCAGCGTGCTGACGGTACCCATCAGATTGAGAACATCCCGGCGCGTGAGAGGTGCATTCATGTTGATTCGTTCTATGCACAGATATCCCGCTCGCGGCGGACACGGGCCGATCCCATGCCGCTCGGCCGCTACCCCTCGACCGTGAACGCCACCGTCGCAGCACGCCCTGTCATCACATCGTATGCGTTCACTTTCCACGAGCCCTTGGGGTCGCTGAAGGCAAGAGGGAGATGCTCAACCTGAGGTGTCGCTTTCACGAGAAGATTTCGAGCATACAGGTCGTAGGGTCTCCCATCTGGGGTGGTGAATTCCAGGTGGACGGCTCTAAAGGTGCCTTCCGGCATCGGTGCTTCGTCCCGCAGTGTCAGCGCCAGCAGATCACCCGCGCGAACCTGCTCCGGACCCTCGATGTGAAGCTCAGGAATCGGCTGCGGACTGCGCGTCACGATCAGCGGGCTCCAGGGATCAAGAGCCATTTCCACCTTTGCCGAGTCGCCGAGGTCGCGCTTCCCGCGCACATCGTAGGTCGGCAGGGCAGTCGGCCACACGATTGTTACCTGCGCTTCTTTCTCGAGCAGGGCGTTGTCGATTTCCCCGGCCCATCCACGCTCGGGTCCGGTCGGGTAGTCTCCCCAGCCACCGTCATCCAACTGAGGATTGCGAAATATCGCGACGTGCTTGCAGGGGCCGTTGGCAAAGCGGACCACCTCGGTTCCCGGCAGTCTGCGGCCGCTCGCGTCCAGCACCCGGACCTGCGGCTCGATGTGAACAAGCTTCAAGACCGCCTCAACCACATCCGGCAGACTCGTGTCGGAGTTCGCCTGCAGCCGGTCATAGGCGTAGCTCGAGACCTCTGCGTTCAGGAACACTGCCTTGCCCTCGCCGTAATCATTGACGATGATCAAGGGAACCTGGCCGCTGTGAATGAGCGGCTTGCCCGCGGTTGCGCTGATCGTCTCATCCCCGGGTTTCAAGTTGAGCTTCTTGCCCGCGATCCCCAGGCTTTCAGCCCCTTCGGCGACGACAGCAGACTGCACTTTGGGCTGGCCCTTGGATTGGCCTTTGAAGCGAGCAATGCCAAACACATCATCGAGCTGGCCACTTCCCAGGTCGCGCCCGTGCTCATTCATGGAGGCAGCGCGACAGTCCGCGATCACGAGGCCGCCCGTGCCCACGAACTGGCGAATCTGGTCAGCTTCGCGGGCGCTCACCGCCACGGATTGCGGCATGATCAGGGCGCGGTATTCGGCGCGCGCCAGCTTGCCATCTTCGATCCCCCGCCGCCCTACAAACTCATACTGCAAACCAAGGTCCTCAATCAACTTGGTCCAACTATTACGGACAGCCGTGAAGTGACTGTAGCGATCCTGGCCGCTGTGTGCCATCCACCTCCGGGCATTCTGGACGTTGTCCAGCAGCCAGTGGACCTGCATGGAAGGCTGCGAGAAATGAATGGCGATCCCGTCGTGCAGTCTCCGGCTGTTCAGGATCAGCTTGCCGATCCCCCGATGCAGCTCATTGAAGAGATCGGAGAACGTCTGGGCAGAGGGCGTGAGCTGCCGGGTCTCTTCATCGACGAATCGATATTCGGGCAGATTATCGTCCCAGATCAGCGAGCCGCGGTGACCGTGGAACAATCCCCACCAGATGGGCTGCGGCGCCCGTTTCTGAAAGCGGCGGTCGAGATCCGTAAGCGGCGTGCCGGGTTTATGTTCGTACCCGTGCGTGGAAACCATCGTCAGGTGGGGATTGAGCGAGCGGATCACTTCCACGTTGTTGCCGATGTTGTAGGGTTCGATCACGTCTACGACCTTCACGACGTTCTCGTAGTTATACCAGCCGAACGCGAAGGGCGCCTGACCGCCTTCGGTGGAGCAGCGGGCATGAGGATCTTCAGCCCGGCACACGTCGCGCGTCCGCCCGATAGCGTCGGCAAACGTAGCGTCCATGAAATTGCGAAAGTCGCACCAGGGCGCAACATTCCATCCTTCCGTTGCTCGAACTTGAGAGAGCTCGTGATAAAAGCGGTTGAGAAAAGCGGCGACTTCAGACCAGGACTTGAAGCCGACCGGCTTGTTGGGCGATCCCCACCCCGTCGCCGTACCCCACCGCTCGTTCTCCCGCTCGATCGGCCCCAGTTTGTCGCTGAGAGCTTTATCTGTGAGCTCGCTGACTGATCTGGTTTCAGCGACGAGCGCCAGCAGAGGTCTCCATTGCTCACGGTCCGGCGAACCACCCTGCGGCGCAGGGAAGCCCGTACCCCACTCCTTGTTTAGTCCGGCGATTCCGCCATACTTGGCTTGAAGAGCAGCCACGGCAACCGCATCGAAGGCTCGATCAGTGGTGGTGTAGCGGATCATCAGGTCGCTCGCCGTCCAATCGGAGCCGTTGTTGAGGCTCTCGTCATCCCACTTGGTCTGCTCGCCTGCCTGCCACTCTTGGCCGAGCGCACCCACCGTGCCGTACAGGGCGCGAAGATACTCGGCGAACCTGGCGGTGCAGTGCTTGGAATGGCAGAAGTCGTTGGGGCGAATCTGATCGCCCTGCCCAAGCTCATCCGCGATGTTGTAAAACAGCGGCCGGAAAGCACGATGCTCGCGCACGTAGCGACGCAGGTGATCTGCCACATATTCATCCGTCTTCGGATCATTGATGCACGGTTGCCGAATCCACAGATCGAGATTATTCCGATCGAGTTCGATCTGATTGAGCAGGTCCCGCCATAAAGGCTGGTTCTTGTGGTAGATCGAAAAAACCTCCCATGCCATCTGTTCGACATAGAAGTTGAAATTGTTGTCGAGCACGTTGTCCCAGTTGCCGTCCCGATAGGCGATCGTGCCGTCGATTCCGGACTGGCGCAGCAGATCGTAGAAGCCGTCCGGGTAATGTGCCCAACTGATTACATGAAAGTCGTCCCAAGGCTTGGGCGGAGGCGAAAGTAGGAATTGCACTGATTCGGTTTGTTCGGCGCCGTCGACCGAGACTCGAATCCAGTTGCGGTAAGTGAACCCGCGGCTCAGCTCGAAGGAGAAGCTTTGCCGGGCAACACCGGAGGTCGAAGAAGGAAACTGCGCCTGCCGAACGACGCGATCAAAGCTGTCGATCCAGCGCACGATCACCGGCCCCGCTGCCGGTTGTCTGAAGGAGATGCTGCCGTTGAGCACCGCCTCAGACTCGTAAAGGTCCTTATCGAGCTCGATTCGCGAGACAACAGAACCGTTTGTGCCGGCGGGACTCGCCGGAGCCGCTGGCTTCAAACTGCCCGGGGCCATCCCGATGATCGGCGTGGCCAGGGCGGCGCGCAAGAAGGTCCGCCTCGAAGCACGATAGCGATGGTTCATTAAGGTTCACCCGCCAACAGCCGCCTCGGCGGTCTACTGCCCTTTAACGAAATCAACGTACCCGTGTGCCCGCAGAAATCGGAAGTAACCCACGAAATCGAAATCCATAGGTCCCTGTTCCGTCCGGGTGAGACGGATCACTTCCGCAAGATTGCGCTGCCCATCGCACCAATAAAGGGCGGTGATTGGGATCAGGTCCCAGGCGCCCGAAGGGTAGCCCTGCCACTGATCGGGCGGCAAATCATCCATCGGGATCGTGCCGAATCGTTTGCGCTTCACGACGATGGTTGATGCAATCGCGGCGGCAGGATCAGTTATGACAACGGGCTTGATCGAAGTCGTAACGCCGAGTTCCTTGGCCCTCTGCTCTACGGCGACTCGAATCCGGGCCGACTGCGCATCCCCGAATTGGTGGAGTTGTTCCGCCAAAGGTTCGAGGAAGCTGCGCACGTAATCCCGCCGGGCTTCAGGCACAAGGCGCAGCGTCGAGTAGACCGCCTGGGTCTGGCGCCCCACTGCATAACTGATCTTGTCCCGCGCCTGTCCAAGAATCTCGGCCAATGTCGTCGCGTCGCGGGCTTCGCCGACCTGATCGAGAAATGGCGGGGCAGCGTCGAGAATCTGCTGGTAGCCGCGATTCTGGCTGACGGTCGCAAGCCACAGCGCCTGCGGCTCATTGGCGTTCGCGAGGCAATAGAGGTACGCCGAGGTGACGATGGAAAGATCACGCAGGGATCGCGCATCCACGCGATCAGGTGTATCGGCGCTGCTGTGATGTGGAGTGTTGACGTCATTTCCGCTGTAAGCCCACACGGTGGGGACGTCGATAGTCGGCTCGCCCAGGTAGCTGTCGGTTCCTGTGCCAAATACATGCCAATGCCAGGCACGTCCGATCCTGGAAAAGTACGAGTCGGCGACCTTCAGAATGAAAGCATCCGTGTAGGAACTCGCCACGTCCGGATTCAAATAAAAGGTGTAGATGGAGCCAGCTAGGTTGTAGCCTCCGGCTGGCGTATCGAGGCAGATGGCCGCGACGGTTCGCTTGATCCTCTCCGGATTCGCCGCGATGTAGTGCATGGAGTCGTACATTTCCGGCATGGTCAAGATCCGAATCGCGCGCTTCGGTTTGTGAAGCCGCCCGGCGGAGATCAGGCGGTTCAAGGTCGCCATGCCCTCCATCAGCGCCGCCACGCCGGACGCGTTGTCGCCTGCGCCTTCCTCGCCGGTGTGCCCGAGAGCCAGCACCTCTTCTGAAGTCGAGCCCGGAATAACGCCAGTTGTGTAGGGATAGTCTCCGGCATAGTACCGTGCCGCAACCGTGGCCTTGAGGCGTACCCTGCCGTGTTCCGCGATCAGCCTGCGCACGCGGGCAGCCTCTCGCGGAGTGATCGACAGGCATGGCAAAGGAGTACTGGTCTTGGTGAACGCCCAGCCGTTATCGCCCCAGGCGTTGATCCACTGGCGCGCGTCGAGCAGGCTCGGTTCTTCGCTGTAGCCATTCACGACCACTGCCGCACGCGACTTTACCAGCGCCCACTTGAGATCCTGGGGATTCGCATCCGTGAGAGCGATCTTGCCGCGCAGGTCCATTTGCATGATCTTGCCGGCCGGCAATTGCGATACCTCGACCACGTCTGCCGTGATGCCTTCCGGCGGAGTCGGGCCGCTCCACTCGCAGACAGAGGTCGGAACTTTCTGATAGTCGGCCAGCACAGATTCTTCAGCCGCAACGGTGGGATCGACGATTTCGAGGCGCGCCTCCTTCACGTCCCATGCCATCGGCATCGTCCAAAAACCCACTTGCGTAACACCATCGGCCGGAGCCCGAACGAGCTCGACATCATCGAGACCGATCTGCCGCATTGCGCCCTGGAGATACTCTGCCGTCTCCCCGAATTTCTCAAAGGTGTACCAGCGGTCTGTCGAGTAGACCCGGCGCATCGTGTCCATCGCTTCGCCGGGTCGGAGCTCCGCTTGGATTTGGGTGATCACGCGGTCGAGCTGGCCGGAAGGCGATCTTGCCCCGGACTCGTCCGAAGATAGAAGCGTGCGAGCGATCAGAACGGACAAGAGGCCGATCAGGAGCAGTGCCGCTTGGCGCGATTTGGTTTGGATTCTCAAGGTCGCAGGCAGCGCTAGTCTGCCGGGTAACTCGAAAGTTCAGCCCCCGTCTGGGAACCGTGGAGGAGTGGTGTAACATAAGCGCCCTGGGGACCACTCCCTGTCCGGGGCCGCCGAGCACTCTTACGCTTCCCGTCATCCGATCCTTCGGCGGGACACCCATGACGGCCGGACGCTAAAGCGTACGCCGGACGTAAAGTTGAGTCAACAGGCCTTGAATATGGGAAAGTGTTGCAAACAGGAGCGAGGAGGCACGTTTGCGCGCCTGTGAGGTTGAGTGGCTCAGACGGTCTTCAGCCCGAGGGTTAAGTTGATGAACCGAACCTGCGCGCCCAAATCCCCTTTCAGCAGCCATCGCACTTGTCTTTTGCGGATCATGTGCGTCACCTCATAACCGGGGATGGTTCGCCGGGCTCCCTCGAAGGAGCGGAAGCCTTGCTTGGCGTTGATCCGTCGTTTGAGGGCTCGATGGTCTTGCTCGACGATG
>DASYYZ010000058.1:0-19487 GCA_035946735.1 Terriglobia bacterium
GACGGTAAGGAAGAGCATGGGGAAAGTGCGAACCTCATGTTCGCCTGCCGATCCTGCAATGTTCGAGTCAGCATCGTGATGGCGCGGTCAGGACTGGGACGCCGGACTGTGCAGTTTAATCCGGCCAGCCACGGCGCTCAACGTCGATCGGCACAATTACCTGCTAGGCGTGCTCCCCTTTGTCCACTCCTTCGGCTTTTCGGCGGGTCTGTGGCTGCCGCTGGTCGCCGGCATCGGTGTTGCCTTTCACACCAATCCGCTGGAAGCGCGTACGTGCGGGGAGATGTGCCGCAAATACAATGTGACGCTGCTGATCGCCACCCCCACCTTCGGCTGGGAGTATGTCCGTAAGTTCAAGCCTGACGATCTGCACGCGCTGCGGGTGGCCATCGTCGGCGCCGAAAAGAAGAAGCCCGAGCTGGCGGATGCCTTCCAGCAGAAATTCGGCATTCCGCTCTTCGAGGGCTACGGGCCACGGAACTCTCAGCTCAAGTACATTTTTTGCGTTTGATTTCTCTCCCCGAATAAGCTCCCGAAGATGCCCTGCCGCTCCCGCGCGATCTCCATTACAGCGTCGTAAAATTCTCCGAATATCTCATACGATGGCATGTCGTTTAGTCTACCGCCTGGGGCTGCGGCGCGATTCTCAAGACGAGGCGACGATTCAACAAGCCCCGCCTCCTCCGCGTTTCGCTCATGTCGACAGAGCTTCCGGAAGCATTACGGGCTATCCGGACAAAACGGGGTAATGGAAGAGTGGCCGACAATCCAGACGCATAGCGACTTCGTTCTGCCCTACGGCGCTGTAGCGAACTGATGTGTCAAAAGGCCGGCCGGTGTGCGGAGAGCCATCACTTCAAGTGCACGCGATCATAGCCATCGTACTTGCTCATGTCGGACAGAATCACGCGCTCGCCGGGCTGCAGCCCTTCGAGGATCTGCGCCGCGTTGTAGCTAATCGCCCCGAATCGTACCTTCACCCGCTTCGCGTGGCTGCCATCGGATTCCACTTCAAAAACGGTAACCTGGCTGTCCGGTTTAGCAAAAACTGGGCGACCGACGAATACCACGTCATGCAAGGTTCTGATTCGGATGATGCCATCAACCGGCTGGGCGGTGAACTCCGGCACGGGCGCCTGCACTTCCACCTCAACCGTGACCGTTCCGTTGACTGCATTCGGGTCGATGTGCGTCACTTTACCGGCTATGGTAGTGCCTTGGCGTAGGTCAACAGACGTGCTTTGGCCAATCTGCACCAGATTGGCTTGGGGCGCGGCGACCTTCAGCTCCGCCGTACTTGGTGTGGTCATGGATCCCAGTGCTCGGACCATGATGGGGAGGTCGCCAAACTTGACCGTGTCGAACCAAACGGCGTCGCGGGCGACTTCGGTATCGCCTGCTGCTTGCGGTTGGGCATTGGCCCAGTGCAGGCTGGTCATCAAGCCGCAGGCCAGCGCCAGACTCAGGGCGAGGACCGCCGGCAGCCTGGAGGGAGGCTGCTCCTCGACCGCGCCCGTGAGCCGTTGGATCCGACGCAGCAGCGGTCCGGCGGTGCTACTCAGAGCAAGTCCGGGCGAGATCACGCGCAAGCGTTCGAGTTTAGTGAGGGCGCGCGCGTAGCCGACGGGATCGCCGCAGATTTCGACGGCCAGATCATCGCAGCAGAGCTCGCGCTCGTTACGGATGCACGACGAAACCCACCAGACCGCAGGCTGGTAGAAGAACAAAGTCTCGGCGAGGGTCTGAAGCACGTTGACCAGATAATCGTGCCGCCGGATGTGCGCCAACTCGTGGGCCAGCACGGCCTCTAACTGCTCTACGTTGAGATTCAGGAGGGAAGCCGCGGGAAGCAGAAGCACCGGTCGAAGCCAGCCCGCAACGCTCGGACTGTCAGCGAGACCGGAGATGAGCACGCGGACCGGGCGGCGAATGCTCATTCGGCGTGCCAGGCGTAAAACGGTTTGGACGAGCGGGGCTTCCGCCGCATCACCCTCCCGCCGCAGTCTGGCGACGTGCCGGGAGCTCCAGATCAGGCGGACGCCAAAGATGAGGACGCCGGCGCACCACAGGGGGAGCGCCCAGGCTTCCGGTGCCGCGATCCACGTCGACGGCGAGGCGCCCGCGGGCCATATCGCCGGACCGGGGGAATCAGGAATACCAACCACCCGACTGGTCGGCGAGCCGGCCGCGCCTTGCCCTCGATACACCAGCCACGCCGTGATTTCCGGTAGCGCGACCATGATGGCCAAAGCAGCGCAACTCACGAAATGCCGGAGGCGGGCTGAGCCGCTTCGGAGAGTTGTGAGAGTAACCCACAACACGAACGCGACGAGCGGCCCCTGCCATAAGAAATGGAGCAGTGCCGCGCTGATTGCGTGAGCGATGGCCGTCATTTGCTTTCTCCTTCCATGCGGTCTAGAAGCTTTTCCATTTCTTCCAGTTCCTTCCGCGACGACCTCCGGCCGGCCAGGGCCTGCAACACCAGCGCCTTCACCGAACCACCGAAGGCGCGCTGCGCGAGATCGTGCAACAGCTGCCGCTGCGTGTGCTCGCGCGGATAACGGGCACGGTAGATCTGGGGCCGCTGTCTTTCGTCGCGATTGACCAGGCCTTTTTCGGTCATGATTTGGAGGAGTTTGAGGACCGTGGTATATCCGGTCGGCTTGACTGAGTTCATTACGCGCTGAATCTCGCGTACCGAGCGCGGACCGCATTCCCACAAGACCTGCAGGATCTCCAACTCCGCCCCCGTCGGCTTAGGCCGTTTGGATGTCACGGGTACATTATTGACGAAGACTTTCGTCAATGTCAACGAAAAACTTCGTCAACTGCGCTTGGCGCGACGGCGGCGCTAGCGCTTGGCGTATTTGTCGCGTGGCACAGCGTTGGAGCAGACCCATTTTGGGCGATTGTGCCCGAGTGACGGGCGATTTCGGAAGTTGGACAGGGGCGGTCAAGTTGCCGGTAAACCGCCTAACCGCGATTTGGGCTCGCCGATGTCGAGCTGTCGGGAAGAAAAGTTGTTTGCCGAAACCAGCCAAGTGGATTACTAACGCTGCGCAGTCACCCGTATGTATGAACGCTCCTGCCTCCGACTGCGACCTGCAAGAGCCTGGAATCCGAACGGTTGATCACTCCCCGTCGACTCCAACAGTAGGTGTTGACAGCCTACCGGTAGATGGGTGTAGTATACAGATGTTGGCAGTCAACATGTCTGAAGATAAATGGGAAATCCCTTACGGAACGCTGGATCTTCTGATCCTGAAAACGCTGGATACGATGGGGCCGATGCACGGCTACCGGATCGCCAGGAGAATTGAGCAGGTTGCCGAGAACCTCTTGCGATTGAACCAGGGGTCGATTTATCCCGCCCTCATACGCCTGGAGCAACAGGGCTGGATTCGCACACAATGGGGAATCTCGGAGACAAAACGCAAGGTAAAGTTTTATTCGCTGACCCGGGCGGGGCTGAAGCAACTCAGCGTCGAAGTTGCGAACTGGGAAAGGGCGACTGCCCTGGTGGCCCGCTTCCTGGAGGCTGAGTCGTGAGACTGCGCTCGATGCTACCTCGCCTGTTAGCGCTGCTCCGAAGGCGAAAACTCGATCGGGAGTTGGACAACGAGATCCTTGCTCACCTGGAGTTAGCCGAGCGCGACGCCATGGCAGCAGGCCTGATACCGGAAGCGCGTCAAGCGGCCCGGCGCAATTTTGGGGGAATCGAACAGATGAAGGAAAATCATCGCGATCACCGCAGCGTCCGGTGGATAGACAACCTGCTGAGAGACTTCCGGCACGGGATGCGTTCGCTGGCGCGAGATTCCGGATTCGCCGCCGTGACTCTCGGATTGCTGGCTCTCGGCATCGGCGTCAACTCGGCCATGTTCAGTATTGTTGACGCGGTCCTGTTGAAGCCGCTTCCTTTCCCCGAGCCGGAGCGCATGGTAAGAGTATCGGAAGCCCCTCCAGGCGGGCGCAACGGCACCACCACACTGACCTTTCTGGACTGGAAGCGGCAGACCGATATCTTCGAGGCTTTGTCGGTCGAGGTCCCTACCCGGGCCGCGGTGGCGACTGGCGCCGATCCGGCGCGTGTTTCGGGCAAGCAAGTGCCAGCCGATTACTTTCAGGTGTTCGGCGTGAAGCCGCAGATCGGGCGGACCTTCGCGTCGGGCGAAGATCAACCGGGAGCGTCCCCTGTGGCGGTGCTGAGCCACAGGTTCTGGCGAACGCAATTTGGGGGCGATCCTGGCGTTCTAAAACGCGATTTGATGCTCGACGGTGAACCCCACAGGATCGTCGGGGTACTGCCCGCGGGCACTTTCGATCGTGACGAGCCGTGTTCTGGAAGCCGCTGATTTTCGCGCCGGACCAACTGAATCGCGGCCAGCATTGGCTGAACCCCATCGGGCGGCTGCGCGCCAGCGTAAGCCTTGAGCAGTCGCAAGCCCGGATGAACGCGCTGCGAGCCAGTCTTAATGATGTCATTTACCAGAAGGACTGGGGCTTCGCGGTGGATCCGTTCGCAAAGGTGCTGGTGGGGGATACCTTGCGTCGCTCAATCTACCTGGCGTTTGGCGCGGTTCTGATGGTGTTGCTGATCGCCTGCGCGAACGTTGCGAACCTGACGCTGGCCAAAGGGGCGACCCGGCAGAAGGAGATGGCGATCCGGGCTGCTCTCGGAGCCGGCCGCGCTCGTTTGATCGCGCAGTTGGTTACCGAGAGCCTGGTCTTGTGTAGTTGGAATCGGATGGTTTCGAGGAAGTGCTTCCGAATGAATGGCTGGGAGGCAGGGATTCGAACCCCGATACGCAGATCCAGAGTCTGCAGTCCTACCGTTAGACGACCTCCCAAGTGGAAGAGCCTTCGTCTACTAGTAACTTACCCAGTGCGACTTGTCAAGGCGAGTCGATTACCTCTTCAACCCAGATTGTCTAGTATGGGACCGGTTTGGGCGTAGAACTCATCCACACCGTCAATCAGACTAACCCGCCATCTGAACTTGCAGGAACTCTCCCTCGAGCGGAACCATTCTTGTTCCGCGTCCTGTCTCGGGCAGCAAGTTGCCTCGACCTGTTTCGGCTCGTCCCAGGTCGCCGTTTCGAGAAGCGCTCGGCACGGCCTGCACCCTTTCGATTCGAATTCCCAGCGTCTGCTCCAATTGGCGCAATTCTAATCGCTGATCCCTGGTAAAGAGTGTCGAGGCAACGCCCCGGCAGCCCGCGCGCCCGGTGCGCCCCACCCTATGGATAAAGTTCTCCGCGACCTCGGGCAGGTCGTAGTTAATGACGTGCGCGATGTCCTGAACGTGAATGCCACGAGAGGCGAGATCAGTGGCAATCAGCACCCGGTATCGCCCCTGCTGGAATCCGGCCAAGGCTGAAGTTCGCTGGGATTGCGAGCGGTCGCCGTGGATCATGGCTGCCGAGAACCCCTGGTGATTCAAGTTCCGCGCAATGCGTTCGGTTCCGCGCTTCGTCCTGGCGAAAACGAGACAGCGGCCCGTCTCCTTGGCAAGCAGATCTCGCAGCACCTCCTGTTTACGATCGGCGTCAACTTCGAAGGCCTGCACGCGCACGTTCTCCGAAGGCTTCAGCGTGGACCCGAATGCCAGGCGCACGGGATTTCGCATGCAAGCGGTGACGAGGTGCGCCACCGCTGCTTCCAGGGTCGCAGAAAAGCACATAGTCTGACGGTCACGCGGCAGGAGGGCTGTGATCCGTCGAATCGCCGGAACGAATCCCATATCCAGCATGCGATCGGCCTCATCGAGGATCAACACCTGCAGCTTCTGCAGACTGATCAAGCTGCGGCCCAGAAGGTCTTCCAAGCGCCCGGGCGTGGCCACCACCAGGCGTGCCCCCTGACGGATCGTGCGCAGTTGTTCTGACTCGGAGAGGCCGCCGACCACCAGAGCAGCCGGTGAAAGCTGCTTTCCCCTCAGCGCGTTGTACTGGTCCGCCACCTGCATGGCGAGCTCGCGGGTAGGAACGAGCACCATGGCGGCGATACCCGGCGTACTCTGCTTCAAAAAGTGCTCCATGATCGGGATCACAAACGCCAGCGTCTTGCCGGTTCCGGTCTGGGCGGTAGCAAGCACGTCCTTGCCCTGGAGGGCCTGCGGAATCACAGCAGCCTGCACCGCAGTCGGCGACGAAAAGCGGGCCGCGGCGAGCCGGTCCTTGGCGTAGGATGAAATCGGTAGTTCTGAAAAAAGCTGCATTGTTGTTTGTTGCCTTTTCTCTGGCGAAGACCGGCGCGACTCGCCCACCATCGTTCGAACGGGCGAAGCGATCGGCTTTACCAATCTGGTTTAAATTACGCTGAAGACAAACGGAGGAAACTTGAAGGCGGGAATTCGGTCAGATTATTCAACCAGAGCAACCGCACCACACCGTGGTATTAAGCGCACAGCAAGTATATCACGTCTCAGCAGAGCGTGGTTCTGGGAAAGGCTTAATCTCGAATAAATTAGCGGTTGTTTTTCCCTGCGCACCCGCTCCCAGCCACGCGACGCACAAGGAATCTGGGCGATCAGGCGCTGAGCAATCGGGGCGGGGAACCCTGAAGTAAGTCCTAAGGCCTTTGTCGAAGAGTCCGGAGGTAGCTATAGCCTACCAATCGACGATGACGTTCGTCCCACAGGCGAAACGTAAGTGACTTCAGGCTTGAGCCCAGCGTCACGGCCTTCACGCGCTGAAACAGTGGATCTTCATTGTGGCACTTCTCCAGATTGTAATTAGGAATGCGCGGACTGAGATGATGGATGTGATGAAACCCGATGTTGCCTGAGAACCATTGCAGGATCCTGGGCAATTTGTAATACGAACTGCCTTCCAGGGCCGCCGACGTGTAGTCCCATTCGCCGTGGCGCCGCCAGTTCACTCCTTCAAACTGGTGCTGCACATAGAACAGCCACACTCCCAGGGTGCTGGTCACGATGGTCACCGAAAGCTGAATCACCAGGTACGCCTTCAAGCCCCCAAAGTAACTCAACACGGCGGCCACTGCCACAATCGCCGCGTTCGTCCAATACACCGACAGGCGATCCCGCTTGCTGGCCCGGGCCGAGGCAAACCGGTGCATGAAGAGAAACAAGATCGCGGGCACCAGCGCGAACAGCACAAATGGATTGCGCACCAGGCGGTAGGCAAAGCGCTTCCAGAAAGGGGCCTCCAGGTATTCCTGGACTGTCAAGGTCCACACCGAGCCCAGGTCGCGCCGGTCCAGGTCGCCCGAACCGGCATGGTGCACGGCATGCTCCCAGCGCCAGAAGTGGTACGGGGTGAACGTCAGCACGCCGGTGATGAATCCGACGATGTCATTGGCTCGCTGGGATTTGAAGAACGACCCGTGCCCGCAGTCGTGGTGGATGATGAATACACGCACCAGGAAGCCGCCTGCCAGAACCGCCAGCGGAAGCGTAATCCAATAGGACACCGCAAGGCTGATGTACATCAGGATCCAGAGTGCCACATAGGGCAGCAGAGAGTTCACCATCTGTAAAACACTTCGCCAAAGCGAGGGCTGCTGATACTTGGCGACAATGTCCTTCCACGCCAGCGTGTTGATCGGACGCTCGACCTGGGCTAGAGCTACTTCACCGCCGACTGCTTGCACATCACTCCTTACTCAAAACCCGCCTCAGCAGGATTCTGCCCGGTCTCACGGTGACGCCGTGGCCGAGTGCCTACTCTGTTGAACCGGCGTCAGGGCCTCAGAGCCGGATCCTTATGTAAGACAAATCTGTAGCGTTCCTGGCGCCAGCTTGCATTATTCAGCCCTTGCTTTGGAACTACGCCGAGGACCTACGGACGGGACTCAAGGCAGAATTCTCAAATCGGATACTTGACCCGCGAAGCCATATGGGCGGGCGTCAAACATGCATCCAGTATACCACGTCTGCAGTCTGCAAACCCGAGAACAAGCTATTCCCTTAGCAGGCTGCAGTCTCATTCTGAAACTTGATGCTCTCCTGTTCAGTCCGGCACTTCCCGAGTTCCAGTTCCAACTGGTCGGTCACACTCTTTGCGTAGGGAATGAAGTGATGGCCCGATAACAGCATTGCGAACCCCAGGCTGAATCTCGGCGGATCGAAGAGCCAGTGGGAAACAAGTCGAAACCAGAACTTCCAATATGCTGTCCGATAGGAGGAGAGAACGCCTTGTTGGACAAAGGAACGAACACAAATCCGCATCAGGATCCGAAAAGGAACTTCGGGCGGTTTCTGCGGCTTGCGAGGTTTCCAAAACCGAAGTGAACGATAACACCGGTCATAGAAGGCAGAGGCGTCGTATAGAGACGCCAGAATCTCACGCAAACCTTGCATCAGCACCGGCAGCGGGAGACGAGTTTTAAAGTTGGGAGGATCGAAGTTGCTGGTGGCAGTGCTATCCATCAGCATCCGGCCTTCCTTCAGCATTCGGTCAAATAGCGGAGTCGTGGGCGGCGCCTGCAAGAATCCGGCCATGGCCCAGGGGATAGCCGCGCTCTCGATGAACTCCTTTTGCTGTTCGAAGATCTCTTCGGTATCGGAATCGAAGCCGATGATAAACCCAGCCGTCACCCAAAGACCCTGGTTCTGGATGAAGCGGATGCTCTCCAGCGGATCACGTCGCAAGTTTTGAAACTTCTTGGCTTCCGACAGCGATTTAGGCGAGGGACTTTCGATCCCGACGAACACGTAAAAAAAGTTCGCCTTCACCATCGCATCGATCAATTCGGGCTTCTGAGCCAGATCAATTGAGGCTTCGGTATAAAGCAACATCGGATAGTTATGGGCTTTCTGCCACACTTCCAACTCGCGTGCGAGTCCGAGGGCCAGCTTGTGGTTGCCGATGAAATTGTCATCGACAATAAACACCTCTTCGCGCCAGCCGAGCTCGTACAACTGTTCGAGCTCCGCAATCAACTGCGCGGGAGCCTTGGTTCGGGGCTTCCTTCCGTAGATGGTGATGATGTCGCAGAATTCGCATTGGAAGGGACATCCACGGGAGAACTGCACTCCCATGGAGGCGTACTTCCCGAGCTGGAGCAGATCAAACCGCGGCGGGGGAGTCTTGCTGACGTCGGGCTTCTCACTGACAACGTAGAGCCGTTTGGCGGAGCCGCGCTCAAGGTCGGCGGCAATCTCGGGGAAAACCTCGTCGGGCTCGCCCACCACGACGTGGTCTGCCAGTTGAAGCAGGAGGTCCGGCTCGCTGCTCGCGAAAGGACCGCCGATCATCGTTCGCCGGCCAAGAGCCCGCGCCCGGAGCAGGGTTTCGCGAATGTCGTCCTTCTGGACGCGCATGCCGCTGATCATCACGAGGTCAGCCCACAGGATGTCGGCATCGAGCAGATCCTCAAAGCTTCGGTCAATGAGCTTCAGGGTCCAACTCTTCGGACAGAGTGCACCGACGGTCAGCAGACCGAGGGGCGGATGATTTGTCTCGATACGGATAAGTTCCAGTATTCCGTCGAAGCTCCAGAAGGACGACGGAAACCGCGGCCAAACCATTAGAACCTTGAGCGGCGAGCCGAGAGGAGGAGAACCTCCGCGATCGTTTGCTCCATCTACCCCAGGGTCGGAGTACACACGGGAATTAGTCAGCTGAGACATGTTATCTTCTCCGGTGGATCTGGACTGGTTCTCGCCACAAGCTCAAATCACGGAGCTTGCTTCGGCGAACATAATATCACCTCTCAATCCCACATCCCCATATCGCATTTAGTTAGGCCGACCCCGGCCCGCTTGGAAAGCAGCGAGCGTGACGAGGTCCTCCAAGGTAAGACGGCGCAATAACCGGGGTGTTGATACGGCCTCGCCGTCTGACAAAAAGAACTCGCGGACCGGCACACCCAAAACCTCGGCGAGTCTTTCCAAAGTCTTCAACGATGGGACCTCCTTCCCCTCCTCAAACCGCAGGAGGAGGCCTTTCTGGAATCCCGCCGTAGTCTCAACGTCTTCGACAGTCCGCGCTTGCTCAAGGCGAGCCGCTCGGATTCGACGCGCGATACGCATAAGGTCCTCCGTACGCCGGCCGTTACCGCGATCTATTTCAAGACCGGTCGCGTTCCCCGCTGCATGATCGTGTTGTCCGGCACGCGCGTTCCCCGGACGCGGTGGTCAAGCCGGCAGTTCGTGCGACTCTGGTTGCCTCGAATCAGGCCTGGGGCGCGGCTTGAACTTCATCGCCAGCGCCGAGGCTACGGTATGGAAGATCGGACCACGGTTGTCGAAGGCAAGTCGTGCCAGGTCCCTGCGCCTTAGTTGGGGAAAGTAGATGCCCCGAAATGCAAGGCGCGAGAACAAGTGGATGATGCGGTCTGCGATGGGTTTATCCTTAAGGTACTTCAGGGCCGATTCCGTGGCCCGAGGTGAATACGACTCTTTCCAGGCTTGCCGCACTTCAGCTTCCGCCTGTTCGGCCGACAGGCCCAGAGGAGTGTGGGCCATGACGAAGGGCTTGAACTCGAGCCAGTGCCTGGGACGGGTCAGGCGGCCCGCGGCCGCGAGCTTGTCATACAGGGGCGTGGCCGGGTAAGGAGTGAGAAGGCCGAAAACGGGCAGTCCCGGCGGCCAGGAACGAATCTGGTTCAGGGTCCGTTCGGCAGCCCCCGGCCGGTCGCCGTCCATGCCGAAGATGAACGATGTGATGGCATAGAGATTGTGCCGATGGAGGCGTTCCATAACCGCGCCATATTCCGCCGGCTTGTTGAATCCCTTGGACACGCTCTTCAAGTTCTCCGGATCAATCGACTCCAGCCCCATGAAGATCCATTTGCCGCCGCTCTGGGCGATGAGCGAGACCAGCTCTTCGTCGCGCAGCAGATTCATGCTGATCTGGGCTATCCAGGGGAGTTGTGCGCCGCGGGCAATGATCTCGCGCAGAAGCGACTTGGTGCGGCGGGCATTGATGGCGAAATTGTCGTCAATGAAGAAGACTGCGACTTTGCCCCTTTTCTTCTTGGCGAGCGCTTTCAACGCCAGCAGTTCATTCACCACGCTCGCATTGGATCGAAAGCGAATCGAGTCTCCGAAGAAGCCGGTCACCGTGCAGAACTCACAGCCATAAGGGCAGCCGCGGCCGGATTCGATCGGAATCAGATGGAACGTTTGCCACTTCATCCCCAACCGGCGTAACATGCGCCGAGCCAGCCCCGGCAGGTGCTTGATCAAATTGAACTGGTCGAGATCCATCCGATCCCAGGGAATCTCCGGATACTCCTGCAGCGTGGGCTTCACTTCTATGCCCGCCGCGTCCAGGGGCGCGTACACTTCCTTCAGCTCACCGCGCGCTGCATCAGCCACAATCAGGGGCCAAGTTGCGTCCGCCTCGCCAAGCGCGACGGCGTCGGCGTGGCGCGGACCGCCGTCCCGTCCTAAAGGCTCGTCCGGCACCTCGGTGACATGGGGCCCGCCCATCACCACCGGCACGCCCGCGGCGCGGATTGCGTCCGCCACTCGATACGCTTTGGCTGCCATCCGCGTCATGGCGCCGATGCCCACAAGGCCGATGCCGTGGTCGCGAGCGTACTGCACCACCTCCTGCTCGCTCATACGCCGCGCGTTGCCATCCAGCAGAAGAACGTCGTGGCCTGGAGGCGTAAGTGACTTGAGCAGAAACATCCAGAGATGGGGCATGAAGTTGTTCGTAACTTCGTTGTCAGGATTATAAAGCAGAATCTTCATGGTTGTTGGGCTTCTACTCCAGGACTCAACGGGGAGAATCTAGGCAATGACATCCTTCGTAGAGGCCATTAGCTGTCGGCAAAACCGAGTGCCCCCGAACATTCGCTTGGAACGGGGATCACTAGCATGCTGGCATGCCACTCACACGAAGGCTGTTCCGCAAGGAACAATGGCCAAAATAATGGGGGGTTATCGGAGGCGGGCGCAGAAGCGTTTGATTACTCCCGCAGGGCCATCCGGAGGAGAGAACTATTTACCTGCAAACCACCGTTGTAGTCGATGAATCCAAGCTGCCTGAATTTGTTCATGAAGGAACTCACCCGAGGGCGGCTGGCGCCAACGATCTGCGACAAGGTCTCTTGGCTGATTCTCGGAATTACAGGTTGAGGCTTGCCATCCTGGCCGAAGTTGGCCAGGAGCAGGAGAACGCGGGCGAGCCGCTTCTCCGTCGAATTGAAAAGCTGATCCACCAGGTCTTCTTCGACTCGAACGGTGCGAGCCAGCGCATAAGAGACAAAGCGGTCTGCGAATTCAGGATTTTCGTGAAGCAGACGCACGACCGCCTCTTTCTCAAAGCGAAGTACAGTCGAGCGTCCTATTGAAGTCGCGCTCGCCATGCGAAGCGGGTGCCCCGCGACCAGGCTGCTTTCGCCGAAGAACTGGCCAGGCTCAACCATGCCAATGACGCCTTCTTTGCCGCGTTGGGAGGTGACCGCCAGCTTAACCCTGCCTTTTTGCAGATAAAACACCGCATCAGCCGTGTCCCCCTGCGAAAAAACGTGTTGTCCGTTGCGGAACTCTCTGAGGGATTTCCCGTTCTGGAGCTTCCCGAGGAACTCGTGCGGAATGATGGAATCGTTGCGCTTGCGTGCCATATGATCGTTGCGCCGCCGCTTCTGAGTCTGCTGTGCTCACAGGCTCAAAGCCGAGCATCTTCTTGAGGTAAATCAAAATTAGAAGCGGTGAAGCACCTCCTCGTCCCTATTCTCGCGCCGTCCAGCTTCGTTTTTCAAGCTCGATTTGTCGCGAGGGGGTTTGCATGTGCTTGACCCCTATACGCGCCGATGCGCAGGGTCCTCAGCCGGGGGATTGGCTCCTCCTTGTCGATCGTCGAAAAATGATGGCTGCGATGACGGATTCCCGCTGAGACCAATCAGCAAATGTTTCGGATCGCGACAAAAACGCCAAAGCAAAGAAAAGAATCGAAAAAAAGCCTTGACGCTGATATAGTGTTATAGTTAACAATATCACTGAGCAGAGTTCACAAATCGGTCTGGCAGGCGAATCTTGCAGGAGCCTGGAACATCTTGTTGAAACCGAAGTGCACCAGGAGGGTTTGCAAGTACATTCGACAGAAAAGAAAAGGAGAACACCGAACATGAAATCACGCATCGCACTTTTCGCTGTGTTCATTCTGATCGCTGCCACCGCCTTCGCGCAGTCTGACGCCCAAAAGTCGTTCGACGAACTGAAAACTCTGGCGGGTTCGTGGCAAGGCCACGTGACAACCGTGCCGCAGCAAGCCGACATCGAAGGCCCGCTAATGCAGGTCTCGCTTCGCGTGACTTCCATGGGTAACGCGATCGTGCATGAGATGACGGGAGGCGGAAGACCCGACGATCCTATCACCATGCTTTACCTGGACGGGGACCGTCTGCTCCTGACACATTATTGTGACGCCGGGAATCGGCCCCGTATGGCGGGCGCGCTGTCGCCGGACGGGAAAACGGTGGACTTCGCTCTTCTCGACGTCACCGGTAGCACGCAGCACCGACACATGCAGCACGCAGTCTTTACCGTGATCGACGCGAACCATCACACCGAGGACTGGACTTTCATGATGCCTGGGGACAAGCCGGTCCACGCGCACTTCGACCTGCAGCGGACAAAGTGACGCCGTTTTGCGGGCGTCTGAGCCCGCAGGCGTCATCCTGTGGAGAGCTTCGGCTCGACGGAGGATCTTGCTCACGAAACCGATTCGAAGATTGCACGGAGCAGCCTGAAGCTGCCTGGAACCCATGATGAACCGTGAGTGGAACGACAGTCAGCCGATTTACCGCCAGCTTCGCGATCGCGTCGTCGCCATGATACTCGACGGCGTGCTCAAAGAAGGTGATCCGTTGCCCTCCGTGCGCAATGTCGCGGCCGAATACCGGGTGAATCCGCTCACGGTTCTGAAGGGCTATCAGCAACTGGTCGACGAGCAACTTGTGGAGAGCAAGCGCGGTCTCGGCATGTTCGTCAACGCCGGCGCGCGCAGTCTGCTGCTGCAGAGCGAGCGCCAGAAATTTCTCGCGGACGAGTGGCCGAGGACTTACGCAACCATTCAGCGGCTCGGCCTGAAGCCGGATGAACTGCTGGAGCCTGGCGCCAACGGCCAGTCTTCCCCGGATGCCAGGCCGGCTGCTGAACAGGCGAAAACCGCCGGGTCGAATCCCACCGTGGAGGAGCACTGAAGCCATGGCATGCATAGAAGCACGCGGGCTCCGCAAGGCTTTTGGCGCGACCATCGCGCTGGACGGCGTCGATTTGCATGTCGAAGAGGGCCGCATCCTCGGATTGATCGGTCCGAACGGCGCGGGCAAGACCACCGCGCTCAACGCGATTCTCGGTCTCACCCCGTATCAGGGAGAACTGCGGGTACTCGGGCGCGACCCCTGGGCCGAGCGCGACCGGCTGATGCGCGACGTCTGCTTCATTGCCGATGTCGCCGTGCTGCCGCGCTGGATGCGGGTTTGGCAGGCGCTCGACTACGTGGCCGGCGTGCACCCGCGATTCGATCGCGCCAAGGCGGGAGGTTTTCTGGCGAAGACCACGATCAAGAGCGGCAGCAAGGTGAGGGAATTGTCAAAAGGCATGGTGGCCCAGCTGCACGTGGCTCTGGTCATGGCTATTGACGCGAGATTGCTGGTGGTGGACGAGCCCACGCTTGGCCTCGACATTCTGTACCGCAAGCAGTTCTACGATTCACTGCTGAACGACTACTTCGATCGCGGCCGCACCATCGTGGTAACCACCCACCAGGTGGAAGAGGTCGAACACGTCCTCACGGATGTGATGTTCATTAACCGCGGCCGCATCGTGCTCAATTGCAGCATGGAAGAATTCGAGGCGCGCTATGTGGAAGTGATGGTACATCCCGAGCCCGTCGCCGCAGCGCGGGCGCTCAAGCCGATTCACGAGCGCCAAGCGCTCGGCGGCAGCATCATGCTGTTCGATCGTGTCGATCGTCAGCAACTTGCCGCGCTGGGCGACGTACGCACGCCCAGCATCGCGGACGTGTTCGTTGCCGTGATCGGAAATCAATCAGGCGAGGCAAAAGGAGCCACTCGATGAATACTCCAGCGAACGCCGTGCCCGAGTCCTTCCCGGGCTTGCAGACCATCACGGCTGCGGCCACGGCTGCCACTCGGCCTTTCTACTGGTCGGTGCGGCGCGAGTTGTGGGAAAACCGTTCCGTCTATATGGCGCCGCTGATCGCCGCCGCCATCATAGTGTTCGGCTCCTTGATCGGCTTGCCTCTTCGTCTACCGGGAATCGTGCGTGGCCTGCCCACGCTTGACGCGGCGCAGCAGCAGGCCGAACTACAGCAGCCGTATGACATGGCGGCGGGTCTGCTCATGCTTGCGCAGTTGCTAGTCGGGGTGTTCTATTGTCTCGATGCTCTGCACGGCGAGCGCCGCGATCGCAGCATCCTGTTCTGGAAGTCCCTGCCGGTTTCCGATCGCACCACGGTGCTCTCAAAAGCAAGCGTTCCGCTGGTGATTCTGCCACTGCTCACCTGGGCGATTACCACTGCTACGTGTGTGATCATGCTGCTGCTGAGCTCGGCGGTGCTCGCGGGGAGCGGTCTCAGTGTCGCGCCGCCGTGGGCACGGTTGTCGTTGTTCCAGATGTCGCTGATGCTGCTCTACCACCTCGTCACTGTGCATTCGCTGTGGCACGCTCCCATCTATGGCTGGCTGCTGCTGGTCTCGGGCTGGGCCCGGCGCGCAGTATTTCTGTGGGCCTTCTTGCCGCCTCTCGCGATCTGCGCGCTTGAAAAGATCGTGTTCAACAGTTCGCATTTTGCCGCCATGCTCGGATACCGCCTCACGGGTGGCGCGGAGGCTATGGCAATGGCGACCGCGGACATGCCGATCGACCCGGGGACGCATCTCACGCCGGGTAGCTTTCTGATCACACCGGGTCTGTGGATCGGGCTCCTAGTCACGGCGGCATTCCTCGCGGCAGCGGTCCGGCTGCGCCGCTATCGTGGACCGATCTGATTGAGGTGGGAGCGCGGGGATTCCGCCCGCCTATAGCCGGCGACGGAATTTCGACAATTTTCGTCGTTATTTTTTCGGGAGGATGTCGAAATCGGCGGAAGCGAACCGACGTCACCATAGACGGGGCGATTCGGTAAGATTGCGAGCGCGCCGGCGAGGGGTCTATTTCTCACGTATTTCGTAATACTCACCAGGAGGACACGATGGCGATCGACACCACAAACTCAGAAGGTAAGAACTGGACGGCCACTTCTCTGGCCAACTACGCAAGCGGCTTCTTTGCCGATTTGAGGGTTGCGATCCGTTCGCTTGGCCGGGTGCCGGCACTATGGATCACGGTGGCCCTTACGCTCGCGCTCGGCATCGGCATGAACGCGGCCATTTTCAGCATCGTGCGCGGCGTGCTGCTGCGCCCGCTGGTGAATCGCGATGAAAATCGCCTGATCTACATCCAGCAAAGCGAGCCGGGGATGCAAATCGACGATGCCACGTTCTCGGTTCCGGAGATCAATGACATCGGCGCCCACCTCAAAACCATCAGCGCCCTCGGCACCTTCTCCACCGTCGATTTCACCGAGGACGGACTGACCGAAACCCGTGAAATTCACGCGGGCGTAGTTGACGGAGCCTACTTTGAGGTAATGGGCCTCAGGCCGGTGCTCGGCCGCCTGCTCGACGCGCACGACGACGGTCCAAACGCCGCCGGCGCCGTAGTCCTCACCTACAACTTCTGGGCCAATACCCTGCATGCCGATCGGAACGTGCTTGGCAAGGTGGTTCGCCTGGGCGGCATGGGCGGCGGCCGTTCTGCGGTGGTGGTCGGAGTTCTTGAACCCTCAATCCCCTACCCGGCCGAAACGGAGATTATCGCCAACATCGTCACCAGCCCGCACCACCTCTCGGCGACCATGGTCCAGGGGCGCGAGCATCGGATGACCGAAGTGTTCGGGCGGCTTGCACCTGGGGCGAGCCTTAAATCCGCACGCGCCGAGCTTGGCGCCGTGTACGCCGCCATGCTGTCGGCGCATCCCGAAGTCTACAAGCCCCAATATCATTTCCAAATCGGCGCCAGGCTGTTGCGCGACGAGATCAACTCCAGTGCCTGGACCATCCTGTGGCTGTTGTTTGGCGCCTCCGGCCTGCTTTTCGTGATTGCCTGCTCCAATGTGGCGAACCTGATCCTCGCCCGAACCGTTCGTCGTGAAACGGAGCTGGCCACCCGTGTCGCGCTGGGAGCAACCTCGGGTGCCATCCGCCGCTCGCTGCTGGCAGAAGGCCTGGTCCTTTGTGGCAGTGGAGCACTGGCCGGCGTGCTGGTGGCCATCCCCATGGTCACGGTGCTGGCGCGGTACGCGCTGCGCTTCTCGGTGAGGGCTGCGGACCTTACCCCGGATTTCACCGTGCTCTGGATGGGATTGGCGCTCGCACTGGCGGCGGCAGTCTTCCTGGCGTTTATTCCCCGCCTTCCTTCCGCTGACGCTTCGCGTGGCCTCGGACTCACCGGCGGCGGTGGCCGCGTTTCCCGGAGCCGTCGCGGGATTCGCGTCTTTACAGCCATCCAGATCGCCGCATCGTTCCTCCTGTTGGCCGGCGCGGGCGCGTTGCTGAAGACGCTGCTCACGCTGCAAAAAGCGCAGCCGGCGTTTGAAACCGCGCACCTTCTGACTGCGAACCTGCCCTTGATTTCGGACGGCCGCACGCCGCAGCAGGTGGCCGAATTCTACCAGGAAGCCCAGCGCAGCGTGGGCGCGCTGCCGGGAGTGGAAAGCGCCGCCACGGGCATGAGCGCCCCGTGGCGCGACGGTATGTTTCTGAACTTCACTTTGCAATTTGCGGTGGAGGGCCGGAAGCATGAGAACGGAGACGATCTTCGCGCCCGGTTCCGCTTCGTTTCCCCGGGCTATTTCGCCACTTTGGGGATTCCCCTTCTCGAAGGGCGTGATTTCAACGAGGCCGACCGGATGGGCGCCGAAGCCGTGGTGATCGTCAGCAAGAGCATCGCGCAACAGTTGTTCCCCGGGCAGGACGCCTTGAACCGGCACATCATGTGGACCGATCCTCTCATCAAGTACGCCGGCATCAGCCCTGAGCCTCGCCGCATCGTGGGTGTCATGGCCGACGTCGACGACGCCAACATCCTGCCCCAACCCAACATGACGGTGTATCAGCCGTTCGCCGAGGGGCCCATCTTCATGGCCCGGCTGTTCGTCCGCGCCAAGAGCGATCTCTACGCGCTCGTCCCGGCCATCACGCGCACCATTCGCGCCGTCGCTGCCACTCAGCCCGTCGAGCACGCCAGCACAATACAGGATGTCCGCACAGAGCTTCTGGCGAACAACCGCGTGAATGCCATTGTCTTCGGAGGATTTGCCGGCCTCGCCCTGGCAATTTCCATCGTCGGAGTCGCCGGCGTGCTGGCTTTTGCGGTGAGCTGGCGTACGCGCGAGTTTGGGATCCGGCTCGCTCTCGGCGCCCAGCCCCGCCGGATTCTGGCCGGTGTGCTGATCGACGGGGTGAAGATCACCGCGATTGGTGTTGCGGCGGGCGGCATCGTGGGCTATGCGTTGTCGCACCTGGCCGGCAATTACGTTCCCGCACTCCAGCTCCCCGGGCCGATTCCGTTGCTAGGATCGGCAGCCGTCATCCTCACGGCCGCGGTCCTGGCGTCGCTGGTGCCGGCGGCCCGTGCCGCTCGAGTCGACCCTGTCCGCGCCCTGCGCGCTGACTAGAGCAGCCTGTGGAAAAAGCCAGCCACATCCTCATTCTGGGCCGGATCTGGAAGGGGAACAGAACTGGTGAGGCCGGGAAGTCTGCAAGACGCACCTCAGGAGACTGGCTGGGAATCGATATATGCGGGCCTCGACGGTGCGCCCGAACCGACGCTTTACGTCCCCTATTTTGAGGATTATTGGCCCATCTTCTCGCGCGAAATGTTCCTGGTCGTGCGGTCCGACGGCGACGCCGCGTCCCTCACAGCCAGCGTTCGCGGAGCGATCCGCGGTCTCGATCGCGATCTGCCTGCTGACATGCAGACCATGAACCAACTGCTCTCCGATTCGGTCTCGCAGCCGCGTTTTCGTACGCTGCTGCTCGGAGTCTTTGCCGGATTGGCACTGCTGCTGGCGGCGGTGGGAATCTTTGGTGTGATGGCCTATGTGGTGAGCCGGCGCACGCAGGAGATCGGGGTTCGCATGGCTCTGGGCGCTTCACGCACGAGCGTGCTCGGAATGGTGCTTGGCGAGGGACTCAGGGTGGTCTTGATCGGCGTCGCGATCGGGCTCGTGGAGGCCTTCGCGCTCAGCCGTCTCATCAAGAGCCTGCTCTTCGGCGTTGAAGCCGCCGATCCAGCGACGTTCATCGCCGTCCCTCTGGTAATGATTGTGGTAGCTCTGGCAGCCTGCTATGTTCCCGCGCGCCGGGCCACCAAGGTCGATCCGATGGTGGCGCTGCGCTACGAATGACGGCAGCTAGCTCACGGGACCAGCACCATGTCTTCCGAGACCTCGTCAGCCGGAATCTCATCCAGAACGGTCGGTCTCTGGCAGCAG
>DASYYZ010000059.1:0-32027 GCA_035946735.1 Terriglobia bacterium
TCGTGCGGTCGACGCTCAGACCGCGTTCCGTCATTAGTTCCTCCAGATCACGATAGCTGAGCGAGAAGCGCAGATCGCATCGGACGCAGAGGACGATGATGTCATCCGCGAAGTGTCTGTGCGGAAAAGTGCCGACCGATTCTTTCGCATCCCGCTGCTCTACAAAGGGCCTCGCCGGCTGTTTGCAACCCTTCCCTCCTGAGACTTGTGCAGCCCTAACCGCCGCCCTTCCCACTGCTATTCTCCGCAAGGTTCGGCATCCCGATCCAAGTGATGAGGGCCTTATACTGCCAGGACTGCGTCTTCTCCGGCCAGCGAATACCGCCGGCATGGGAAAGGCCGCCTGGTTCCCCCTCGCGCAGGCTTGTCGGCTTCCGCACGATAAAACTGTTCGCGGGCGCCGCCTCATCGACCACGCGATGGGCCGCCTGGTAGTTGTTTACGAGTTGTTCGACGGAGAATTGGCCCTCCCTGGTTGCGGGCGAGAGCAGGTGAAGAATGGCGTGTGTCGAGTGGCAGTTGATACAGGCGACCCCGTCGGAGCCAGGTGTGGAGAACACGGGCTCGACGTGCTTGGCGAAGTAGGCGAAGTCAAGCTGTTTTTCAGGTGGGGTCTCAAGCTTCGCACCCTTCAGCCAGCCGAGTACAATTTCGAAGTCAGGGTCGTACTGATTTGCCCAGAAGACCCCACCGTCGTGCTCCATCCCTTTTAGGTCGCCTTCCTGGGTGCGAGGATCGAGGGGCTTCAGCAGCAGCCTGCTGCGTTCGGGGTTTCGCTCATCGATCACCGAGAGTACCGAGGCGAAGTTGAGACGCGACTGCTGCAGGGTGTAGCGGCGCCCAGCGGCCGGCGCCAAAATGCGGAACGACCCCGAAGCGTTCGCTTGCGGGGTGTGGCAGTTCACGCAAGCCTCGTTTCTGTAATTCTTCACGAAGAGCGGTTGGACGAAGGCAGTGAAGTAGTTGAAGTCAAACGGCACCGCGCCGATGGAGACTTTCTCTCCCGTGAGCGAGAGGACTGGCGCGGCCGCCGGACGAGGCGGTATCGGCAAACCCAGTGCCCGGGAAGCCCTCAACTGGACGTTGGGATCGCCTTCGCGGAGAGCGGTGAGCACTAAGGGATGAGCCTCGTGACGTTCCACCGCGTCACCTTTGTGGTTTATCGCAATGAGCAGGTCTACGCTATTGCTTCGCACGGTGAGATTGTCGTCAGTAAGGCACGCGCCCACACCTTCGACGATCGCTGGGTTTGCCTGCAGCATAGCGGAATCGGCAACCACACCCAGCAGTTGTGGTCGCAATGTGCTCTGGGCATTCTTCAAAAGGGAAGCGATCAGCGACTGAATCTCAGAGTTTGCAAGTAGCGGGTTCGGGGTAGCGTTTGCGCCCTGCGTGTTGTAAGCAGTGCCTTCAGCGCCACCGCGAAGCAGGTCCACAACGACCGAGGGCGCCGAACGGTTATTCTTAGCGTCCGAATCGGTTTTGGCGGCACTCTTCGAGGTTGGGCGAAACGCCTGCAGAATGGCGGCCAGGGCTTGCTGGCCGGTGGCATCACCCTGGTGGCGGCTGTAGACCCAGCCCATGTTGGCGAGCGCCTCATTCCGCACGCCTCCGTTCGGGTCCTGCAGCGCCGCAAGAATTGGCTCAATCAAGGAATCGTCTTGGGCCCGAGCATCGCGAGCGATCCACTGAAGAGCCGCGGCACGCGCGTCGGCTTGCGGGCTGGAGAGCGACGAGCGCAGCAGGTTGACGACGCCGAGATCGGTGCCCTGGGAGGCAGGAACTCGTGAGCCCGTGGTGGCTTGATCGAGGCCGGCCTCCAGCCTCAGGGGTTGATTGCTGCCCACCACACCGAGAGCAACGGCGAGCCACAGTACAAATGTCAGTCTCTTTGAGATTTTCATGCGTTGTCCCGAATGTTTTGGCTCCGTGTGTCTCGCCGATGAAACCGGCGAAACCGCACATGGCCCTACCTACCTTCCTCCCGATAAAGCCGACGGCTGGGCCTGCACCGGCGGCTTATAGGCTGAATATTGTGCTGGGAACTTGATGAGCTCTTGGCGTGCAATCTGGCGCGCGTGCTGGTCACCGGAATTGAGGCGCCTCATGACGGCCAGAAGTAGATCACGATCCTGGGCGTCGCGGGCTACGGCGGCGGCTTCCAGGGCTTTGCCCGAGATTACCGGGTCTGCCGAGTCAAGCAACGGTAGAATGGCGCGAGCCATCGTCTCGGCAGCATCGTGATCGTAGAAAGTGATGGAGTCGTAGTCGTTGCCAATGCCGCCGCGCAGGAAATAGTAGTCGAGAGCAGTCAGCACCGTCTGGCGAGCCGTCGGATTTTCCGGTGTCAAAGCGGCCGCGAGTTCCTGCGCCATCGGTCTTTCGACTTCAATGATCCGAGCCGCTTCGGCCTGTTCGCGGTCCTGCTTGAGCGCCATGGAGCGCAGCCAGTTGCTATGGAACTGCACGGTGTTGTCGTCAAGGATGTTGTAAATCGCCTGGGCCACGTTCAGGCGTACCAGTGGTTGCTCTTTTTCAACCCCTGCCCGCTCGAGGAAGGCCCGTTCGATCTGGCGGCGGAGACCGAAATCCTCCGTGCGGTACCACCAGCGCCACAGCGCCTTCAAAGACTCGATGCGGACCAGCATGTCCGGGTCGTCGACGTGAGCGATCAGCGCATGAGCCACGCCTTCGCGGTCCACCATGTGGTACCAATACTGGTAGAAGACGCGCGCGGCACCGCGACGAGTGTAGTCATCGGGACTTGCAAGCGCTGACGTGACGCTGTCCGCTGCCGCAGCCACGCCATCGTTGCCGATCTGCCGTAGCGACCAGGCCGCAGCACGACTCGTCATTTTCGTGCGGTCTCCCAATACACGAGCCAGCGGCACCACCGCCGCCTTGAAAGCTGTTGGATCTGGCGCGTCGACGGCCATGCGACCGATCGCCGCCGCGGCCTCCGCGCGGACCAAGGGCTCAGGACTCTGCAGCAGGGGCAGAATCTTGCGCAACACCGCCGGATCGCGGTCATACCATACCTGATCGAGCCAGTTGAGTGTGGGGATGACTCGTAGCGGCGCTCTTTGAGCGCTGGCTTGGCTCTCACTGGACCGGTCAGTACGGCGGTTATGGAGGGCTCCCACTGTCGTGGGCGGAGCGGGGGCCGGGGCCAGCGCGGGGCCCGTGCGGGGGTACATCTGTGAAAGTCCCATAATGGCCCAGCTCGTCTCAAGATGGGGCTGCAGGAACAGCTCGCCTTTGTTATCGAGCCACCCGCCGAACTCGAGCTGCTGACCGAGTAGCCAATGGGTGGCCTTTTGCACCCGAGCATCCTGCATGTTGTAACCGGCGAGCTTGAGCGCATAGAGCACCTCGCCCGTCATGAACTGCAGGCTTGGGTCTGTCTTCTTCTCGAAGGGGGCACGTGTCGCGGCATCAAAGAACTGCTCGTTCGACATGTACTCCGCAGTTACCCAGCCGCCATCGGTGTGCTGGCGGTCGAAAATCTTCTGGATATTCTCCTTGACAATGGGCTCAAACCGCACCGTCAAACCCGGGTCAGCCTTCATCATCATTGCGAGACCCTTGGTTTGCTCGACGATGTCCTCCAGGTCATTGGTGGGCGCCGAAGTCATGAGTTGTTCGATGTGGGCCGCAGACTTGGCTGAATCCTCGGCGTTGCCTTCGCGATCGGGTGCCGCAGCTCGGACCGCCATCTGGTGCAGTACGAACCAGGAATCTGTGGCCACGCGAAAATCGCTGATGGGCCGGTTGCCGTCAAACTCATAGTTGCGGGTCTTGGTGGGCTGGAACTTGTTCATGTAATGGACGGTGTCTGTCCTGGGAAGGCTGTCGCGCGCGTCATACACAAGCTGCGGGTAATGCGTTAGGAATTCTGGCGTGGCGGTAGGCCGGTGGCTCACCACATCCTCGTACATCAATAACATCTTGCCGAGACGGCTGATGCCGTTGGTCGGTGCAAGCTCGAATCGCAGCCAGGCCGTGTTCTTGAAGCCGTAAAGCGGAGCCGGCGCGTTATAGAGCTTGTCCATCATGAATTTGAATTCGGGATGATTGCGTATCGTATAACCGTTGCGTGCCGCCGTGAGGGTGGCGAGCATGGTGAAGTGCGCGGGATGGCAGGTGATGCAACGCTCGGTTTCATCCGTGACGTTTTCCGCGCGGGTTCTCACGGCCCCTTTGCGGGGCGTGTTGGAGAAGAAGGAGTCCCCCACATCCACCATGTATCGCATGGCAAGGTCCACCGCCTTTTGTGGATCCCTATAAGGCGGCACGTCATAGAGCGAGGTGCGCAGGCTCCAGCTTGGATGGTTGGCCTTTACACTCAGGTAGTAGCGACCGGGCGTCAGCACCCGCGTCATGAACTTGAAGTCGACCAGTTCATCGGTCTGATCGTCGTGACGGATCTCGGTTGGGTCCTTGCCCTGGGTGTACTCGGTTAGGTGCGGACCTTCAGTACCCTTCTCCTGCCGGTAGATCTTCATGGTGCAAGGGACGTCGCGATCGAGCAAATCCAGTTCGAAGAAAGCCAGCTTCGGTGTGGCACTGGTGTAATCAAACGTCAGCCACTGCCAGCCGTTCTTACCTTCGTTGATGTTGTAAAGGTACTCGATGTCATCGGAGGTGCCGAACACGGTCCGGCCGAGCGCCATGTGCAAAGCATGCTGCCAGTCGCGGGCAGTGTTTGGCGCAAGTTGGAGGGCGTCGTCGCCTGTAACTGCAAGGAGCCGCATATTGGCCCGGTAACCGATGGGGTCATTTTCACCTGGGGAGACATTCGGGTGGCTGGGAGCGGTCAACGCGAGCTCAGCAGCACCGGAGTGCGCTGCGCGAACGATGAAGTAGGTGCTGGGGTCGCCGGAGTGCAGTCCCTTGGTGATGGTGGCGTTTCCCGCCGAGACAAAACTTACCGTGACCCTCGCTGCCGGTGGCCGGATGTCTTCCTTGACGACGTTGAAAGTAATAGGTGAGGCTATTTGGCGCGGTACCAGCTCGTCCGGCGTGGTTAGAGTGGAAGGAGCATCCAGGCTGATATCCACTGAATAGTACGCGCCCTCAGTGAGGCTAGGAGTAGCCCAAGTTTGAGTCTGGCCTGGGCGGATTGAATCCCTGAGTTCGTGGCCGAAAGCTATCAGAGCCCGTTCTGCCCCCGCCGCGGCATCGGCGGCATCCCTGACGGCTGCGAACGCCGGGCTGACTCGTAGCGTGGGGGAGGTGCCTTTGAACCCGCCCGTCTGCCACCCGCCCAGGCACAGCACCCCAAGGACGGATGTCAAGGTCCAAACACGTCGTAGGGGCTTGCCACGTGCGGGATTTGATGAAGAGCCGGCCGGCCATCTCATAGGTCACCTCGGTTCAGAGAACGTCGTACGCTATCTCCTTTAAATATTACGCCTCGTGATAAATGCATTCAACGGAATTTCCATTGTCCCCAATTCGTCGATAAGTGTCGGTTTTCCCTAATTCATAGAATGTCAGAGGCGGCTGGGTTAGCCTCATGACGTGGCGACGCGCCGTTCGACTCGCAATCCTCTCTTCCACGGCGGCTGGTTCGACGACCAGATCATCGTTTTGGTGTGTGCTGGTACGTGAGCTATAAGCTGTCCTATCGGGACCTAGTGGAAATGATGGCCGGTCGGGGTCTGAGCGTTAGCCATACGACCGTGATGCGGTGTACGGTGCGATATGCGCCAGAGTTCGAGCAGAAGTGGCGTCGATACGAGAGCCGCGTGGGCGACTCTTGGCGGGTTGATGAGACCTATGTCAAGGTAAGCAGCCGGTGGGTGTTTCTCTACCGTGCCGTGGACCGGCACGGGAAGAGTGTCGAGTTCTATCTCAGTCCCGGGCGGGATCGGGCCGCCGCCACCGCGTTCTTTCGCCAAGCGCTACGCCATCACGGTGAGCCGCAGTGGTTACGCTCGATGCTTTCACACCGAACCATTCCGCGTTGCGACGGATGGGGATAAGGAACGAATTCAACTATCGCGGGGAAGACCCGATGAGGATTCGATCCTGCCCGCATTTGAATAATCTGGTGGAACAGGACCACCGGCGCATCGAGCAGAGACTTCATCCCATGCTTCAATTCCAGCGCTTCGACCACGGCCGCAGGATAATCACCGGCATCGAGTTAGCAGCCAAGATCCGCAAAGGACAATATGACCTCTCATCGCTTACCCGCCGTCCCGTCTCAAGCCAAGCCGAGATGTGGCAACGGGTGATGGCCGCTTGATGGCGCGAGCAGCACAAGCAGGTTGAATTCGATCTGTTCCTTTCTCCGTCCGCTATTTGCACCAGAACCTGATCAAAGCTGCCGGATTAGGTGGCGTAACGAGGAGACGTGCTGGGACTGTCGCTGGCGGCCGCCATGCCCACGATCACCGAAGGTGAAAGCGGCGTGGCAAAGGTGTGGCTGCCGACCTCGCGCCAGGCGCCAAGTGAAGCAGCGAGGAACGCCCGGATCTGACCCTTCGCGCGAACAATTTTCACAACGCAGCCACGGGTGCAGCGATGGGATTTCGCCGGCGATCGAGACACCCGGCCTTCGTCCCGCCACTCAAAGAACACATCACCATTGCCCAACACACCCACGTAGCCATACCGCGCAGACTCGCTGAAGGTATCGCCAGGGCTGAGCGCACGGCCCTGCAACTGATCTTTGGTTTGGCCGAGGTCGTAATCCGGCTCGCGCACCATGAGGCCGTCGGATGCCTCGGGTCCCGGCTGAGCGCCGGTTCCTGGCGCCGAGGCGCGCAAATGCACGGAGAGTTCAGCGTCGCCCGTGGCGCGCCGAAACACGTAATGGAACGCGTCGTGGTCGAGATGATCCTTGTACTGACCGAACGCGTCAGGACTCAGCGCGAGATTGCCGTTGCCGCTAACTTTGAATTCGCCATTCTGAAAAGTGGCGGTGCCGTGCGACGCGAAGCCCACGTCTTGGTCGCACCACGGACGAGGGACGGCGCCGGCGGTTCCGGCGAGCGTGAAGTGCACGCGGCGGAGGTTCATGCCATAGACGCCGTGGCACAGATGAGCCGGAACGAGCATCGGCTCGCCGCAATGCGAGAAATTGGCTGCCCAAACCATCCACAGGTCCTGGCCGGCAGGCGTGCGCGCATCTTGCCACTGCACGGGAAAACTTGGTCCATAGCCGTTGCCTGAGCCCAGGTAAGGATTCCTCATCACGAACGACCATGGGCCCCAGGGCTGGGACGCTTCGAGCACGATCAGCTCTGCGCCGCCTTGGACCATCGGGCCATTTTCCCCGGGCGGCTGGAAGTCGCGGTAATACCAGTACGCGAAGCTAAGCAGGTATCGTTGAAGCGGGCGGTCGTAGGCCATGTGCGGGTAGTTCACGTAACCCGCGTGTCCGGGTACTTCCTTCTAGAACTCGCAGGGCGCGGAATCCGCAGCGCAGCCGGCGCGTCCGCCGCGCGGGGTAGCTGAGCTAGCGGATGTTGCGCGCCAAGTTTGGAGCTGTCGCCGAGACCCAGGTGGGCCTGTCGCCGGGACCGAAGCCGCCGAACCATTGCCAATTGCGCGGATCGGCCACCTCCTGGTATTGGCGTTTGGGGGTTCCCGCGGCCATCCGCGCGATGACGGTGGTTCCCTTGGTGTCGTAAACCGACCCATCGTCCATGATGACGTAGCTGTGGCCGTCGTCGCTCCAGGTCACCGGGATGATATCGGCGGCCTGAACCCTCGGATTGGGATAGTAGCGCGGCGTCGTCCACTGCGCGCCGACGATGAACTGCTAGCGCGGAAAGGTGTGTCGTTCTCGACCGAAGCGGGATCGTCTTCCCCGTTTCCCTGAAACCAAAGCGGTGTGATCGACGGCGCCGCGGCCTCCCGAGCGCGGTGCGGCTGCGCCGCCAGAAGAGCCCGAGTCGCGGCACGCTCGCGAATGGCCAGAGCTGAGCAAACGAGGGTGCTTCCAATGACCACTCGGAAAGTGAAACTCCGTTTCATGTTTTTCACCCTGGTAATCGTGCTGTGTTTCAAGATTCGAATTCGCTTCGAGGTACGCCTGACATTCGGATAATGGATAGCGCGTTACCGGAAGTGAGTAGATCCTCTCGGAGAACGCCGCCTTCCGTGACGTGCTTTGCTTCTGTTCTGGTGCCGAAGGAAAGGTTCTACGTCACAGCTTCGCGCTGTCGTGACAGTTCCTGGAGTTCGTACAGTGATTTTGTCTCTTTCGGGTAGCGCGGAATCGGAAAGGCGCTAATCGAAAAGCGCGCGACTGCGCATTGCTCTCCCCGTATAGGGCGGCAGTGGCTTTCGTTTTTAACCGTCATCTCGGGGACGTGTATGGGAAAAGCGTCCGCTGCGCGATAGCTCAAAATCAGCGTGCGACGCTGCCGGCTGGAGGAGTTCGGAGCCGAGGAGTGCGGCGTCAGGCCGTGCATAAAGATGGCCGCACCGGCCGGCGCCTCGAGAGCCACGGCCTTCGCTTGATCGAAGGCTTGGGTGATTCGCCCCTGGAAGTACCCGTCGCGCGTGTGGTCCAGCACGGGACCGCCGCAATAGCCGGAATCACTTGCAGGCAGCCATTGCCGGAATCCGCCGCGTCCAGATAGAAGAGAACGGCCAGCGAGTCAGAGTTGGTGAGCGGATAGTAGGCGAGGTCCTGGTGCCATTCGACGACCGAGCCGATCGAAGGCGGCTTCATGTTAATCTTGCTGTAATGAAACGTCAGGTTCGGCCCGAGCACCGCTTCCACCGCGTCCAGCAGTTTCTTGGACTCCGAGAGTTCGCGGAAAGCCGGGTAATAGGTGCAAGGCTCGTAAATGCGCCTCACCTTCGTCCCGTCGGGCGGCTGATGCGGCTCCATCTCCATCCGCTCATTGTTGTGGCTCGCCAGAGTGGCGCCGGTGGAGATGGTTTCGATTTCGGAGAGGAGCGCCGCCACTTCGTCCTGGCTCAAGAACGAAGGAACAACGCAATAGCCATCCTGGTGGAATTCCGCCGCCGGAGCTGAGCTTAACATCGCCGCTGATTCCCGTCGCCTCAACGTAACATAGAAATCTTGCCGGCACCATCTTCAATAGGTAGAAAGGTCATTCCAGTGGAACTTAGTGCCTTGCAGGCTCGATTGTCAATGATCCATCAGAGGCCGCTGATTGCTTCACGTTGAACCGCTGCGGCGGAGCCCCTAAAATGCTCGCATGGTCAGGACAGCCTTAATTCTTTGGGCTTTACTCGCCCCGCTGCTCTGCCATGCTTTTCAGCTTCGCTCCGATCATCCCTCAAAGTCCGGCGAGGAAGCTGCGGCCCATTTAGGCAAGGGCTATGAGTACGTCGAGAACCAAAATTTCGAGGAAGCGGCGCGTGAGTTCAAGGCGGCGCTGTCCCTGAGCCCCGCCCTGACCCAGGCGCGTTTTGAGCTCGCGATCTGCGAGTTCGCGCTGTACCGTTTTGTGGAGGCGCGCGGCGACTTCGCGGAGGCGGGCAAGGAAGCGGCAGTCGGCCGAGCCGCGGTCTCCTATTACCTGGGCCGCATGGACTTGGTGGAGGGCAACCCAAAGGAAGCGGTCCGCCGGCTATCCGCCATTGCCTCGACGCCGCCTTTCGAGGACACTCTGTTCTACTTAGGCTCGGCGTACCTGGACGCTGGTGATTTGAAGCAGGCGAAACAGACGCTGATCGCGGCGGCAAAGTCAGACCCGCGCGATTTCCGTATTCCGGATCACCTCGCGCGCGCCTACCAAAAGGAAAAGCGGCCAGCGGACGCGGAGCGCGGGTATACCGAGTCTGCCAGGCTGCGGGAATACTACGATCAAGGCGCCGCTGAAGCGACCGCCTGCGGCAAGGCGCTCGAGAGTGATCCCCTCCCTCAGGCTCGCCTCGCTTGCCAGCGGCTGTCGAGCCCCAGCGATTCCGACAAGCTCACGCTGCTGGGAATGCTTTACGGGCGGCACGGCGATTATCAAGACGCGTTGCCCCCGCTCGAAGCGGCCCCTCGGTTGGATCCCAATTCCTGGGAGGTTAGCACAACCTGGGGCTGACGTATTTCCGATTGAAGCGTTAAGCGGACGCGCTGCCGCCGCTCGAAAAGGCCGACGCGATGCGGCCCGAGTTTTTTGGTACGAACGCTCTCCTGGGGGCGGCCTTGTTTACTCTCCAGCGCGATGACGCTGCCTATCGAGTCCTCGCCCACGCTCGCGAGTTGAACCCGCGGGACGCCGAGACGGCCAATCTGCTCTTTCAGGAATGTATGATCCTCTCCCGGAAGAGCTTTCAGAGCCAGGACTACGCGCGGTGCCTCGGCTACCTGCGCCAGGCGCAGGCGCTCAATCCTGGCGACCAGGACGTCCGCCAGCGACTCGCGGCTGTTCAGAAGCTTGCGGCACCGCGCGCTCAAGGAGCAGGAGGAAAATGAGCACCCACATCGACATCAACGCGCACGTGCACGGGCTGGGCGCCGTGTTGCTTGAGAATGACGCCCTTCAGGTGACCGTGCTGCCCGGCGTCGGCGCCAAGATTTACGATTTGATCTGGAAGCCCGCCGGCCGCAACTTCCTTTGGCACAACCCGCGCATTGTCCCTCAGCCTTACGCCATCGAGGCGAACTTCGACAATTACTGGTGCGGAGGATGGGACGAAGCTTTTCCCACCTGCGACGAATGCGATCATGCTGGAGAGCATTACCCCAATCTCGGCGAGCTGCGATCCGTAAGCTGGAAGCTCGAAGGCGCGGAGGACGCAAAGGGCGAAGCTACCGCTCGACTCACCGCCTTCGGGCCCATCAGCCCCGTCCAGGTGCAAGACCGTGCGTCTCGACAAGAACCGTCCGATCCTCAGCGTGCGGTCGGAGATCACCAACCTCGGGTCGCACCCGATCGATTTCATCTGGGGTACGCATCCCGCGATCGACACCGGCCAGCCGTCCGTCCTGCGGATCCCCGCCAAAACAGGCATCGTGGGCTTGAGCTCGCATCCGTCGCTCGGCAAGCCCGGCCAGCGCTACCCCTGGCCGCTGCTTGAAACCGAAGCCGGAAAAACGGACATGAGCCTGACGCAGCCGCAAACGGCGGGAATTTATTGCGGCCACTACGCGACCGAACTGAGTGCGGGTTGGTACGCCATTGAAGACTCCAAGACAGGCCAGGGATTCCTGCTGAAGTTTCCGGCTGAGATCTGTCCGCAGCTTTGGATGTGGCTGGTATACGGCGGCTGGCGAGGATATCGGCACGTCATCCTCGAGCCGTGGACAAGCAATCCCGTGAACCTGGCTGAAGCTGCAAGACAGCGTACTCACCGGGTTTTGAAATCAGGCGAGACGTTTGTGGTTCAGGTGTCCGCGGTACTCTATTCACCGCCGCAGACGTGTCAGATTGCCTTGCAAGAACTGGCACCGCGGGCAGCGAAGTAGACAGTTCAAGTGAAAGTCGTTACTGCTCAGACCCCTGTCGGCTGCTTCCATACGGCATCTGGTCAGGCCAATCAAGATAGGCACCTTTGAAAACCAGACCGTTCCGGATCTGCAGCGTGATTTCGACGGTGTTGGAAGGCCCCAGCTTCGTCTCCCCTTCAAAGTCCACGAAAAAGCAGCGCCCGAGGTCGTTCGCTTGGTTGCGTTCGCTGGCTCTACCGGTTGTGATCTCGAATGGATAAAGCGTCTTCTGGACGCCGTTGATTTTGACGGCGGGAACATTCGTCACGGTGTTGCTTGCTGGGCGCTCATCACGTGGAGCTTGGGGCGACGTAGTTGTCGTTCTGCGGGCGCTCCTCGTCCTTGCGAATCAAAACGAGGTACGCCTTGTCGTAGGCCCAGGGCTGGACCGACCATTCCGATTCGGGCGTTGCGCTGTTGAGATAACCCGCAGCATCGCGCGTAAAGCTGAACTGCGGGCGCAGCATAGCCACCTCCGAAGTATGGCCCACCACACTCCAATCCTTCACGTAGCGTTCTGCGGCTGTCGCGCTGGCGTTTTCCGCAACTCCAGCTTGCGCGGCTGCGATACTTGACGCTGCTCTCGCCGTATTTCACTTTCTGCACTATCGAGCTCGAACGCAGGAGATGATTCTCGCCCGCTGGCGCCCACTGCGGAACGGCTCCCATTGCCCAGTTGAAGTGCCGCAGATAATCGGAGTAGCCATCGCTGAACCAATACTGGCCGCCAAAACCCTGGCGGCAACACGAGATTCTGCCGTCCGCCCCGGCAAAATAGGTGGCGTGGTTCAGCCCGCGGAAGGCGTTTTCCTTCGACTGCGCGTCGCCAGTCCGCTCATAGTACATCGCGTTGATCGCGCCCCAGCGCGAGGTGTCGCTGCCCAGACCCGCCCACGAGCAGCAACCATGATAGTTGGGCGGCGGCCCTTGCTCGTCGATGGCCCAGGCGCCAAAGAAGGGGCCCCAACCCAGCGTGCTGCGCACCCAATCGATCAAGTGTCCGACGTGATTCACCCAATCGTGGTCCAACTCCGCGACGTTGGGGCGGGTCAGTAGGTAGTACGCGGTGTAGGTCGGCGCCGCCTGATTCATGTTGGTCGTGTCTCTCGGGACGTCTTCAAAGTAACCGCTCCACTTGTCGTAGGCGGGACCGTGATGCAGCGGATAGTGGAGCAGCCATTTCCAGGCCATGTCGCGCGCGCGAGCGAAGGCCGCCGCATCACCTTCATGGAGGCGAATCAGCTCGTCGAAGAGACGCAAGGGCGAGACGACGATCCCGCCGTACTTTTCCCTGGCCAGGATCTAGCCGGTGCGCGCGTCCACACGGAACACCCACGGCGTGTGTTCGGCGTCGCCCTCGCGGACGTGCGCGGCCAGCGCCTCGGCGCAATGGAGCGCCGCGGTCTGATACTTGCGCTCCCCAGTCATTTCATAGAACAGCGCGCAGCCGGTGCCGAGTTCGCCCAGCTTGTCGGTCTCGATTCCGCCGTAGAATTCTCGCGGCATGTCCTGAAGGCAGCGGCCGTACTCCGTCTGGTCGTCGCAGGAGGTGGCGAAGGGGACGTTGCGCCAGTTCCAATCAGCCGGCGTTGTACCGTGGGCCAGCTCGTAGTCCAGCATTCCCTGCACCGCCTGAATCGCCTTTTTGTCGCCCGAGTATGGATACCATCCCGCCAGCGAATCGATGAAGCTGCTGTAGACCATGGCGGGATTGTGCTGCCAGTTGGCGCCTTGCAGGGTCTGGTCGTCGTACAGGGAGTTGATTAGATAAATCTTCAGTCCGGCGTGCGTGCGCGTGTCGTTCGGCACTTTGTGCTCGATGAAGTCCCAGCCCAGGTAGAGCACCTTGTCGTATCCACGCTCATTGTCCGGCTCGTACCAGGCGAGGAGTCTGCCCTGGGAATCGAGCACCGGCTCGTGCCACGGCAGTTGGGCGTTCACGCGGTCCCGCGCCGGAAGCACGGAGACGTCGAGCGCGGTCAGGATCAAGGCAGCGGCGGCGCACCGCTCGAAGGGCCTTCCCACCATTTGAGGCCTCCTTCGATAAGCAGAAGCTAGGGGCGCACTTTATCCAAGTTGTGATACTTTTCCAAGCCACAAAGGTCATCCGGGCTGGGAGGCGCGTCTCGCCCGGACAATCTGCTCCAGGAGGAAGGGGTTGGCATCGGCGGCGCGACTCCGGGACTGGCTGTTGCTGCTGATGTGCAATTTCATCTGGGCAGCCAGTTCGTGATGGTAAAAATCGTGCAGGAAACAGATGGGTCCTATCTTCGCCACCTTCCTGCCGATGACCGCGGCGACGGTGTTCCTGGTGCCGATCGTCTGGCGCCGGCGGGGCTCGCGCGGCCCGGGACGGCCCATAACGCGCCGCGATGTGGGCGAGTTTATCCTGATCGGTCTGTGCGGCCAGGTGGTGGCGCAGCTCTTCATCACCTAGGGTGTGCGCCTGTCGCTCGCGTCCAACGCGGCGCTGCTGATGCTCGCACTTCCGGTTTCGACGGCGCTCCTGGCGTACGTCCTTTTGGACGAACGCATGACCCGCGTCCGCTGGATCAGTTTTGCGCTGGCTCTCGCCGGGGTTCTCGAGTGTTCTGGGGTCGATTGGAAAGAGCTGAATCTGACCAGCAGCCGGTTCCTGGTGGGCAATGTCTTGATCTTCCTCAGCGTCAACGGCAGCGCCTTTTACAACGCTTACAGCAAAAGGCTGCTGAAGCGCTTCTCCCCGCTCGAGGTGTTGCTCTACAGCTATTACGCTGTCTTCATCTTCATGCTGCCCATCACACTCGCGGTTGAACCCAGCGGTTTCGTGAACCTGCCGCACTTCACCTGGAAGTTTGGCTTGGCCTCACGGGTCTCGCCATCTGCCAGTATTTTCTTTCCATGGTTTTGTTTCTCAACGTGCTCACCCGGCTTGACGCGACGCAGGCGGCGCTGTGCAACTACTTGATTCCTTTTTTCGGCATCCTGGTGGCGGCGCTCTATGGCGAGCGCCTGACGGGTTACATGATTGCGAGCGGCGCGTTAGTGCTGATGAGCACGCTGCTGATCACGGTCTACGAGGAACGGTGTCAGGCGCGCGCGCGAGCCGAAGCGTCCGCGGACTGCGCCTCTACCGGCAGCGGCGCGTGCAAAACTTGACAATCCCGGCTGCGGAGATTAGGCTCGGCTCGAATCGCGTTTCGGTGTAATGAAAAGCGCTGCGGCGACGGGAGGTTTTTACGGAACTCTATCCCAAGGTCTACCAAATCCAGTCGCTTTATGGCGACCGCAATCTCTTCCAGTATTTGTTCGCGGGCGCAAACTGTGTGCTCGTCGATACCGGAATCGCCGCCACGCCCGAGAAGGTGATCTTTCCCTACGTGGACCGGATCAAGCTGAAGCCGGAGCGGCTGACTCTGGCGGTGACAACCCACGCCGACCTCGATCATCAGGGAGGCAACGACGCCATCAAGCGCCTGTCGCCGCACACACTGCTGAGCTGCGGATCGTGGGACCGCCACCTTGTTGAGAGTCCGCGCGCGCTTTTCGGAGAGCGGTACAACTTTCTGCGAGACGATCACGACGTCGGCTTCGATCCCGAACCCGCACCCGACGCCGGCAACGCGAGAAGAATGGACCTATGCTTCTCGGGCGGCGAGAAGATCGAACTCGACGACGGCTGGAGCCTTGACGTCCTGCACGTGCCCGGACATTCCGACGGCCACCTGGCGCTTTACGACGCGCGCAACAAGGCCGCCTTCGTGGGTGATGCAATTCACGGGCGCGGCTGCCCGAAGGCGGCGGGCGGCCTGGCGATTCCCGTGACTTACTATCGCGTGGATCTTTATCTTTCCACCCTGCGGTACTTCGAAGCCTTGTCGATCGATGTCCTCTATTCAGGCCACTGGCCGACGATGCGCGGTGAGGAAGTGCGCGATTTCATCGCCGAGTCGCGGCAGACGGTCGAGTCGCTCGACCGCGCGATCCTCTCCGGCCTCGGCAAGCGTCGCGAAGGACTCACGCTGCGCGAATTGATCGACGTGGTGGCGAACGCCGTCGGGGATTGGCCGAAGGAGAGTTGGGCCATCGCGATGTTCTCGGTGAAGGGACACATGGATCGCCTCGAACGCCAAGGCAAGGCGAAACCCGTAGCCAAGACCCGGCCCGTCAAGTGGGCGGCTGCGTAGCAGTTCTGCATTGCAGGCTCGGTTCCGCAAAGGGAGACGGCTGTAATACTTAGATTTTGGCGCCGAGCCGCCGTGACATCTGGGCGGCGTATTTCTTTGCGAGGCTCCCCAAGGCGGGAATTCGTGGCGCGGATACCTGGTGGGTTGTGCCCGACAGGCTCAGCGCCGCTACTACTTCGCGTTCCGGCCCGAAGACCGGAGCGCCGACGCACCCGAGTCCCATCTCTCCTTCGTTCCGCTCCCAGGTGTATCCCAAACGGCGGAAGCTGCGCAGTTGCCTCACTAGTGCGGCCGGACCGGTGATGGTGTGCGGTGTGCGCTTTTCGAGGGCCAGCTGCTTGACCATGCGCTCCAGCTTTCCTTCGGGAACAAAGGCCAGCAGCGCCTTGCCGGCCGCCGAAATATAAAGCGGCCAGCGCTGTCCCACGTAGGAGTTCACCTGCACCATGCTGTTGCTGGGCGTGCGGGCCACGTACATCGCCTCGCCGTCGCGCAACACCGCCAGGTGTCCGGTTAGGCCCGATTCCCGCACCGCGTCTTCCAGCAGGCTGCGGCACTGCGCCACCGTGTCCATGCGCTCCTGCGCGCGGCCGGCAATCCCCAGCAATTTCACGCTGAGCCGGTAAGACGTGTCTCGTTCGTCCCGCTCGAGATACCTCAGGTCCGTCAGCGTGTAGAGGATGTTGGCCACCGAGCTGAGCGGCAGACCCAGAGCGCGGCGGACCTCTGACACTCCCAGGCCCGCCTCCTGCTCGGCCAGCAACTCAATTACGTCAAAGGCCCGCTTGATCGCCGGCACAAGATACCGCTGCGCCATTTTCACCTCCGCTCATTGCCATGCGAGGCAGAGCTCCCAGAACCAGGCGTCGAGACTCCCGCGCCTCACGTGGCCTGGGGATTAGCGAGAAAACCCGACTACCTCAAATCACACGCCGTCAGTACGCTTAACGACAGCATAATACCGCTGTTTTCGCCGGTCAACGCACGCCGCTCGCTTGACACTCGGCAGTCGCATGCTTATCATCAGCCGGAAATTCATTTCAATACAGTAGTGAGGGCGGGGACGCCGAGACCACCAAGCGCCCCGGTCAAGCAACGGAAAAACGGATGTAATGACACTTCGCGGTTCACTTCCGGTGATTCCCACTCCTTTCTACCGCGGCAGAATCGACTTTGATTCGCTTCTTCGTCTTTTGGCTCACCTTTTCCCCGCTTTTGAAGGGCTGACGCTTTGCGGCAGCACGGGCGAATCGGTCTCGCTTTCACTCAAGGAACGCATCGAGCTGATGGACTTCACCGTCCACCATGTTTCTTCGGACAAGGCAATCGTTGCCGACCTGACGCACACCAACCTGGAGGAAGCCATCGAACTGGCCCGCCACGCCGCCAAGGTCGGGATTCGCGCCGGCCTGATTCCGTGCGCCTACTATTTCCCGAATTCCTTCCCCATGGTGCTCGAATTCTTCAAAGCGCTCGATCGCGGGTCCGATCTCGACCTGGTGATTTATGACAATCTCATGTACACCAAGACTTTTCTGCGCGCCGAAGAGCTTTTGGCCATTCTTGACGCCTGCCCGCACGTGGTGGGCGTGAAGATGACCGACCACGACCTCGACAAGATTACCGCCCTGAAAAAGGCCCGCGACGTCGCAGTGTTTTCCGGCGACGACGTGGTGGCCTTCCGCAGCCTCCCTGCTGGGCGTGGACGGCAGCATGATTATCGCGCCCTCGATCTTCCCGGTCCCCTATCAGACCGCCGTCCGCCACGTTCAATCCGGAAACCTCGAGCAGGCGGTGGAGATTTTTTCCGACCAGGTGCTGCCCCTCATCCACCTATTCGGCCTGGGAGACGAGATTGCCAACACCAAGGCGCTGTTCAAGGAGATCGGCATCTTTCGCTCGGACGAACTGCGACTGCCGCTCCTGCCCTGCTCTCTCGAACGCCGCCGGGAGGTCCTGCTGGCTTACCAAGGTCTGCACCAAGCGCGGCGCGGCGGGCGCCGTGATCGAAACGGTTTCCAGCTAGCTTGCGAGTTTCAAGCGTATACTTTTGGCTTGACACCTGTCTGTGCGCAGTGGTACCAAGGCCTGGCGTCGGGGAAAATGGCTTTCAATAGGTTGAAAGGACAGACGATCCGGGAGGGGTTATTGCTCAGACGAAGTTCTTCGTCGGTCGTAGCCCTGGTGATTGCGCTGACGTGTGCCACAGCGCTCTATGGCTCTCTCGATCGCGGCATCATCCAGGGAACCATTACGGACTTGCGGGGCGCCCTGGTTTCCAACGCCAAAGTAGTGGTCAAGAACATGGCCACGAACGTCGAATCCGTGTTGACCACGAATTCCGACGGCTTCCACCTCGCGCCGCAGCTAGTGCCCGGACAATACTCGATTCAGGTCACCGCCAGCGGATTCGAGGCGTTGGGGATCAGCAATGTGACGGTCACGGCGGGCATGACCACGACCGCGAACGGCCAGCTCAAACTGGGCTCGACCACGCAGCGGGTGGAGGTGACTGCGGCGCCGCCGCTGCTGGTGGAGGGCACACCGTCCAATTTCACCACCGCCATCAGCAATACCTACATCCAGAATAGCCCCCTCCCCGGCCGCGACATCCAGACGCTCGTCCAACTCCTTCCCAGCGTGACGCAATCCACCGGGCCTTCCGGCAGCCTCTTCGGATTCGACAGCCAGTTCGGCGGCTTCCCTGACCCGCTCCACATTGTCGGCTCGGCGATCGACGCCAACGGGAGTTAGGCGGGAGCGAACGCGTGGTATCTGGACGGGAATCTGAACGCGGCCCTGGGCGCTGAAAACGTGGTAGTAAGCCCCTCTCCTGATGCCGTTTCTGAGTTTAATGCGGTCAACAACGGCCTGGCGGCGGAGTACGGCTTCGCCAGCGGAGCGGTAGTGAATGTGGTGCTGAAATCCGAAAGCAACCAGATCTACGGCGACACTTACGAGTTCAACCGCAACTCCTTCTTTAACGCCACGAACCCGTTTGCACGGCGCGACGCACAAGGCCGGCCGTTCCTTGAACCGGCAGTGAACTTTAACAACTTCGGCGGGACCATCGGCGGGCCGTTGGTGATTACCTTACACGAAACCAAGCCGACCATCTCGACCGTTCCCCTCCCAAGCGAAAGAAACGGTGACTTTACCGGTGACCCGCGCTTTTGCTCCGGTCTGCGGCGTGAACGGCGCGGCCAACTGCCTCTACGATCCTCTCACTACCGTGGTCCCCCACGCGGTGACGGGCCAATTCTCACGCACTGCGTTCCCCACGCCGATGATCCCCTCCAATGGGAGAACGCCATCGAGGGCGAGGACGCGGTCACGGTCCTTGACAACCTCACCAAGGTGCTTGGCCGACACACCGTCAAGACGGGATTTTATGTATCGCAGGGTACGCGCCTGGACCTGGATTCGTTTCCCACCACTTTGAGTTTTTCCGGAGGGCTTACCAACAACCCCGTCAACCTCCAGGGCGGCAGCACCCTGGCGCAATTCCTGTTGGGCGCGGTGGACGAAGGCTCCACCACGGGAATTTGTCACTCGCCTTTCAACACGGTGGGTGAATGGGGCTTCTATAGTCAGGATGATTTCCGGATCATCCGATCTCACGCTGAGTTTCGGTCTTTGCTACGACATTTTTGGCTGGCCAAACGAGCGGCGCAATGACGAGGGCTTGGTCAACTTCAACATTTCTAATACCGTCGTGAACGCACCGGGCGCAGTCGTCTACCTGGGGACGCCTCTGCACCGTCGCGCAACTTGTACCCCTCTAACAAGGGTGACTTCGGACCAAGATTTTCCTTCGCCTGGTCTCCGTTCGCAAGTCACAACACCGTGATCCGCGGCGCCTTCGGACTCATCTACAGCGACGCGGCTGAGGCGCAGTTCAGTCCTCAAACCGGCGCCTCGAGCACGGTGGGCTTCGGCCAGCGTGTGGGGTACACGGGCGATTTCAGCTTCGAGCGCCCAGCGTTCATTCTGAGCCGGGGCGCGCCCGCGAACATTCAGATTCCGGACTTGAACATGGTGCGTTCGCAGGATCAGCAGTTTCTCGGACAGAATGTGGCCACGAACCTTCAGGCTCCCAAGGATCCCTACGTCGAGCAGTGGAGCTCTTTGTCGAACGCCAGCTTCCGGCCGACAGCATGATCAGCGTGAGATATGTAGGCACGCACGGCACGCACCTGATCGGCGATTCGTTCCGCACGCTGAATCCTGTGCCTATCGCGACGCGTCCGGCGCTGCGCGGCAACATCAACAATCCGGCGCCGACCGATGCGACCATCGGCGCGATATTCGGCTGCGGCACTTCGTGCCCGGGGTCCTTGGTATTGAAAGCCTTTCCAGAATGGGATCCTCTGACCGGCACCGTATCACCGGACGGCTACAACCGCTATGACGCGTTCGAGGCGAAACTTGAGAAGCGCTACTCCCACGGGCTGAACGTGCTTGTCGCCTGGACGATTCAGAAGAACATCGTGAGTCCTGACCTGACCGGCCTGGAAGGTTCGAACCTGAGCCCGCGATTTTCGGCCGCGGCGTCGGCCGAGCCTCAGCCGTCAACAACGGATTCTCATTCAGCCAGGGCCTCGGACTGCCTTTCGGCCTTGAAGAAGATTCGAGCAACCGGGCGCGATACGTCGCACTCGCTTCCGATGACATTCCTCAGATCCTCAACATCGCCGCCACGTATCAACTGCCTGCCGGGCCGGGAAGACCATTCTTCACACACGGCGCCGCGGCCAAGATGCTGAGCGGCTGGACGCTGACCCAAAGCTGGAATCTCCAGAGCGGCGTGCCGCTGGGCTTCACCGCGCCCTGCAACGCGATCAGTTGCCGGCCGAATCTTGTCGGAAATCCCAAAGCGGGCCAGGGGTCGCAGAGCCGGCAGCAACTCGAAAATCAGTACTTCAATCCGAACGCCTTCGAGGCTCCGTTCGGCTCGCGCAGAGGGAGACCCGGATGATGAATTCGCACGCTTCAATATTAAGGAGGGCGGCGCTGCTTGCTGCCGCGCTGTTGACGACCACGACGCTGTTCAGCGCTGACTTCAGCCAGGTGAAGAATCTAGCTCTCAAGGCAATGGATGGAACGGCGACCTCATGGGAGCCTGGAGTTCCCGTGATTCCTGGCCACGAACCGAATAAGGCAAACGACGGAAGCCTGCGCAGTTATTGGATGGCTCGCCCAGAGGCTCTGCCCGCCGATCTCGGCGTCGAGTGGCCGGCGCCGCAAACCATTTCCAGCGTTGTCGTGCGCTATTTTGACGGGCACAGCCGCGGGCTCGGACCCGATGTTGCCCGGACTCAGCAGTGGGCGCTGCTGCAATACTGGGGTGGCCGCCAGTGGAGGGACATCGACGCACGGCTGTTCGGCGGGGATACAAGCACGGCTCGTTATATCTTTACGCCCATCACCACAACGCGAGTGCGGCTCCTGTTTACAGAGCCTCCTGATCCGGAATTTCGCCATGTGCCCGCACGCGCCGAGATTGATGTCTGTGAATTTGAAGCGTACCGCGACCCGCCATTCGTTCAATGAACTGGCGATGGTGCCAGTAAGGATACGGCGGAGTTGATTCGCTGGCCGCATCGAGGCGGGCCACCAGGTCCGCCGTTAACTTCCAGTCGGCGCTCGCGAGGTTCTCGCGCAGCTGCTTTTCATCGCGCGCACCCATAATCACACTCGAGACGGTGGGTCGCTGCAGCACCCCGTAAGGTCCAAATACTCGATTTCTTTGAAGACAGAACCGATCAAGAAGTGGGGACCTGCCCTGATCCAGCCGACCCTTTTGCGGTGCTTTCCAGTGCTATGATCGCGCATGGGTCTGGTACTTGATCCCTTTCGGCTCCTGTCGCGTCCAGGCTGCGGCAACGGCTGGCTCCGCTGGCAAGAGGTCAAGCCGATGGTGATGATGCTGTCGGAGAACGTCTGGGTTATCTGAATAACATCGTTGAGCAAGACCACCGAGCCATCAAACGACGGATTAAAACGCAACGCAAGTCTTCCGATCGCTCGAGCGAGCCCAGCGAACGATATCCCGTTTCGAGGTGATGCACATGATCCGGAAAGGGCAAGTGAGGTGGTTGCCGAAGGGACATCTGAGCGGGTAGATTCTGTTCATCAACTTGATCCTCGGGCTGAGGACCGTCTAACCTGCTGAGCCTCACCGGCGCCCAACCGTACTTCTTCCCTCATCGCAAGGCGTCCCTGGCGCTGGCGCAGCGAAAAGCTGTGCGAGCTACAATCAGGCTGGCACAACGCTCCGTCAATACTGGATGAAACTCGTCGCCCGGCGGAAGGCCTCGACGTAGTGGCCGTCCTTCCTGGGCTGCTCTTTCGTCAACTCATCCCTGGCCTTTTCGCGATCCACTGGGTTCCAATCGGGCCGGTACTTGTTGATCGCGGGTTCGAACTGGCTCACTTGCGTGAGCGCGGCATCGGCTTTGAGGTCGGCGACGCTGTCGATGTTCACGAAGGTGTTTGCTTCTTGCGGCGAGGGATAAAAGAAATACATCAGCGGCACGCGGTAAGGTTCGAGCCCGAGTTGGAGCTTCTGGTTGGGGAAGTAGAGCCAAAACTCCGCGGCGCGGACGGCATCGATGGTATTGAACGCCGCCATACGGTGATCGGTCTTATGCCAGCGCTCGTACCACTCACCGGGATCGACGCTCAACAGCACGTCGGGACGGATGCGGCGGATAATGGCCGTGGCCTCTTCCACCAACTTCGGCTGCGGCGCGTACTCGAGCATGCCGTCATCGTAGCCCATCCAAGAGATGTTCTGCTTGGGCGTGCCCAGCAAGCCCTCCGATTCTTCTTCCTCGTGCTTGCGAATGCGCGCTAGGCGGTGCGAAGACATTTCGGGATCGTACGACCCTTTATCATCATTGGTGTAAATTTCGATGTAGACACGATTGTGATTCCGATTCAGCAGAGCAATGGTTCCGCCCGCGCCGAAAACGTCGTCATCGGGATGCGGCGTGAAGACCAGAATCGTCTTGCCGTGCAGGTCCTCAAGGCTCGACTGTTGCCCATATAACGAGGCGCTCAGGATCAAGGCCCCCACCAGAAGCAGCAAGTCCGTCTTCATTCTCTCCTCCTTATTCCCGCTGCGAGGGTTCCTGCTGGAATTCCCGTTTTCGTCTTTTGGCCGGTAACATACGGCAGACCACCCACGCGGCGAAGTGCCTCATCGCGCCATTTAGCATGTTACCCCCTATAGACACGGGTACCATACGACAAAAGGCGCGTTCGCCGTCCGGTATTCTCTGACTCATCGACGATGGACAGCGGCTCGGCATCACCTCAAGCGTTAGGATGGCGTCCATATTGCCGTTGAACCAATCTTGCGACTGCTTGAAGCTCCCGTTGCGGCTGATGGTATCAGTTACTTTCCAAGTCAGGATTCGGCCTGAAAAGTCGCTTTCCTGGAAGGGGCCGCCGGCCTGGATACACGCTCAGTACGCGAAAGTCAAGCGGGTAGCGAGCCTGGCTCGGCGAGGTTTGATTTGGCGTTCCAGGTAAAGCGTCGCTTGCTTGCGGGGGGACAGCTTCTCGCCGGCCAGGGCACACCGCGGCAGGAGGCTAAGTGGGATAAATCTCAGGGCATCCAGACACAGATCGAGAACGGTTAGCAGAAAGTCAGACGGGCAATGGAGTTTCGGCATCCGCGACAGCACCGTGTACGATGCGGCCTTCTTTGCCATGTCCAGAGTTTGGCAGACTGGCGGCCTACGCGCGAGGGGAGCGAAATTCAAACTGCACCACTACCCCGCATGACGTGCGGTTGACACGATGGGGCAGAAGTGCTAGGTTTTCTGGCGAACGAAAACCTCGAAACGGAAACTGTCGTCAAAGGGGGTTGCGATGCGATGCCCCGACTGCGATGAAATTGACCGAAGGCGTTTCTTGAAGTCTGTCGCTCTGGGAAGCGTGGGGTTAGCGGCCACGACCGTGGTGCCGAGCAACCCATCGCCGCCGATGGCCGCACCCGACCTGAGCCAGCGCTCCGAGACCCTGGTGGCCACGTTTTACAAGAGCCTGACGTCCGAGCAGCGCCAGAAGGTGACCTTCCCGTTCGGCCACCCGCTGCAATCGAAAGTCGACAACAACTGGCTCATAACGCCGGAGAAAGTTGGTGAATTATTTACCCGCGATCAGCAGGCCATGATTACGGAGATTTTCCAGGGGCTGCACAACCCCGAGTTCGTCGACAAGGTGATGTACCACATTAATGAGGACGCGGGCGGGCTTGGCAACTATTCCGTTGCGCTGTTCGGTGAGCCCGGCAGCGGCAACTTTGAGTTTGTCCTCACCGGACACCATTGCACGGCGCGCTGTGACGGGGATTCGGTCCACGGCGAAGCCTTCGGGGGTCCTATCTTCTACGGCCACGCCTCGCAGAGCTTCTACGAAAAGCCCAACCATCCCAAGAACGTCTACTGGTATCAGGCCAAGCGGGCCAACGAAGTCTTCCAGGCGCTCGACGGCAAGCAGCGGCGGATCGCGCTGCTCGGCGACCCCCGCGAGGAGAGGGCCACCGCCACGGTGGAACTCAAGAAACGCGGCCAGCAACTCGAAGGGCTTCGGGTTGCCGACATGACCCGTGACCAGAGGGAACTGGTCGAGAAGGTTCTGCACGACTTACTGCTGCCCTTCCGCGAGAGCGACCGCACGGAAGCCATGGCGGATATCAAAGCGGCGGCCGGCTTCGACGAACTATCTATGGCGTTCTACAGGAACCTGGATATTGGCAACGACGGCGTGTGGGACGTCTGGCAGCTCGAAAGCCCCAGCATGGTGTGGTATTTCCGTGGCGCGCCCCACGTTCACGTTTGGGTCGACATCCACGCCAGGAGCTGACTAGCTCGAAGACCGCCTCGCGAACCGGGATTTGAGCGCCGCCGGCCGTTGTGCCCCGCAAAAATCTTGCCGTTCGGGATTCTCGCCCACTTTTCATGCCGCTACCCTCTCCAGCCGGTATTGGTGATGCAGACCGCCTAGGAAGAGGGCTCCTACCAGCCGGTGACCACGCGGGATACGCTGACCCGAAATTCCTGGCGCCGGAATGCCCCCGGAGGGGTTCAGGAACGGTGGGCCCCAGGCTGGAGTGGGAGGCCCCCGTTGTAATGAATCGCCCACTCCTTGAAATTCTCCTCAGATGCCTTTCGTTTAGCGCAATTAGAAAGTCAGCCATTTCGAGGATCAGTTTCTGGAGCGGCCGGAAGGCGCGGTCGTCCTCGGGGCTTCGATTTCCACCTCCACAACAACCGAAAGCCTCTCCGATGCCAGCGAATCAAAGTATCAGGTTTGACGGCCGTGAGAGCCTCTCGTCACGCAAAGCTCTGGAAAGCATGGCCAGGGGTCAACTTCGTAGCAGCCTTCGTCCGGCGAGGTTTGACTTGGCGCTCCAGATACAGAGCCAACTGTTTGCGGAGAAACAGGTTCTCGGCAGCCAGTGCAGCACGCGGCTGGAGGATACCTCGAGTGAACCTCAGGACATCCAGCAAAAGGTCGGAAGCAGTCTGGAGCATATTGGAAAGGGAATTGACTTTTGGCATCAACGACAGGGTCGCATACCTGAGGCATTGTCGTCACTGAGGGTTTGAATCGGAGCGTATATGATTATTGCGGACAACAGGGGTCGTTTGTCCATCCTTCGTCGATGCGAACCCCTGGTTTGCCGAAGCCGACCGAATTCATACGCTCATGGATTTCGGGGCATGTGCCTCGGTTCGCAGATCGCGTAGAGGCTCTTCAGAGCTTATAATTTGGTGTTTGATACCAGCCAGCACTCTTGGGGAGGAAACCGTTGAATCGAATCGCGCCAGTCCTGTACACGGTGCGCCGTGCCGCGCTCTCGGCCACGGCTAGGTCGTTGAGGCTTTCCTTCTTCTTTATGTTGTTAGTGTCGAGTTCCCCCTGGGCCGCTGACTGGCCAGTTTTCGGGCACGATGCTCAGCGCACGGGCTGGGCGAGCGAGGAAACAGCTCTCACTCCGCAAAACGTGGGCGGACTGGAACTGAAGTGGAGCGTGCAACTGAAGAATGAGCCCAAGTTCCTCCATTCTTTAACGGCACCGATCGTAGCCACAGCCGTGGCAACTCCCCAAGGTACGAAGACTATGGTCTACGTCGCAGGGAGTTCTAACGGGGTTTTTGCTTTGGATGCCGACAACGGGATGCTGGCGTGGAATCGCACATTGGACTCTCGCGTACTCCCCGGCTTTGGTGCTTACCAAGGAACTTTTCTTTGTCCGAACGGAATAACCGCAACACCAGCGCTGGATCGCGGCACACACACGCTCTCGGTCATTGCCATGGACGGAAGGCTATTTAGCCTGGACCTGGCAACGGGTAAGGACCGGCTTCCGCCGCTGCCGTTTGTCGCGCCTTTTGCGAAGAGCTGGAGTCTGAACATTGTGGATGGCGTTATCTACACAGCCGTGTCGCAAGGCTGTGGTGATGCGGCATCCGGATTCTACTCCCTCGACATCAGCAATCCTCGAAGACCGCTTCTTCGCCGCTTGCTACTTTCTCCCACAGATACAGCAGGAATTTGGGGTAGCAGCGGGCCCGTCGTGGGCAAAAATCATCGGATTTATGGTCAGACAGCGGATGGTAAGTCAGACCCTGTGGCGGGAGAATACTCCAATAGTGTGGTGGCAGGCTCGCTGCCCGAACTCGAGCTGGCAGACTATTTCACTCCCCAGGACTGGCAGCGACTGAGCAAGGAAGACCTGGACCTCGGTTCTGCTAGCCCAGTGTGGTTTACCTACGAAGACCATAACCTGCTTGCTGGGGGAGCCAAGCAGGGCGTAGTTTACTTGATGAATGCCGATTTGCTGGGTGGTCCTGAACACGGGACCCCTCTGTTCGTTACTCCACCTCTTGGCAACGATGAGCGCAGTTGCTGCAATGGAAAAGGGATTTGGGGTGCTTTGTCAACCTGGAAAGACGAGGAAGGCCACCGCTGGATCTATGTTCCTGTGGGAGGCGCTCTATCGAAAAGTGCGCCTAATTTTCCGATTCACAACGGCCCCAGCCCGCACGGCAGTATCCTAGCGTTCAGGGTCAGTTCGGAGGCCGCATCCGGTAAGCCGATTCTGCTACCGGCGTGGGCTTCTGGCGATTTCAATCTGCCCGGCTCAGTAGTGATTGCGAATGGAGTGGTCTTTGCACTTTCCACAGGAGAAAATCCCGATCAGTCAACCGACAGAACTCAAAATACTAGACCCGCTGTTCTCGTTGCTCTGGACGCGAAGACGGGCCGTGTGCTCTATCGGAGTGACGCCGCGATGCATTCCTGGGTACACTTCAGCGGCATGGCTGTCGCCGACGGGCGGGTGTACGCAGTAGACCACGACTCCTGGGTTTATTGCTTCGGGTTGGGAGGAAGCGCGATCCGATCAATACCTGCGTCGCGCACCCAGCGGCTGGCGTCGCCGCGCGAAAATCTGAGGTGAGTGAACCCTCGATAAGGGTCGGTAGGGTCGGGGACTGGCGAACTCCCCGCCGCGGCCCGTGTTGATCTTGAAGACCCAGCACTTTTGCCGCACGCCTGGCAACCGTCAGGCACGTTCAGACAGACACAGCGCATTGAAGTGGTACCGAACTGGTACTCGCTTTTCGACCACTTGCGCAGTTTACCCACAATGTAGCATTCCACGCGGGCGTCAAGCCCTTTGCGACCGATGCCCGCCGCTAGTCCTTTTGGCCCCGCTGAGCACGCAATCAGCGTCGGTAGAACTTGCCATCTATTCGTATGATTCATTGGGAAGGCTTACCAACGTGTGCCATTTCATCGAGGTGGGTTTCGCCTCTGTTATGACCGTTTCAACGTGTCAGTCGCGTCTATGCTGGGTCGGGAGGCCCAAGTGATGTCTGACGGATTCGGAAACAAGATTGGCGAGAACACGGTCGAGAGTTAAGGCATTCTGCCGGAGCGAGGCGGAATGAGCGAAGACCCACGGACCGCCGTGGAACCGGACACTCCAGGTAGGTCTGTCAAGCTCCGCGTTGGGCGCCGTGAGAGATCAGAAAGGACGAAGTGCGATGTTCTGCCATCTGTGAGATGGTTTGCATCTTAGTACCTGTCTGTTCATGCCGCGGAAATTCAGGCTGGCTACCGAGTCGCGCCAGGGTTACAAGAGGCTGCTTGGGTGGCGTCGCGCTTGGATATGCTTCGGCGCGCTCGCGCTTCTATCGCTGGCGTCACTCATCTGGCTCGCTTATCGCACCTCACAGGTTCTGAACCAATTGGTCGCGCAACTGCAGGCCGCAAGTAAGGTCGCCTTCGGCCTCCAACTGCTTGATCCCTTCTCCCGGGGCAGCCGAGGAGCATTAAGAGTCAAACCCATCAGTTCTGCCGACGTTTTTTCAGACGTGGTTGAAGCCGACGGACGCCTCTATCTTGCAGGCCCCTCCGGGGTGTCGGTTTACGGCCCCGACGGATCAAAGATCGCAGACTATTACCCGGAATCGAACTACCGCCGGCTCCGATCGCGGGTCTTGCCGGATTGTTTTCCTTCGTCTCGCCGCGGTCCGCCAGCGCCGGCACAAAACTCAGCGCACGACAAGAAGTCGCCATCGCGAACGGCAGCATAGCAGGATGTTCACATTTGTTCAACGTATTTATGAGACACAACAATAGCATATCCTCACCGTCGAGCTGGGTTATTTGCAACACTTCCGTGTTGAGGGCCACGGAGAGCTCTCTAATCGCGGGTCCGTTTCAGGTCGTTTGCAACCAATCAGAGTAGATTTTTGCTTTTTCGTCTTCCGGGCATACGATGAACCGGAGTTGTCGATCGGTGTCGGGCTTCTTAAACACTTCAATGGCTCTTGCGTATCGAGCCAGAATCTCTGATTCTATCAGCGTCTCACCGCCTGAATCAGCAGCGTTAAGAATCCAGCACGGTCGCGGGGCCAGCGACCCGATCAGGTCAGGTATATCAAAGTGGTTTAGAACACTGTAAAGGAACCAGGAAAGGTCTAGCGAATACCCTTCGGATTCGACCACCGATTGGTAGCTGGCGAGCGGACGATCAAGCAGTAAGGACTGCAGGCGGTCGTCCAGCACTCCCGCAAGTAAAACCGCCAAGGCGGCGCCTCTCTCGCCAAGCCCCCGGATTCGACTCTGGTCCACATCGCGCCTCGACTGCAGGTAATCGAGGCAGCGAAGGAAGTCCCATACTCTTTGGCCCAAGACCGGCTTCCCGAGGGTGAAAAAAGCCCAGACATAACGGTCGTGCAGAGAGCTGTCATGATAGTAGATTGGTCCGGCGGCGGGATAATGAGGAATCGAAAGACCGCTACCGCGCAGATCAATGGCGCAAACAGCCAAGCCCTTTCGGGTAAATTCGCTGATCTGCGACCCTTCTTGGACAACTTGATTCCTATTCCCTTCCGAAACGTAAACGATGGTAGGAAGGGGCCCACCGCCTGTCGCCGGCCTGAGGAACCAGCCGGCTACCCGAACCAGAGGCTCTGACTCGAACGTGAACTCATCGATGGCGATTTTCTGCCTCCATGCACTCGATGAAAGGATCCGGGAATCAAGAGGAGTGTGCTGAGTGGGCAGAGCAAGGAGTTCCCTAATATGGTGCAGCATCTCCCGCAAGGTCACCTGATGTCCATAGTCCGGAAGCTCCGGAATGTATTTGCGAACGTTGTCGTCCAGCGCCAAATAGCCCTGCTCGGCAGCGAGTACCACACTCGCCGCGGTGAACTGTTTCGAAACGGAGCCCATGTAATAAACTGACTGAGAGGAGAGGGGGACGCCCAGCTCCAGGCTGGCCATCCCGTAACCCGCGAGCAGGTTCTTCTGGAACAACGATATGGCCTGAAGGACCACCAGAAGATTGCTTAGACCCCACCGGTCTCCAGAGCCGGCCGAAGTTCGAATGCTCTCCTTGCACGCATCCTACGCGCGCGGGTCAACGCCTTCATCACAACGCACCTGAATCGCCTCCCCATCGAGTTCGCAATGCTGCGCTATCGGCCACGACCGTGGAGCGAAGCCGACTCCGTGTCGATAGGCCTCAACATGGCGAAGATGCTCAACAGCTCATGGCAACTTGATCTGGCCCGCGAGCAGGTCCGCGCCAGACTCAGTCCGGAGCTCTACAGCAATCTTTTCCCGGACGATTTGCCGCTCGAGCATCCGGTGGCCGAAGCCGTCGCGGGTCCGGCGCGTGCGGTTTCGAGTGATGCCGCGCGTCTGCTGCCAGCGCCGGAGTCGCGCGGACGCGAGCTTGACCCTACACTCGACGCACTCCTGCCGGGAGATTGCTTTCCCTGCACGGACGCGACTTCTGCAGGCGGGGAGCCGTCTTCTCGGTCATTTGATGAGGAAAGCGATTTCGCGCTGGGCAGCAACAACTGGGTGGTGAGCGGCTCGTATACCGCATCGGGCAAGCCGCTCGTTTCCAACGATCCTCACCTGGGCCACAGCATTCCGAGCGTTTGGTACATGATCCATCTCGAAGCGCCCGGTCTCAACGTTTCCGGGGTGAGCCTGCCGGGCTCTCCAGGGGTGATCATCGGCCACAACGATCGCATCGCTTGGGGCATGACCAACACCGGACCGGACGTTCAGGATCTCTACATCGAGAAGTTCAACCCTGCAAATCCGAACCAGTACGTTCACAACGGCCAATGGGTGGAGGCCGAAACGCGCGATGAGGTGATTAAGGTGCGCGGTGAGAAGGATTACCAACTCAGTGTGCGCACCACGCGTCACGGACCTGTCATCTCGGATGAAGGCGGCCGCGCGCTCGCTCTCTCGTGGACAGCGCTGCAGCCCCACGCCCTCCAGTTCCCGTTCCTGGCCATCAACCAGGCGCGCAACTGGCGGGACTTCACCCAGGCGCTTCGTCAGTTCACCGGGCCCGAGCAGAACATGGTCTACGCGGACGTCGACGGCAACATTGGCTACTACGCGCCAGCTTGGGTACCGGTTCGCCGCCAGGGCGACGGCTCCGTGCCGGTGCCCGGCGATACCGATGCCTACGAATGGATGGGCTACATCCCTTTCGAGGACCTGCCTCACGCTTACAATCCCCCCGGCAGGCTGATCGCGACCGCCAACAGCCGCGTAATTCCGAAGGATTATCCTTACTTCTTCACGCACGCCTGGACTGCGCCGTTCCGCACCGCCCGCATTTTTGATTTGCTGGAGGCAGGAACACCCAGCCCCCCTTGCGCCGCCGGAAGAGCGGCGTGTTTTACGGTCGACGACATGCTGAAGATCGACGGCGACATTCATCCGCTCGATGAAGTATGGCTTGCCGGAGCACTCGTTCGCGCGGCGAGCGTTCGTCCCCCCAATGGCCGGGACGCTCGCGAGGCGGTCGATCTGCTACGGCATTGGAACGGCGAAGCTACGTCGGACTCGCCCGTGCCTTTGATCTGTCATGACACGTTGATTGCCTTGCGGGAGCGTCTGCTCGATCCTAAGGTCGGAGCCGATATGGCGCGCCGGAGCTGGTCACTCAGTACGGGTTTCGTTCAGAAGGTCATCGATCAGCAGTTGACACGCTGGCTTCCGCCCGGTGATGCAGATTTCAACGCGACGCTTATGGCCAGTCTCGACGAGGGCGTACGCCGGATCGAGAAGCGGCTCCCCGACCGCGACGTACCTGCTTGGCGCTGCGGCGATACGATTCCTCTCATCTTCCATCACCCGCTCGATTCCGTGCCGCTGGTCGGGCGTCTGTTCGATGTCGGACCGTACCCGCAAGCCGGTACAGCCGACAGCATTAAGGCGACGACGCCGAATTCAGGACCTTCGATGCGAATGGTAGCCGATCTGTCGGACTGGGATGCGTCGGTTCAGAACCTTACTCTGGGCGAGTCCGGCCAGCTCGCTAGCCCTTATTACCAGGACCAGTTCCATGCCTGGTACACCGTCCACAGCTTTCCGATGCTCTTCAGCGGCCAAGCCGTGGAGCACGGCGCTGCCCACCGGTTGACGCTCGAGCCAAGTCGCCAGTAGGCGGAGGGCAGTCGGCAGTGCGTCTTCGGCACGCCATGACCGCGATTTCCGACACTCGGCGAAATGCCCGTCCGCCGCAGTCATGGACGAACCTGCAAAATTGGCTCGCTGCACACTGCTGTTTGCCCGCCGGCGAACTATCAACAATGTTGCTGCTTGCTTGTGACTCCGTGAAGCTGCACTGAGTAAGCGCGAGCCTGAGTCGGTGCTCCAAATTGCCTGCCGTCCCGTTTGGCGGCAGTGTTGCAAACAACCCAGCTCGGCGTTGAAGATATGCTACCGGGATGCAAAACAATCGGTCGGCACTTTTCCGCACAGACACTTCGCGGATGACATCATCGTCCTCTGCGTCCGATGCGATCTGCGCTTCTCGCTCAGCTATCGTGATCTGGAGGAACTAATGACGGAACGCGGTCTGAGCGTCGACCGCACGA
>DASYYZ010000060.1:0-38437 GCA_035946735.1 Terriglobia bacterium
CCACACCCCCATCCTCCGCTGGATGGAAATACAAAACCAGACTTCGTCGACACTAAGTTATTGCCGACGAAAAATGGTCTTGATTTTGGGGTCCACCTTCCACTCATTCTATTTCTTGTTCAAGTCACCCACTTCCAACAACCAGTTTTCGGCACGGCTGGACCAACACTTTGCCGACAAGGACTCACTTTCGCACGCGCCACTTGGGGCAACAATGTGGCCGAAGAGACGGATGCGTGGGCTGCTATATTGGGTGGCGCTAATTTTTCTCAAAGCTCCGTCTACAACCTGCGCAACTACTCGATAAGCGAGACGCATATCTTCGCCGACGATGCTTAATACTTTTATGTTTATGCTCAACCGAGGTATCCGGAAGTTCCTGCAGAGGCGACAACTACGGCGACCATTTTCGATGACGGTAGCTTGCAGGGTTGGGGGCCCGATACATTCCTGACCCAGTATAACGTCACCTTTTTTGATCCCAAAGACGACTTCGTATGGACCAAAGGTCGCCAGTCGTTCCAGTTCGGTGCGGAGTTTCGCCGGGAGCGGGACAACGGTACGGGCGTAACAAGCGTGGGCCCCAGCGGCGCATATGACTTCGACGCCGGCACGCCCCTCCCGGTAGCGATCCCCTCGACAAACGGGGGTTCCTCCCTTGCTGCCCAAACGCCGAGCTTGAACGGCTTAATCAGCATGATGGAAGGATCTGCCGTCGACTATGCCCGCTCGACGACGGTGCCCGGCTATGGTCCGCCGGAGGTGGCGTTGTCTGGTGGGGCTTGCGCCGTTGGGCTTTCGGTGGGTACGTTCAGGACGACATTAAGGTCACCCGGAAGCTCACGCTTAATCTCGGCCTGCGCTACGAATACGCGGCCGTACCGTGGGAAGTAGGCAATCGATTCGCGGTTCCGGCCGACTCCGGCAGCCTTTACGGCGATTTTGTAGTGAACCCTCAACCTCTGTGGCCGCCGGACTATCTTTCGGGGGATTTCGCCCCGCGGTTTGGTTTTGCGGCCCAGCTGACGGAAAACACCGTCCTGCGAGGCGGGTTCGGGACGTTTACCAACATGACCCCCACCGTCTATCCGGATCAGGCCTTGGTAAACTTCCCCGTCGCCTCTCTCAATTATCTGTCCAATCCGGTATATTCCCTGACTCCGCTGCCTGTTTCTCTTCCGATATTGATGAGCATTTCCGGGCAACCGGTGGTGGCCAATGGAACCTCAAAAACACTCCCTGCCAATACGCCGGTGAACCTCGTTCCGTATGCGGCGATCCTTGGTTCTCTCACTGGACACTATCCTTCCGACCGGCTGCGAAACGGGTACACCATGAGCGACAACTTAACCTTGGAACATGAGTTTCCCGGCGGCGTTTCCGCACAAGCGTCCTACGTCGGCAGTGTCGGCTTAAGTCTTTATAACTCGGAGTATACCAATGCGTTCGATAACGCTGAGCCGCAGTATATGCCATACGCGAACATAACTCCAGGCTTGGGCGAGATCGAGATGATCTATAATGGCGGCCATTCAAGCTATAACGCCTTGCAACTGCAAGCGCGCAAGATCTCGGACTCAAATGGTCTGCAGTTTCAGGCCAATTACACCTGGGCAAATACCATGTCGGACGTGGACGATGTATGGCAGGCCGCGCCGGAGGGTGGAGGGATCACGCAGAACAACCCTCAATGCATAAAGTGCGAGTACGCTCGGGCCAGTTTTAGCATCGCCCAGGTTTTCAATGCAATTTCGAGTACGACCTTCCCATAGGCGGCTGGCAAGCGCTTTCACGTTATCCCCAACGTCTCACTCACGGCTGGAAGGTGCTGGGTATCTTTGTTGCCCAAACGGGCAGTCCGTTCACGGTTGTCGGCCCCTATGGCACTTTGCAATACGGCTTCGACGACTGGAATGGTGTCGGCGCAAGGCCTTTTCTTCTCCAGCGGGCTACACGCAGCCCCAACTACAAGCAGGGTTGCGGGCCGCAGTACTTTTCGAACGCGGTCATCGGTCTCGACCCTACGACGTGCGGCGCTCCCGGCGCTGGCTTCGGGTCCTCGCCCCTGGAAGGCGTAGGAACCGGTACTTCGGGCTGCCCACCGTCATGAGCCCGGTCGATGGCAGCGCCGTACTGCCAACACCGGGCAACTTAGGGCGCAACACCTTCACGGGCCCGGGTTGGTGGAATCTCGATTTCTCGGTTATTAAGGACACCAAAGTCACCGACTCGACAACGCTGGAGTTCCGCGCCGAGTTTTTCAAGGATATTTGCCCCGGGATCGATTTGATCTACTACGGCAATCATCGTCGGCTCCAGTATGACCTTGTCATAGCACCGGGCGCCGATCCGGCCCAGGTTCAAACTGAGTTTCGCGGGGATGGACGGAATGCATGTTGACCCGCCAGCGGCGACTTAGTGCTTACCACGGGTGAGGACGAGGTTCGCTTTCGCAAGCCCGCTATATCTCAGCTCGCCGCACCGCAGAGCTCTATACCCGCCACTCCGCGAACGACGATGGCGCTGGGGATGGACGCAGGATCTGGGGCGACGCGCCCAGAGTGCGCTGACAGCTATCTGGATGCACTTTCCGGATCGTTCATGCTGGCAAGTCACAACCGGGTGGCGTTCCGTCTGCCACACTATGACCGGAGTCGAGCACTCGTCATTGACCCGGTATTGACATACTCCAGTTACGTCGGCGGAAGTGGGTACGAGTCAGGGAAGGCCGTCGCCGTAGACAATGCGGGCAACGCCTACCTAACAGGCGATACCGCCTCGGCCGATTTTCCCACCGCCAACCCCCTCCAGGCCAGTTCCGGCACCTCTGCCAGCGACGTCTTTGTGACAAAGCTAAACGCGTCGGGATCGGCTCTGATGTACTCCACCTATCTGGGTGGCGGCGCCGGTAATTGGGGAACCGGCGTCGCGGTCGATTCCTCCGGCAACGCGTACGTGGTCGGGAATACGACCTCGACTGACTTCCCTACTGCCAAGCCATTTCAGGCTATCGATAGGGCCAGTCCACGGGCGAGATGCAGCGCGTTCGTAGCCAAGCTGAACACTGCCGGCACTCGCTTGCTGTATTCCACTTATCTGGGTGGTAGTGTTGAGAATTGGGGCTACGGCATCGCGGTCGACTCTTCCGGCAGTGCTTACGTGACCGGATCGACCCTTTCGCCCGACTTCCCCACAGCGGTGCCCCTTCAGGCGACGAATAAAGCTACGCCAAAGACAGAAACGGTTACCGCATTCATAGCCAAACTGAACTCGTCGGGATCGGCCTTGGTCTATTCGACCTATCTGGGCGGCAGTGACGGCGAATCGGCCCAAGCGTCGCCGTCGATTCCGCCGGCAACGCGTATGTCACGGGGTATACATCCTCAAATGACTTTCCCACAGTTCACGCGCTGCAGGCGAGTGACCAAGGCGACTTTGATGCCTTTGTAGCGAAACTGAATCCAGATTGTTCGGCTCTGGTCTACTCTACTTACCTGGGTGGCAGTGGTGTAGACTATGGCTATGGCATCGCTGTTGATTCCTCGGGCAGCGCGTACGTGACAGGACGAACCTACTCAACTGACTTTCCCACTGCAAACCCGCTGCAGGCGTCGAACAAGGGCGAGCTTGACACTTTTGTTGCGAAATTGAATGCGGCCGGGTCAGCTTTGGTCTACTCAACCTATTTAGGGGGTGACCGATATGACGAAGGCAACAGCATCGCTGTTGATCCTTCCGGCGATGCCTATGTAACGGGCGTGACCTACTCGACCAACTTCTTGACAGCTACCTCTTTTCCAAAGTACATGCGGTGGCTGCGGCACTTATGCTGACGCGTTTGTGGTGAAATTGAATGCTCTGGGATCAGCTCTAGTCTACTCGACCTATCTCGGAGGTAGCGGTGTCGACTATGGCTATGGCATTGCTGTCGATTCCTCGGGCAACACTTATGTCACAGGTGAGACGTCCTCCACGGACTTCCCCGTGGCTCATCCGCTGCAGCCGAGCGCTCACGGGAACTTTGACGTATTCGTGGCTAAGATTTCACCGGTCGGCGCGAATTTTGTATCCACGATTCGACGGGCAGAACGCTGACGTGCCCAAACGCCGATCGCCGCTAACGACATCGAATAAACGGAAGTGTTGCAAACAGCCCGCGAGGCCTTTGGTAAAGTCGTGGGGTGCGACAGAATCGGTCTGCGCTTTTCCCGGGAAGGCACTTCGCGATGAGATCATCGCCCTTTGCGTCCGATGATATCTCCGTTTCCTCAGCTATCGCGATCTGGAAGAGCTCATGGCGGAACGAAACCTGAGCGTCGACCACGAGGGTTTGGCGCTGGGTGCAGCATTATGCTCCAGAATTGAGCCGACGAGTCCGGCGGGAGTTGAAACGGACGGCGCGTCCTGGCGGGTGGATGAAACCTATGTTCGCGTCGCCGGGCGCTGGATGTACCTGTACCGAGCCGTGGACTCTTTGGGGCCAGGCTCGACTTCTATCTCTCCGAGAATCGGGATGCCGCAGCTGCCCATTGATTGCTCGGCAAGGTCCTGGCAGCGGCGAATCCTCCTCGCCCTCGGGTCATCAACCTGGGTGGCAATCCCTCCTATCCCAAGGTGGTGAAGGCGCTAAAGCAGGAACGGAAAGCTGGCCCGGACTGTGGCCCGGGAGCCCATCGTGGATCGAAAGCTTTGCGGTTTTTTCGAATCGCCGAGATGGGCATTTACCCTGCTCGATGGCGCCTCGAACCGCGAGCCTCACGCTATCGAGCGTTGCAAAATACAGTCACGACCGCTGCTGTAGCGCTGGTCTGCGACCGGCGTCTTTCGCCGCTCATAGAGCGGCGCCACAGAGAATGACGTCACTGTATCTTGCAATCTTCAAATAGTCGTTCGCTGATTCTCCCCAAAATCGTGCCTCGGGTGCTAGAATCTCTGTCCGATGAGCCGGTGCCCGCGGAGCAGCCAGGGCACAAGCTTCGTCGAATACTACAGGCGCCGATTGAACCGTTTGCGCCATACGATGAACAGGAGATTACAAGATGCCAGGCCCTGGAATGGAATGGATTGGAGAAGAGGAGATTCAGGAAGTTTTGGATGTCCTGCGCGGCGGCTATATCTACCGATATGGCACAACGGCCGGTCCCGATGCGGACCCAAGGTTCAAGGGTAAAGTCCATCAATGTGAGCAGGAGATCGCCAGTTACGCCGGAGTCCGGTATGCCGTGGCCGTGAATTCCGGAACCTCCGCCCTGCTGGCAGCGCTCGTAGGTCTCGGGATTGGCCCTGGAGATGAGGTCATCGTGCCGGGATTCACCTACATCGCCAGCATCTCTTCCATCGTCTATTCGAAGGCGATTCCGGTTCTGGCCGAAATCGACGAGACCTTCAACCTTGATCCTCAAGACGTGAAGCGGAAAATCACGCGGCACACCAAGGCCATTATGACGGTTCACATGATGGGAAACCCCGCCCGTCTGGATGAGATCAAGCAGGTAGCGGATGAACACGGAATCCCGATTCTTGAAGACAGCGCCCAGGCCTTTGGCGCAACGTACAAAGGACGGCCGGTCGGGTCCATCGGAAAGGTAGGCACGTACAGCTTCAACGTCTACAAGACGATCACCTCCGGCGATGGCGGCATGGTGGTGACCGATGACGAAGAGGTGTACCGGCGCGCCTTCGCTTTTCACGATCAGGGCCACTCGCCGCTGCGCACCGGCGTCGAGATCGGCGAACGCCCGTTTTTCGGGCTCGATTTTCGCTACACCGAGCTGCAGGCGGCCGTGCTCATTGCGCAGTTTCGCAAGCTTCCGCTGCTGCTCGAACGCTTGCACGAAAACAAGAGGCTCTACAAGGGGCTGATCAGCGATCTCGCAGGACTGCGCTTCCGCGAGATCACGGATCAGCAGGGCGAGTGCGCCACCATGCTCACCGTGATTCTGCCAACGGCCGGGAACGCTCAGAGCATCGCCTCAGAGTTGGGAACGAAGGTCGTCGCCCGCGCAGGTTGGCACGTTTACAACAACATGGAACAACTGCTGCAGTTGCGGACCGCGACCGCGGTGCCGTGTCCCTTCAGCTGCTACCCTCATTACGCCCAGGAAAGCCGCGAGATTCATTACCGGCAGGGCATGCTGCCGCAGACGGACGCGCTGCTCGAACGGTCGCTCAACATCAGCATTGGCGTATCCGATCCCGGCCTCAGCTCGGGTTTCGGCGTTACGCTTCGCGACAACGCGGAGTCAGTGGAAAAGCACGCTGCCAAATTTCGAGAGGTGGCTGGAAAGTATTTGAAGTGAGAGGAGCGCCTACTTGCCGTGCTCGAGCGCCAGTACCGCGTAAGCGGTGGCGGCGTCGCTCATGAACAGGCCGATGTAGGAGTTAAGATCGCGTTTTTCATTGAGCGAGTAAGCGAGCCAGCGTCCGTCGGGCTTTTGCTGATTCGAGCTCAGCCAGGCGAGGCTGCGGTTGACATGGGTCTCGCTCGGCGGCAGACCAGCATCGACGAGCGCCAGAGTTACAAGTCCGGTGGCATAGCCATCACTTCGAGTTTCTAGAGGCGTGCCGTCCTTCCGCTTCCACGATCCAACAAACGCCGACAGGCTGAACCCGCCGTCGGGCCCTTGCTTCGAGAGCGTCTCATCGATGATCGACCGCCTTTCGGCAGGCGTCAGGAGGCCGGGAATGCGCGCGGATGCCCATAGCAGCGTCACGCGGTCGATCAGGATCTCGGAGTCGCGCTCGCGCACGAGGTAATCGCGGAGCAGCCTCAAACTGTCTTGAATCGTGGGTTCGGAAGCATAGCCGCCCGGCGCAATTCCCACCGCAACCGCGGCCAGGGTGGCGCCATAATACTGTGAATCGCCCTCCCAGGGCGCGTTGTGAAACTGAAGCCAGGGCCACGCCCCGCGAGCGCCTCCCGCCTTCAGTTGCTCTCCCCACATGGCGTCGAACGCGAGGCGGGAGTCGGCACTCAAGCGTCCGCTGGGCGCGTCATGGGCCGCGAGAATCAGAGCGTTGAGAATCGATTCCGTGCCGCGCGACTCCGAGGTCTTGGGCGCACCTCTCGTCTCATCGGGATAGAAGGGCGCAACTTCGCGCCACATCCGGACCCGTTTCGTAACGTTGTCGAGCAGCTTCTGTTCTGTCGCCGAAGTGGTTTGTTCGCCGAGAGCCGTTCGGAGCACCGGCCGGGCCAGTCCGTAGGGCGCCACCGTGTGGCAGGAAACGCAAAAGGTGCCGTGATCGCGGGCCGCCACCGGCCAGCCCATCCACCAGTTAAGCCGTCCGTCGAGGTAGGCCGCGGCGTCTTTGCCGCTCCATGCTGCAGCGGTCGTGGAGTCCGTGCGCGGACCGTCCGCGGCGAAGAAACTTCCTGCGAGGCAGACGATAACGGCGGCTGATCCAAGGACAGACACTCTCATAAGGTCCCAACCCCGCTTGTCCGGCGCGGGCTTGTCCTGAGTATAATTCCGGCGCGAATCGTTCACAACCCCGAATGCGCCGACGCCACCCGACGAAGAGGAATGTGATCGCCTGCCCGGTTCCAACGAAAATGACTGTCAAATCGACAAGCTCGAGACTCGATCGGGCCTGGAGAAAACTTGACGCTCATCCCGGCGCGGCGTCATCAAAGCGGCAGGAGTGAAGTTCATTCGCTATCGTCCAACCTGCCACTCCCAACAAATCAGAGCACCGAACAAAGGAGGTTTAACAGCATGAAAGTCAATTCGCTGCGGGAAGTTTTTATCGACGAATTGAAGGACATCTACGATGCCGAGCAGCAGATCGTGAAGGCTCTGCCGCAGATGGTGAAAGCGGCGTCCGCGCCCGAGCTTGGACAGGTGTTCGAAGCTCATCTGCAGGAAACAAAGGGCCACGTGCGACGGATCGAGCAGATCTTTCAGGGGATGAGCCAAGACGCCAAAGCCAAGAAGTGCGATGGCGTGCGCGGAATCCTGAAGGAAGGCGAGGATGCGATTGACCTGGAGGGTGACGCCAACGCTCGCGATGCCGCCTTGATTGCCGCGGCCCAGCGTGTGGAGCACTACGAGATGGCGGTGTACGGTTCGCTCAAGAACTGGGCCAGCCAGATCGGTGAGGAGCGCGCCGCCGGCCTGCTCGGGGAGACGCTGAACGAGGAGAAGGCGGCCGACCAGAAGCTAAACCACATCGCCATGAGCGGCGTCAATTCGGGCGCGGCCCGAGCCGCCTCCGCGTAGCCCTTTGCGTGGTTCCGATCCTTTGCCGGGAGCTTCGTCCCGCTCCAAACACCGAGGGGCCGGGCTGCAACCTGCGCCCGGCAAGGGGTCTTGTTGTCGCGCGAGCCTTGCAACACGCACTGATCGCGCACCGAATTGTAACGGCTGCGGAGGCCGCAAGCCGACCTCCCTCCTGACCTGACGAATCGTCCCTTCCCCCCGCGGAACGCACTCTAGCCCCTACTCCGTTTGCATCACACGGCAGGAAAGAGTACCGTAGACGGGTTAGAATCCGTCGGTATGCCGCAACGAGGTGCCGTTTGTCAACCGCCGTTGAAGTAATTCCGCAAATCGTGACTGAACCCGTCGCTGAATCCGTTCGCGTCTCGCCGCCGTCCAGACGCAACGTGGCGGTGGATGCTTACCGCGGATTGGTGATGCTGCTGATGATGGCCGAAGTGCTGCAGCTCTCCCGCGTCTCCCAAGCCTTCCCGGCCAGTTGGTTCTGGCGAATCCTTGCTTTAAATCAGACGCATGTGCAGTGGACAGGCTGCTCACTGCACGACACCATTCAGCCCGGCTTCTCTTTTCTGGTGGGAGTCGCCCTCCCGTATTCGATCGCGAGCCGGCTCGCCAAAGGCGGGACTTTCGGCAAGCTGTTTGCGCACGCGCTATGGCGGTCGCTGCTGCTCATCGCTCTGGGTGTGTTTCTGCGCTCCATGTCGAGCCAGCAGACCTACTTCACTTTCGAAGATACGCTGAGCCAGATCGGGCTCGGCTATCCTTTTCTGTTCCTGCTGGGTTTCCGGCCGCCGCGTTGGGCCTGGTGGGCTTTGGGCGCGATTCTCGGCGGATATTGGCTCGCCTGGGCATTGTATCCGCTCGCGCCGGCTAACTTTGATTGGTCGTCAGTCGGAGTCTCGGCAGCGTGGCACGCTCAGCACAATTTCACAGGGTTTCTGGCGCACTGGAACAAGAATTACAATCTGGGAAACTCGTTCGATCAGTGGTTTCTGAACCTCTTTCCGCGCCAGCATCCATTCGTCTTTAACGACGGTGGCTACCTCACTCTGAGTTTCATTCCGACCCTGGGAACTATGATTCTAGGCCTCATTGCCGGACGCTGGCTGCGTGACAGCGCTCCCGAGATTCCAATGAGGAAGCTGCTGCTGGCCGGAGTGGGCGGCGTGGCTATAGGGCTCCTGCTGCATTTTGCCCATGTCTGTCCAGTGGTCAAGCGAATCTGGACGCCGGCCTGGACGCTCTTCAGTGGAGGGTTGTGCTTCTTTTTTTTGGCGGCTTTCTCCTGGATCATAGACGTGAAAGGCTACCGTAAATGGTCGTTCTTATTGGTGGTGATCGGCATGAATTCGATCGCCGCCTACTGCATTGCGCACCTCTTCGAAAACTTCATCATCAGTTCCTTCCGGATTCACTTGGGGCCAAACTTCTTTGCCTTTCTGGGTACGGGTCTTGAGCCGCTGGTGCATGGCGCGGCGGTGCTCGGCTGCTACTGGCTGATCCTGCTTTGGATGTACCGGCGCAAGCTCTTCCTCAAGATCTGAAGAATGTGACGTCGAGCTCCTCTGGTTCCGGACATTCTCGCCCCAACCCAATCGTCACGCTGACGAATCTTCTTTGCCAGGCACAGACGGCAGATCGAGGTGCTGATGAATTGCATAGAGCACCAGCTCCACGCGGTCTGAGACGCCAATTTTGTCGTAGATTGAACGGAGATGGTTCTTTACGGTCTGTTCGGCGATCGACAGGTGCAGCGCGATCTCCCGGTTGCGCAAGCCTCCGTGCACCAGGCAACTGATCACCAGCTTCTCGCGTGCGGTTAGCGTGTCGGCGGGCCTCGCTCCGTGTTCGCTTAAGCGATGGGCGATCTCCGCCACCTGTTTCTTTGGCAACCAGATTTCGCCCGCCGCGACCTTGTGCGCGCATTTGAGAAAGAGCGCGGGTTCCGCCGTTTTCAGGATCGCGCCGTGAGCGCCGGCCTCCACGAAGGCTACCGCTTGGCTTTCCCCAAGAGCTGAGGCGGTCACCACAATCCTGGTGCACGGCGAGACGGTGCAAATCTCAGGCAAGGCGCCCGTGGCGGACATCAGCATTTCACGCTGGACGAACACCACGTCCGGCTGCAGGCGGGCGGTCTCGGAAACCAATTGCTCCGGGGCGCCCATCTCTGCGACTACGTCGAGGTCGGTATCGCCGGCCAGGAGCCGCCGGAGGCCCAGCCGGAAGACGCCCTCCATATCGGCCACGACAATGCGAATTCGGCGCTTCTCATCTGCGGTTTTCACGGCGTCTCGACGGCTCCGGGATACCGTCACGCGACGGCGTGGCGGCGAGCCCGGTCCGTACTTCGGATCGCACCCGGTAAAAGATAAGATACTCTGGTCAATCATATGAGTCGTCTTCCGGTCCGTCACTTCGTCCGCAGGTTAGTCCTCCCCAGCGTCGGTTGCTCAGGTGGTGAACCGTCCGTCGGCCAGCGAGCCAAGCCTGATTGCTCCACCTTGTTGCCTGCGGTGGTAATGCACTCGCCTTCCGTTCCAGACCCTGACTTGATTCCCGGCCCTATATGGGACATCGGCATATTCGAGGGAAACCATGAAACTTGCTGAAATTGGAACCCGGCTCAATTGCACGGTCGAGGGCCAGGCCGACGTTGACATCAGCGGAGTGGCCGGGCTCGAGGACGCCTCCGCGAGCGACCTCGCGTTCCTGGCTAATCCTCGCTACTTCCCCAAGGCTGCGGCCACAAACGCTGCCGCCGTCATCGTGGATCTTGAGACAGAGATCAAAGGCAAGAACCTGCTGCGCTCAGACAATCCATATCTGGCTTTCGCCAAGGCCGTGGAGCTCTTCGCGCCCGCTCCGCCGCGAACGGCCGGCATTCATTCGACGGCCATGATTGCGCGGGACGCGCGCATCGGCCGCAATCCCTCGATCGGCCCTTACGTGGTCATCGAAGACGGCGTCGTGATTGGCGATGACTGCGTTTTGAAGAGCTTCGTCGCGATATACTCCGGCGCGCGTATCGGCCATCGCTTCCTGGCCCACTCGCACGCCGCGGTGCGGGAGAACGTCAGGATCGGAGACGGCGTGATCCTGCAGAACGGCGCCGTGGTCGGCGGCGATGGATTCGGTTTCGCGCGCCAGTCCGACGGGTCCTATTACAAGATCGGCATGGCGGGCAGGGTCGTGATCGAGGACGAAGTCGAGATTCAGGCCAATTCCTGCATCGATCGCGCCACCGTGGGCGAGACGCGGATTCGGCGCGGCGTCAAGGTCGATAACCTGGTTCAAGTGGGCCATGGCTGCGATGTGGGCGAGAATACGCTGCTGTGCGGCCAGGTGGGCCTCGCCGGAAGCTGCAGGGTGGGACGCCAGGCTGTACTTGCCGGACAGGCTGGCGCCGCCGGACATCTTACGATCGGCGACGGCGCCGTGGTGACTGCCCAGTCCGGCGTGGGCAATGACGTGGAGCCCGGCAAGATCGTGTCCGGCTCGCCTGCCCTCGATCATGCCCGCTGGTTGAAGTGCGTGGCGATTTACGGCAAGCTGCCGGAGATCGTCTCCGCCTTCCGCAAAGTCCGCAATTACCTGGGGGTCGGCTAGTCCGACTGCCGGTCCATCGGTAGGAGAAGGATCGCTATCGTACCGCGAATGAAACCTTGACTTGATCCGGTTGGCCGATTCGTGACGTTCAACTCCAATACGAATTCAGAATATCGGAGCGGACCACAATGCCCTCCAAGTGCTGAATGTTTGCCCGGCTGACAACCGGGAGGGCGTCGAGCCTTGCGGCGCCCATCCGTTCGAGGGCCAAATGCAGCGGTTGGTCCGCATGGACGTGTGGGAAATGTCGGGGGTCAATGAGATCCCTTAGAAGACTAGTCCCTTCACTGACAACCAGGGCTTGCTCGAGCTCGGCCAAGCCGATGACCCCCACGACGCCTCGTTCATCAGTCACCGGCCAAGCGTTGAGTTCACTGGAGCGCGCCCGTTCTAAAGCCTCATGGACGGTCATCTCCGTCGGCAGAACCTCCGTAGCGGCGCGCATCACCTTGGCGACATCGCGTTCGACCTGCCGATGACTCGACTCGGCAGAAGGCAAATGAATGCCATCCTGAAGCGCCAGAGCCTCGTAGATGGGTTGCGGCTGCAGCCGAGAGGAAATCAAGTAGCTCACCAGATTGGAAATCATCAACGGGACGATGATCGCATAGTCGCGGGTCGTCTCAAAGATCATCACCACCGAGGTCATGGGCGCGCGCACGATGCCGGCGAAGGCTGTGCCCATGCCAACCAGAGCGTAGGCCCCCACCGGCGCCGTCTGGCCCGGCCACAATCGGTGCGCGATGCTGCCGACGGTGCCGCCGAGCATGGCCCCAATAAACAGGCTGGGTCCAAAAATGCCCCCAGCGTTGCCCGACGCATAGCTCGTGGCCGACGCCACAAGCTTCAGGAGCACCAGGAGCGCCATCAGTTGGAGCGCCATCCTCCCGTTCAAGGCGTCTCCCACATACCCATAGCCTACTCCCAGGACCTGCGGTACGAACCAGCCTAACAGGCCGGTGAGCAAGCCTCCCGCGACTGGCTGAAACCAGCGTGTCCGTGCCGGCATGCGCAGGAATCCCTCCCGCATACCGAGCAAGAGCTTAGTGAACGCCACTGAGACCACACCACCGACCACTCCGAGTACGGCATAGACGGCGAATGACAGCGAATGGATCACTTGGTACTGGGGCACCCGGAAGAGGGGGTTGTCGCCAAGGAGCAGGCGCAGCACCACCCACGAAGTCGCCGAGGCCAGGACGGTGGAGCCCAGTACCGGCGCGTTGAGGTCCCCCATGACCTCCTCCAGCGAAAACAGAACGCCGGCCAGAGGGGTATTAAATGCAGCGGCGATTGCGGCCGCCGCTCCCACCGGTATGAGCGCTTTCACTGTCTCCCGGGACAGTCCCAGGCGACGGCCCAGCACCGAAGCGATACCAGCGCCCACTTGGACGGAGGGCCCCTCGCGTCCCAGAGGGATGCCGCTGGCGAGCGTGGCAGCGGTGCAAAAAAATTTCCCGAGAATCGTGCCCGAGGTGATCACGCCCTCGCGGGCAAAAAGCGCCGCTTTGGTCTGCGGCACGCCGCTGCCCCGCGCATCTGGGAAATAGCGGAACAGCAGATATCCCATGCCCAAGGATCCCAATACCGGAATTAAAACCCGTCGCCAAGCAGCACTCCCCACGGGATAGAGCCGCATTCCTACTCGTTCCGTCAGCAGAATGAAGGCGACGACCACCGCTCCCGTCAAGGCACCGATTACCAGAGCTAGGACCAACAATAATTGGTCCTCACGCTGCCGTAGGCGAGCCATCCACCGCAAGGGCGAAGTCCAGATCCCATCTTTCTTCTCGTGGCTTTCAGCCATCGAATGCCGGTTCTCCTTGTAAGAGCGAGCTTACCCTCAGCCTTCGCTAGTGGTTCAGTTTGGCAGGATTGTAGCGCGGGTGTCCCCACCCGCGCCGTCCGGGATCGAGCCAAGGGGCGGAGACGAACCGCGGGTGCGGACACCCGCGCTACAGGCGCCATGCTGAACCACTACCCTCACGACCCGAAGGAAGGCATGCCACCTCTTGAGCAGCGCTCTGCCTTGCCGGAGCCAAGCGTCACTATGTCTTGTAATCCTCTTTAGGTTGACCGGAACCCTCCTTTCCGCCGGAACGAAGCCCTCTCCGGGACTCACAAACCGATAGTGGTAACCCAGGGTTCGGGATCGAGTCAAGCAAACGTGAAATTGTGTCGCGGCCCCCGCGTGCGTCGATCATACCGGCAATCGTACCACTTCAAATTTGCAAAGAATAAGAATGCGGTGGTGTCCTAATTTGCCGATGGCACGCCTAGCGCCATTCGCTCTGGGTCCGTTTGTGGAAACGCGGCCCACCTCCGGCAAGGTGTGAACGACTCTCAGGATTCCGGGAAGCAATCTCAACGGGGCCACCAGCGTCACCTTCGACGGCACAGCGGCGACGTTCAAGGTAGTGTCAAGGTCCTTAATCTCGGCTACCGTCCCGGCAGGCGCCACCACCGGCTCCGTCCAAGTGGTTCCACCGAGCGGCAGACTAACCAGCAACGTGAGTTTTCGAGTGGAACCCTGACGAGCGATAGCTGAGGGAAGAGACGAGAGGCCCAGCCAAGCCGCGCGGGCTCAGCCGCGCGTCCGAACGACTGTTACCCGAGACGGTGGCTTTTCTGGGCTTAGAGTCGCCCTGCCGAGTAGCCGCGCGAGTTCGCTATAGATGCTCTTCTTCATGGCCGCCATTGGCGACGGGGGTGCCGTTGCGCTGTTCTACCATGCGGTAGTGTCGAAAGAGGAGACATCATTGACGGTGGTTTCGATGCGGAGAATCAATCCGAACTTGTCATACATCTTGATCGAGACCTACCCCCATGGCGTGTTCGATCCGAGTCCCTTCGATGCGGGTATTGAAGCGATTGCCGACTTCTCCTTGATAGGTCGGAAGCAGTTTTCGTCCCTAAACCAGCGAAACGCCCCTGGCAAGAGTGTGCAATTGTTGCACACTTATTAAAAGTCATAGGTGAATGTAAGTCCTTTAAAATCGAAGACAGCGAAAAGTCTAAGAATGTCGATCTAGTGACCGGAAATGCCGCTGTAGCGGAGCCTGGGGAGGCACTCCCGGTGGGGGCCTGAATCCCTGGCGGACTTGCCGTTAGTCCTACGCTCCGGCATTCCTTCGGGACGCGCATGGGAGGCGAATGACGAAGACATCAAGACTATCCAGGAACTGCTGCGGCACTCGAATTACAAGGTCACCGCCGACGTCTACACCCAGGCGATGACCAGCGCGAAGCGCGAGGCGCAAACCCGAGTCGTGAGCATGATTCTGCCGGAGAAGGCCACCAAAAGGTGAGCTGAATCGGGCGTTCTTCCCTTATCGAACCCTCGATCGAAAGGGCCAAGTCCCATAAATCTTTTGGAATGTTGGCGTCCCCGGCGGGATTCGAACCCGCGTTACCGCCGTGAAAGGGCGATGTCCTAGGCCGGGCTAGACGACGGGGACATATTTGGGCGTAGGGTGAGCAATCGTTCCAAAGGCAAGCTCGCGGTCGCCGGCGAACCAGTGCATTGTACCTCAGCGAAGTTCGCCGAGGCCAGCGAATCGAATGGGTATCTGGTGCGGCGCGTTCCGGGGTCTCATCATATTGCCCTGAGCCGCCCGGTCAGGAGGTCGGGTCGGGCTCGGGTTGCAGTGCTTGGAATGTCGTCAGGAACGGCAAAGCACAGACCTCTCCCGCGCTGCCGTTCGCGAGCAGCAATCGTGTTCCGGGTTCCGCTACTTCCCGGCGCAGGTAGGCGAGCGCAATCGGACGGGCCAACGTGGGCGAGTGGCAGGCGCTGGTGATTTCGCCGATCGTCTTGCCTTCATGCGTCAAGGCCTCGCCGGGCTTCGGTACCACCAGGGCGGGCTCGAAACGAAGACCCATCAGCTTCCAATTGACGTGCCCTCGGCTCCTGGCGCGCTCAACAATCTCCTGACCGATGTAGCAGCCTTTGCTAAAACTCAGCGCAGTCAGGAGTCCCGCTTCGAGAGGAAGGGTATCTTCAGCCAGATCAGGACCATAGCGAGGAATACCGGCCTCGATCCGCAAGCTCTCGAGCGCTTCGCTGCCACAAGGAACAATGGTGTTTGCCTGGAGGGCTTTTTGCCAGAAGCCTTTGAGCGCGGCGGCGTCCAGCCAGACTTCGTAACCTTCCTCGCCAGTGCTGGTCAGGCGTACGATTCGGCCAGTCTGCCCTTCATACTGAATGGCACGGTGTTCCATCTCTCGTTCGATCGGACCGGCACTCTGCCCGCATAATCCCTGGACTACGTTCCACGCCGCCGGACCTTGAAGTGCGACCGCCAGCAGCTCGCTCGGCTCGATCTGTACCCGGTCACCGATGATGTAACGCCGCAGGATGCTCATCGCTTTTTCAGCCAGATCGGCGTCCGTGTCCACCCAGACGCGGTCGCCCTCCAGGTAGACCCTCAGGTCAGCCAGGATTCGCCCCTGCGCGCTCAGGAGAGTCGCGTAGGTGCCTTGCCCGGGGCGCAGCGCCAGGATGTCATTGGACACGATGCGATGCAGGAACCGGACGCGGTGTTCGCCGGTGAGCGAGAACTTGGAGCGAAAGGAGAAGTCAAACAGGCCGGCGGCGGTGCGCACGGCCTGGTGCTCAACTGCGGAGGCGCCAAAGCTCAGCGGAATCTCGGCCCCGTGATAGACCGCGAGCTTCGCACCGGCGGCCAGATGCTCATGCGATAGAGGAGTCCGAAAAACGGGAACGGTTGCTGATTCCAAGGTCTTCCTCTCAGGCCATCCTGCCTGGATTCGTTCCGGCCGGAGGTCGGCGCGCGCAACTAGCGGTTCGCAACCTCGGATGGCGCGAGCGGCCCTGCCGAGATGTGGACCAGATTGCCCACCCATGTTGTCATTTGCTGCTCGTCGCTCACCAGGTCCTGAAGCGTGGTGCGAGCCAGCACCTGGTCCACAACCAATTGCACGGTGCGCCAGAGTGATCGGATGGAACAGTCAACCGTGTTCGTGCAGTTGCTTTCCATTCCGGAATGCTCCACGCAGAAGGCAGGTTCAAACAGACGCCCGCCGAGCAAGGCGAGAGCTTCACCTACCACAATCTGGCTGGCGGGCCGAGCCAGCATGTAGCCACCGGCCTGGCCTCGAACGGCAGTGAGGAACCCTCCGCGCCGGAGGATCCGAACCAGCTTGGCCACGTAGGGAACGGAGATGCCCTCGGCGTGGCTGAGTTCCGCGATCGTGACGCTGGAGTCCGGCTTATGCCGGGCCAGGCGCAGGAGGCAACGCAATCCGTATTCTTCCTGAGCGCTCAGTTTCATGATGGACCTGCGAAATTCAAACTCGACGCTCGTGCCTGTTCGAAGGCGGTTTGGTCTCGATCTTCGAGTTTCGGTTTTTCAAAACATTCCCAGTTGCAGTTTTGCGGCGTCAGTCATCTTCGTCATATCCCAGGGTGGTTCCCAGACCACCTCGACATTGGCGCCCGTCACTCCGGGTACGCCTTCGGTCTTGTACTTCACTTCCGCGGGCAGGGATTGCGCTGCCGGGCAGTTTGGAGCCGTGAGGGTCATCGTGACGTTAACCTCACCCGACTCTTCCACCTTGACGTCATAGATCAGCCCGAGATCGTAAATGTCCACCGGAATTTCCGGGTCATAACAGGTATGGAGCACCTCGATGATCTTGTCATAGATCGCAATGCGGTCCATGGCCCCGAGAGGCTCGAGGGCTGCGGCCGGATGTTCCACGGCGACGGTTCCCTCTGCAGGCCGCTGGGCGGTCTCCTCGGAGTTTATGGGGTGCATGTAACCTGCCAGCGGGTGCTCCATTACCGTCTCCTGTTTCGTTGGGTCCTTATCTCGCCGCCTGATCGTCGGGATCATCGGCCTCGGTGCTTGCGGGCTGCGAGTCCCCCGCCAGCGCGCTTCTCATGGTATGCCAGGCCAGGGTGGCACACTTGACGCGCGCCGGGAACTCCGAGACCCCGGAGAACACAGCCAATTTGCCGAGAGCGGCCTCTTCTCGAGAGCCCTTACCGGTGACCAGATCGTGAAAGGCTTCGAAGAGGCTGACAGCCTGCGCGCGCGTCTTCCCCTTCAGGGTCTCGGTCAGAATTGAGGCGGAAGCCGTCGAAATGGCGCAACCCGAACCCTTAAAGGCGACATCGCGAATTTGATCCCCCTCGAGGCGCATGTACAATGTCAGGCGGTCGCCGCACAAGGGATTGTAGCCTTCCGCACGCGCGGTGGCATCGTCGAGCACGCGAAAATTGTGCGGGCGCTTGCTATGATCGAGGATCACTTCCTGATAGAGTCCGCTAAGATCTGCCATGGCCCCGCTCTCTATTGTTGGATCTGCCTGCCATTCCCACGTTCTGCTTGGCGACGAACGATGTCGATGAGAGTGTCAAGACGCTGATCGGTATGCGCCTGGGATTCTGCCAGCCTCTGAAATCTTTCATTCGTTTCACTTATGAAGCTCGCCAGGCGGCGATCGATCTCCTCCACGTGACCGGTGAGGCCTTCCACGTGATGGGCCAGGGACAAGGACACGTCGACAAGCTTTCGGATGCGATCGTCTGTTTCCACCTGCGACTCCTGAAGCTTTTGGATGTCGGCAGCAAACTGCGCCTGCTGGTCCAAGATGAACTGCATTCGCTTTCCAAATTCTTCGTCGGTCATCGCGCACCCCCGGCTCGAATTCAGCCCAGCAACTCCTTGGCTCTCTCAACCGCGGCCACCAGCCGGTCCACCTCCTCATGAGTGTTGTAGAACGCGAACGACGCGCGGGCGGTCGCGGGCACGCCGAACCGATGCATCAGCGGCTCGGCGCAATGATGACCCGTGCGTATCGCCACGCCTTCGTGATCAAGGATGGTGCCGATGTCATGCGGGTGGATGCCCTCAATCACGAACGAAATAACGGCTGCCTTGTTGCGGGCGGTACCGATAATGCGCACGCCCGGAATCTCTAGCAGCCGGCCGGTGGCGTAGTGCAGAAGTCGGTGCTCGTGGCGGGCCATATTTTCGAGACCCACATGGTTCACGTAATTGATCGCGGCTCCGAGCCCGATCGTGGCCCCGATATTCGGTGTCCCCGCTTCGAACTTGTAAGGAAGCGCGTTGTAAATCGTCTTTTCGAATGAGACCGAGCGGATCATGTCACCGCCACCCTGGTAGGGCGGCAGCGCATCGAGCCATCGCACCTTTCCATAGAGCGCGCCCACACCGGTAGGACCGAACAGTTTGTGGCTGGAGAGGGCGTAGAAATCGCAGTCGAGATCCTGTACGTCGATCTTCAGGTGCGGCGCCGCCTGCGCGCCGTCCACCATCACGGGGATGTTGCGGGCGTGCGCTGCTTCCACCACTCGCTTGATGGGATTGATGGTACCGAGCACGTTCGAGACATGCGCCAGGGCAACCAGCTTCGTGCGCGGCCCGAGCAGCTTTTCGAATTCCTCCCAGATCAGCTCGCCGGCATCGTTGATGGGCGCCACCCGCAGCACGATCCCTTTTTCATCGCGCAGGATCTGCCAGGGCACGATGTTGGAATGGTGCTCCATGGCGGTGATCAGGACTTCGTCGCCGGGCGCCAGAATCTTACGGCCAAAACCGCTGGCCACAAGATTCAAGGCCTCCGTCGTGCCTCGCACAAAGACGATCTCATGGATCTCCCGGGCGTTGAGCAGGCGCTGCACTTTCGTCCGCACAGCTTCGTACTTCCGGGTGGCCCGCTCGCTGAGCTCATGTACGCCGCGATGGATGTTGGCGCAGTCGTGCAGATAAAAATCGCGCTCGGCATCAATCACCAAAAGCGGCTTCTGGCTGGTGGCGGCGTTATCGAGGTAGACCAGCGGCTTGCCATGCACCTGCTGCTGAAGGATCGGGAAGTCACGGCGAATGCGCTCCACATCGAAATCCGGAGCCGGCGCCAGGGCCATGCCCGCGACATTGGCAATTTCTTGTGTAACCGCTGTTCCCATCGTTCCTCCTTCACGCTTGTTTCAGGCGTTGCGGTGACCGTTTCCTTCGAGGCCCCGTACGAAGCGATCCATGTGCTCGAATAGGCGTTCCATGGCGGACTGCATCACGTCCATCCTGTCAGTCAGGCGCTCGATCGCTTGGCTGTTGCGCTCGACAACCCGCTCCAGCCGGCCGAGCAACTCGCCCTGCACGATTTGATTGTCGGTCAGCCTGCTCAGTGCGACTTCCACCTCCGCCAGTGTCATTGCCCAATGCCTCCTAGCCTACTTCATCCAGGTTGCTCACGTGCTCCGGCTTCTGGCCGCCATTCTGCGCACTTCTCACAAGATGCAGGCGCGCGCCCAGCGTTTCCCGAAGACTGGCGCGCAGCGGCTCGAATTTGATGCGGTCCAGGATGTCATTGGCGAAAGCCTGAATCAGCAGGTTGCGCGCTTCTGCGAGGCCAATACCGCGCGAGCGCAGGTAGAACACCGCCTCCGCGTCGATCTGGCCGATGGTGGCGCCGTGCGTGCATTTCACGTCGTCGGCATAGATTTCAAGCTGCGGCTTGGTGTTGATGGTAGCGTCCTCGGAGAGCAGCAGGTTCTTGTTGCTCTGCTTCGAGTCGGTCTTCTGCGCGTCCTTGCGCACCGCAATCTTGCCGTTAAAGACGCCTCCGGCATGGCCGTCGAGCACGCCTTTGTATACCTCTCGGCTTGCGCAGTGCGGTTTGGCATGATCAATCAAGGTGTGATTGTCGACATGCTGGCTCCCGCCGATCACGTAAAGGCCGTACAGCAACGCCTCGGCGCCTTCGCCATTGAGCACGGCGCGAACCTCCTCGCGATCAAGCCGGCCGCCGAGCGCGATGGAATGAGTCGTGACCCTCGAGGAGCGGCCTTGCTCCGTCTGCAGAATCCCAACGTGGTATCCGTGATCCGTTTCCTGCTGGATGCGGGTGTGGTCGACCATGGCGTTTTCGCCCGCTACCAGCTCGGTAACGGCATTGGTGAAGTAAGGAACGGTTGAGGCTCCGTTGCTGCCGACTCCCACATGGAACTCGACAAAACTCGCTTGAGCGCCTGCGCCTACCATGATGAGGTTGCGCGGATGCGTCACGCCGGGTTCACTGCCGGGAACTGTAATAAACACGAGAGCGAGCGGATCCTTTAACACCGTATTGGGCCGGACTTCGACCAGGGCGCCATCCTCAAAAAGAGCCGTGTTCAGTGCAACGAAAGCATGGTCCTCATAGCCGGCGTACCGAGTGAGGTGCGCTTCGATCGCAGAGTGGGATCGGCCCGATATGGCCTGCGCCATGTTCACGACTCGGACGCCGTCGGGAAGCAAGCCAAGCGTTGAATAGTGCGGCGCAAAGCGCCCATTAACGAATGCCAGGACGCGGCCGGTCTCAATCCAAGGCTCTCCGGTAAGCACCGAACCTGGGAGGTCGCGGGACACCGTGCCTGACCGAACGGCCGCTGACGGTGCAAAGCTGGTACGCGCGATCGGCGCCACGTTCGTGAATCGCCACTCCTCGTGATGAGTGGTGGGAAAACCGAGGTCGCCGAAGCGATCGATCGCCGTGCGCCGGACGTCTCGCAGCCAGGAAGGCTCGCAGCCGGCGCGCTCCTTCTCAAGCTCAGCGTAGCGTTTGAAATATAAGTCCTGCTTCTCTTGAACTGCCGTCATCAAGCGTCCTCAATTCCTGAATCTAGATCCTGGCTCCTAACGCCGGGCTCCCAGCGCCTGCTCTTCCTGGTCTTCCACGCCCAGCCAGCCGTAGCCTCTCTCCTCGAGCTCCAGCGCCAGTTCTTTGGCGCCCGACTTCACGATCTTGCCGCCCGCCAGCACGTGGACAAAGTCCGGCACGATGTAATTCAGCAACCGTTGGTAATGGGTCACGACCAGCATGGATCGCTCGGTCGACCGCAGGGCATTGACACCGCTCGCCACCACGCGCAAGGCGTCGATATCGAGGCCTGAGTCCGTCTCGTCCAGAATTGCAAGCCTCGGCTCCAGAATGGCCATTTGGAAAATCTCGTTGCGCTTCTTTTCGCCGCCCGAAAAGCCCTCGTTCACCGGACGATTGATCAGGCTCTCATCCATTTCGAGCAGCTTCATCTTGTCGCGCGCCACAGCCAGAAAATCGATGGCGTCAACCTCGTCTTCGCCGCGGGCCCTGCGGCCGGAATTGAGCGCCGTCCGCAAAAAGTAGAGATTGCTGACCCCGGGAATCTCAACCGGGTACTGGAAGGCCAGAAACACGCCTTCGCGAGCGCGGTCCTCGGGCGACATGGCCAGCAGGTCCTTGCCTTGGTAGATCACCTCGCCCTCGGTTACGGTATAGGCATCGCGGCCGGCCAGCACCTGCGCCAGAGTCGACTTGCCGGAGCCGTTGGGACCCATGATGGCATGCACTTCACCCTGACCGATCGAGAGGTCGATGCCGTGCAGGATTTCGTTGTTGCCAATCTTGGCGTGCAGATTCTTGATTTCCAGAAGCATTTAATTCACCTTATCGCTCGATTTCGGGTTGCCCGGCTGAAATTCTTCTAAATCGGGAAAACGTTCGCGCAGCTCCGTCATAATTTCACCCGCAGCATAGTCTGGACCGCTTGAAGGTGACCACAACCGCGGAGCAAAGACACCCAGTTCCTCCTTAGGCGAGAGCCATCGACTGATCTCGTCTTCGCTCATCCCGATGTCTTCGTCGTAAGTCAACTCAGCACCATGTTCAAGCTGGTCGTGAATGACGTTGAGTTGATGCAATCCCCTGAATTTGATGGTCACCTGCCTCCCCGCACTGTTCGGGTACGAAATCTCCGAGCTCTTTCCGAGTTCCATGGACTTCTCGTACGCCTCTTCCGGCGAGTCCGCGCGGATGAGAATCATATTCGTGTGGACCACATTCCGAGGGTCGCCCTCAACCGTGACCTCTTCGACCAGGTCAGCCAGATACCAATGCGCGTCTTCTGGAATGTAGCCCATAGCGTGTCTCCTGAATCCTGTGAAGGACTCGAGGAACTGCCTTACGCAAACAACTCCGAAACCTTCGCCGAAAAGCCCGGCAGCAAGTCAGCATCTTCTAGCACGTCGTCGCCGCGCCGGCGCGTGACCCCGGCGAGTCCGTGGATGTAGACCTCGCGCTCTTGAAAATAGGCCACCCATACGCGCTGGCATCCAGCGGCGAAATAATCGCTGATGCGCTGCGCGATCTCGCGCGGCGTGTTACTGGGCGAGATCACCTCGACGGCAAGGTCGGGCGCTCCCTCGATAGGCCGGTCTGCCGCCACCTCGCGCCCCGATCGGACGAAGGCAACGTCAGGAACTCGAATCGTGTCGCCAAAGAGGTGAAAGGGCTGCTCTGCTACCACGGTGCCCAGGTCATGGGACCTGACGAACGGCTTGAGAACGATCACGAAGTTGTCGCGGACCAGATTGTGAGGCAGCATCGCCGGAGCCATGGTGATCAGCTCTCCTTCCACCAGCTCGTAGCGGACGTCCTGTCCACCGACTGATTCCGGCAGCCGCACAAAGTCCTTGATTGTCAACAGCGCTTTGGTCGCCATGCTTAGCCTCCGGCCGCCACCCGCCGGTCACGGTTCTTCGCGTCCTGGAACACCAAGTAGTCGGTCTCTGGAGCTTCCAGTCCCAACTGCCGCAGGAGCGTCGTGATCTGACCGCGATGATAGGTCTGATGGTTAGCGACGTGGAACATCGTCTTCCATAGCGGGTAAGTCCAGCGCTCTCCCTTCCAATTCGTGTAAGTCAGCGGACGTTTCAAGGTCTCTTCGTCCAGCTCCGTCAGATACGATCGCATGTTGCCCTCCAGCACGCTCCAGCGCTCGCGAACGGAGGCCAGCGTTGGAAATCTCTCGGCGGCAACCTCATGCCTGTCAGCTTGGGTCGGCGATCGTCCCAGCCAGCGCTCGAGCCAGACCCACTCGGCATAGATCAGGTGCGCCAGTGTGTCCCGGACCGATGAAAAGCTGTTGCCCATGGGCCGCAGAAACTGCTCTTCGGTGAGCGCGGCGCAGGCCTCGAGCTGGCTATCGCGCGCCCAGTAGTTGTAGTCGTAGAGATCGCGGAGAGCTTCGAGTGGAATCACTGCAGTTCCTCTCCCTGAATGGGGCTCATCTCGGTTTACCCAACTGAGCCTTCCAGGCTCACTCCCAGCAGCTTCTGCGCCTCCACCGCGAACTCCATGGGCAGCTCGCGGAACACTTGCTTGCAGAATCCGTTGACAATCATGTTGACGGCATCTTCAGTGGAAAGCCCGCGCTGGCGGCAATAGAAGATCTGGTCTTCGCCGATCTTCGATGTGGACGCCTCGTGCTCCACCTGCGCGCCCGGGTTGCGAACTTCGAGATAGGGGAACGTGTGCGCGCCGCACTTGTCGCCGATCAGCAGCGAGTCGCACTGCGAGTAGTTTCGCGCTCCGTCTGCGCCTTTTAGGATCTTCACCATGCCGCGATAGCTGTTCTGGCCGTGCCCGGCCGAGATGCCCTTCGACACGATCGTGCTCTTGGTGTTTTTCCCGATGTGGATCATCTTGGTGCCGGTGTCGGCCTGCTGGCGGTTGTTGGTGACAGCCACCGAATAGAACTCGCCCACCGAGTTCTCGCCTTGCAGGATGCAGCCTGGGTACTTCCAGGTGATGGCGGAGCCCGTCTCGACCTGCGTCCAGGAGATTTTCGAGTTTACCCCCTGGCATTTGCCGCGCTTGGTAACGAAGTTGTAGATCCCGCCGCGGCCTTCCTTGTCGCCGGGATACCAGTTCTGGACGGTGGAATACTTGATGGTGGCGTTATCGAGCGCCACCAGCTCCACCACCGCTGCGTGAAGCTGATTCTCGTCCCGCATGGGCGCCGTGCAGCCCTCAAGATAGCTTACCGACGCGCCCTCATCCGCCACGATCAAGGTGCGCTCGAACTGGCCGGTGTTCATGGCGTTGATACGGAAGTAGGTGGAAAGCTCCATGGGGCAGCGCACGCCCTTGGGCACGTAGCAGAAGGATCCATCCGTGAAAACGGCCGAGTTCAATGTCGCGAAAAAGTTGTCCGTGTAAGGCACTACCGAGCCGAGCCACTTGCGAACTAAATCGGGATGCTCCTGGACCGCCTCCGAAAACGAGCCGAAGATGATGCCGCGCTCGGCTAGCGTCTTCTTGAAGGTAGTGGCCACCGAAACACTGTCAAACACCGCGTCCACGGCCACACCGGCGAGCGCCGCCCGCTCGCTGATGGGGACGCCCAGCTTTTCATAGGTGCGCATAATCTCCGGGTCGACCTCATCGAGCGAATTCAGCTTCTTTTTGGGGGCTGAGTAGTAGTGGATGGCCTGGTAGTCGATGGGGCCGTAATGCACGTTCGCCCAGGTCGGCTCCTTCATGGTGAACCAGTGGCGCAGCGCCCGCAACCGCCACTCCAACAGCCACTCAGGCTCGTGCTTCTTGGCCGAGATCAGCCGGATGATGTCCTCGTTGAGCCCGGCCGGCGCCAGATCGGCTTCGACGTCCGTATAGAAGCCGTACTTATAGTCCTGGGTGGCAAGGGTTTCGATGTTGCTGACTGGGGTTGGCATGAGATCCTCCTAAGCAGCCGTCCGATCAAAGGTTCTGGGGGCGCAAAGCGGTTCCCTGAGGACATCAGGGCCACCATAGCCAATCTTTACGCCAACGTCCACATTCCGGCGTCGATCGGCCGTTGCCGGAAGCCCCGAGCTGCACAAGACGCGCACGAGTGCTTCACCTAAAGAATAATAAACTTATACAGAAGTGTCAAGATTAAGGCTCGCCGAGGGCCCGACCTTATTTTGTCAAGACATAGACCGCCGCCCCCCACCCGTCGATTGAATTGCGTTAGTCTGGATCTGAGGATGGCCGGTACTGGAGGTCTTGACGATGGCGCACTCTCGCGAAGAGAACGGCGGCCCTGAAGGCGGCCAGTATACCGGCTATGAAGCCGGATCGACCTCGCGGCGCGCCTTTCTGCGATCCGTGATTGCCGCTCCGGTTGCGGCCCGGCTTGGTTTGGGAGCGGGCTCAGTTCCTTCGACGCCGAAGTCAGCGGTCGATCCTGCTGCGGGCGGGAACGCATTTTCGAGCGCCGCTCAATTCCCTCTACCTGGCTTCATTCGCTACGACAGTCACTGCTTCAGCGTCAACGACCGCGACAACTTTCTGTTCAGCGCCGCCTTCCACTATCCGCGCTGCCCGCGCCAGCTCTGGGGCGATCGCCTGCTGAAACTCAAAGCAGCGGGCTTCAACGTGATCGAGACCTACGTCTTCTGGAACTATCACGAACCCGAGGAGGGCCACGCCGACCTCAGCGAATTCGAGGACTTCGTGAAGCTGGTGGCCGGCATGGGCTTCTATATGATCGCGCGGCCCGGACCCTACGTCTGCGCCGAGTGGGATTCAGGGGGCTTTCCGCGCTGGGTGGTGCGGCAGCGCTTTCCCTTACGTTCCAATCATCCGGAAAGCATCCGCAGTTCGCAGCACTGGTTCAGCCAGGTGCTTCCCATAATTGTGCGGCATCAGGTGACGCACAGCGGTCCGATCATCCTGATGCAGGTGGAAAACGAATACAACTACTGGAAGCTGCCGGACGCTGACAAGGCTTCCTACGTGCGCGCGCTCGCGCACATGGCGTGGGACGCTGGGATTGACATTCCGCTGTTTACCTGCTGGACCCGCCAGGTTCGCAACCGGCAAGACCCGGATTTCGCGCGCACGTTCGACACCTGTAATTTCTATCCGCGCTGGAGCGTGGTCCGGGAAGTTGTGCCCGAGCTCACGAAGCTGCGCCAGGAGCAGCCGGACGCGCCCCTCGGCATCACCGAGCTGCAAGGCGGATGGTTCTCGGAGTTCGGGGGCAAGCTCTCGGTGGATCAGGACGGATTGAACGGACGGCAGCTCAATCTGCTCACCAAGACTGCCTTCGAGCAGGGTGTGGTCTACTCGAACTACTACATGGGATTCGGCGGCACCAACTTCGACTGGGCCGCCAAATCGCTCACCACCAGCTATGATTACGCCGCGCCGCTGCGCGAGCCCGGCGGCCTCTGGGAGAAGTACTATGCGGCGCGCGGCATCGGGACCGCGTTGCGGCTGCTCGGTCCCGTGCTCACCCGCGCCGACGCCGCCCCGGCCGATGCCGCGAAGTCAAACAATCCTCAGGTAAGCGTCTCGCTCCGAGTGAACGGTAAACGCGGAGTCGTCTTTATCCGCGAGAACGCGAATTCCGCCCAGCAATATCAGGCCAGCTTCAAGGATCCAAACTCGCCCACCGGTCGGGTCATCACGGTGCCGCGCCAGGGCTCGCTTGAACTGGCCCCGCGCGAAATGAAGATGCTTCCGCTGCAGATCGGAGCCGGTGACAGCATTCTGCGCTACTCCACCGCTGAGATTCTGGCTCATGGAGAAAGCCGCCGGCCGTATATCGTGCTGTACGACGAGCCCGGCCGCCTGGTGGAGTTCGCCCTCGATGCCGACTCGGAGCCGCTCGTGGAAGGCGACACGGTTTACCAGTACTGGGATGAGCCCTTCCAGTCCTGGGTCTGCGGGCTGCGCGTCGAAGCCAAAGAGCAGATGCTGCTCTATCGGGGGCACTTGCTGCTGGTGCTGTTGCCGCGCGAGCGGGCCTTGAAGAGCTGGATTGTAGATTGGCCTGCGTCCATCTTGCCGGGCAACGCTGCCTTGCCGGAGGAGGAGCAGAAGGGCCGGATCGAAGTGCCGTTCTTTACCGATGCTGCGCTGCTGTCCGAAAGCGGCCGTACCAAGAAAACGGCCTGGGCGGATTTTGATTTCGCGCCCGGCGAGCACGACGTGAACGGACTTGTCCCGCCGCTGCCGGTGAAGCTATGGCTCGATGGAATCCAGACGCAATTCGACTGCGACAAGCACTGGCAGACTTGCCGGTTCCATGTAAGCACGCCGAAATTGCCGGTCGAGTCCCAGACGCTTAATTCCGAGCAGGCCTGGGTGGAACGCTTCAATCCTGAGGTGGGTGAGTGGCTCTCGGGCCCGTTACGCCCGCTCGATGACCTGGGCCCGCTGCCGTACGGTTACGTGAAGTATGTCGCGGAATTCGAATACCGGGGCGAGCCGCGGATGTTTCTCTCGGCTTTTGCGAACGACGGCAAGAAGGCGTTCATCAACGGCCGGCTGGTTCCCGAAGCCTCCAAACCGCTCACGAATATCGACTTCGATCTGGGGAGCTACGCCGTTTCGAGCACCAATCGGCTTGAGATCGCCTACGAGCTTTTTGGCGCCCCGAATTTCGGCGAGAAGATTGCCGAAATGAAGGGCATGGAGTCCGTCCGCTATGGCAAAGACGAGAAGTCTGCCGGGGCGATTGAGAAGTGGCAGATTCAACGCTTCCCGGCAGCCATGCGCGGGCGGCGCGCCGATCCAAATTACACCACGCGGCAAGGCGGTGTTCCGGGGTCCCCCGGCCCTCCTATCCACGCCGGCACTGTGCCGGTATTCACCTGGTGCCGCGCCGAGTTCAGTCTGACGGCTCCGGCGCCCGAATGGTCGATTCCGTGGAAACTCACAATTGAGGCTGGCCGCGATGCGCTGCTCTATCTCAATGGCCGGTTTGTGGGACGTTATGTGATCGCGGGACCCCAGAAGGACTTTTTCCTGCCTGAGCCTTACCTGGTTTTCGGTCCGAAGAGCCGGAACGTGGTTAGTGTAGTGCTCGCTTACACCGATTCGTCGGCGCCCCTGACCACGTTGAGCGTAGGCCCTTACGAAGAGTTCGCCACGCGCCGGACGCGAGTGGAGTTCCAGTGGTAAGGAGTGATTGAGCCCTAACTGCAGAGAATTGATGGCTTTGCGGCCTCCAGCTTAATACTGCTTGACGCTGACCACGGTGTCGCCGTCGAAGGTGACGAAGAGCACGTGCGGAGGCAGGCCGTAGATCCAATCTTCCTTCTCGCCGCCATCAGGCTGATCCTCACGCACCTTGCGATCCGGCGCGCCCTTGGCAGAGAATACGGCGTCGTGGTCCATGCCCACTACGACCTGATGATTCTTGATGGCCTCCTTAAACTTGGGAGGAATCGAGGCTGAGTAGAGCACAGTGGGGGAGTGCCGTTCGAAATCGAGCGCCGGAGCCAGCAACTGCTTGGCCTGATCCACGGTGAGGCTGGGCACGTGTCCCGAAAATCGAAGGGTGATGTAAGACCCGTAGGAGAGGCTCTGGTTCTGCTGCGGGGCGATCGGCTGCGTTGTAGTGCCCATGCCGATCTCGAGGTGCTGATACCAGTGCCGGCCGTTCCTGCCGCCTCCGTTAATCTCGAAGGTGAGGCGGTCGCCCTTGAAATCGATCTTCGTGATTTTGACGGGGGTTCCGGCATTCACAGCGGCACCGTTGTCCCTCAGTTCTTGCCGCGCTTTGGATTGATCGATTTTCCCTGCCGGATCAAGCAAGATTCCGTGCTTGCCGCGCGGAAGTGCTACCTTTGCCACCGCAATTTCGCTCGAAAGGCCGCGGATGAGGTCGATCTCGCCTGGCCTCTTTAAGGGAACCGACTTGGCTTGTTTGTCCGGAGCTTGGGTGCTGGAGGGCGCTGCAGGGGCCTGTTGAGATCCCGGCGTACTCGACTGGGTTAGAGCCATCGATAACATCGGGAAGGCGATCAAGATCAGCGCCAGCAGCAGATAGGGCGGACGAAAAATGCGGCCGCGAGCAAAGTTGCCTGAAAAGCCTTGAGAGGACACGCTTGCAACTCCGAGCCTCATGATTCTAGCAGCCGGCAACTCAGCGATCAAAGCATGCCCAGGCTACGGCCGCCGGACCGGGCCGCCAGCCTGTACGAATTTCGAGTGATCAGAGCCAAAAAAGGATGTAAGTAGGAGGCCTCATGGACGATCGTCCTTTGCCGTTGTACGCTGCAATGACGGGCTGTCTGTGAGGAGAGGCTGCGAACTTCGACTGTGCGGAGCCTTGAAAGCTGCCCTCAATCGAATTCGGAGCAGGACATAAAATATCCGCACCGCAGGCAGATTAGTTTGCAATGGCGTGATTCGAGCCGGGATGAACAGACGGGACAGAAGCGGCCTGGGTGTTGATCCTTCTCAAGCAACGGCGCGTCGGTGGGTTTGTCTGCGGGGTCCGTCATGCGTTGAATCTCTTACGCGTAGTGTTCCCGCAGGTATGCCGAGATCGCCCGGTAGGCGCGACGCAATATGGCATCGTCCGGCAGGAACACGATGCGGAAATGACGCGTTCCGGCCGCCTGACCAAAGCCGCTGCCGTGCACCAGAAGCACGTGCTTCTCCCGCAGAAGCCCGTGCACAAATTCTTCATCGTCTCCGCTGATATCGAGCCGTGGGAAAGCGTAAAACGCGCCCTGTGGCGCAACACAACTGAGGCGCGGCGTCGAATTCGCGAATCCCACCGTGAGATCGCGGCGAGCGCGTAGCTTGCCGAGCACCTCCGGAAGATGGTCCTGGGGACCTTCGAGCGCGGGACGGATCGCGTACTGCTCGGGATGATTGGCGCTCAACCGGCTTCGTAGCAGCTTGTGAATACCCTCCAGATAAGGCCGTAGCATCCCCGCGTCGCCGCTGGCGATTCCCCAACCCACCCGCCAGCCCGGGGCCAGGTAGGCCTTCGAAAGTCCACCGAAGGTGATCACGGGAACGTCCGGCGCGAGCCCCGCCAATGACACGTGCTCGCCTTCCAGCGTCAGCTTGTCGTAAATCTCGTCGGCGAAGACCACCAGGTTATGCTCGCGCGCAAGCTCCGCGACGGCTTCGAGCGTCCGGCGCGAGTAGAGGCTGCCGGTGGGGTTGTTTGGATTGATCACCACGATCGCGCGCGTACGCGAGTTGACGCGCCGGGCCATATCGTCAAGGTCCGGTTCCCAGCCGGAGCCCTCGTCGAGCGCGTAGGTGTTGAGCTCGGCCCCAAGCTTGGCGAGCACAGCCCAATAAAGTGGATACTCAGGACGCGGCGTGAGCACGTTTTCGCCGGGATTCACCAGGGCCGCCAGGCACAGATCCACCGCCTCGCTTACGCCTTGAGTGATAAACACGCTCTGAACGTTGCGGATTCCCTTGCGGTGCGCTTCGCCGTGAACGGCTTCCAAAGCTTCGGGAATGCCGGTGGAAGGCGCGTAACCACTGTGGCCGTCTCGCATAGCCTTCGCCACGGCTTCGATCAGGGCAGGCGGAGTCGCGAAGTCAAACTGAAGCGGATCGCCGATATTCAGCGGAAGAATCTCGTGCCCCTGGCGCGCGACCTCTTCGGCCAGCACGGCCACATCGCGTATGGCGTAGCGCACCTGTTCGAGGCGGCCCGCAGCCAGAATCGGAGGAAGGGAAGGAACCAAAGTGCTGGCGGCCATGCCTGAGTTCTAGCAGAAAGGGCGGGAGCGGTCAAACGAGCCTCATCTTTCAGCGCGCACGATCCCTCTCCACCTTGCCGAGCTCTGATACCTCATGGCTGCTTTCTTGGTACAGCCCATCTCGACATGAGCGGGTGTGTTGGCTCGGGCTATCCGCGCTGCGGACCCTCTTCCTGATGCTCGCGGATACGTCCTCTTTGAATCACCCACAGCCTTCCGTCAATTTCGCGTCGGGCCAAACCGTCAATCAGAGTACGGGTGCCATCGATAAGGTCAGGATGTTCAGGTTTTCGCGGGAGACGAAGCACAGCGATCCCTGCGTAATCGGAAGGCCTGAACAGGATGGGATTGCTAAAATCCAGATCCAGAGATACAAGGCATCGACGTTCCCTGCGGCAAATCTCAATCAGGTCTTTGTCGGGTGCGCCATTCAGGCGTTGATTGCTCACGGTGGTGACGTCATGACCCGCTTCTTCAAAGAGCCGAATAACGCTCCGTCCAAGGTTCTCGTCAAGCTTCAGCCTCATCTGACGGCTTCGGTAGGGATCTCGAGGTAGCGGTCTCGAGCCATGTCAGCGGCGTAGGCAATGCAGGCCAGAATGTCTTCCCGTGTGAGATCTGGGTACTCTTCCAGAATCTCTTCGGGCGCCATACCGCTTGCAAGAAAATCGAGAATAAGTGACACCCAGATCCGCCGGCCTCGAATGCACGGCTTGCCGAAGCAAACGTAGGGGTCAATCGTAATCCTGGAGAGCAGTTCTTCCCGGCTCATACCATGCACTATATCACCGGCACAATAATGCGGCGGCCCGACGTCCCATCCATTCGGGTGTCAGACCTTGGAATGCTGCACCCGCACGGCCGGCAGACCGTCCAGCTCTTCCACCACCTGGACGTCGGAGAAAATGTTGGGGCTCTCTTTGGTGAGGATGCGCGCCACCTCGACCGCCAGCAGCCGAATCTCGGTGTCGGCGTGCGGGCTGCCGCGCAGTTCGAGGAAGTGCCGCCAGGCGCGCGAATTGCCGGTCACAAAAATCTTTGTCTCACAAGCATTGGGCAGAATGGACCGAGCCGCTTGCCGCGCCCACTTACGGCGATCGCGTGGCGCCATCTCGGGATGCTGCTGCTGGACGTAGTTACTGGTGGCTTCGGCCAGGTCCAGGTAAGCCTGGCGCACGGTCTCGATGGTCTGCTGCCACTTGGTGCGCAAGGCGTCGTCCTGCCGATAGAGGGGCGGCACCACGTAGCGAGCGTCGCTTTCATCCACGTAGCGCTGGGAAAGCTGCGAATAGCCAAAACCGGCGCGGTGCCGGACAAGCTCGTGGGTCAAAGCGCGGCTCACGCCGGTGATCAGAAGGTTCCAGATCACGTGCTCCAGCACACTGCCGTGCTTCGAGGTCAGAATGTTGTCGATATATTCGTGGTTTGACTTGCGGCCTTTGCCGAATGACATGTAGCAGGTCCTGCCCGCAATTTCGGCCAGCACCTCGCCGGCTTCTCCCGTGTCGGTGGTGAATTGGAGACCCTCATCCTCGAGAAACCGGGCCAGTTCTTCCTCTACCACGGCCTGACGGCCCAGTAGATAGACTTTCGGTCCGGTGACGTAGGGATCAGGTGGCTGGTTGGTGGCCAAACTCAAGTCCTGGTGAGAATAGAGGATTGCCTTCGACTTTTCCCGGCCGACCCATGGACGGCGTCAACAGTTTGGGCGAGACCGGGCCTTGCTGTGCAGGCAAAAACTCAAGCGCTTGCGGGCGCCTTCGTCCCAGCGCTTTCGGCCTTGGGCCCACGTTGATATTTCCTCTGGAAACGCTCCACGCGCCCGGCGCTATCCACCAACTTCTGTTTCCCGGTAAAGAACGGATGGCAGCTCGAGCAAATTTCGAGGTGCAGCACGTCACCTTTGTACGTTGAACGGGTCTTGAACGCGCTCCCGCAGGCACATGCGACAGTCACTTCGTGATAGGCGGGGTGTATGTCCTTCTTCATGGATCTCCTCGGCAGACCGACTACTTTGTTATCTTAGCTGTTGGGAGGCGAATTTTCAATTTCCTTCGCTCTCAGCCGGTTTACGTGTAAGCTCACCACCGGCTATGACCTCGCCTCGAAACAATTGGATGAATTAGGGACCTAAAGGGCTCGCGACTTCGAAGGCAGACTTCCCGTTCCTATGAGCGCATCCACCACGATCTCCGTGTCAAGGGCTCGCCGGCAGGTATTGCCGTCGCGCAAGATTGTCCAGATTACCATGCTGGCTTCTGCCTTTCTCCTGCCGTCCTTGAGCTGGCAGCAGGCGGCAGGCGCCGCGCTTCTGGCTGTCCTCTTTAATGTCGCGCTTCTACCGAAGCTCGACCCGGACCTGCGGAAGCGCCGGGACGCGGGGGCAGTGATAGACAATGTAGCAGACGTGGGAACAGGAATTCTTTTGTACCCAGTCTCCGTCCTGCTCCTGATCTTGATCTACCGCCATCATCTGGAGGTTGCGGCCGCGGCCTGGGCCATCATGGCGCTCGGCGACAGCGCCGCTGGTCTGATCGGTGAGGCCATGCCAGGTCCGCGCCTGCCCTGGAATCCGGGCAAGACGTGGACCGGATTCACAGCTTTCGTGCTAGCGGGCGCCGCAGGCGCGAGCGTGCTCTTGGTTTGGGTGCAGCCTTCGCTGGCCTCTGGCAAGGCCATAATCGTTTCCGTCCTGTCAGCCCTGCTGGGAGCAGCGGTCGAGAGCGCGCCTATCCGCCTCGACGATAATTTGACCGTGCCCCTGATGTGCAGCGGATTCATCTTCTGCGCCTTGCTCACAACCAGCGCTGGGGTTCGGAGCAATCTTCCCTACCTGGGACGCCGTCTGCTGCTCGCCGCCGCGGTGAATCTGACGTTTGCCCTGCTCGCGCTCAGGCTGAAAACGGCCAGTCGTTCCGGAGCGGCTCTTGGCCTGGCACTCGGAATGATGGTGTACCTCGGCTGGGGCTGGAGGAGCTTTCTGATTCTGTTTTCCTTCTTCGCGGCGGGATCTCTTGCGACTCGGCTCGGCTACTCGCGCAAGGCGGAGCGTGGTATTGCGGAAGGTGAAGGCGGAGCGCGCAGTTGGCGCGAGGCGTTGGCCAACGTAGGGCCGGGCGCCTTCTTCGCCCTTCTGGTGATCATCACCCCGCAGGAGCATGCCTTTCTCGTTGCCTTCGTCGCGGCATTTGCTGAAGCAGCCGGTGATACCGTGTCGAGCGAGATCGGCCAATGGCTCTCTCCCCGCGCCTACCTGATCCCGAGCTTTCGCGCGGTGCCGGCGGGCGAGAACGGGGGCGTGTCGCTCGCCGGAAGCGTCGCGGGCCTGGCGGCGTCGGGATTGATTGCAACTCTGGGATGGCTGCTCGGTCTCACGGGAAGCGGAGGGGCGGGCATCGCTTTCGCTGCCGCCATTGCTGGCAACCTTCTTGACAGCCTGATGGGGGCGACGCTGGAACGGCGCGGCCTGGTGACCAACGGAATCGTGAACTTCGCAGGCACGGTTTTCGCCGGAGCGCTGGCGCTCGCTCTTACTATCCGCTAAAATCAACTTAGGTATGATTGCGGGCGCCATGCGCGCTCGACGATCCTCCCGGGGGAACAGAATGTCTTTCGCACTTGCCCTCCTGCTCGCCTTAGCCTCCGATCCCGCGGTTGAGATTCCGCGCGACGCGGGACTCTACTGCCTGACCCCGCAAGGACTGGTTCGAGTGGAAGGACGCCAGGTGACCGTGGCGTCTTCTCACAAGAAGCTTCCCGTGGGCGGAGGGCTTCCACTGGTCGGCAATCAGTCCCGGGCGGAGATTCTGGGAGCCCACGCGATGCAGAACGCAACCTCGACACCCGTCTTTTTCTATCGTGCGGCTGCCGGCGAGGAATCGACTGGGGCCGGCAACCTCGTGCTGGTCAGGCTCCGGTCTCGCGGAAAGCATCGCGAATTTACCATCAGCGCGGAAGCGGAATGGAATGCGAGCACGGGAATTCCTCTGCGTTCACAGGTGGAATTCAATACGAAGAAGGTGGAGGGCGGAGCCTTCCGGCTGGAACCGGCAGACGATCTGAACCCTGGCGAGTATGGCTTCTATCTTTTTCGCGGACGCGACTTGCCTGGATTTCTTTACGACTTCACTGTGCCCGGCGACGACAAGTGAGCAGCTAAGGGCCGACCGGAAGAATCGCAGGCACCAGGGTGCGGGCCTGAGTCCCCGCACGTTCCTTCTCGATCAGGTCCCGGTAGACCTTACCGGCAACCTCAGGCGCATGCAATCCGAACATCGAGCCCTCTCCGCGCAGCAGCACCACCACCACTCGATTCACTTTGGGCTCGTTTGAGAAGGACGCGAACCAGCGCAGATGGGTGCCGTTTTCACTGCAGGTTCCCGTCTTGCCAAGGATCTGCTCGTCCGGCGTAAAAGCCAGCTTGCCTGTGCCCATCTGCACCACGGCGGCCATGCCGCGCTTGACGTCCTCGAGGTACGGCGAGAGGCCGTCGAGCTGTCGGCGAACGCGGGGCTCAAAGCCGGCGATCGCGTCGGGAGTCCGTGGATACTGGAGATAGTATAGGGTGCCGCCGTTGGCGATTGCGGAGACAATCGCCGCGAGTTGCAGCGGAGTCATTTCGATGTCCTGGCCGAAGCTCGTCAGAAGCCCCACGCCGCCCTCGCGCGGAGGCGCCAGAGGAAACAGGCCCGCGGATTCACCAGGAATGTCCAATCCGGCGCGCTCACCCAGGCCGAACTCATGCGCGTATTCGGTGACCCGATGGAAGCCGAGCATCTCGCCCAGCCGCGCAAAGAACGTGTTGCTGGATTCGGCCAAAGCCTGCATCACGTTGATGCGGGTGGTTCCGAAGTAATCCATGAACCTGCCTTCGGCCCGGATACGCGTCTCAGGCGAAATGATCCCTTCCCGCAGCGCGGCCGTGGCCACCACCGGTTTGAAAGTCGAGCAAGGTGTAAACGCTTCACTCAAAGCCAGCTTCTGATTCACAATCGAAAGAATACGGCCTGTGTTCTGATCCAGCACCACCACGCTGCCATTCAGATTTCCCAGCGCGCCAAGAGCGGCCTGACGAATCACAGGGTCTTCGCCCGCGATGTCATCTCCCGCCGACGGGTCGCCAAACCAGGTCGGAGACGTCCAGAAGTGCCGCAGACGCCGGCGGGAAGCAGCGGTGTGAGCGAGCTTGGCGCCCACCACCCGGCGGTGAACGCGATGGTGAAGATGAACCATGCGCTTTGAACTTGAAGCGGACGAACTCGCGACCGAAGTCCTTTTGGTTGGAAGCCCGGCCGAAGCGGGTGCAAGCGAGGGCACTAAGAGGCTGGCCAGCGCTAAGGTGGCGGTTGGTAGAAAGCCGGAGATGATTCTCTTCAAGGCGCCCGATCCCCCTTTTGATTAGATGCAAAATTGAGGTCTGCACCGCCGGCTCTGGCGCCTGCGCCGGAAGGCAGACATACGAAAACTGGGTTCGGAGCCCGCAGAGACCAGCCGTTGCGGATCGCGGGACGAAGGTGGCTCATTTTTTTCCACGTGCTGCTGCCGCGACTACACTCTCAACCGGTTGATGCTCCGGTGGCAGCGGAAGCTTCAAAGCCTTACGGACGTCGAGATCGATCTTCTTGCAAAAGTCGGCGTTGTCGCGCAGGAACTGCCTGGCGTTTTCGCGGCCCTGCCCGATCCGTTCGCCGCCGAATGAAAACCACGACCCGCTTTTCTCGACCAGGTTCAGACCCACGGCCAAGTCAATCAGGTCGCCTTCTTTTGAGATTCCCTCGCCATAGAGAATATCAAATTCCGCCTCCCGAAAGGGAGCGGCCATTTTATTTTTGACGATTTTTACCTTGGTGCGGTTGCCCACCACCCGGTCGCCCTCTTTGATGGAGGCGATGCGGCGCACGTCCACTCGCACCGAGGAGTAGAACTTCAGCGCCCGGCCGCCGGTGGTGGTCTCGGGGTTTCCAAACATCACCCCGATCTTTTCCCGGATCTGGTTTATGAAGATCAGACTGGTTTTTGACTTGGCGACGATGGCGGTAAGCTTTCGCAAAGCCTGGGACATCAACCGTGCCTGCAGACCGGGAAGCGAGTCGCCCATTTCGCCTTCGAGCTCAGCCTTGGGGACGAGCGCCGCCACCGAATCAATCACCAGCACATCGATGGCGTTGGAGCGTACCAGGGCTTCGGCAATCTCGAGCGCCTGCTCGCCGTAGTCGGGCTGCGACACCAGCAGATTGTCAACGTCCACTCCGAGTCTCTTGGCATAGGCGGCATCCAGAGCGTGTTCGGCATCGATGAACGCAGCCATGCCGCCGCGCTTCTGGGCTTCGGCAATAACGTGCAGTGACAGCGTGGTCTTGCCGCTCGACTCCGGGCCGAATATCTCGAGCACGCGGCCACGGGGCATGCCGCCCACGCCGAGCGCCGCGTCGAAGGAGAGCGCCCCGGTCGGGATCACGTCCACCGGCACCAAAGCATCTTTCGTGCCAAGCCTCATGATGGAGCCCTTGCCAAACTGCTTCTCGATTTGGGTGAGGGCAATCTCGATCGCCTTGCCCCGCTCGATGGTTTCGATCATGACTCAGTCCTTCCTCTTTCTTCCGCGATGGGCTACGCGAATCACCCATGCTAGTATAATCGACACAAAACAGAATCAGTCCAGTAAGATCATGACTTTTTCTGACGGCCGCACGAGGCCCCAGTTGAGCGGGCCGGGCTTGGAGCCCTCGTTGAGTGGCCTAAGCCTTTTCTGCGATAATCTCTTGCGGCTAAATGCGAAGGTGCGGAATTGGCAGACGCGCAGACTTAGTCTAGTCATTTCATACGCTAACGTATTATTGTTTGCCAATAAGGCCTCAATTGGTGGCATGGTATTGGAACAGAGGCCTATGCCATGCCGAGAGTAAGTCCCTATGAGATTTCTCTCTCCCCGACCGAGGAACGCGAGCTTCGAAAAAGAGCAGCGAAATATACGTTGCCATATTTTCAAGTCGTGCGCGCCAAAATGGTCTTGCTGGCGGCCCAGGGTCTCCGCAGCGATGAAATCGCAGCGAGCCTGGGCACGCGCCGCGAGGTCGCCAGCCTGTGGCGAAAACGCTTCTTCGAGAAACGTCTGGCCGGTCTGGAAGAACATCCCCGTCCGGGACGGCCCCGGAGATTTTCCCCCAAGCCTCGACTTCCAGAAGGCAAACTTCCAGGACCTGGGCGGAGGCGACTTGAAGGATGAGATCGCCGGCGTGGACTTCCTGAAGGCCACCGGCTACGTCGATCCCAAGAGAATCGGCATCACCGGTGGTTCCTACGGCGGCT
>DASYYZ010000061.1:0-26542 GCA_035946735.1 Terriglobia bacterium
GTCGTCCTCGGTGATATCTCGACCCCGGTCCTGGTCGTTGAGCCGGGCGGTTACTTCGACGGGCAATGCCATATGCCCACGCCAGGCTCGGAGAAGACCGCTGCCCAAGCCGCCGCCGCTCGCGAGGTCGCGATCTAATGAAGATTGCAAAATAGAGTGACGGCATTCCCTGTAGCGCCACTCTATGAGCGGCGAAAGACGCCGGTCGCAGACCGGCGCTACAGCAGCGGTCGTCGCTGTCTTTTGCGATGTTCAATAAGTACTCAGAGCGCGGCCCTAGAGACGGGGCGGGAGACACGGACAGGGTCGCGGCGGGTCACTTTGGAGCGTCCGCTACGCTCCTCACAGCTGCGGGACCGGCAAAGGCGCGCGGCGGGCGCGAGCCGGGATCAGTCGTGCTCCTGGAGACGGAGAGGCTTTAGGCTGGCTTGCTTTGGCAGCCTTCGCTTCCATTCTGGCCGTTGCCAGCGTGAGTCCAATAAGGGCATCGAGAACGAGCACCACCGACCCTCTCCCGATCATGTGTTCCGTCAACGCCTGCACCAGCGCGACCACCAGGCCGCCAATGGCTCCTCTTTCCAGCCAATACAGCTTCGATCGCGGAAAATGCGACGTGAAGAAGGAGAGTTCTTTGTAGGCCGCCCACCAAACGAACATCGTAAGCCACAAGCCGACAATTCCGCCCTCGGCCATAAAATGCAGGTAAGAGTTATGGGCGTGATTATCGCTGTTCACGATCCTACCCCGGATCGCCACCCAGATAATTCCTTTGCTGCCCCAGTATTGCAATCCGACGTCGTTGAACCGGCCGTATCCCATGCCGATCAGGGGACTGTCGGCAAAGTCTTGCAGAGCCTCCTTCCAGAGCACGATGCGGTCTGCGTTGTTTCCGTAATAGGGGTCCGAGATCGTATCAATCCTCGCGATCAAAGAGTTGCTCATCACCACAATCAAGAGAATCGGAACGGCGATCGACACGGCGATCCGGAAGTTCTTACGCAACTTGCGGAGGGGAAACACAATCGCCGCCCCGACGACAAAGCCAAAATAGGCCCCCCGTGAATAAGTCTGAGCCAGGCCGCCCAGGCAACTCATGAACAAAGTCCACCGGAACACACGCTCCTTCCAGCCCAGCCCGGCTTCCTGCAGAAACGCCAGGGCCAGCACGGCGGCGATGGCGTAGACGCCGCCAGCCGTGTTGTGCGCCTTGAACCATCCCACGAACATGTCCCCGGCGCCGCCTTCGCCCCGGTTCTCACCAATCAATCCCAGCGGCGCAAATATCCCCGAATAAGGAAGGTTAAAGACTTGAGCCAAGCCCATAAAAGCCACAGCGCTAAGCGCCGTCAGGAAGAGGATCCAAAAGGCGCGGCACTCCCGTACCTTGAGGGGCCAGCCCAAGAAGAAAATGAAGGCGCTGTAACTGATCAGCATGGCGCCATCGTTGCGCAGAAAATCGTAAGAAACCAGATTTTCAAAATCGGCGGTCGACCACAGATAGCTGGCGAGCCAGTAAGAAAGGCATAAAACAAGGGCCCATTCGACCTTTTTGAACCCAATTCCCTTGAGGAGGCGCGTCGATGTTCCGCGAAGAGCGGCCACACCTATGGCGACGATAGAAATAAGGGGGTTTATGTTGACGAGAAGCCCCACCAGGACAATCGACGCGGCAATGAAGTCGATGGGATTCAACTTCCAGTCTACTCCAAAAGGACTTCGCCGTACGCTGCGTCGAAGGGGCGACCGGGTTAGTCAGGGCTCGTTCGCTTCCCGCAGAGGGGCTCAGGCTCTGGCCGGCGCTAACCAAGCCTACGATGCCAATCAGTTGATCCCCAGTTGACGGCTCAAATTCTTGATGAATTGAAGCCCGCGAATCGCCAGCTCATCGCCCGACGGAGCAAGGTCGCGCCAGATCGCGGCTGCGGCAGCGAGCTCAGGTTCGGGCTCGGCGAAAGACTCAATGGTAAGCCAGCCGTCGTATTTGATCTCCTTCAGGGCCGAAAGAACGCCGCTCCAGTCGTTGTGCCCGCTGCCCGGGATGCCTCGATCATTCTCGGAGATGTGGACGTGACCGAGATGCTGCCCCAAGGCTCGCACGGAATCCGCCGGGTGTTGTTCCTCGATGTTGGCGTGGAAGGTGTCGAAATGCACCTTGACGTTCGGCGCCCCCACGTCGCGCACCAGGCGCGCCGCGTCCGCCTGTGTGTTGAGGAAGTACGTCTCAAATCGATTCAGCGGTTCAACGGCGAGCGTCACCCCGAGGCTGTTCGCATGGTCGGCGGCAGCCCGGAGGCTCTCCACGGCCCACTTCCACTCTTCCTCGGTCCGGCGCAGTCCGGTCATCACGCCGAGCCCGGCAGACAGAGGACCGCAGATCAGGCGGCCGCCCAGATCTGCCGTACGTTCCACATATCGCTTCAAGAACTCCGTTCCGCGAGCACGGACTTCCGGCTCCGCGCTCACGGGATTCGCCTGCCGTGGCAAAACGCTGCAGGTGGTGCACTCGAGCTTCAGTTGGGCCAGCACTTTTCTGACGCGCGGAATGTCGGCTGGCTCATCAAGCGAAAGGAAAAGCTCGACACCGTCAAATCCCCACTCCTTAATGCGAGCGAGCAGAGGTTCACGCTGGCTGTTGAATTTTGTGGTCCAAACCAAGGTGTTCACGCCATATTTCATCTCTTAGTCCTCCCCGACATCAGTCGCCCGAATCGCTCACCGGCTTGAAGATCGCCGGCACAAGACGGAACTTGAGCTTTTATCAGAAAAGAGCGTCCGGCGATAGTGGTTAGGTCCCTTGTTTTTTGGCGAGAAGTTTCCGGCGCCTCCCGTAATGGCCGCATCACTGAAGGATCTATTTGGGACGACAGGCTTACGCAGTCGGGCGCAGCGTCCATTATGAGCGTAGATGAGTCTCTCCAGACGGTTGAACAAAAGGCTTGACATCTGAATCTATATATGTAGACTTATTGCCATGAAGACTCCCCGTATATCCGTGGAGACTCTCCGCGTGCTGGAAAGATTCGTTGACCGTCCCACAGCCTGGCGCTACGGTTACGAGCTGAGCCGCGAAACCGGGCTGAAGTCCGGGACACTCTATCCCATTCTCATGCGCCTTGAAAAGCACACGTTGCTGGAAGCTCGCTGGGTGAACACGGAAGACGGCGTACCGCCGCGGCACACCTACCGGTTGACACCGAATGGATTGGAATTGGCCCGAACCAAGCTGGCCGCGTCTCGATCCGTCTGGTTGGTGCGCGAGGCCACCCTAAGCGGGGAGCATGGATGATGCTGGAGACGCATCTTCGTCAAGCGGCGGCAGTGCTACTGGAGTCCGCGATTCGCATCGCGCCGCCGAGTGCGCACGAATGGGGCCAGGCGATGCGCAGCGAGCTCGACCACGTGGAAGGGCATTGGGAGGCGATCATGTGGGCGCTCGGCGGTGCGGGTGTTCTAGCGAAACACGCCCTCGCCTATCTCTTTATGCCGGGGCGGCGTGGGCAAGATATGCCGCCCGACGGGGGACTCTTCGCTAAGAACATTTCCCTGCGCGGCGCGGTGCTGGTCGCCGGCGGCGGATGCGTGCTGGGGGCGCTTCTGTTTTTCGCAGCCCCTCCGTTCCGTCAGGCGCTCCGAGTTTCACTGAGGCCATGGTCTTCGGCGTTTCAAGTAGCCTCCGGAAGCGTCCAACCGGGACTTGAGACTCTCGCGAGGCGGGCGGAGCAGCGTCGTGACGCCGAAGGACTGGCGTTCTGCGCCGTGCGGCTCGAGAATCCCCGCGAGAGCGCCCGGCTTGCCGACGAAGCCGTCCGGCTCAACAGGGACTTCCTGTGGGTCTACGCGGTGGTAGCGATGCGCCATCCCGAAGTTACTGAAATCGCCCAGTGGATTGAAATACTCAAGCGATGGAATCCAGAGAATGCTCTGTTCTACTTGATCGAAGCTGAGCGCATTGAGCGGTCTCATTTTCGCCCCAGCGCATGGACGCCACCCACGCAGGAACAGAACCAGGCCTGGCAAGCTTCCATGGAGACAGCGTTCCAGTCTCCGCAATTCGACGATTATGTCGGCCGGGTCGCGGAACTCAATCGAACGGTTGTGCCCCGCTACCGCTTCTACGACCCGGAGGAGATCGAGTCCCGGGCCCGGCTCGATTTCTCCCCTGTTTTTGTATCAGAGGATTCGGAGCGGTTTGCCAATTTGCTCCTTCACGCCGGGGCGAATCTTGAAGCCCGAGGGGACCAGAAAGGTGCGCGGGAGAAATATTGGACCGTCGCGCGCTTCGGCCAGGTGATTGATTCCCAGGCGCACACGGGTTTCGAGCACTGGGCGGGCACCACCCTTCAAGCTATGGCCTACAAGCCACTCGAGGCGCTGGAGAAGAAGGAGGGGAGCCCTGCTCAGGCTGCATTCTTCGGCTACCTCGCAACAAAGTTTGATCCGGTGACAGGAGAGCGCCCCAAGATGACCGGAGAACAGGTTTTTGGGAAAGGCACTCTCAGCCGCAACGCCACGGTGCTGATGATTTCGGGGCTGATGATGCTCATCTTCTCGGGCTTGTTCGCGGTTGCGGGCGGGGTCGCAATCTTTGGCCGCGGCAGAGCCCGGACCGATGCCCAGCGGGCGAGGCCGGTGGCGCCCATGGTCGCCTTCACCAGCGCGGTGGGTCTGTTGCTAAGCTCCGCTACGCTGTATTTGACCTATCGCCCCTACTGGTATCTTTACCACGGTGTGATCCTGACGGGTGATAGAAGCCAGGCTCGCGATCTCCACGATCTTCTGATGGCCACTCAGGTACCGCCCGGTGTACCACCCGAAGCCTACTTATCGTTTATCCGCCTTCTTGGTTCCTGGCGGCCTTACTTTCCGTTTTATTTCTGGGCGGGCGTGACTTCGCTCGGTATCATCGGACTAATCCTTATTCTTCTACGACATTCCCGCGTGCCACCACGAGCAAACGGGCTTCAGCATAGTCCTCGCGTGCCGTGACTCTTCGTTGGTAGCTAGAGCCGGGGCTACGCCAACCGGGTATACGTGTGTGCAGAGGAACCGGATTAGTGTCGGGGCAGGGCTGAACGGTGTTCGGCCAAGGCACGTCCCGGCAAGGCGATTCTCACTGGAGATGAGATATGAAGAAACTCATTGCGACAATTGTTTGGTTCCTCATGCTGCCGGCCTTGGCTCCGGCACAGAATACCGATCATCCGTATCGGGGCCAAGGCTATTTGTTCTTTGGCTTAGGCACGGCACCGGGATCGTCCGGCTTGTACCCGGGATATTCCAATCCCTTCTTTGAGCATGTGGGCGGTGGAGGAGAGGGGTTCTTGTACAAGGGGCTCGGCTTCGGCGGCGAGGCGGAATATGCGCACTACGGACCCCTCGGCCAGGCCTGGGTTGGCTCGGCGGATTTTTCCTATCACTTTGGCCGGCACGCGGCGCGGGGTAAGGTCGATCCCTTTGTGCTCGGCGGCTTCTCGGTGGTAGGTCCCACGCAAAAGGGGAACGGCCGTGGCTCACCGGCAGGCAATTTCGGAGGCGGCGCCAACGTGTGGCTGGCCGAGCATGCGGCGTTGCGCTTCGAGTTTCGAGATGTGGTCGGAGCCAACTTCTGGCCGTACGACCACGTCCTCTCTTTTCGCGTCGGCGTGACGTTCAGGTAGGACCGGGCGCCGGCGCAAGCAAATGAAACTTGCCTTCGAGGTGCTGAAATCGTTCGCGACACAGAGCTCGCGCCTTTCGAGTACGGCCAGCCCGCCTCTGGTCATCGATCGCTCGACGGGCAGCAGATGAGAGGCGGCAGCCAGGGTCAATGATCTGCCACACAGACCCGTGGAGAGGAGGACAGTATGGAAAAGCTGCTGCTGCGGATTGCGTTTTTTGGTGGGCTCATCGCGGCTTGCGCCGCTACCGGCCGCGCCCAGGCGAATCCACCCGAGGGCGAGCTCTTTGGTGGCGCTGCGAGTGTGTGGTCACATGGGCTCACAACCTACCAGACGGGTGGCGCTGAGGTATCGTTCACGGGAAATATCAACCGGTTCGCCGGGGTAGACATGGACTTTGGCGAATTCAGCCTAAAGCCGCAAAATCCGCCTGCTTATGCAAACCATTACCTGCTCTTGTTCGGTCCGCATTTCACCTATCGCGCCAACCCCTATCTAAACCCGTTTGCGCATGTACTGCTAGGCCTGACACGGGGCGTGCAGGCCGCAGACTTTACCGAAACAGGACGGACTGCCTTTGTGGCTGGCTTCGGAGGAGGGCTTGACGTGAAGGTGGTGCGCTTTCTGTGGGTTCGCCTGATCCAAGTGGACTATCTGCACGAGTCCTTCCCGAACGACGGACAAAACAATCTACGGCTATCCGCCGGTTTGGTTATTCGCTTCGGGAGTGTCGGCCGGCGCTAGCAGGTGAGCCGGCGACGCAGAACCTTGGAATCGCGGAACTGCTCTGGACTCTTGGGGCTCACCTTAAACCGAGAACTGACGACCCACGAGCTTAACAAGATCTTCACATCTCCTTAATGCCTGAGCTCTTATAGCTCGTGTATAACCCCACTTAGAAGGGGAAAACTGATAAGGAGGAAATGTATGAGGAACAGCGGAAGTGTACCGAAGGGGCTAGGTATGGCGGCAGCGTGTTTCCTGCTTGCCGGCGTCAGCTTTGCTGCCACCCCAAGCTCCAAGACTGCAGCCCAATCCAATTCAAAACAAGCGGGCAAATCCGCCTTGACCGTAAGCCACGTGCTGCTGCTCAGCATCGACGGCATGCACGCTCTGGACTTCATCAATTGTGCGAATGGGATCAGCGGCGCTAATGGAGGCGCGCCTTACTGCCCCAATCTCGCTGGCCTCAAACCCAACGGCATCGACTATCTGTACGCATATACTTCCCAGCCCTCGGACTCGTTCCCGGGACTAACGGCCCTGGTGAGCGGCTCGTCTCCGCGCAGCGCCGGAGCATTTTATGACGTTGCCTACGACCGGTCACTCGATCCGCCGGCGCTCACGACTGGCAACGGCGTACAGGGCGCCCCCGGAGCCTGCGTGTCAGGCGCAACGCCGATGGGAACTCGAACGGAGTTCGATGAAGGAATCGACCTCGACAAGACGATGCTGAATGGCGGCGCGCCCGCCGGAGTGGATGGCGGGATTCAGTCGATTGATTCCAGGAAGCTTGAACGGGATCCGGCCAACGGCTGCGCTCCGGTTTATCCCTGGAACTTTGTCCGGACGAATACTATTTTTGGCGTGGCGCATGCCGCCGGCATGTACACCGCCTGGTCAGACAAGCATCCGTCATATACCTCGGTTTCCGGTCCCGGGAACGGCACCAACGTCGACGACTACTACTCGCCGGAGATCAATTCCATTCCCGTTGGTCTGCCGGGCGTGAAGGCGGGTTCCGTAGGCTGCAACCCTCTTCCCGATCAGAGCGCTGTGGCGCCATCGAATGCCTGGACCGACAGCTTTTTGAACATTCGGTGCTACGACCAGTTGAAGGTCAACGCCGTCGTGAACGAAATCAACGGCAAGACGCACAACGGCTCCGGGTCGGCTCCGGTGCCTGCGGTGTTCGGGATGAACTTCCAGACTGTGAGCGTCGGCCAGAAACTGATCGAGAGTACCGTTACGCCAACCGTCACGGGCGGCTATCTGGACGCCCAGGGGACACCGAGCACAGCGCTGCTCGATGCGATCGAGTTCGTGGATTCTTCCATCGGCCAGATGGTTGCCGCGTTGAAAGCCGACGGCCTCACGAGCTCAACGCTGATCATCATCACGGCCAAACACGGCCAGAGCCCCGTCGATTCATCGCGCTATTTGGGCATCGCGACCAAGACGGGTGATCCGATTACGACGTCGCCAGCCACCATTGCGGCCACCGGCGGCTGTTTGCCTTCCTCCGAATCACCGCTCAATCCCAACGGCATCGGGCCGACCGAGGACGACGTCTCTCTGCTCTGGCTGGACAGCAACTGCACCGCGCAAGATGTGGTGAACGAGCTGGAATCACAATCTCCGGCTACCAACAACATCGCGGGCATCGGTCAGATCTTCTATGGACCGGGAATCACACAGCTCTTCAACGCTCCCGGGCTGCCGCCGAGTGGCGACCCGCGTACGCCAGACATCCTGGTTACACCGAACGTCGGCGTCACGTATTCCGGCAGTGGCAAGAAACAGGCCGAGCACGGCGGCTTCGCTCATGACGACACGAACGTGATGATGCTGGTGTCAAATCCCGCGCTTCCGGCCACCACCGTCACCATCCCGGTAACCACCATGCAAGTAGCTCCCACCGTTGTGGAGGCGCTAGGGCTCGACCCCAGCAGCCTGCAGTCAGTGCAGCAGGAAGGTACGCAAGTGCTGCCGGCCCTGTTCTAAGGCGGCGGTTTCGCGGATAACTCTCTGCGTCAGAAAGGGCGGCCCCCGGGCCGCCTTTTCTCATTAAGTGTACGTCCCGCAAGGAAACCCGGACCAGCGGGTCCCGGCCTTTCTTCGGCAGGAAGTGTTATGCAGGCGGAAAGTGGCTATTACGCAATTTCGGGAGCCACAGATGTGCCCGTTATGGCGCAAGGGCGTTGATGAGGCCGCTCTTGTTCGGACTGCCCCAGCCGCTGTCCAAATCGTAGCCCTTGGTTGCCGGAAAGCCGTTGTTACCGCTGGTGATGTCGTGGAAAAGGGTGCTGTAAGTCGATCCCAGACCCAGCGGATAAATCGTTGGATCGATGAAGCCTGGCGCCGGATCGCCATGGCTGGCCGCCTGTTCATTGGTGAGAGCCAGGTAGCCGGCCCACATGGGCGCGGCAAAACTGGTCCCGCCATAGAGGTTGGCCGTGCAGGCTTTCTGGTCGGCGCAGACATAAAACGTGAAATTCGCGTTTGCCGTGACGTCGGGACCGTTCCGATAGCTCTTGGACCCCTTGTTGGCCGTTGTGATCACGCCCGTGAGCTTCTGCCAGGAGGGAATAGCAATTTTGTCCGGGGAAATCCCGCCGCCAGTGTCGGACCAACCGGTTTCCGATTTCCAGGCGCCGCCCGCGCCCGTCGTGGTCAGGTCCGTACCGCCGACCGTAATGACATTTGCATCCTCCGCCGGGTAAGGATAATTGCTCTTCGTCCACTTTCTACTGTCCCCTGCGGCCACAAAGAAGCTCTGGCCCTGTGAGGCCATCCTCTGGTAGTACGGGTCGTCAGTGCTGGGATCCGCCGGGGTCCAGCCCCATGAACAGCTCAAATTCAGAGGCAACGGAGTATCCGAAGACATGCCGCCTAGCAGTGCGGTGTCCGTGGAACCGACGTACACATACACTGTAGTGACGCCCGGAGCCATGCCGAGCGCTTGGGTGATGTCGATGGTCTGTTCCGTATCATCGCATGGGTACGTGCAGTTTATGGAAGTCCCGTCGGTGGAAATGCCCGTGACAGCGGCGGTTCTCGTTTGCTTGGCGTTCTTGTAATAGGTGTTCACATCGGCGATGTCGAATCCGCCGTACTCCAGCAGCCCGATGTTTTGGCCGGAGCCCGTCAGAGAGGTTCCACCGTAATACGCCGCCCTCATATCGCTTCCGCAGAACGATTTGCTCGGGCAGGAACCCGTCGTGGCATTGCGATGCACATGCAGATCTCTGCGCGCGAGCAGGGGACGCGGAATCGAATAGTTGTCCAAGCCCGAGATGTGCCACAGTTGGAAAGGCAAGTCTACAGTCGGCTCCCTGTCCGGAGCGAAGAACGTGCGGTTTTCCGTCGGGTGCTGATAGACACCCATTGCTATGTTGAAGGCCGTCTCGACGGCCCCGACTGGTCCTGCAAGCTGCACGTCCATGGCATCGCGGGACCCTCCCACTACCGAGAGACCGTTCTTTTCCGCGAAAGAGATTACGGCGTCATAATTCTCCTGGCTGGGACCGAATCTGTCGGTAAAATCCTGCACGGTAAGGAACTGGCGATAAGATGGGCTTGAAGGATCATAGACCTGTTGCAGGAAGGTCTTCAGTCCATCTGGGTCGCGCAGCGCCAGAACAAGGTCAACTCTCATAAACTGGGCGGCGGGGAGCGGGCCAATGTACTGAGTCTGCCCATTGACCGCCTCTTCACGGACATGGCGCGTCAACAGGGACTGTGGCTTGGCCTGGCAGATGACGCTCGCCGCCACTACCATCCCGGCCGCCGTGAGCAAAGATACGCTTACCTTTCTCATTTGGGTTTTCTCCTTGAGTTTAAGTTCACCTTCTCGCCTCGTGCCCCCTTCGCCAGCAAGAAAACGGCATCAACCAATATCACAAGCCTGGGTCAGCTGCAATATAGAGTTATGGAAATGCTTTGTAATATCTGTATGTGTAACACATGGCAGGAAATTCTGTTGCTCCTCTTGCGACAGTTGGATTGGCCGCCGGCCTCTCCGGATACGCAATGGAATGAGCCTATTGCAGAGCTAGCTGCTCGCGGCGGCCAGACGGACGAGGGACGTTATGTCGGGGGAAGGCCCGCAGCCGGGACACAGCCAAAGCCTGATTTGATCACAACGGTTGGTGGCGGAGCGGAGAAGCCAGGATCAGGGCGGCGAGAAAAATACCGCCCCGAAATCTCGGAAACACGAGGTTAGAGCGAGGTCGGACCGGTAACGAAGCGCTTGTCGACCACGTCCCAATCGATCACATTCCAGAAGGCCGTGATGTACTCAGGCCGGCGGTTCTGATATTTCAGGTAGTAGGCGTGCTCCCAAACGTCGAGGCCAAGCAGCGGGAACTTGCCTTCCATCAAGGGGCTGTCCTGATTGGCGGTGGAGTAGATTTCGAGGTTGCCGAAAAAATCACGAGCGAACCAGGCCCAGCCGGAACCGAAGCGCGTGGTGGCCGCCGCCGTGAACTTCTCTTTGAATTGGGCGAAACCGCCGAACGTATCATTGATCACCTCGGCCACCCTGCCCTTGGGCTCGCCGCCCTTGTTGGGACCGAGCAGGGTCCAGAACAAAGAGTGGTTTGCATGGCCGCCGCCGTTGTTGCGCACGGCAGTACGGATGTTTTCCGGAACGACGTTGCAATTGTTGGCGAGCAGGTCCTCGATCTTGCGGGCCGCCACCTCCGGCGGAGCGGATTCCAGAGCTTTATTAAGATTCGTGACGTAAGCGCCGTGGTGCTTATCGTGGTGAATTTCCATCGTCAGCTTGTCGATGTAGGGCTCGAGAGCATCGGACGGATAGGGTAGCGGGGGGACGGTGAATGGCACAAAGCCTCCTTTGGCAGCGGTTGAAGATCCCATGCTTTTCTCCTTTCAAAAAGTCGATTGCGAGACGATCCGGCGGGGCAGCGAAGACCAGGTTCGGCCGTCAGGTAAGCCGCAATCACGCCCTGGGGAGCCGTCCGTCAGGGGCGATCTTGGCCAATGCCCCCCGGAGCGCGCCGGTTTCTTTCGTTCGCTATTTTTATGCTACCACAACGTCGGCGGCCGTCGAGCGAGTTCGGCCAAATCGGTCAAGCCCGTCCGGGAATCGGCGCTTCACGGATTCCGGAGGAATGTCCCTACGCCGCGGTTAGAATCTCTGTCCGTCCTCCTCTCCTTCGATGAATCCGATCCGCCAGCGTTTGATATCATATTTGTGGCACGCGGGGAATCAGCCGGACGATTCACCAGATTGGACGAGGAGAAGCGATATGAAGCTGTTGAACCTTGACATCAGGCGCATCGCGCATGACACCTTTCGCATTGCCGGTTCCAAGGTGATCTACGTCGACCCTTTCAGAGTGACGAACAACGACGAGGCTGACATTGTGCTGCTCAGCCACGAGCATTTTGACCACTTGAGCCTCGAAGATCTCAACAAAGTGATCTTCCCCGGCACTACCATTGTGGCCAGCCCGACCTGCAAGGACGGATTGAAAGACGTCAAGGTGAAAGCTCTGCATTATCTCGATCCGGGCGGGAAGCACACCATGGGCAATGTCGAGATTTATGGGTGCGAGGCCTACAACATCGACAAGGGTCCCGAGCCTGGCAAGAAGTTTCACCCTCCGGGGGAGAAGCGCCTTGGCTTCCTCATCAAAATGGACGGCACTACCGTTTATCACGCCGGCGACGCTGATTTCATTCCCGAGATGAAGTCGATTCAGTGTGATATCGCGCTGCTGCCGGTCTCGGGCACGTACGTGATGACCGCGGAAGAAGCGGCGCAGGCGGTGGCAGCCATCAATCCCAAGATCGCCGTGCCCATGCACTACGGTGCCATCGTCGGGAGCGAAGCGGATGCCGAGAAGTTCAAGTCGCTGGTGAAGAATTGCCAGGTCGAGATCGTGTGAGAACGAAGCGCGACGTGCCTTGGAGTGCGGGCACCTTGCTGCCGCTTTAATCCCGCGAGCTTGCTCGCGTCCCGGACTTTTCAAACCAATTTGAACCACGCGGTGGGCAGCGAACTGGCTGCGAAAAGCGCAGCAAGCTGCGGCACTCCAAAGCGCCGGCGGCACTCAGGTTCAGGCTACGGCTTGAATCCGACGCTTCGCCACAGTTCCGAGCACTTATACATCTTGCCGCCCGTGATCACGTATTCCACAGTGCGGATGTTGTGGATGTTGTCGAGCGGGTTCGCGTCCAGCACGATCATGTCGGCGCGCTTGCCTGCTTCCACGGTCCCGAGCTCCTTATCGAGACCCATCACGCGCGCGGGCACGATGGTGGCCGCCTGAACGGCTTCCATGGGCGTGAATCCTCCCTGCACGTAGAGCTCGATTTCACGGTACAGGCTGTAGCCTGGAACGGTCTGGTCGGTGCCCGCGACCACGGTAATGCCGGCGCGGTGCAAGACTCCGACGGTGTCGACCATTTTGTCGAACGCCTTTTCCCGAATATCGGCGTCGGAGCGCGGAGGGCCCACGTCGATGAGCTGTGCGGCCAGTTCCGGCGCCACTTTGTTCACTCCCGGTTCGAAGCTTGCCGTAGGCTTCGCCGTGGAGGCCGTCCCTAGCTCAAAAACCGATAGCGTGGGATCGATCACCGTGTGATGAGACTTCAAGAACGTAATCGCCTTCTGCGCTTGCGGCGAGTGGAAATCGATGGCGGCGACGGCTTTTGGCACTGATCCTCTGGGCGAGGGATCGGGAAGCGGTGGGTGCATGATGTCGGTGATGTAGACGATGTGGTTGATTTGATCCTGCCCGGCTTCGATCACCTGATACGCGTTCAGCCCTTCCGGCACATGGCCGGTCACCGTCATGCCAAGGAGATGCGCTTCGTCGGCCACCGCCTTCACCTCTTCGAGCTTCACCGAGCTGTAGATCTTCATCTGCTGGAAGCCGGCCTCGTGGTAGCGATCCACCCAGTGGCGAGCCTCCTCCGCGGTGTCCACCCGCGCAACGCCGAGCGCGAGCGGACCGGAGCCGTCTACAATCCCAGCGGCCAGGATGCGCGGTCCGAGGCCTTGGCCCGCGGCAATGGCGTCGCGAACGGCGGTGATGAATTCAAACTCGTTCCCGCAATCGCGCACGGTGGTGGCGCCGGCGGCAAGATAAATGGGCCCCCACTCCACTTGCTCGAAGTGCGCGTGCATGTCCCAAAGTCCGGGAAGGATAGTCTTGCCGCGCACATCCACAATCTGTGCGTGTTTCGGAATCTTGATTTGCGACTCGGGACCCACGGCCACGATGCGGCCTTTGCGGATCACAACCGCAGCGTCCGGAACCGCTGCACTGCCCGTGCCATCCACCAACGTTCCGCCTACCAACGCCAGCGTCCCCGATCCGGCGCCTGCCTGGCTGCCCGCGATGCCTTGCGAGAGGTCCGCCAGCGCCGCCATGCCGTCCGCGCCGGCGCGCGATACGAAGCTCCCGAGCGCGCTTTCATAGCCTTCGCGTACGGCCTCAAAGTGGTCGAATTCGGCGTCGGTGGTGATGGCGGCAATCAGGTCGCGGTGCGAATCCAACCACAAGGTCTCCCGGCCCCAGATCAGTCCCTCCACGGTATAGCGCTGAAGAACCTCGGGCGCGCCGTTAATGGAAATGGAATCCTTGCCCTGCATAGTGATCTTGACGTGGCCGCCCGGCAGCGTCTCGAGCTCAGCCGGCGAGTTATGCGTGGCCCAATAGCGCACCAGGAGCATCTGCATCGTGCTGGGCGCATATCCGGCAATGGTGAAGAACTGTTTGGGCGGCGCAATCTCGGTCGATCGATCGCGATCGCGAAGGCGGATCTTGCCCGGAAAGACCTCGATGTCCTCGTCGATGGTGCTCGACCGCGAGGTCTTGCCTTTGATCTCGAAGGATTCGGGCGTGAGGTCGGGGGCGGCGCGAAAGGTCGCAGAAAGCGGCACGTCTGTGCCGCGGTCGGTAAATTTGAAGTCCATTTTGACTACTAGCGAATCGCCGTCCTCGGTGAACTGGTAGGTCTCTTCGCCGATCGGCTGCTCGAATTTGTGCAGCCGGAACTTGCCCTGCTCAATGGGCGCGGCTCGCTCCGTCGCGGACGCGCCTGACTGCAGCGCCGGCGGATTCCCGGCTTGCAAAGAGATTCCCGCAGGCGCTGCTATTGCGATGGCACACCAGACCGCCGGCAGGATTCGGAATTGTTTGCGCACGTTGCTCCTGTGAAACTTCGATGCGGTCGTCGAGAAAGAAGAGGATAGCTGCCGGAGCAGGCAAGGCACAAGCGGAATGGCTTCAAGAAGGTGTACTACAGACGCAGCGATAGCGCCGGGAAGAAGGGAGAGGAATGATGCCACGGAGAACAAGCGGGCAACGCGGTTATTTCACGAGATCGCTATACTACGCCGTCGTTGCGTGAGTGGATGTTGAGCAACGATCGTACGTTCTCTAAGAGCTTATCCGGTCTGGACTTCGGTACGACGGCGTGAATCCCCAGACTATGCGCCTCCGCAGCTAACTGCGGGCCCTCGAACATGGTAAAGAGCATCACGATCACGCCCGGAACGGTTCTAGCGAGTATTGGAGCGGCGTGAAGCCCGTCCAGCACGGGCATTGCGAGATCGAGGATGACCAGATCGGGCCGGGCGCGCTCGGCAATTTCGATCGCCTCACGGCCGTTCTCCGCCGCACCACACACTTCGAAGGCGGAGTCCGCTTCGATCAGACTGTGTAGCGCGCGTCGTATGCCCTCATTGTCATCCACAATCAGGATGCGTTTTGCCACAAGCTACGATCTTTCAGGAAGGCAACCACTCAGCTTTGGGTCAGTATCCTTCCATTTCCGATCTTACCCTTTGGTAATATAACCGTTCTGTTACAAACGGAACACCCGGCAAGACTCGGGTGGCCTTGCGTCGTCTTCTACCCGCGATTGCTTTCACTCGGGCAGCCAGGGGTGCGTCAACCCTAGCGCTAGGTCAGGAAGGTGATGATCGACGGCGTCCCGACCGGAGTGTATTGGCCGGTGAAGGCCAGGCTTCCAGTCTCACGGTTAATGCGGAAGGACGTGATGTTGTCGGCCCGCTGGTTGCAGGAGAACAGGAAATTTCCCGTGGGATCGATGCAAAAGCTGCGCGGATAATCGCCACGCGTCCATTCCTCGCCGATAAATTTCAGGAGGCCGTCCGCGCCGATGGCAAACCAGGCGATGCTGTCGTGGAGCCGGTTGGCTGCGTAGACGAACCTTCCATCGGGCGAGACCATCACCTCGGAAGTGAAGTTGGTGCCGGCGAATCCCTTCGGCAGGCTGCTGATGGTCTGCCTTGCCGTCAGCCGTCCACCCGCGGCCTCGTAGTCGAACAAGACCAGCGTGGAGCTCTCTTCCTGAATGGAGTACAACCAATGTCCGTTGGGATGAAAGGCGAAGTGGCGCGCTCCATCGCCGGGAGGAAGCGCCGCGGACGCGTGGTCACTCAGTGTTCCGCGCTCCACGTCGAATTTCCAGATGAGGATCCGGTCGAGTGCGAGGTCCGTCGCCAGAACGAATCGACCCGAAGGATCAGACTGGATCATGTGCGCGTGAGGGCGCTCGTGACCGCTGATCGCAAAGCTCCCTGGAGGTGCGCTCGTGGCGTGAATAGGGCCCACCGTACCTGTGTCCTTTTTCACGTCGGTGGCGGCGCCGAGTCCGCCGTTCGCGCCGATCGGGAGCACTGCCACGGCTCCTCCTTCGTAATTGGCTACGAGGACGTATCGCCCGGACGGGTGGACGCTCAGGTGAGCAGGGCCCGCCGCCTCCGAGCTGACGGTGTTGAGCAACGTCAGGTGTCCACTCGAACGATCGATGGAGTAGGCGCTCACGGAGCCGGTTGGGCGGCCCTGATAAGTTTCGGTCTCATTCGCCGAATACAAGTGCGTTCGCGCCGGATCGAGAGCGAGACACGAAGGATTCGAATCATTCGGGAAGAGCGCAAGCTGATCGAGCGCCCCGGTGGCGGAGTCCATCCGAAACAAGTAGATGCCTTGCCCGCGACCCGCGCTCCCTTCCGGTCCTTGTGGCGAGCTGTAGGTGCCGACGTAGGCCAGGATCGAATTGAGCTTCGATGTGGTCGAGCCGCGCTGCGGCCTTGCAAATCCGGGCTTAACTGCAGCCCAGGCTGCGACGGCGCTTTTGAGGAAGGAGCGGCGAGACGGCACGCCGCGTCCGTTGTCAGCCGATCGTTGTTCGTTGCTGGTTGTCACTGCGGCGGTCTCGATTCTTGCCAGTCACCTGTTGCCCGCCTTCAGCCATCCCGTCCCACACCGAGCGCATCAGCCACGCGATTGATGTAGTTAAACCAGGAGGCGATCAGCGTGATCTGCAGGATGGCCTTATCGTCAAACCCGTTTTCGCGCAAGCGTTCGTGATCAGCGCGACTCACCCGAGTGGCGTCCTTGGTGAGCTTAACGGCGTAATCCAGCATGGCGCGCTCTGCGGCCGTGATGGGCGCCTGCGCGTAATCGTTTTCGAGCGCTCGAACCAGCTCTTCGTCCAGTGTGACTCGACGCAGAAACTCTGCGTGGGACTCGATTCAATAGACGCAGCGGTTGGTCACCGAGACCATCGTGGTGATCATCTCGTGCTGACGCCGGCTCAAGGGAAGCTCGGGCGACATCAGCGCGCCGAAGGTGGCAAAAGCATGGTGGAGGGCCTCGGGGATCAGGGAATGCGAGGCGACGATTTGCGCCCCTCCGCCGTTGGTAGGATGCACCGGCGTGGCGTACTCCACCGGGTAGAGCGCCATCTGCGCTTCCATGGCTTTGCGCAGCTTTTCGTCAGCTTGGTCCATGGGGATGGTTCGGATCCAGGTCATTCGCTGTCCTCCTCAGGAGTAATCAAGGGCTAGTTTCGCACAAGGACCGAGAGGCCGGGAAGGGGCTGAAGAGCAGTGGTGAAAGACGAGAGCCAGGTGAAGAGGGACTGCCTATCGAAGCCGTCTCTTGGCTCTCGTCTCTATTGCTAGGTGCCATCGCCGGTGAGGGTGACTTGCTGCGGACTCGCCGGGTCGTTGTCATTGATGTTCAGAGTGGCGCTACGGGTACCGGTCTTGGCAGGCGTAAAGGTCACGTTGATCGTACAGTTCTTGCCGGCCCCGAGGCTGGCTCCGCAGTTGTTCGTTTGTGAGAAGTCTGCAAGGTTGGCCCCGGTGAACGTGATGCCGTTGACGGTCAGGGCCTTGGTGGTGCCCAGGTTCGTTACGGTAACGCCGATGGGGTTGCTGCTTTGTCCCACCTTATGGTTCCCGAAGTTCAGATTCTTGGGCGTGAAGGAGACGGAAGTTGTGCCCGTACCATTGAGGTTCACGGTTTGAGGACTATTGGCCGCGTTGTCGGTCAGCGTGACCGCTGCCGACCTGGCGCCCAGAGCTTTGGGCGTAAACGTTGCATTGATGGAACAACTGGCATTCGGAGCAAGGCTATTCCCACAGGTGTTGGTTTCAGCGAAATCTGCGGCATTGGACCCGGTGACTGCGATGCTGGTGATGGTCAGATTTGCGGTGCCCGAATTGGTGACGGTTACGGTCTTGGTGGCGCTGGTTGCCTGCCAAACCTGATTGCCGAAATTCAGCGACTTCGTCGACAGCAGAACCGCGGACTGGATCCCGGTTCCGGACAGGCTCGCTTGCTGAAACGAAGGTGACGCATTGTCATTGACCGTCAGAGTCCCCGAGCTGGTCCACGTCCCGGTGGGAGTAAAAGTCACGTTGATCTTGCAACTGTTGCCTGCGGCCAGGGTGGAGCCGCAGGTGTTCGTCTCAGCGAATGTGGTGGATTGGGTTATGGTGATACTGGTGATGGAGAGGGAAGCGGTGCCGCTGTTGCTGAGGGTCAAGGTCTGCGCCGGGCTCGTCGTGCCGACCACAACATTCCCGAACCCCAGAGTGGACGGCGTCAGGGTCGCCACGGGTTGCGTTCCAGTCCCCGAGAGGGCCACCTCCTGCGGGCTGGTGCCGTCCGAATCCGCAATGGAAATGGTTGCGGCGAGGCTGCCGGCGTAGACAGGAGTGAACGTCACGGTGATGGTGCATGATGACTTGACTGCCAGGGTGGCCGGGCAGTTATTCGTCTGGGTGAAGGCATTGGGCCCCGTGATCGAGATGCTGATACCCGACAGCGGGATGCTGCTGCTGGTGTTCATCAGCTTCACGGTTTGCGGAGAGCTGCTGGTTTTTATCAGTTGATTGCCAAAGCTCAGGCTGGTGGGGGAGAGCTGCACGGCGGTGTCAATCGTGAGCAGCACGGTGTTGGTCCGGGTGATATTTCCGCTGGTCGAAATGAGAGTGATCGGATAGGTTCCGGCAGCCGTCGTGGACGACGGCGTGACGGTGAAGTTGGCGGACTGGTTGGGTGCGAGGGTGTTGGAAGACCAGTTCGCCGTGGCGCCGGGAATGTTCTGCACGCCATCGTAGCTTAGCTGCGCGGTGCCGGTGAAATTAAGAGGCACCATCGTGGCCGTGAACACGGCCGGAGTCTGGTTCCCACTGATTAGAGGGCTGATTTTAGGGGGCACCAGGAACCAGAAATCAGGCATGTCCGGCAAACCTGAGCAGGCGGCGCCGGGATTGCCTGCAGGAACCGCCCATACAGACCCGGAATCCTGACCCGTGGTCTGCTGCCAGGTGGGGAAGTCATCCAGGGTGTCGAGGTTTGGAACAGGGACCATGAAATCGGCGCTGGCGGTGGCGTTCCACCAGGTGTTGACGTTCGAATTTAGAGTGCTTACCCAACCGCTCCAATCCGGATCGGCGAGGGAATCTAAGAAAACATCCTGGCCACCGCCGCCTTCGACGATGTTGTTCGTGAAGGTGAAGTTCTCATTGAGGGCTTGATACTGCTGGCCCGTCTCCCAGTTTGTAATCGTGAGTCCGCCCTCGACTCCCTCTACCTGCAGGCCAATATTGTTGTTCACGAAATTGCTTTTGGTGACTGTCACATCAAGGGAATCACTCAGAGCGAAGCCTATTTGCTGCGCGGCTGTGTTCAGCGGAGCGGTGCCGCAGAAAGTGCTATTCGAGAAAGTGATGGGCCCGCCGCTCACCTCCGTAAAGGCCGAGGATAGCGCGTTGCCGTAGGCGGTCATGGAGGTCACGGTGATAGTGTCATTATCCGTGTCAAAGTGCACGCCGTAGGTCTCGTTGTAGGCGACCTCGAGGTTGTTGACGGTAAGGTCATGCATATTGTAGAAGTGCGCCCCGGCGTCATTCCACGTGTAGTAGGATCCTTGCGCGCCGCGCCAGTTGTTGTAGTTCACTTGGTCGTTCTGGTAGAGGCCGTACTTGATCTGGGTGGCTTGAAAGCCGGCCTCTCCATTGTGATCGGCGACGCTGTTTTGAACTGTGTAATACGACAAGGTCGCGCTCAGACTCAGGCCTTGTGCGTTGTTCCAAACGAAGCTGTCTGTGTCAAGCAAGATGTTCGAGATCGGTTGGGTCGGGCCGTATACAGTGACCGCGGCATTCTCACGGCAGGAATTGGCATACTGGAAGGTGAGTCCTCTGACGACGATATTGGACTGGCCTTGAATGTTCCACACGGTCGGCAGGACAGAAACCTCAACATCCGCCGTACTGACCTTGGTGCCAGCCGGGGGCCACATATAAATTGTGCCTCCGGACTCATCCACGTAGAAAGTGCCCACCATCATTTCGTTGAAGGAGAGGACCTGCGTCAGCGGAGTGCCGTTCACGAAGACCATCTCGCGACGCAGCGCAATGTCCGGGGCCGGCGGCGAACCGGGCACCAAGGTGTTGCATACGCCCCATGCGTAGGTCCATTTGTCGGTATAGATGTTGTTGTTTCCGCTGTCGACCTGCCAGCCCGCGTATTGCTGCGCACCTGAAACAAACGCGGTGCCGTTGACTGCAGCCTCAAATGTGATCGGCATGGTGGTGCCATTGTGCGGAGGCTCTATGCTCACTGCCTCCCGGTAAACCCCCGGGTTAATGATCACCCGGCTTCCGATGTCACTTACGTTGTTCGTTTCAGCAAGACTCACGGCCGCGCCGATCGTTTGCAGCGGTAGGGTTGCTGTACCGGGGTTGCTGTCGGAGCCGTTGGTGGCGTCGACGTAGATAAATGCGGTTTCGAGGCTCTCGTTTACAGTGGCCTGACACCAAGCCATCGGGCAAACCTTTAAGAATGAGATTAATCCGAAGCAAAGCCATCCCGTGAACTTCATTTCCCCTCCCACGGTCGCTGCCAGGTACACTTCCAGGCATGGAGTTTTTTGCGTTCCAGAGTCGGTTCGCCTTGTTTTCTGAAACTGGGGAACGCGGCGTCAGCCCTACTTGGAGCTTGGGCTCAGCCTTCTGAATCCTGCAGAGCGAGAGTTACGTCCCCACCCACCTTCGTGACGCTGTTCTTGTAGCTAGTGCTGCAGAAGCACGGGAGTATATCACTACGCAGTCTGATATCACCACGCTAAACCTTACCTGCACGGTTGTTATTTTCAAACGGGAGATTAGTTGGATTACGAAAGAGGAGAGCAGCATCAACCCCCGTTCATCGCCTTTTTCTTTGCGGCGCTGTGGGAACCTTCGCTCCCAAAAGGCGTCAATTTACGAGTTCGAAGGTACACGGGCAGGTGAGATTCCAAAAAGGCGGCTGATCGTATATTTGCTCTGAGCGGCTGAAAAGACGGTAACTTACGGCTTCGGGCAGCCGTGCAGGGCGTTGGATAATGTAATCCCTTGGACGGGTATGAGCGTGTACTAATGAGGACAGTAATAGGATGGGCAAGTGTGGCCTGAACGGCGGACCTTCGTTGCCACCGCCTTGGAAGGATTCTCTCTTTGACAAGAATAACGCTGAAGTGGCGCTAGCGCCGCTGACGCTGGGCGGGGGGTCGAAACCCTCGTCCACGCCGTATGCCCTTTCCAGGCGCGTACCGGCGGGACCGCAGAGCACAGATCTTTGATTAAGCTAGGGGCTTTGGCCCTGGCCCTGGCCGGGGTTGGCGTGCTGACCGGTACCGTGTTGGTTGTTCGGCTGATTGCTCTGCTGAGTGGAAAGCCCTCGAGCGTTCTTGCCGCCCCGAACGCCGGTTTGGGCGACCCCATTTATCGCGCCGTTTGACAAACGATTGGGGTTCGGAGTGGAGGTGTTTCCCCCAGCCTGGAGCTCCGCCATGCTGCGATAGAACGGCAATTGCTGGTTCATATGTTGAGGGATGGATTGATCCACGTACTGGTTGGTGTAATTTGGCGACCCGTTCGGCCGCGGCAGCGGTCCCATGGGCAGCACCGGCAGCAGGCCCTCCGGATTCGTTTCGAGCGGAGATACCTGTGGGGCAACTTGCTGGTTGGGCTGGTTTCCCTGCTGGTTCTTCTGCTTCCCGGATTGGCCGTTCTGCTTGTTCTGTTGCTGCGCGAGCGCCATCCCAGGCACAAGAACCAGAACCACTGCCACCAACCAACTTGCTTTCACGGCCCTTTTTCGCATCCGCTTTGTTCCTACCCTTGCCCCGCGTCTGTTTCGCGTCTTTTTGGGGTAATTGATAATAAGCGAAGTCGGCGTCGCGCGCAAGGGCAATCGGTCGGGGGGTCCTTGCCTTGACAACAGGCCCGTGACGGTCGTGGTGCCGGCCCCGAGGGGGCCGGAAGTGAATAGCCGTAGGTGCCAACCTACGGTTAGAGGGTGGGATTGAAAAGCAACCCGGAGGAGTTGACCTCCGTTAGTTTGTCTCACGCAGCGCCGGAAATTATTCGCGCTCTGCATTCCTGCATCGACCCCTTCAGGGTCGTATTGGGTAGGCTGCTTCTCTCCGTAGGTTTTCACCTACGCCTATTCACAGTCGCCCTCAGGGCAACGAAGGCCTTTGCCCGGGATGACGGGCCGCGGATTCGCTGCGCTCGAGAGTTTGTTGCTTTATGAACGCCAAACTTGGATCGGAAACTAGTCTTTTTGTATCCCTATGAAAGCTTTTGTGCAATTGTTGCACACTTATGAAAACTAATAGATGCTGTAAGTCCTGTAGAATGGAACGTGCCGAGGCCGGAAAAGTGTCGATCCTGAGACCCGAAATGCCCGGCCGCACCGCGCCTCAGTGAGACGCGTTCATTTCGATTTTGAACGTCTTAATCTCGTAGGGATGGAGATCGAAAGACAAGGTCCCGCCTTGCAGATCGAGCTTGTGAAGGGGCTCTTCGATCAGATTCACCTCGGAAGCTGCCGCAGGACTGTGTGCCAGCCTGACTTTGGCGCCAGTCGTGGCTTCGCCGGCAGCCTCATAGACTCTCAGAATCAGTCCGCCGTCCTCGCCGGCTTTCAGCGCCGAAGTCACCACGTTCGAAGGGCTTACCTCGACCAGACCATATCTGCGGGGAAGCGCGCCTTCATGCCTTGAGATAATCGTCGCAATGAGCGGATTGTTGAACTCGAGTCCCGCGCGGTAAACGCCCGCCTGTTGCCAACTTCCGAGATGAGGAACCAGTGCGTACTCGAACGTGCGCTCCACGCCCAGTTCCAAGCCCAGATCCGACGACACTCCCGGCTCATACCCGCCGGAGTATCCATAAGACGTGATCCTTGCCGAGCGCATCAACGAAAGAATCAGCGCTCCGTCGGCCACGTTGCTGCCCGGTAAACCGCGGTTTAGGAGCGCTACGCCCTTCGCGCCGTCACTCCAATCAATCCAGTTCTGAGCCGGAAACTCCTGGGCGGTCGGCCGTTCGACGCTGCCGAACGGGATTTCGTCAAAGCGCTTGCCGCTCGCGATGGAAGTGGGAACCAGCATCCGGTAACGCACATACTTGTCGTTACTTAGCAGCTGTGTCTCGATATCCACTCGCTCGATTCCGCGATAGAGCCGCACCCGGGTTGCGAATCGGCCGCTACCGAAGGGATGCGATATCTGAAACTCGGAAAACACCGGCCCTGCGACCGTTTCGCCGCCGCCGCCCACCCATTCGTTGCTCAGATGCGACTGCCCTGGAAGCGGCAAGCCCTGCTTGCGAGTCATAGCAGTGAATCTGCCGCCGTTCAAGGTTCCGTAGAGCTCCCAGAAGTCACCGCCGTCCTGCTCTTCGGCCACAACATTTGCGGGCTGCCTGCCGATGGCATTCCAGCTTCCCGAAGGAGATTTCACGTCCAGCGCCGTCAGCGCGCCCGTCCAGAGGTCAAAGCTGGCGCGGTAGTATTCGTTCTCGATCGCGCCGGTGTCTTCGCGTTCGGTGTTCGCTGACGTCGAGCCGGCCGGAGATTGGCCGCCGGAGATGGCAGCGGGGGGCGCCGGCAGTTTCTGCGGCACGACTTGATAGAGCGCGTATCCCAGAGCTGGCACGTTACGAGCCACAAAAGCGATCGTGGCAGCTTTGATGCCGCCGCCGGTATAATCTTCGCCTTCAATAAGCTGGACGGGAACGTCCCCGCCCTCCGGATCGCTCATCCGAACCGAGGTGATGCCGGTGTCGGAGAAGCCGATCTTCACCTGGGCGAGGTCCGTGCGCTGCCAGCCGAGGCTGTTGAACACAACCACCGGAATCGACCCGGTTGCGTTACCGGCCGTACGCGTGTCGATTTTCGAGGCGATCACCTTGAGATCCGCCCGCACCATCTCGTCCCCGAGGCTCTTCGCGAATTCGTAACCGCGAATCGTGTCGGCATAGACCTTGTCCACCATCGTGCCTGACGTCAAGTCGTGAGCCTGATTGAAAAGCACCGGCTCCCAGGCGCGCGCCAGATTGTCCGGGCCGGCGGGGAGACCAAGCCAGGCCCGCAACGCCGACAGTTTCTCGGCGGTGGTCAGGGTTTGCTCCAACTGCCGCATCCACTGTTTGATCTCGGTCCGGTTGCTGTACGTGCCCTGGAAGACCGGGTTCAATTCACCCTGAATCACGGGGCGATTCGCGCGTTGGTTGGCGATCGACTCGAAGTCAGTCGGCACCGCGAACCGCACTTTGAGGGGCTGCGTGTCTTCCCGATCGAAACGGTCGACCATTTGGGCCAGATTCTCTTCCGGGTCGATCACGTCCGCCCCGGCCAGGGCCACGCGGTCGGGACTTTGGGAATTGCGGCCCAGAGATTGCCACAGCCCCCGGACCGCGCCCGCGAAGTCCGGCAGGTTGGTGGGCGAAGGATACAGGAGCCCGTAGCCCAGAGGCAGCCAAAAGGCAGGAATTTTCGTGCCGTCGATGCCTTCCCAGAGGAATTCCGAGGGAGTATCGCTGCTGTGGACGCCGCGCTGGAACCAATAGGAGTCGTACCCCGCCAGCCTCAGGAGTTGTGGCATCTGGGCGTGATGTCCGAAAGTGTCCAAGGCCCATCCGACCCTGACATCTACCCCGAGCTGCTGTTTGTAGTACCGCTTGCCATACAAAGCCTGACGGATCCACGATTCGCCGCTTGGAATATTGACGTCGAGCATGACATCGTTGGCGCCGACGATCTGCAGGCGTCCTTCGGTTACGAATTTTCGGAACTCGTCCGCTTCTTCGGGATACCGCTCCAGAAAGGGCCTTACGTAGGCCACTTGGTCCAGCACAAATCGATAGTTGGGATACCTCCTCATCAGGCTGAGCGTCGTGAGAATGTGGGGAAGTCCGATCTCCAGGTACTCTTCGCGCGTCTTGAAGACCGCGCCCTCCCAATGAGTGTGCGGAATGATCCAGAGCGTGGGTCCGGAAGAGGCCTCAGGCTCCGGTTGTGCCGGCGCCGCTTGCGGCGGAGGCGCCTTCGGCGCTGCCGGCTTAAGTGCTTCGACAGCTTGAATCGTGCCGAAAGACGTCAGAATTGAAAGTACAAAACCGAGGCCGAGCGAGAGCACCAGGAATCGCCTATGAAGCCGGGAACCGCTACCCGAACCCATCGTTTGTCGTTGAGTCAACTGTCCGTCCTCTGCGCGGCCGCCAGTCATGGGTTGGAAGGCTCAACCTCAGGCGCCCTCTTGATACGGGGGTCTGAAAATTGGTCCTGGTCATCGGTGCTTCGGGTAGAGAACTCTGAGACTATCGCTCCCTCGGGACCCGCCTGGAACCAGTGCGGCGTGTCCGGATCAAGGGTGTACTGGTCGCCCGGATTCAGAATCACCTCATGCCGCGACTTGTAATAGGCCTCGGAGCCGTCCGGCGGGTGACAGGACGGATTCGGCGCGGCTACACCCGGAACGTACAGGTACACGGTTCCCCAGCGGCATCTGAACGTTTCTTCCTTTCCCAGCTTAGCGCCCAGCGTCGGGTGCCAGTGCTCAGGACACGTCTGATGCGGAAACATGATGATTTCCTTGGCGCAGACCCGCTCCGTATTGACGTAGGTGAGGATTTCCAGGCCGGTCTTCTTCAGCTCCCCGAGGCCGAAATCTGCAACTTCGAGCCTTCCGCGTTCAGCCGCGGTGATCGCCAAGCCTGCCTGTTGCAACATGCGGAGGGATTGTTCAACCGCCGATCCGTATTGTTCTTGGGTGATCATCTCTTCATCCTCCGATCTTGGCTTACCGGCTACCCTCGAATAGCTCGCGATTCCTTTGTGGCGGGAGCCCGACCCTAGGCGCTTGCTTGATGCGCCCTGCCCACTGACCCGCAAAGTGTCACAAGCTCCTTCACTTTCCGCTTTACGGCCTGCCGTCCCGCCATGAGAATATCCTCCTCGCCGCCCATGCCTAGGAAGGGGTGGGGACTCATGGGGTGCCGATACCGGGCCAGCTTGCTCCGGACCGCCTCGAGATAAGCCTGCTTCAGTACGGTCCCGAAATTGATCTTAGCAACTCCCCGGCGAACATAGTCGTCGACTCGTTCCAGCGGGATGCCGGTCCCGCCGTGCAACACCAGCGGGACCGCCACGCAATCACGAAGTGCTTCGAGCGCTTCCAACTCGATAGGCGCTTTGCCCTCCGTCAGGATATGAACGTTGCCCACGGAAACGCCTAGGGCGTCGATTCCGGTCGACTCCACAAAATGCCTGGCCTCGGCGGGGCTCGTAACTTCGGCGCTGACGTGACCGGCCCCATCGGCAAGAAGCCCGATCGCCGCTTCCACAGCGGCCCCGGCCCGGTGCGCGAGTGCCACGACCTTTTTCACCAGCGAAGCGTAGGCTGCCTTTTCAAGCCGCTCGTTGTCGACCATCACGGCGTTGAATCCCAGCTCCAGGGCGCGCTCGATCTGCGCGAAATCGTCGGTCTCATTCAGCAAGAAGGCCGCCCGAACGCCGGAGTGCCGCAAGGCC
>DASYYZ010000062.1:0-17794 GCA_035946735.1 Terriglobia bacterium
TAGCCTCGACGACTGAGCCGACATGTTAACTTATTGCCTGGTCCAAAATTCGGGGTCCACTATAGTGCAGTGATGCTGAATGGAGCATGAACGTACGAAGCGCAACCGCATATTTCGCTGCCAAGTACTTGTTGGGTGTGATAAACGCCAAGACGCCTTGCGCCCGCAACAACGTAACCCCGCGCTCGAAGAACAGAACGTACAAATCGTAAGCACCCTTGGCCGACGAAAATCTGGCGTTCAGTCTGTCGCGATACCCTACCGGATAAACGCGCGCAAATTCAATGGCGTTCACGAACGGTGGATTTGCAACAACGATATCAAACCCGCCATCCATAAATACCTCGGCGAACTCCACGACCCAGTCAAAGCCTTTGATCTCACTCGAAGCATGCGCCCAGCCGGTGATCGCCTGTTTGAGCTTGGCAATCTTTTTCCGCAGCGCTACCTTCTGGCTGCCGTGCGCCGTCATGAAGGTAGCCTTCTCTTTCAAAAACTCCTCGACCAGAGCCTTGCGGAAGCCCTGTTCAAGCCCGCCGGAGGGATCAGGAGCGGTGAGACTGTCGCCCGCCTCGATTTTGAAGTCCAGGTTCGGCAACGGAGGCGGCTCATCACCTTCGAAATCCACTGTGAGTGAGAGCCACAGGCGCAGCCGCGCAATGTTGACAGCGAACGGGTCGATATCGACACCGTAGACATTGTTCTGAATGATCTCAAGTTTGCGCTGGTAGGTAGAGACGGCGTCTACATTCTTCGTTGCGAACAGACAGGCTCGCAGGGCCAGCAGCTCATGGAGCATGCCGAGCAGGTAAGCGCCGCTGCCACAGGCCGGGTCGCAGACGGTGACCCTCTTGATTGCGCCGAGCACAGCTTCCGCATCTCTCAAGCCGGCCGGGTCGTGCTCGTCCACGAACCTTTCCACGGCGGCTGGAGTTTCCTTGGCCACACCCGTCTTGAGATAGCCTTTCAAAGCCTCGCGGCACATGAAGGCTACCACGGGCTTTGGTGTGTAGTAGCTGCCCGTCTCGTGGCGCCCGGTGACCAATTCCTCAAAGACTTTGCCGAGCATTTCCGGGTCAACGGCCACTTCCACATCGAGCGGCGTGCTCTCCGTCACCGTAAAGTTAAAACGATTGAAAAGCTGCCGCCGGATGGCGTTCACGCACTCATCGGGCACGGTGATGTCCGGGTCTCGATCGTCTTCGTCCTCTTCAAACAAGCCGCCGTTCAGGTACGGCACCTGGCCGATCACGTCTTTCAGAAACCCGCCACGATTAATCCCGATCAGATTGATTTCGCTGGCCGTATTCAGTCCGGAAAAAAAGAGCAACTTGAGCCGTTCAAGATAAAAGTTGCCTTTTCCCTTTTTGTCGTGCTGGTAATTGTGCCAAAGCGCATTCAGATAATCAGTATCGTTACCGAATTTCAACCAGCCCTTCTTCTGAATGAATGCGATGAACATCAGCCGGTTGAAGAGCCGTTGGGTGAAAAGCCGTTTTTGCCCCGCGTCGCGAATGCCTTTGATCCACCCCTCCACATCCTCAAAAACGCTCGCGTACTCTTTGAAAAACTCATCTGTGACCGCTTCGACTTTGAACGCTTCGTCAACGGTGTTCTGGAGTTCGATGGCGCTGGGCTGTCGCTCACCGAGATCGAGCCGGCTAAGCCTCTCGGTCGCCGTGCGCAGCCTTTCATGCCGGCATTCCTCAGGCCCTAGCGTGATGCGGCGAAAAAGGCGGCGCTTTTCGATCTCGTCGTCATACTGAACGTTGAGGAAGTGCCAGTGGTCGCGGTTGCCGGTGGAGAAAACAAAAAGGGCGTACGGATGATCGCGCAGAAGCCGTGAAACCACAGGGCGCTCCGCGCCGAGCAACAGCTTGTCGGACGCGAGCCGCCCATAAATCACGTGAAACGCTTCGTCTTGTGCGCCGGCGGCAAACAGCAGCGGATCGTCAGCGAGCGCCTGTGCTGCCGGTTCGGGCCACCCTTTGCGCGAAAGGGACGTGTTGATTCGGCTGTAGCTGAGATTGGTCCAAAAGAGGCGGCAGAACTTGTCGTAGCGATCGGCGGGGCTCGCGGCCGGGTTGCCCATGCCTTCGAGCAGGGACTTCACTTCTACCTGACGTTCGACGGGAATCACTCGATCAGCCCCCCATTCGATGGTCCGTTGCCAGTTTACGTCTATTGGTGGACCCATACAATCCCCACTGAAGAACCGGAAGGGGAACGGGTTGGGTGCCTAAACTGGAACGGGTACGGGAACGCTTACCGGTTGGGGTTTTTGGGATTAATCATCCTGGTTCGACCGTCGCTGCAAGGCCGTTTGTTTGGTCGGCCACGGGTCTCACGCTTAGCTTCCTTTGAAAGAAACGGATTTTTAGAAGGAGCGGTAGGAAAGGGCCGGGGCTAGGGCGGAACGCTGGTGACGTATGTGACGCTTCGCCCCGGTTTTAGTGATCCGTGTGCTAGCTTTTTTGCAAGCTGGCGGCGTACACAAAGATCGGTTTATTGGTCCTGGTCATCGTCTTCATCTTCCGCTTCTTCTTCGGGCGGCGCGACAATGTCCGTAATTCGATCGAGCTGCTCTTGCAACTCCTCGTTGGCGTCTTTCAGCTCTTCGATTTCACCAAGAAGTTGACGCTTGGTTTTCGTAGTCATGAGACTTGCTCCTTTCGTTCGGGTTCTGAGCCGCGCGGTCCGGGTTTTCCGGCTCTCACGATTCGAGCCTACGAGCGCGCTGAACATTCAATCAAGGCGAACCATTAGCCGAGGATTTCTTTGGCGTGGCGATCTCCGAAGGGCATTTCTTCGCGTTTTGGAGAGGCAAACCTGCCGTGCTGATCTATTACGTTGATCGAGATCGTGCATCCTGGGGCATCCTGCGGTGCCGATTTTCGCGGCTTCGGCAGCGATTGGCGCTGCTGGCGGACCCGCCGCGACCGAACGGCAGCACGAAGGCGGTTCATCGCGATTTCCCGGAGTCCCTCGCCAAGACTTGAGAAAGCGGGAATGCACTGGCGGTACACTTCGAGCCAGGGCTTGCTTCTCGCCCGCATCTCCACGGCGCGCGTGATGGCTTCGTTGCGCGGGTGTCCAGCTCCTGGCGGTAGTCCCCGCCGTACCAGCTCCACCACACTCCGCTTGAAAGCGCGCGCGTCCCGGGCGATCTCCCGGGCGTAATCGTGCCGGAGGGACTTGACGAAAGTGTTAACTTGACCTGCCAGTCTCTTCATACCGGCAGTTTCCTTGCGGCTTCCTGATAGCTGGCTTCGACCTGGGTGAGACTCAAGTGCTGGTACACTTCAAGACTCTTCCAGAACAAAACCCTCCGTACCCACTTGGGCGGGAAAACCAGCGCTCAACTCTCGCGTCTGCTCAAGCGGCTGCGCCTGCACGGTCTGATCAAGAAAGTCGGGCATACCTATCGCTACTACTTAACTGCCTTGGGCAAGCACGTCATCGCCTCCGGCCTCAAACTCAAGAATCTCGTGCTCATCCCCCAACTCGCGCTTTCACCCCAGCGCTGACTCATTGTTCTGCCAGATTTGGTTAGAACCTGTTCTCATAGGTACTAAAGGCTCTCGGGACCGACGTCAAGGTGCAGCAGGAACTCCTGCGGCATGCCGACGTCCACAACGCTGAACATCTACACTCAGGCTATTTCCGAGAAGAAGCGAGAAGCCGCCAGCAAGATCGCGCGGTTGCTTTTGGAGGGGCAAAAAGAAGAGGGGCCGTGCGACCGGCCCCTCGTTGTACCAAGTTGTACTCGTTTAATGTAAGTCTTGCCCCGAAATCCTATGATTCCATTGGTTGCGGGGGCTCGTAACGTACCGAACCTTTCACTTAGTATTCCCTTCAATTTGAGGCTTTTGCACTCCGCTGCGTAGCCCAGGCACCCGAGATACTCGTGTTGAATTGCCCGGGCTTTGGCCAGAAGTCGACGGTCGGTGCGAGCTTTACGGGGTCGTCGGGCTCGGCTCCCCTAGACATAACGGGACAAAACGCATCAATGAATCGCCACTTGTCCAGGAGATATGGGGCGGAATGGGTGGGATTCGAACCCTGCCACTCCTATCGCTATCTATAACTTGTAGATTCTAAGTTGCCAAGAATGCCAGAGTTGCCACGGATGCTGTACACCATTGCACGCTATTGCACGCTGGAAGGCGCTAAGCGTTTTGTTCCCCCACGAGCCTCGCAGGTATCTCCGTTCTGTCATAACCCGTTAGCGCCGCAATGAGGTAAGCCGTACGGCTGCGGGTTAACTTCGTTGCTCCATCCTCGAAGCTGTAGCTTCCGATCCAGTGGAAAGGCTAATTGCACCGGCGGTTTGGGGGCACAGATGGTATCTTTGAGACCGAGAGGGCAAATGACTGGAGTCGGGTCGATTACCGGCTAACGTTTGGGACTGAGCTTGTGGTTTGCGATCCAGGGCCGACAATCAAGCGAACGGGCACAGCCGTTGCCTAACTTGAATCTGCTCTCCAGGAGGGTCTGGACTCGGGCATCTTTGGGGAGGAGTTCCGGACTCTCTCCAGACAGGATGAAGGCGTTGCCCGGCCAGGCGGGGCGTTCCAGAAGCGCGTGAACTGCAGGCGAGATGTCCTTAGCGGGCACTCCGCTCTCGCGGCAAAAGGCAGTAAAGGAATGAAAGCTAAGGGGCGGAATGTCTTCGATCCTGTTTTGTAGCGGCGGATATCGCTTTCCAACTTGCCGGCTCGTCATCTCGCACGCCGCAAATCCAACGTCAACGGGAATTCAGGATTGCTTTCCTCCGGCGGCACCACCATCTCACCCGGGGTATGGCCGGTATCCTGAAACCGCGCTAGACGGCGGCTCTCTGCCTCCTGGGCGTTGACGGGGAACTGCTTAGTGGCCCGTCCGCCCGGATGCGTCACATGATACGTGCAGCCCCCGATCGCGCGTCCGGACCACGCGTCCACGATGTCGAACACCAGGGGCGTGTGTACCGGAATGTTGGGGTGGAGGCACGACGGCGGCTGCCACGCGCGATAACGCACTCCTGCAACAAATTCGCCGCTTTCGCCCGTCGGGTGGAGCGGCACCCGGCGGCCGTTGCATGCCACCACGAAGCGCTGGCCGGTCATTCCGGTGACCTTCACCTGTAGCCGCTCGACGGATGAGTCCACGTTGCGGACGGTCCCGCCGCCGGCGGCCTCTTCACCCAGCACGTGCCACGGCTCCAGCCCGCGCCGCAGCTCCAGCCGAATGCCGCGCCTGGTTACCGAACCGATCTGCGGAAAGCGCCACTCGAAGTGCGGAGCAAACCATTCTGTGTGGAACCCAAACCCGGCTGCGCGCAGGTCCGCCATCACGTCCTCCCAGTCGAGTTGAACAAAATGAGGCAGCATAAAGCGGTCATGCAGCACGGTTCCCCACCACACGAGTTTTCGGCGGTACGGACTCTCCCAGAAATGGGCCGTCAGGGCCCGCACCAGCAATTGTTGCGTGAGACTCATTTGCGCGTGCGGAGGCATCTCGAACGCGCGCAGCTCCACCAGGCCGAGCCGCAATCCGGCGGAGTCAGGCGAGTAAAGCTTGTCGATGCAGAACTCGGCGCGATGCGTATTGCCCGTCAAATCGGTGAGAAGGTACCGGAATACGCGGTCGACCATCCCTAGAGGGCTCGCGGGAGAATCCTTGTCCGGGATCTGGTCGAAGGCAATCTCCAGCTCGTAAATGGCATCCGTCCGCGCCTCGTCCACACGGGGATGTTGGCTGGTCGGGCCGATGAACAATCCGGAGAGCAGATACGACAAAGATGGGTGATTGTGCCAGTAACCGACCAGGCTTCGCAGCAGATCGGGGCGCCGCAGGAAGGGACTGTCCTCCGGAGTCGGGCCGCCTAACACCAGGTGGTTGCCGCCGCCGGTGCCCGAGTGCTGTCCGTCCAGCATGAATTTCTCCGTGCCCAAACGGCTTTGGCGCGCGAGTTCGTAAAGCGCCGTGGTATTTGCCGTCAGCTCGTCCCAGGATGCCGACGGATGGATGTTGACTTCGATGACGCCGGGATCGGGGGTGACTTTCAACACGGCCATCCGGAGATCGGGAGGCGGCGTGTAACCTTCCAGCAGCACAGGCATTTTGAGATAAGCGGCCGTATCTTCGATGGCGGCCACCAGATCGAGATAGTCCGGGAGATGCTCGACCGGCGGCATGAAGACGAACAGCTTGCCTTGGCGGGATTCGACGCAGAGCGCGGGACGCGTGATCCAGGCGGCCGATTTACCCTTCTCCGGAAGTTCGGCTTTGTCCGCGTCCGGCAGAGGATCGTCCGAAACATCGGGCGCGTCGAAAAGGTAGCTCTTGCGCTCGGGCCTTGCCGGAAGGCGGGTGCGCTTTGCAAAGAGATCCGGCTCGTAGGAATAAAGCACATCTTCCGGTTTGGTCCACGGAAGAGATTCGAGCGGCAAACGGTATCCCATCGCCGAATCGCCCGGGATGAGAAACATCTGTTTCGAGGCAAGAAACCAGGGCCGGCTGGTCCAGCCCGGCGCGCCTGAACGAGTCGGGCTGCGACGCAACGGAAGGACGTAGCCGGTCGCCTGACCCAAGCCCTGTTCGAAAACGCGGGCGAGACGGCCGCGCTCGATCGGATCTTCGAGCTTGGAATCAAGCGCATCGACGTTGACCGGCAGCTTGCGTTCCTTCCACAGATAATAGAAAACGTCCTCGTATGCAACGATGGTAAATGCCGCATCAACCTGGAGACGGCGCGCGAGGGCCTCAAGAAACTGCCGCGCGTTCTCCGCCGTGTAACCGTAATCTTTGCCGTCCTCGGCGATGAGGCTGGGGTCCTCCCAGATGGGAACCCCGTCCTTGCGCCAGTAGCAACCGAATGCCCAGCGCGGTAGCGGCTCACCGGGATACCACTTGCCCTGTCCGAAATGCAGCAAGCCCTGCGGCGCAAAACGTTGGCGCACCCTGCCTAGCAGCTCCACCGCGCGCTGGCGTTTCACCGGCCCCAGCGCGTCCGTGGTCCATTCAGGTCCGCCGGCGTCGTCCAGAGAAACGAAAGTCGGCTCGCCACCCATCGTGAGCCGCACGTCTCCGGAACGCAGATCGGCATCCACCTGATGACCGAGTCTTTCGATTGCGCGCCATTGTTGATCGGTATAGGGTTTGCTGACGCGGGGGGATTCGTAGATTCGCCGCAGCGTCATCTCGTGACGGAATTCCGTCTTGCAGGGTTCGAGCAGGCCGGAGATGGGTGCGGCGCTACTGACGTCCGGAGTGCAGACGAGCGGGATGTGCCCCTCGCCGGCCAGCAGGCCGGACGTGGGATCGAATCCGACCCAGCCAGCGCCCGGAAGATACACTTCGGTCCACGCATGCAGGTCCGTGAAATCGGCGCTGGGTCCGGCCGGTCCTTCGAGCGGCCTCACGTCTCCCACGAGCTGAATCAGATAACCGGAAACGAAGCGCGCCGCGAGTCCGAAGTGGCGCATCATCTGGACTAGCAGCCAGGCTGAATCGCGGCATGAGCCGGTGCGCCGAGCGAGGGTCTCCTCGCAAGTCTGCACGCCCGGCTCCATGCGAATCACGTAGCCGATTTCGTTTTGCACTAATTGATTGAGACCCACCAGAAAATCCATCGTGCGGGTGGTCCCTTGCGGCACTCTGGCAAGAAAAGGAGAAAGCACGGGGCCGGCCGGCTCGGTTTCGAAAAATGGCAGCAACTCGCGGCTGGCCGAGGGGTCGTAGGAAAAAGGATATTGTTCCGCCTGGGGCTCCAGGAAGAAATCAAACGGATTGAATACCGCCATTTCGGCAATCAGATCGACTTCTACAAGTAGTTCCGTGGTTGGCTCCGGGAAGACCAGCCGTGCGAGATAGTTGCCTTGCGGGTCCTGTTGCCAGTTGATGAAGTGATTTTCGGGAAGAACTTTCAACGAATATGCGAGGATCGGCGTGCGGCAGTGTGGGGCGGGGCGCAGCTTGATTGTATGAGGTCCGAGAGATACCCGCCGGTCGTACCGGTATAGGCTCTGATGATGAAGCGCGACCTGAATGGCCATGGATTGTTTGATACAGCCGGCTATTGTTGCTGCTGCTGCGCTTGCAGCTTCTCGGCCTGCTGGTCGTTCTCGAGAAAGCGGGACCATTCTTCGTCCGCGGCAAACTCTTTGTCGGGAGGCAGCACCGCGTCGGAAGGCTTAACCCGCACGCGCACCTGAAACTCGGTTTCAGCGGATCCTTTCATCCTGCCTACAGTCGGGTACACATCGGAGTAATCGCGCCCGATCGCCGTCCGAATGTGTTTCCCGCTCGCAATCAGGTTATTGGTCGGGTCAAAACCGACCCAGCCGATATGCGGAAGAAGCGCCTCGACCCAGGCATGCGTAGCACCCTCGTCGGAACGGTCCGCATGCTCAGGATCGCGATGGAGGTAGCCACTCACATACCGGCACGGAATCCGTAGATTCCGCACGATCGCGATCATCGTGTGCGCAAAATCCTGACAAACGCCCTCTCGTGACCGGACTGCCGCGGCCGCCGGATCGACCTCTGTACTGCGCTTCATGTAAGAGAAATATTGGTAGAGCTCGGAGTTCAGCGTCGTCAAGAGTTCCAAGGGCTCCCGCCCGCCACGCTCAACAGCTCCAACTGCCTTCGCCAGCGCTTCAACTTCCGGTGAATTACAGACGAACCGGCTCGGCATCAGCATGTCCCAGTAATCCTCCCGATCGATCATGGCATCCAGTTCGTCCCATGCGCCAGAGCCTAGCGATTCCGGGAGTGGCCGGGGCGTCTCCACCTCCACCAGCGCGTCGGCGGTAATCGTCAGTTGCCGATGCTGTCCGGGAACGTCGAAATGGTGAACGAAATTGCCGAAGTGATCCTGATACGAAAAAACCCGGGCCTGCGGGTTGATGGACAATTGAAAATTGTAGCAGCGTTGCGCGTTCTCGCTGCGTGGCTGCATTCGCAATTCCATTGCGCTCTGCCAAACGGGGAGGCTGTACCGAAAACGGGTGAAATGCCGGATCGCGTAGAACATCAAGTCTCCAGAGCCGACTGAATCGGATAGTCGATATACACTACCTGAACCGCCGCGTGCAGGTTGTTGCATTGCTCGATGACGTCGTTGAGGTAACGGTGCACCCCGCCGATCATGATGTCGGCAATCTGAACATAAGCGAGGGAGGCGCGCAGCCGTCCGGCAATACGTTCGATCCGGCCTGCCGCCTTTGTGAAAGACGTCGGGGAGATTGCGGAAATCGCCGCGCTCAGCCGTTCCACCGCATAGCGCACCGAATACGGGAACTCCGGATTCAGCACCAGAAATTCGGCCATCGAGTCGGGCTTCAGTTCGGCCGTGTACACCTTGCAGTAGGACTCAAACGCCGCGCAACTCGCCAGGAGCCCCACCCAATCCAGGGCGTCGGCTTCCCTGGCCCTCGAGAAGTAGGCGTCCAGCAGAACCGGCAATGCACAAGAACGTTCCATGTATTTGCCCAGTTGAATGAACTGCCAGCCCTCGCCGTGATTCATGGTGGCGTCCGTCATACCGTGAAGCTGGTAGGAACCTTCGCGAACAGCGGCCACCACCCGCATCGGATCGGAGTCTGCCTCCACGCTCGCACTAGCCTGCGTCACCTCGTGATACAAACGGTTCAAGCACTCCCACATCTCCGAACTGATCTGCTCCCGAACCTGGCCCGCATTCTCGCGACTCTCCGCGATACAGGATGCGATCGACGATTCGTCGTCAATGTCACTAGTCAGCTTGATCATGGCACTTTGCGGGTCGATGCCGCTGCCAGCCGCTTCGATGCCGAGAGACGCCATGATTCGATGCCATCTCTCCTCCGTGGGGAGCTTCGAAGGATTCAGCATGAGGTTGTAATGCGCCTCAAGTACGCGCGCGCAGTGATCGGCCCGCTCGAAATAGCGGCTCATCCAGTAGAGACTATCGGCTACCCGGGAAAGCATTGGATCACCCCGATATTCAGCTCTCTAGTACCCATGTGTCTTTTGAACCTCCGCCCTGCGACGAATTTACGACCAGCGAACCCTTGCGCAATGCGACCCGGGTAAGCCCTCCCGGCACGATGGTAATCCTTTCTCCAAATAGAACGTAGGGCCGCAGATCCACATGTCGTGGTTCAACCCGGCCATTCATGAAACAGGGCGCGGCTGACAGCTCCAGCGTCGGCTGTGCGATGTAGTTTCTGGGATCGGCCAAAATCTTGTCGCGGAACTCGGAACGCTGCTCGCGGCTGCTGTGGGGACCGATGAGCATGCCGTAACCTCCAGACTCGCCTACCGCCTTCACTACATATTTCTCCAGGTTTCCGCACACATCCTCCCGCTGCGCGCGGTCCGTCATGAGAAGGGTCTCGACGTTATCCACGATGGGATCCTCGCCGAGGTAGTAACGAATAATTTTCGGAACGTAGCAATAGATGGCCTTATCGTCGGCCACTCCCGAGCCCAGAGCATTCGCAAGCACCACGTTCCCCGCCCGGTAGGCGTTGAAGAGCCCCGCCGCTCCAAGGCCAGAATCTGCGCGGAAGGCTAGCGGATCGACAAAATCGTCATCCACGCGGCGATATATGACGTCGACTCGCTGCAGACCGGAAGTTGTCCGCATGTAGACCGCATTATCGTGCACCACAAGATCGCGTCCCTCGACCAGCTCGATTCCCATTTGTCTGGCGAGGAAAGCGTGCTCGAAGTATGCGGAGTTGTAGTTTCCTGGAGTGAGCAGAACGACGGTGGAACGGCCCGGGGCAAGCGAACGAAGCGTGGAAAGGAGCGCCTGGCTATATTGCTCGATGGGCCGCACGCTACATTTTCGAAATAGGGTCGGGAAAATCTGCTTCATCACCTTGCGGCTGGTCAGCATATAGGAGACGCCGCTGGGCACGCGCAGGTTATCCTCGAGAACCACGAACTTGCCGTCGGGGAGGCGGATCAGGTCGGTCCCGGCCACACTCACATAAACGTCGCGCGGAACTTTGACTCCCTGCATTTGCCGGCGGAAGTGCTTACAGGTATAGATAACCTCGCCAGGAATGATCCGGTCCTTTAGAATGCGGCGTTCGTGATAAACGTCGGCGAGGAACAAGTTGAGAGCCGTGATGCGCTGGGTGAGACCGCGCTCGATCGTCTCCCATTCCGAACCGGTGATGATCCGCGGCAGCAAATCATGTGGAAAGATCTGCTCCGTACCTGCGGCACTCCCATACACCGTAAAGGTGATGCCCTGGTTGAAAAACGAGAGATCGGCTTCCTTCTTACAGCGATACAGTTCTTCAGAGGGAAGATTCAGAAGTTGTGTATACAGATTCCGGTAATGCGTCCGGGGACGTCCGCTGGCGCGGAACATCTCATCATAAGCCGCGCCGATCTCATACTCGCAGAAGGGCGCCGGCATCGGGCGGTCAACGGATTCGGCAGGCATGGCTATTTTCCACGAGATCGACTGAAACGGGAGCAGCTCGACGTAGAATCGCCGGGCAATAGCTAAAGCGTGAGTATAACTCTTCGGGGCTGGATTCTACCGCAGCCGGGGCTGAAAATCCGCTTGACACTTTTGAATATCAATTATATCGTTGTAGTAATTCGCGTTCTCTTTAATTGACTTGAGGGCTGGGCGACCGCTAACTGATACGCCTTGCGCGGCCCAATTTGGATTATTCAACTCGAGTCCACTACCGGGGATCTTGTGCGGCTTGCATACGGTGCCGGACGGCTGGTGGGCGGAGACCTTACAACGGACTGAACGGCTTCGCCATCGGAATCGGTAGAACGCATTCCCTCATGAACGCGCAACGCAAGCCACCACGGAGATGGTTCGTCCGCCGCGTAAGGAGTCTTAGCGCGCGACCTGACGGTCTGCCCGGGCTGGAGGCGACCCCATGAACCCTGCCATACAAAGTCAGTGCTGGCGGTTCAAGGGAGACTACATGTATTATCAGTTTTTTCGAATATGGAGGTCCGCCTACGTAAATCAAGTGGTTAATGAGGATTGCCAAATACCTGACGTCATTCTCTTTAGCGCCGCTCGAAGCCTGCCCTGCCTGGAAGGGATCGGAAGCAAGAGGCCGGTCGCAGGCCCGCGCTGCAGCCGCGGCGCGGGAGGTACGCAAAAAGGCGCGGGCAGCCGCGAAACGCGGCCGGACGGCGTGGAATGGCCCCTCGCGTGCTCAATACAGACTGAACTAGCGGACTTCGCCGCAAATTAAGGTGTTTTCCAATGCAGCTCCGGATCGGTTACGAACTTATTTATAGCTTGCCACAACCCACGCCGATCATCCTCGTTTTGAGTGTGCACGATTCACGGGCCTCCGACATGGTCGTCCCCGATCGCCTCACCACCGAGCCATCTATTCCAATCAGCGGCTATCGCGACGCCTTCGGAAACCGATGTCATCGCGTCCTCGCCCCTGCGGGTCGCCTCCGACTTACGGCGGACGGAGTAATCAAAGATAGCGGCCAACCAGACGAGGTCGTGCCCGCCGCGGGGCAGGACTCCGTGCAAGATCTGCCCGAAGAATCCCTCGTGTTCCTGTTGGGCAGCCGCTATTGCGAGACCGATCTGCTGTCTCAGACGGCTTGGCAACTTTTCGGCGGCACGGCGCCCGGATACCCCCGCGTGCAAGCCATCTGCGATTACGTTCATAACCATATTGCTTTCAACTACCAGAACGCCCGCCCCACGCGTAGCGCGGCGGAGGCTTTCAACGAGCGGACGGGCGTTTGCCGCGACTACGCACATCTCGCCATCGCCTTCTGCCGCTGCATGAATATTCCAGCGCGATACTGCACCGGCTACCTCGGCGATGTCGGAACGGAACCTCCTTTCCCGCCGGGCGATTTCGCGGCCTGGTTCGAGGCCTGGCTCGGCGGCCGCTGGCACATTTTCGACCCGCGCAACAATGTGCCGCGCATAAGCCGGGTCCTTATGGCGAGAGGCCGCGACGCGTCCGATGTCGCGATCGCCACCACGTTCGGACCCAACACGCTGACGAGTTTCAGGGTCTGGACCGATGAGATTCGCGGAGCGGCCGGCTGATGTCTTTTCTCACGGTTCACCACTCCACCGTCTACCGTTACCGGGAGCCTGTCGGCCTGGGCGAACATCGCATGATGTTTCGCCCGCGCGCGAGTCACGACCTGCGGTTGATCCGGACCAACCTGCTCATCACGCCGCAACCGGCTCACTTGCGCTGGCTACATGACCCCTTCGATAACTCCGTCGCCGTTGCCACTTTTGAGGGGACCACGTCTGAACTGCGCTTCGAAAGCACCGTGACACTCGAGCATTTCGAGAATCCCATGCTGGAGTACCCGCTCGAGGAGTATGCGCGGAGGTACCCCTTTCGCTACTCCGATGAGGACTTTCCCAATCTCGCGCGCGCGCTGGCTCACCACTACCCGGGCGAAAGCGTGTCGAAATGGGCACTGCAGTTTTTGGATCCCTCGGATACTACTGACACCATGAAAATACTGCGGGCCATGACCAGCGGTATCCGCAAAGACTTCATCTACACCCGCCGCATCGAGAAAGGCGTGCAGACTCCCGAGGAGACGCTGCGGACCCGGCGGGGCAGTTGCCGGGATTTCGCGGTCCTGATGATGGAAGCTACCCGGTCACTGGGTGTCGCGGCGCGGTTTGTTAGCGGCTATATCTTCGTCCCCAACAGTTCCGGCCTCGCAGGAGGCGGAGCCACGCACGCATGGGTGCAGGCCTACCTTCCCGGCGCCGGCTGGATCGACTTCGACCCTACCAACAGCATCATCGGCAACCGCAATCTCATTCGCGTCGCCGTTGCCTGGACTCCCGAGCAGGTGCTGCCTTTGTGGGGTACCTACGCGGGTTCCCCGGAGGCTTTCCTCGGAATGGACGTCACCGTAGCCGTCACCGAAGTGGAAGGGTGAGGATGACGTGACGGGACCTCGAATCCTTCGCCCGCAAGGGTCCGGTTACTTTGTCCTTTTCTGCGATCACGCCACCAATTACATTCCGGCGGAACTTTATGATCTCGGTTTGCCGGCGTCTTAACTCGCGCGCCACATTGCGGTGGACATCGGCGCGGCGGGCGTCACCGAAGCGCTATCAGAAATCTTCGACGCCCCGGCAATACTCTCCGGCACCTCGCGCCTAGTCATCGATTGCAACCGCCATCTCGACGCTTCGGACCTGATACCTGAAGTAAGCGATGGGACGGTGATTCCTGGGAACCTGCATCTCAACGAGCTAGCCCGAGCGGCCCGCATTGAAGACTGGTTCCACCCCTATCACGCCGCGGTCGAATCGGTTTTGCTGGAACGAGAGGCGAGAGGCGTGCAATCTGTCGTGATTTCCATTCATTCGATGACGGCTTCTCTTGCCGGTAAACGAAGACCGTGGCAGATCGCTCTCTCAAGCCACTTCGACCGCCGCCTTGCCGACCCTGTGCTCGCAGCGTTGCGCCGGCCGGGCGACGTGGTTGTGGGGGACAATCAACCGTACGATCTGGACCCCGAGGTGGACTACACCATTCCACGCCATGCCATGGGCCGGAAACTGCCGCACCTCCAGGTGGAGTTCCGGCAGGACGAAATACCGGACGCGACCACTCAGCGTGAATGGGCTCTGCGCCTCGCGCAGACGTTGATGTAGCGCGAAGTCAGCGAATTTTCTGGACGCTTGGGCTAGCCCCCGAAACGCCCGATTTATTGGATCCATCTGAAGGACTGACGGCATAGAAAACCTGTCCCTACCAAGGGGGGAGTCGGTCCTACTCTTTAGAGGCAGTTGATTGGCAGGTCAGGGAACGCAAGCGCATTCTCGGCACCGCCTTTCACGCCTGGAACGAGAGCCTAAGTGGCGATTCTGAAGTTCCGGCCGGAAAGTAACGGCGTCCACAACGGCATGGAAACCCACCATCGACATTTCTTAATCCAGAATTTAATGCGTTCGATCATTTCGGCCCTTCGTCACCACGAGATAGGCCAACTACAACGCCATCCTTACGCTCAACCTGCTCGCGGGCTGGACGTTCATCGGATGGGTCGTGGCGATGGTGTGGGCCACACAGTCGAAACGAAAGGAGTCTCCGATGGCAACGCTGTTCAAAACTGAGGGCACGGTTTCCGAAGTGAAGCCCGCCCCACGGCAAGAAGTTCACCCTCGAAGAACTACAACCAGCTTGAGGAACGACTCCACCTGTAATTGCCAAAGGCCGAGTTCGCGCACGGAGGCTATCAGCCTAACACATCACCGTTCACAGACCAGGCGGGTGAAGATCTCACGCACGCCGTAGCTCGCGTATCTCGACGGGCAGGCCCGCTAGCGGTCTTGATTTCTTGAGTGAGCTTGTGAGGTCATCCATCGCTGGAGAAAATGTGCCTACAATGTCGTAGGCGGAGGAGAATCCTGATCGGAGATCGCAGACACCAAAAAGTGACCATCTCCGCCCGTCTGGGGGATATACCGTGCGACTTAAGTTAAAGAGTCTGTCCTGATCCCCAGCCCTCTACCAGGGCACAGATGAGGGGGTCGACATGTGCGCTGGCTGCGGTCGCAACCGAACACAAGAGAGGGGAGGCCGCAGAGCCTCGGCGAAGGAAGACTGTGCGCTACCCGTTCCTCGCTCAACCTGCCGCGTCCTCTGCCGTGCGGAGATTTTACGGAGAAATGACACGTCCGTGACATTTTCCGATCCCCGCTCTCGCATGATCACAGAGGTGCCGCCTGGCAGGGGCCCAAAACTCCGCGTTGCAACTGGGAGAAAAATAGTATGAAGCTTCGCTTTAAGCTCTATGGCCGCCCAGTAGCGCTGTCGCGGCTCGCCAGTCGTAAATTGTCGAAGGCCGCTATATGCTCCTGCGCCGCCCTGCTGCTTTGTGCGCTGGTGCCGCCGGCAACGCGGGCGCAGACGTTCACGTCGCTCTTGAGCTTCAACGGGACGGACGGGGCTAATCCTTTCTTTTCGGTTCTCGCTCAGGGCACAGACGGCAACCTGTACGGAACTACCTCGGCGCGCGGCTCACACGGCAAAGGCACGGTGTTCAAAATCACTCCCAGCGGAACGCTGACCACTCTTTACAGCTTCTGCGCCAAGAGCAAATGCACGGACGGCTCTGTGCCTTACGGCGGGCTGGTGCTGGGCACGGACGGCAATTTTTACGGCACCACCTTCTCTGGGGGCACGCTCGGAGTAGGCACCGTCTACAAGATCACCCCCGCAGGTAAGCTGACCACGCTGCATAGTTTCAACTTTAGCGACGGTTACAACCCGTACGACGCGCTGATTCAGGCGACGGACGGCAATTTCTATGGAACCACCCAATTCGGGGGCGCCCACCTGCTGGGAAACGTCTTCAAGATGACACCCCAGGGCGTGGTCACCAACCTGCACAGCTTCAACTCTTCGGACGGCTCGGAGCCCGAGGCGGGCGTTATTCAAGGCAGCGACGGGAATTTCTACGGAACAACCTACAACGGTGGATCGAGCGGCAGCTATGGGACTGTCTTCAAAATGACGCCGGAGGGGGTGCTGACCACGTTGCACTTCTTCAGCGACGAGACCGATGGCCGGGCCATCGTTTCCGGACTCGTCGAGGCGAGCGACGGAAACTTCTACGGGACCGCCAGCCTGGGCGGACCCCTGGGTTATGGCACCATCTACACCATTACGCCGGCGGGCGCGCTGACCGTCCTGCACAACTTTGACACGACCGACGGCTCCTCTCCGAACCTGCTGCTGCTGGGCACGGACGGGAACTTCTACGGGACGACGATTTCGAGCGGCGCGAACGGCGACGGCACCGTTTTCGAAATAACTCCCCAGGGAGCGTTGACGACGCTGCATAATTTCGACAAGACGGACGGCGATCTGCCATTTGCCGGGCCGGCGCAGGGCACCAATGGGAATCTTTACGGGGTAACCCAATTTGGCGGCTCCAAGAGTGACGGTACCGTGTTCCAGCTCGGGGTGGGACTCGGTCCGTTTGTCAAAACCGTGCCCGCCTCCGGAAAGGCGGGAGCAAGCGTCACAATTCTCGGAAATAAGCTGACCGGCGCAACGAGCGTCAGCTTCAACGGAACCCCTGCAACGTTCAAGATCGTTTCGGCAACCGAGATTACGACCACGGTACCCGCTGGCGCGACCACCGGCACGGTTCAGGTGAACACGCCCGGCGGCACGCTTTTTAGCAACCTGGTTTTTCAGGTAATTCAATAAGAGACGGCCGCCAGCAGCATAATCGGGAGCGGCTCCGAAGACCTCGGAGCCGTTCGCCTCCTAATTCCAGTATAACGTTTCGCGGCCTTCAAGATTGGGAGGGCACCGAGGCTCCCAGCACTGCCTGCTTGAATCGATGGCGGGAAGGGCGTTTTTCATTCCAAATCCGTTGGCCGTTCATTCTGAACCCGCAACCTTTGTGAAACAGAACCGAGAGCAGGGTGGTTGCGGGGGCTTGCTTTGTAGCAATTCATAACGCCCTTTCGTCCCACCTTTCGCGACGTCGGTCGCTCCCTCGAAATGGCAGACGGCTGGATCGAACAAGGAGCCAGTCTGCCCATGAAAAAGCTCACCCTTAAGCAACCAGAAACCCGCAAGGAAAAGACCGCCCGAATCGCCCGCAACACGCGGGAGGAAGCGGACCGCGCCGACTATGCCCTACAACGGGCTACCTGCTTATTCCGGTGAAGGCGATCACGATTCCGATTTGATCCCGATCACTTGTTCCGACGCCAAGCCGATCAGGGTCGGAGCGAAGGGTCGCTGGCGTAGTTATGGTGGTTGAGCTGATCGCTGTTGGTCAACTGTAATTC
>DASYYZ010000063.1:0-3586 GCA_035946735.1 Terriglobia bacterium
AAACCAGACTTCGTCGACACTAAGTTATTGCCGACGAAAAATGGTCTTGATTTTGGGGTCCACCTTCGCGAGGACGTGACGAGAGAAGCCAACGACGGTCGCGGGCCCGTAGACTTCAAGATTTCCAAAGGCGCTACGGACAAGACGCTCGTTGAGTTCAAGCTCGCGAAGAATTCGCATCTTGAGCGTAATCTCACGAATCAGACGGCGGTCTACGAGAGGGCAAGCGACGCGAAAAAGAGCATCAAAGTTATTGTTTATTTCAGCGCTGAGGAGCGGAAGCGCGTGGAAGACATCCTGAAAAAGCTAAAGCTGGTCGGCGATAAGAACGTGATACTCGTTGATGCGCGTAAGGACAACAAGCCTTCAGGGTCGAAAGCCTGAAAGGGGCGGTGGCCGGCATAGCGCATAGCGCAGCTGTGCGATCTCAGGGAACCATCGAGCAACGTGAATCGCAGATCTTCGATCTGCGCCAGCCCCGTAGAAAGGGTAAGCTACTGGTGACGGTTTCGCTGAGGATAGCGCGGTGACCATCCTGCAAGGCACATGGCAGGGCGTCCACGGACTTCAGAAGACTGACAGGAACTCAACCTAAGGAACCTATTGCCCCCCTGCCCCCCGCCGGGAGAAAGCCTACGACATAAACGACAAAGCGGGGGCAGCCGGATTTGGCTGGGGGCCTTGTGCGTTTGGCCGGTACTTAGTGCCCGCCCCGCGCCACATGCACTGTCTGAGGACTGATATCAGTACTCAGGGTTAGACGGTGCCGAACGGCCCCGGACCCCCCTGCTCGCCCGAAGACCTTTCCGGGGTGTACGACAAAAACCACAAAAGGGGCAGTTGCGGTCCTTGGGTTCTCAGCCTACGATACGGTGGTCGGCCAAGGTCTTGACGCCCGTCAGACGACCGGCCAGACTCCGGCACGCTCGGTCTGCTGGCGCTCGGCCTTGGCTTCTCGCGGCGGAGGAAGCAGGCGTCAGTGACGAGTGACAGTGATGAATGACGAGCGACCCAGAGGCCTCACCAGAGAGGTTCGACTCCACTTTCGGGATCAGCTCAGAGAGGCTAGGGCGGCTGCGCTTCGTGACGCCGAGGACGGCTTTCGGGAAATCGTGTTCGTTCTGGAACGGCTTGGGGTGTACTGCTGTAAGAAGATAGAAGGCCTGTGTGAGTACAAGGCCGCCATTGTAGACCTGGCCGAAGGGTCGCTGATGGCGTCGGAAATACCTAACGAAACACGAAAGTGGCATTCAACATTCGAAGCTAAATACGATATTATCCGTCAAGGGAGAAATGAAGCCTTTCATCAAGGAGTGTTCGCCCGTCATCTCACACTCAACGCGGTGCAGCTCGGATTGGTGCTTGAGGAGGGGCTTATGAGCGAATACGACTCGGTACGCGACTTTATGGTCAGAGACCCGGTCTGCGCAGAGTTGTGGCAACCTGTGAGTTTCATCAGAGAAACGATGCTGGCTAATTCGTTTTCCTACCTTCCGGTTTTCGACGGCAGAAACAGGAAGCAGTGGTGCCTGGTCTCGGATTTCGCGCTCGCCCAGTATCTTCGGAAGGGTACCCCCAGCAAGAGGACACTTAGGGAAAGACTGGCAAAACCACTTGACGAAGCCGATGGCGTCACACTTCTTGAGGCGCAGACGGTGCAGCCTGAAGACTCTCTCCAAAAAGTCCTCTTCGAGGATGAGTTGAGAGAGAACCGAGGAACTCCAGGTGAGCCGGTACTCGTGGTGTCTTCAGATGAGGGCAAGCAATTGCTCGGAATCCTAACGCCGTTCGATCTGCTTTGAGTGAGGTCAGCATGTCATTTCTCATTTCCTCTTGGCTCGCCGCAAGGACAGCGCTCGACCGGGCTTCGCCGACCCCCGGGGGGTAACCGGATTCGGCTGGGGGCCTGTGCATAATGGCCGGTACTTAGTTCCCGGCCCTCGCCACAACGCACTTTTCACGGGCCTGGTATCAGCTTAAAGCTGATGGCAGACGCCGCGATCGATTGGCACTTCTCCTCAGACCCTCCGCGTTTGGCGGCCCGGTGCGCGCGGGCAAGCGGATTTCCTGCGACATTACGCCAACCATGCGACGAATCGCGGGTTGAGGAATCTCATGGCACGACAACGTTTAATCGGTTTCATTGCAGTGATCCAGTCCGTTCTTTGCTTGACGCATCTTCTCCTTTATGAGACCTGGACATTTTCGCCTGCGGGGAGCGATACGGCCGGGGCGTTCTGGATCAAGCTGGTTCTTGGGTTCTTGTCGGTGAGCTTTGTCGCCGCTTCGCTGCTCGCATTTCGCTATACAAACGCCGCGGTGCGCGCGTTTTACCGGGCTGCTGCGGTTTGGTTGGGTCTGGTGACCTTCCTCTTGCTGGCAGCGCTTGTTTCCTGGATTATTTTCGGAGTCGCGCGCGTGGCGGGGCTGGATATGAGCTTCCATCGAATCGTGGCATTCCTGTTCGGTGCCGCATTATTGGCCGGACTTTACGGGATTTTCAACGCCGGCTGGACGCGAGTCACGCGAACCACGGTGCGGCTCGCGAACTTGCCGGCGGCCTGGCGCGGGCGAAGAGCCGCGCTGATCAGCGATGTGCACCTGGGACACGTACGAAACGGCGGTTTTCTGCGGCGCATGGTTGCGATGATTGTGAAGGAAGAGCCGGACGCGATTTTTATCGCCGGCGATCTGTATGACGGAACCGCCATCGATGCGCGCCGGGCAGCGGAGCCCTTGAGCGGGCTTGTGGCGCCGCACGGCGTGTATTTCGTGGCGGGAAATCATGAGCAATTTGGCGACGACAGCAAATATCTGGATGCCATTGCGGCGGCCGGAGTCCGCGTGCTCAGTAATGAGAAGGTGGAAGTGGACGGTTTGCAGATTGTAGGTGTGCCATACCGGAACGCCGCGCACGATGGCCAGCTTGCGTCGGTGCTGCGCGGCATCCGCCTGGATCGCGATCGAGCCAGCGTGCTGTTGACCCATGCGCCCGACCATCCGGCGATCGCAGAGGCCGCCGGCGTTTCCCTGCAGCTATCCGGGCATACGCACCTTGGGCAATTCGTACCTTGGACTTGGATGGCGCGGCGGATTTACCGCCAGTTTGTGTACGGCTTAAGCCGGATCGGGAGGATGCAGGTTTTTACTTCCAGCGGAGCGGGAACGTGGGGACCGCCGCTGCGGCTGGGATCGAATCCCGAGATTGTAATGCTGGAGTTCCAGTAAAGTTTCGTCGTTCTCAACTGCCCGGGAAAAGTAGCCGGGCTCTTAATCAGCTCTTCGCAGGAAAGCGGGACGAGCTGCCTGCAAAACAGGTTGTTACGGGATTGGGTCTGTGCTTCAAGCCACGATCGTGCAATCCGCCCCGAAACTAATCCGTTGGTCGGTTTGAAAATTGAGCTGTTGGAACCAGTACGCCTAGTCAGTCGAAAACTCAGGCATCATTTTGTGGCATCATTTTGTGGTTGGCAGAGAGCGACGCCTTTGGCTATAATGCGGTTGCGGGGTGGAGCAGTCAGGTAGCTCGTTGGGCTCATAACCCAAAGGTCGCTGGTTCAAATCCAGCCCCCGCAATAACTTACAG
>DASYYZ010000064.1:0-9305 GCA_035946735.1 Terriglobia bacterium
TGCAGCTATCCAGACCGACTTCGTGTGCCAAATATTCCCGGTGGGCCGCGAACATCGTTCGCTGCCTGGTTGGGGAGATCCGTTCCTGCGAGAAAGCGCACACAATGTTGCAGAGCCTCGAACATTGGCGCTGAACGGGCACACATCAGGGCAGGCGCAGCGCAGTCGCCCTTTGCGTGGCTATGCCGAAAGGGCACCGCGGCGCACGCCAAGATGGCTAGTTACAAGTGAGCAAAAGGGGAGCTAACGGCCGTCGGAAGGCAGGGCTATGGGTGATTCCGTATCAATCCCACGAACTCCTCGAGCTCGCTGTTGTTGAGATCTGAAACCGCCCAATAGATCATGCCCGATTCAGCCCAGTGGTGCATGTTATAGCCTTGTTGCATCACCACCTGTTTCCCAGAGTCCGCTGATGACGGCCAAACGAACAGATTAATGAAGTGTTTCCGCCGCTGATAAACCAGCGCGGCCACAGGCCTCCCCTCCAAGTAATCGAGGCGACCACCCACTAACGGAAATCCCTGAGCACTTAGATCTCGCACCGGAGGCGAGAAATCGAGCTTGCCATTGAACCAGGGCTTGACCGTGTGCTGGTCAGAGGACGGCACGTCTGTCAAATGATTAGCCATCAGCGAGCGCACGTGACTGGCCAGGACTTCCTGGGCCACAAGATCGCCGTGTGAGTGCCTGGAAACTCCGGGTGCAAACCGGAAGACACCCACCGCGACAAACGCCAAGCAAGCGGCCAGGGCTGCCATTGCCCGCCAGGTCCACCGCCGCGGTCCCTTCGCCGCCTCCCGCGTTGAAGCCGGCACGGGCCGCCCGGCCCCCGCGGCTTCTTGGAGAGCCGAGTGAAGGCGCTCAGCCAGATCGCTTGCAGGATGAAAGTAGAGTCCCCCGCCTCGAACGGCCGAGCGCAGCGTCTGGAGGCTCCGGTAGGTTTGGGCGCAGGTAGCACACTCCCGCAGATGATCTTCAACCCCGAGGGTACTCACGAGGTCAAGCTCACCGTCCAGGTAACCGTGTATCAGCGCACTGTTCTCTTGGCAGCTCACCTCGAGGCTCCTTCCTTCTCAGAATCCATCAGTAACCGTTTGAAGACTCTGGTGCCACGGGCCAGACCCGACATCACTGTGCCGACTGGAATGGCAACTAGATCGGCGGTCTGGTTCTAATACAGTTCGGCTCCGCCAACCCTTGCCCGTCCCTGATGGAGATAAGACTCATTCTCCCACCTTTTTATTCCACCTAAGAAATAGTCGTTTTTCGGGAATATCCGGGGCGCACCGGAAGTCAGGAAGCCTGAAGGCGATGAACCAAAGCCCGGGAGCTGCCCGCGGAGACTGGAGAGGTAAGATGCGACGAAAGAAGGAAGACCTGATTCTTCACAACCACAACCACGATGGCGTTGACCGCCGTGGATTTCTGAAATGCATGGCCTGGGCTGGAACTGGAGCCTTGTGCGTTGTTAAAGGCGGAATCCTGAGATCTTACAGCCTCAGCGATCCCGCGGGTCTGGCCGCTGGAGCTGCCAACCCAGGCGAGCTCAGCTTCATTCAGATCAGTGACAGCCACATGGGGTTCGACAAAGCCGCTAATCCCGACGTGGTGGCCACCTTGCGGGTGGCCGTTGAGAAAATCAACGCGGCGCCCATGCGGCCGGAATTCCTGCTCCACACCGGCGACATCAGTCACCTCTCGAAGCCCGAAGAGTTCGACACGGTGGATCAGGTGCTGAAGGAAGCCAAGGCCAGCCATGTGTTCTACGTACCGGGCGAGCACGACGTGTTGGGCGACGACGGCAAGCAGTACCTCGACCGCTATGGCAAGGGCGCAACGAGCGGAGGCTGGTACAGCTTCGATCACAAAGGCGTTCACTTCATCGGGCTCGTCAACGTCCTGAACCTCAAGGCGGGCGGACTCGGCTCCCTCGGCCAGGAGCAACTGGAGTGGCTCGAAGACAACGTGAAAGGGCTCTCCGCAAGCACGCCGATCGTGGTGTTTGCTCATATCCCGCTCTGGTCGATCTATCCGGACTGGGGGTGGGGCACTGACGATAGCGCGCAGGCGCTGGCCTATCTGAAGCGGTTTGGATCTGTCACCGTCCTGAACGGTCACATCCATCAGATTATGCAAAAGGTGGAAGGGAATATCGCCTTTCACACCGCAACCTCTACGGCTTTCCCCCAGCCCCATCCGGGAAGTGCGCCTTCTCCGGGACCCATGAAGGTGCCTGCCGATCAGTTGCGCAGCCTACTGGGTCTCACCAGTGTGGAATACGTCGAAGGCAAGCATTCCCTGGCGATTGTCGATTCGTCGCTGGCGTGATCGCCTTCCGCCCGTTCGAACCTCTCAGCGGAGAAGGTAACTATCTTGGAAAGGATGTTTAGCAATGAAAAGAATACTTGTGAGCGTTGCAGCCATCACAGCGATGGTTTTGTCCTTGAGCCTACCTACAGTCAACCACGCGCGGGCCGTCGCCGACGGACAGAAAGCGTCCGATGACAAGTCCCAAGTTAAGATCGATAACTTTAGCTTCGTGCCGGCGACCCTCACGGTTACCGCCGGCAGCACAGTGACCTGGGTCAATCAGGATGACGTGCCCCACAACATTGTGAGCTCGGAGGGAAAGACCTTGAAATCGCCGGTTTTGGACACAGACCAGAAGTTTTCCTACACTTTCGACCGCCCAGGCACCTACGAGTACTTCTGCGGGATCCACCCCAGGATGATCGGCAAGATCATCGTTCAAGCCAGCGGAGACCGGAATTGAACCCTGTTGACCTGAAACATGTGCTGCTCGCGAAGCATGCTCAACACGTGGTTTTGATTCACTTCCCGATTGCGCTTCTTATCGCCAGCTTCGCCCTTTACCTTTTGGCTTGCTGGAGGCGTGATCGCAATCTGGCGACCGTCGCTTACTGCATCTTGACCGCAGCAACGAATCGAGCCGAGACCGCGCTCCCGCTTATCGGCACTTTTCTTTCAGGCCCGGCCTTCTCGAGGCCAGTCGTAAATGCAAGCTTCCGGCGGATCCTACCGAAAACCGGATTGCGCCGGTACGGGGTTCGTCGTCGACTTTGAAGCCTGCTGTTTCCAGTCAGCGGTAACCGAGACGGGCGCGCTTCGAAGCAGTTATCCGCGATCTAAGCTCGAACTCCACGCGCCTTGTATGGAGGGATACCGGTCTCAACCAACAAGTCGCCAGTAGTAACCCATAATCTAAGTCTAAGAAAGAGGAAAAGCCATGAAGTTTCAAGGAATGCACATGCTTCAGTCCGGCGTCGCGCAACTGGCTCGGCGTCGGCTTTTGGTCTCGTTCATGGGATTGATGGTGCTTGCCGCAGCTCGCACTCCGGCCTGGAGCGCCGGGACCTCGGATATCATCTGGTTGGAGAGCAACAGCACTGCCGGCAATTCGATCTTTGCCTTTAAAAACGACGGTACCGCGCCTCCGACCTTTCTGGGTAGCACACCAGCCGGCGGCATCGGCGTATTCGATGACACATTTGCCCTCGGTCCGTTCGATTCCGACCAAAACTTGATTACCCATCCGGAGGGCACGCTGCTGTTTGCCGTGAACTCAGGCTCCAATTCCATTGCGGTATTCCGGATTACGGCCACGGGGCTCGACCCCGTTGACGGCTCGCCTTTCCCCTCAGGTGGCAGCGATCCCGTCAGCCTGGGGTTGAAGGGTGATGTTCTGACCGTGGTCAACAAGGACCAGGATCCGGCCCAGAACGCTGACCTGGTTCAGCCGAACTACACCACTTTTCACGTCTTCCCCGATGGTTTGCTCGTCCCAATCCCCCATTCCACGGTATCTGTTGCTTATGGTACTTCGCCTTCGCAAGCGCTCGTCGCCTCTCAAGGTGCCTTCGTGTTCGGAGCAGACTTTTTGGGCGGGCTGCTCCAATCGTTCCGCCTCGATCAACACGGCCGCCTGCGCCAGAATCTGCCTCAGGCGTTGCCGGATTCTGTATTTATCGGACAAACCGCCGGCCACCAGCCGCTGGGAATGCGAACCCACCCCAATCTGCCGATCCTCTACGTCGATATTACGGGGCTCAGCGAGGTGGCCGTCTATCGCTACGATGGAAATGGCATACCGTCGTTTGTGAGGACGGTGTCAGACTCCGGAAAGGGGCCCTGCTGGGCGGTCGTCAATCACGCGGGTACGCGCCTATATGCCACCAACACCGGCGATAATTCGATTGAGGTGTATGACCTGTCGGACCCGCTTAATCCTGTCGACACCCAGCATTTTGTGATGGCAAGTACGACGGGTGCTGTGTTTTCGACCGTGATCGATAGTTCAGATCGCTGGATCTATGTGTCGGGGGAGCAATCCAGCGCGTCTGCGACGACCTCGGCCAATGCCTTTCACACGTTGCAAGTCAATTCGGACGGGACTCTGACCGAACCGTTTGCACCCACCGTTCTTCCTATCGGCGGGACCGTACCGGTGCGTGCCCAGGGAATCACAGTGGTTGGAGCAAACTAGATTCTGTTCACAGGGACTGGGCGCTTGGTTCAAGCGCCTAGATTCAGTAGCCTTTCTGGGGCTCGATTCGGTGGATCCGCCGTTCTCGGCGGGAAACCGTAGCCAGGGTCGGGGGACGTGGAGATAGCTTTTGATCGGCTCGCACGTTGCGGTTCAGGAAGCGGACTGGGGTGTCCGGAGCCAGGACACCGAAGATGAACTTGCAAACCCAGAGCAAGCTGATTTCGATGGCGGTGTGCGACCAGGGGCGGAGCCGGCCATCAGACCTCGAATGGGCCGCCTGAAGATGCTTCATGCGGCGGTCGAGAACGAAAAGGTCGGCCTCGATACCCTGGCCACGCAATTCCTGGCGCACGCGTCCGGCGAGTCGGCCGTCGCCCGCACCCACCTCGAGCACGCGCAGCGGGCGCCTGCCCGTCCGGCGGAAGACGCGGGCGAGCAGGTGCAAGCAGCCGGACACGCCCCCAGATATCGGTTATGCGCTCCAGGTTGGACCGGATTTCATCCTGGCCCAGCAGGCCGCTGTCGAGCAACTCCATTGAGGTAGTCCGGCGCATACGACTTCCAGCTGCGACAACAGGATAGCCACTGACGGGAGCCCTTCGGAGCCGAAAGGCCTTTCGTGTCTTTCGTCCCCACAGATTCGCGCCAGGGCGACGACCTGGTCGCGGGCTTCCACGTTTCCGATGCTCACCCCGAGATCCTGCGCCTCGCGGGGGAGTTTCTAGGCTACCTTGGCAGCGGCGCCGAATCGGCCGCCATCGCCTCTCGGGGGGTAGTAGTGGTGTTATTGGACGACTCCGCTACCATTAGCGGGGTGAGGTTGACTTGAAGACTCGGAAACAACGGAATGCCTTGCCGCGCAGCTTGCACTAGAACGTATGCAGCATGATTGTATTGTTCGACTCCGGCAAAGACTTTCCGCCATAGGTCCCATTCGCCGCTGTGGAGTCAAACGAAGTGTAAAGGTGGCTTTGACCGGGCGTTCCGTTGCCCCGCGCGATCGTACCGATGAACGTGCCGAAGAGCAAGAAGCCCTGGTCGCCGGGATCGTCGTCGATGTCGAGCTTGTTGCTGAGGATCTGCGCAGCGCCGACCGTGGTGCTGCCTGCCGCGATCTGGTTGAGTACCACGCTGACCTCGTGCTTGAACGTGTCCTTCTCGGTCGAGTAGTAGACCAGGTTTGTGGTTCCGGTGGAGGCGTCGGTGCTGATGGCCGGGAAGAAATCATGTCCGGCCGCCGTGTCCACCGACACCGGTGTGGACCACGTCTTGCCGCTGTCCGTCGAGAAGGTCATCAAAACTTCGGCGGCCACGCAAATCTGAGTGCCGCCGTTGCCGGGATTAAAAACGTCCTTGCAGTCGTCGTAGACCAGGAAGGTGGTGAATTTACCCGTCGAGTCCTGCCGGTCCGCGTGCTTGGGATACGTCTGCACAAGGGACAAGTTGAGGTTGACCGGCTCATTCTCGAGAATGTCCTGAACAAAGGCGCCGAGCGGCTGATTCAGGGTTGCGACGGTAGTGGGTGTGCCGCACACGGGCTGGTTGGGAGCACCGGCCGGCGTGCAGTTGACGAAACTGATTGTTTCAGGTATCGAAGTGATGCTCGTCTCGATGTAGGAGACGGTGATCAGTCCGTCGGAGCGCACCTGCACGTAGGGGTAGTTCGAGTTGGCGTCGGTGCCGGGGATCGCTGCTCCCGGTCCGCAAGTCAGAGTCGAGTTCGTGCACGCTGCGATGGAGATGGCGTTGTTGAAAGGCGCAACCACGTAAACATCGCCTGCGCCCGTTCCGACGCCCGTCGCGCGCTCGTCGACGGTGATGCGCGGCTGGCCACTGATGACATCGGCCGCGGCTATGCCAAACACCAATGCAGGCGTGGTGACTTCCCAGCAGGATGCGGCTTGCGTCTGCAGATGGGTTCCGTTAGGGCAGAGCGACGTGTTGAGCAACGTGGATGTCGACGAGCGGAACAATCCCACTCCGCCGGCATTGCCGAAGCGCACGTCGGCAACGAATACCGCATCCCGCATCGGGTCTGCGGCCACCACCGTGTCTCCAATGCCCATCACGGTCTTTCCTTGAAACTGGAAGCTCGGCAGACCTCCCTCAAATTGGACGCTGCAATCAGCGGTGGTGGAGCGATGCACATAGTATCCGCTGAGGCTCTGGTCCCAATTGGGGTCCGTGGCCAGATTGCCGCGAAAATCATCGGCAACCTGCACGATCAGGTCGTCGCCGGCAGCGACGCCTCTCGGAATGAAGTCCGCCATTTCCTCACTCTGCGGCACCGCGTTGGCGCGGGGCTCCAAGTTGAATCGGGCCCCCGCGCTTCCCGTGCAGGGCACAGTTCCGGCAGCACCCTTGGTGCCGATTCGGTTGCTCGATGCCACCATCGCAAGCTGGCGCATTGTTGCCGCGGAGGGAGGAATCGGTGCGTCGGCTTTTTCGCCGAAAGCTTGCGAGATGAATTGTGCAAGTGGATGATGAGTGGCTTCGAGCAACCCGCGGCCTTGGCCTGACGCGAGGAACAGGAAGGGCGCTGCCGGCAGGGTTGGTCGGCCCAACACGTCGCCAGGGGCGGTGCCCTCCATGGCGTTGTTCTCTGTCGTCACTAGGGCCGGCGCGCCGCACGTGGGAGCCTTCGGAGCACCTTGAGGAGTGCAACTTACAAACTTGACGTCAAACGGAAAGAACCCGGCAGACGAAAAGGTCTTGGTATTGACATAGGTCACGGTGATCCCGCCATCGGGACGCACCTGGACCCAGGGAAAATCGGCCACGTTGTCGGAGCCGCTTGGGACAGCCGAGCTACTGCAACTCAACTGCGCGTTCGTGCATGCGGCCAGAAAGATGGTTCGGGTGGGGGGAAAATTATTAGCATCCTCCACGGTACCCACCAGATAGACGTCACCGGCGCCGGTACCGGTCGTCCTCGAATCGACCGCCACCTGGGGATCAGAGATGATGAAGTTAAGGGGGACACTATTGACCACGTTTCCCGTGGGCCAGCAGGTGGCCGAGTTGGTTTGGGTGCCGCTGGGGCAGGCCGTTGCGCTTAGCAGGTTGGCAGCCGTGGTGCGGAGCACCCCGACAGCGGTGTCATCCTGCTGTCCAAGCCTCAAGTCAGCGGCAAAGAAAGTGCTGTGCCCCCGGTCTGCGGCCAAGACGGGAGCTCCGAAGGGGGAAAAGGTTTCGAAAGTGGTTGCAATCGCCGGAAGCCCGCCCTCGGAGTCAGCGGCGCAGTTCGAGTTGGATCGTTGAATATAAAAGCCGTCCTCGCTTTCCAGCGTGCCCTGGAGCCCGCGGGCATCGATGGCAGTTCCCACCACCAGATCGGTGCCGGGACCCGCGCTGTTCAGCAAAAAGGCCCACAGAGCGGGCCGTTTGATTCACCGCGTCGGGCCGTGGCTCCAGGTTGAATCTGTTTCCATTAGGGCTGCTACAGCTCGCGCTCGCCGCCTCTTGCGCTCGCAAGGCCGCTTCAAGGCCGAGAGCGCCAGTCAAAGCCAATAGCGCTATTAGCATGATTCGAAGTCTCATAGTCCTCCACCTTGTTAGAAGTTCTTCTTTAACGGCGAGAGTTACTAAATCTCGCAGGATGCATCTGGTCCGGACGCACGGAGCATCCTGTCAGGGCGCGGCTTCAGCCCAGCCTGAAGCGGCTTACGGGACCCCAATAAGTACTGCAGCCGGGCGGCGCGGCTGAGACATACGCCAGGCAGCAGGTGAGACGCGTCGACGGCGACTGGTGATGCTCACAAGAATGTCATCTAATTGTCAATTCTTGTCAATTGGACCAAGCATTGGGGATTACCCTCCTCGTCGGCGTCGCGTCGGAGGAGGGATCCCGTCTGCAGTTTATAGTCTGTTGTCTCTCGTGCATCGCCGCGGTTTACTGCACGGTGAAAATCTGCGTGCTGGTGGATGGGCCCCCGGCTGTGCTCACCGTGATTGGACCGGTTGTCGCCCCCGCCGGCACGGTGGCGTTGATGAAGTTCACATCGAGGACCGTAAATGCGGCCGCGACGCCGTTTCCCGGCTCGTGTACGACAAGTTCCACGTCCTGCAGCACGCCAATGCCGCGATCGATGTACGGTGGACGGAAGTTTTTCGCGAGGGTGGCCGGAAGCGCGAGTTGGTGAAAGGGAAGCGTTGGCTGCTGCTGGGCCGGTAGGTCCACCTGAACACGCAGAAGAAGCGGCAACTCAATCAACTGTTCCGCTTGACCCGTCGCGTGATGAAAGCCTACTTGCTCAAAGAGAGCCTAAGCCGGTTGTGGGAGTATCGCTACCAAGGCGCGATGCTGTGCTACCTGCAGAGCTGGATCGATCAACTTCGCTGGCAGCGACTGCCATCCTTCGAGAAGCTGGCCCGAACGCTGCTGGATCACCTGGAAGGCATTCTGAACTACTGCCGGACGCGAATCGCGATGGGCGTGGTGGAAGCGATCAACGGCAATATCAAAACCCTGCTGCGGCGCGGCCGCGGCTACAAGAACCTTCGCTAGCTGCTGCTCAAAGCTCAGCGCATGGCCGTCACCCGAACGGAATTCGTCACCCCTAGAGGAGAGCAGCCTAAAATGCGGGTCCGTACAAATTCTTGCGCAGAATCGTACATATGGGACCGTTAAGAAATAACATTTACAATCGTCTTGACGGAAGTCACGCCGGGTGGCGCGACTGGAATGTATAGTTCCAGTCGCCGTGAAATCTATGGGGCTTCAGCCGGAGCGTGCTCATCTCTTCGTCGGTGATCTTCTGTCCGGGCTCGTATTCCCGGGTGTCGAGTAAAGCCTTGA
>DASYYZ010000065.1:0-60072 GCA_035946735.1 Terriglobia bacterium
GGCCGAAACTTGATCTTCGGATTGTGCTTCGACAACACCTTCGTGATCGCCGCCGTCAGCGTCGTCTTCCCATGATCAATGTGACCGATGGTCCCAATGTTCATGTGCGGCTTGGATCGATCAAACTTTTCTTTTCCCATAGCTTCCCTTCTCCACAAGTTCAGTAAACTGGCTTGCACCGCTCCATCATCCCGATGCCCGCGCGTGAAAACCGATCGGCGCGTGCGGGAGAGGGCTTTCCAAGCTGGCTTCGAACGTTACGGTCGCCACGTATTCCCATTTCAAGAGCATCACTGGTTTCGCTTCGCCCGGTTCGGATTCTGTGAGCAGAATCCAGGCTCCTACCGAATCAGAACTCATCATCAAGACCGGAAATGCGCTTCTCTTGCCAAACCAACCGCCCAGCGCCTGCTCACCTTGAGTGGTCAGGTAAAAGACCGCGGGAGTCTCCGACAGAGCCATACCGATTACCGGCTAACGGCAAGCTTAGCTTCCTCCAGAGAGGAAACAATGCGCATTCGCAATCGTTCCTTTTCCCTCTCCGCACCGGATCCCAACAGGTCGTCGACCAGTTCTTGCGATACCAGCACGCCGATATCTTTGGGCGGCGTCTCCACGCGAATCATCCACCCGAGCCGATCCAGATCCCTGATGACCGCGATCACGCGACAGCGAGGGTCAACGCTTTGTAGTACGGCCTGTACAGCCTCCCCAAGGTCTTGGGCCCTCTTTCGCATCCGGTCGCGGCCATAAGCGCTCGCCAGCACGTTCCTCGCGTATTCCTCTTGGGTGACCTTGAACTTCCGAGCCACGTCCTTCTGCGCATCTGTTAGTGGCGGCAGCTCGCTCACGGGTGCGGCCATAGCGCGCCTCCATTCGTCAACCGACGTGGAAGCGCCCGGCACGACGATCTGAAAATTCGAACCCGACGTACTCATTTCGCCACCGCCCGCCCCTGCACCTTGGCAATCACTTCCTCGGCAACGTTTGCCGGCGCGTGTTCGTAGCGCAGGAAGTGCATGCTGTAGGACGCCCGGCCCTGGGTGCGGGAGCGCAGATCGGTGGCGTAACCAAACATCTCCGCGAGCGGCACCTTCGATTTGATGATCTGCGTGGAACCCCGCTTTTCCATGCCCTCGATGTGTCCGCGGCGGCTGCTCAAGTCGCCGAGGGCATCACCCATGAATTCCTCCGGCACCACCACTTCCACCTTCATCACCGGCTCCAGCAGCACAGGCTTCGCCTTGCCGATGGCATCCTTGAATCCCATCGAGCCCGCAATCTTGAACGCCAGTTCCGAAGAGTCCACTTCGTGATAGGAACCGTCCTCGAGCACCACCTTCACTCCCGTCATCTCATAGCCCGCGAGCACGCCCGTTTCCATGGCCTCGCGAATGCCCTGATACACGGGCCCGATGTATTCCCTGGGCACGCTTCCGCCCACGATCCCATCGACAAAGAGCAGGTTCAACTCAGCGTCAAACTTGTTGGTGGACTTCTTCCGGGTAAGCTCGGCAATCTCTTCGGCGTCGGGGTGAGGGAGGGGCTCCACACGCACGTTGACGTGGCCGTACTGGCCTCGGCCCCCCGTCTGCCGGATGTATTTGCCTTCACCCTCGGCGGCTCTCAGAATCGTCTCGCGATACGCCACTTGCGGCCGGCCCACGTTCGCGCCCACGTTGAACTCGCGCATCATGCGGTCCACGATAATCTCGAGGTGCAACTCGCCCATTCCAGAAATTATCGTCTGGCCGGTATCGGGATCGGTGTGGACCTTGAAAGTGGGATCTTCCTGGGTGAGCTTGCCGAGCGCGGTGCTCATCTTTTCCTGATCGGCCTTGGTTTTGGGCTCGATCGCCACCGAGATCACCGGGGCCGGAAAATCCATGGCTTCGAGAACGATAGGATTGTCTTCGACGCAAATCGTGTCACCCGTCGAGACGCTCTTCAAGCCCACGGCCGCGGCGATGTCCCCGGCCAGCACTTCGTTGATTTCTTCACGCTTGTTGGCGTGCATCTTTACCAGGCGACCGACCCGCTCACGCCGGGCGCGCCGCGGATTGTAGACCGTGTCGCCATTCTTGAGAGTTCCCGAATAAACCCGCAGAAAAGCAAGCTGGCCGACAAACGGATCGGTCATGATCTTGAAAATGAGGGCGGCGAAAGGAGCATCGTCCTCGGGCGGCCGAACAAGCTTCTTGTCCTCATCGTCCGGCGCTGAACCCTCGATCGCAGGCACATCCAACGGCGAAGGGAGGTACTCCACCACCGCGTCGAGCAGAAGCTGAACCCCTTTGTTCTTAAAGGCTGATCCGCAGATCACCGGGAACACCTTCATGGCGATGGTATTGCGCCGCAAGCTGGCTTTAAGCTCTTCGGTTGTAACCGGCTCGCCGTGGACGTACTTTTCCATGATCTTGTCGTCCACTTCGCCGAGCGCCTCAATCAACTGCTCGCGTGCGTGCTTGGCATGATCAGCCTCGGACGCCGGAATGTCGACAACATCGTAGTCCGCGCCCAGCGTTTCGTCCTTATACACGATGGCCTTCTGGGCCAGCACATCGATCACACCCTGGAAATGGTCCTCGCTTCCGAGCGGCAAGTGGACCACCACGGGATTGGCGTGCAACTTCTCCCGCAACTGCCTGACGCACTCGTCAAAATCGGCGCCGATGCGATCCATCTTGTTGACAAAAACGATGCGCGGCACTCGATACTTGTCGGCTTGGCGCCAAACCGCTTCGGTCTGGGGCTCCACCCCTTCCACCGACCCTAGAATGGCAATCGCCCCATCCAGCACCCGAAGCGACCGCTCAACCTCAGCCGTAAAGTCCACGTGCCCGGGCGTGTCGATGATGTTGATCCGGATGTCGTTCCAGAAACAGGTCGTGGCGGCCGAGGTGATGGTGATGCCGCGCTCCTGCTCCTGCTCCATCCAATCCATCACGGCCGTGCCTTCATGCACTTCACCCATCTTGTGCGTGATCCCTGTGTAATAGAGGATCCGCTCCGTAGTGGTGGTCTTACCGGCGTCAATGTGGGCCATGATGCCGATATTCCGTGTTTTTTCGAGCGCCGTCGTACGTGCCATGACAAAACCAAGAACCCACCGCCACCGGGACAGCGGGAAAACCTTCAATTGTCGTTGAGCCCCTCGGATCGAGGGGGTTCCTGGCAGATCGGGGCTCCGGGTTGAAGCCGCATCCTGCCTGGCGTCTAGGTTGGCCCGCTTGGTGCGGGCTTACCAGCGGTAATGAGCAAAGGCCTTGTTGGCCTCGGCCATCCGGTGGGTGTCGTCGCGCTTCTTGATCGCGCCACCCTTGTTATTGGCGGCGTCCATTAACTCGGCAGCAAGCCGCTCCACCATTGACTTCTCACTGCGCTGCCTGGAATAGCTGATCAACCAGCGAAGACTGAGCGAAGCCTGGCGATTGCGGTTCACTTCAACAGGCACCTGATAATTGGCGCCGCCCACGCGCCGGCTCTTCACCTCGAGCGCCGGCCGGATGTTCTCCACAGCCTTTTTGAAAACCTTCAACGGGTCATCATTCGCGCGCTGCCGGATCATTTCAAACGAGTCGTAGACAATCCCCTGAGCAACCGACCGCTTGCCCTCATACGTCAGGCAATTGATCAGCTTCTGGACCATCTGATTGCCGTGGACCGGGTCCGAAGCGACCTCGCGCCGTTCGACTGTACCTTTTCTCGGCATAACCTATGTTAACATCACCGGGCGCGAGCCTTTCTTCTCTGCGCCGCCCGACGCACCGTGTAATTCGCCCGACTGTGCGGGGAAAAGCGAAACCCTAGGAAGCCTTGGGCCTCTTGGCGCCATATTTGGACCGCGCCTGACGCCGATCGCCGACGCCGGCAGAATCCAGGGTTCCGCGAACCACGTGATAACGGACGCCCGGCAGGTCCTTCACCCGGCCTCCGCGGATCAAAACAATGGAGTGCTCTTGCAGGTTGTGTCCGACACCGGGAATGTACGTCGTCACTTCCATGCCGTTGGTCAATCGCACGCGCGCCACTTTGCGCAAAGCCGAATTCGGCTTCTTCGGCGTCTGAGTATAGACGCGAATGCAGACGCCGCGCTTCTGGGGACAGGACTCAAGCGCGGGACTCGAAGTCTTGTAGCGCGGAGCCTGCCTGCCTTTGCGAACCAACTGGTTAAACGTCGGCAACCTGAACCTCACCAGCTCTCAACCACGCATCGGAACAGCACAAAAGACGCATGGGCCTTACGCCGCCAAAACCCGCGGCCGATCCCACTGGGAACATCCAGTGATTGGAGAGCGAAATGAATCTTAACAAGGCGTATTAGAGTGTGTCAAGTAGGCTACGTAACGAAATTGAAAAAATCTAACATCCGGCCAGGATGGCCCGCGGAGAGCCTCCGTCCCCTCCCCATCGAGCCCGCGTCCGATCCACTGTGGCGCATGTTCGTTCGCTTCAAAGTGGGTGTGTTCGCCTGCCTGGCCCTGCCCCGCGTTGGCGCCAGAGGTCCCGGTATTTCGTGACGCTCACAGGATCGACGGATCGACATTTTTCGGGCCGGTGGTCATCATCAATTCTAAACGACTTGCATTATCTATGACTTTTAATAAGTGCGCAACAATTGCACACTTTTGCCAAAAAACAGCCCAAAACTTAGCCGGTTTTGGAGGAGAAAAATGGTGCAAGAACTCCACGCTTGGGCTTGACTTGCATTCATAGGACAACAAGGGCGTACTTTTTATCCGGCTTTGGAGGACCCTTTTTCCGGTGCCCCCGTCGGCGCTGATTTCCGTTTCAATGCAAAAAAGAAGGACTGTGGATTGGGCGTCAAAAAGGAGGCCAAAAAGGAGGACTGAGGCATTCGGGGTACGTCGGGTTGCACAATGGCGACGACATAAGAAACGATGTCGTCGCCACCCGCGACGGGTCCGAGAACCGTCGCTCAAGCCTTCAACGGAATCAGGGGCACCCTCGGCGGCAAACACGGCGGGGGGCTAGTGAGACTGAGTGCGCCGGAGGCGTTTTATCGACGCGGAGTCAAGAACCAGAAGCGGGGTCGCAGGCTGCCATCCAGACGGGTTCGGGTCTAGATCGCTTTGTGAGGCGAAGATTACGATGGAACGACCGCCCTTACGTTGGGCGCTGGGGTACATGATGCCGTCAAGACGGAAATTGTCGTGTGTGCGATATTTGTAGCGGAAATATTCAGTGAGGATCTGGGTTGGGACATATTCGATATGGTGTTTGCCGTCATGCGCGATCGGTTGTGTTATGGTTTCCACAAAATGCCTGAGAAACAACATCTGCTCTCTGTCGTATCGCACCCGCGCATAAAAGCTTGGAGGTTGCGGTAGGTTGGTTAGGTCCAGCACGGTAAACGGCTGCGTGTTCACCCACTTCGCGCCAGTCAAGATTTTGCCATCTTTCGGCAGGAGGCTTATCGTCATTTCTGCCTTGGCGGTGGCCATGTCCAGTGCCGCGTAGAACATGCTAATGCCGGCTGCGCTCATTCTGCTACTCACCGCCGCGTCGGGCGGAGGCGAACCGAGACTTTGCCACGTGTCGCAGGCTTCGGCGCGGCAATGCGCGCGGACTCGGAAGAGCGCGGTTTCGGAAGGCAGGCTCCGCACAAGGCCCGTTTCGTTTATGAGGTCTTGCAGTGCGTCGAGCATTTGCGGAACAGGAATTTTGTCCGAGTGTACTTCGACCTCCTTCGGCGAGTTGAAAAAATAATGCGTCTCGTGCTTTACAGTCTTGCAGAATTCCTCCCAACTGTATTGATAGCGCTCAGAGTCGGAAAGGGAATAGGGGCTCTTGTCGCACCAAGTGTGCTCGCCCAACGAGTCGATAATCTCTCGCAGTGCATCCTCATTTGTCGCTGGGGCAAGATTGTACCGTACAAGTTCCCATGTGGAATATGTTGAGCCCACGTAGGTTTGGTCTTCCGAGTCCCAGGCCATCGTGTCTTCCTCGACGTGGCTGTAGTATTGGAAAATCGCGCCTGCAACGACTCTCATGAAATCATTAAACGGGATGGCATTCGGGGTCTGGCGACTCCTCCGATTGCAGAAATCACATTCCGATTTGTTCGCACGGGATTTGACCTCCTCCCGCAGGTACGGATCGGATACGCAGCGGAAACATATGGTCTTGTGGCTGTACCGCCAGCCCTGTTCATCCTGTTCGATTTCCCGTTCTTTCTCGTAGCCCATCGTCTTGTTCAACCATGAAAACACAGGCTGAAGTGAATTACGAGCGAAGTAGCGCAGAGTTTCGCAGCTCAGAAACTCTGCGGCTTTTTCCGCGTCGGGTCTGTCTTCAAATTGGAGTCCGAGCCTCGGCTGGCAATCTCACTCGATCAATCGTCAGTCCGCCTGCCGGCAATTGTTCTGCAGCGTCGACTCCAGCATATTCCTTGGCACTTGACCACTTCCATGCTTCTGGCCGGCTCACGTAGCCGCGCCGCACGGGGTTCCAGTGGATGTATTCGACCGTCTCACCATACTCTTTTACAGTTCTGAGCGCGCGGTCGAAAAATCGCGACTGAAACAGTGGCCCCAGCGTTTGCCGGCCACGATTGATCCGGCGCGTGGCGCTGACCTTGATAGCTTCCATCGCCTCCGAAATCGTTAAAGGATGCTGCGGATAAATGATGGCGTGCCAGTGGTCCGGCAGCAGCACCCAGGCGGTGAGCAGAAATCCGTGTACCTTCCGTCTCCAACTGATGACGCGGGCCAGCAGGCTGAATTCGTTTTCGGAAAGAAACAGGCGACCGCGCAAGAGGTTGCAAGTGACGAAGAAGTAGCGATCTGAGAGAACAAGTCGGCGAAGGCGGGACACGAGGGCGATTATAGCTCACCGTCCTCCACCACAAGCCGCAGAGTTTCTGGGTTGCGAAACTCTGCGCTACCTCACTTCTGATCTGGCCGAGCGATCTGAGGGGCCTCGTTGCAATACGACGATCCCTCGTGGTATACGATTAATTATGGGTTCTATCCCAGCGAAAAAGCGCGTGGCCGCCTCACTGCAACCCCTTCCCGGTTGCTGTTGTTGAGGCCCAACCATATCTTCCGTTCGATTTCGATAAGATCAGCCAGGAAGGAGATTCCCAATGGGAGAATATAAACACCCCGAAGTTTTGGTCAGCACCGATTGGGTGGTGCAGCACACGAGCGACCCCAAGGTGCGGCTGGTGGAAGTAGACGTGGACACGAGTTCCTACGAAAAAGGCCACATTCAGAATGCCATCGCCTGGAATTGGACCTCGCAGCTTCAGGACAGCGTTCGCCGCGACCTGCTGAGCAAGAGCCAGCTGGAGGAGCTGCTCGGCCAGTCCGGCATCGCGCGCGGCACCACGGTGGTGCTCTACGGCGACAACAACAACTGGTTTGCGGCTTATGCCCTGTGGCAGCTCAAGTATTACGGGCATCCCGACGCGCGCTTGATGAATGGAGGCCGCAAAAAGTGGGAGATCGAGGGCCGGCCGTTTACCACCGATGTACCCACTTTCACCGCCGCCAGCTATAAGGCCAGCGACCCCGATCAATCAGTGCGGGCGAAGCGCGATTCCGTCTTCCAGGCGCTCGAAAGCAAAGCGGCGAACCTGGTGGACGTGCGTTCGGTCGACGAGTTCACCGGCAAAGTGATCGCGCCTCCGGGCATGACCGAAACCGCCCAGCGCGGAGGCCATATTCCCGGCGCGCTTAACGTCCCCTGGGCCAAAGCCGCCAACGAAGACGGCACCTTCAAGTCCTACGACGACTTGGCGCAGCTTTATCAGGCCGTACGACCGGATCAAGAGACCATCGCCTATTGCCGCATCGGCGAGCGCAGCTCTCACACCTGGTTCGTGCTGAAGTACCTGCTCGGCTTCGATAACGTCCGCAATTACGACGGAAGCTGGACGGAGTGGGGCAACCTGGTGGATGCGCCCATCGCGAAGGGCGAGGCCTCTAAAGCCTCAACCGCATAGCAGTTTGGGTGAAAATAGTCCGTGGAGGGCGCCGTTGCAGCGGGGCTCGAAAAGCCCCGCCCTGACGAGGCCCGGCGAGTCGTTTTCCACATAAGAGCATGAAACCTTCGACGCCCCTCTTCAGAGCGGCCGCCATTCTGGTGACCGTCGCCGGCTTGGTCGCCGCCGGATCCGGGTCCGGTCCCGTCTCCGCACGGCCCAAGCAGTCGGCGATCGAGCGTCCACCGACTGTCGGCGTCGCCCACATCGCTCTGAGAACGGACAGTCTCCCCGCCGCCCGCCAGTTTTACGGGCAAGTCCTGGGATTCGCGGAACCCTTTTCGCTCGACAAGCCCACGGGCGGGCTCATGGTCGCTTACTTCAAGGTGAACGACCACCAGTATGTCGAGATTCTTCCCGAGCTGCAGAGTCCTACCGAGGACCGCCTCTCCCACATCGCATTCGAGACCACCGACGCCTCGGGCCTGCGCGACTACCTGGCTAGCCGGGGCGTGGACGTGCCCGGCCCTCTGAAGCCGGGCCGCGAGGGAAACTTGAGTTTCAAGGTTGAAGATCCGGACGGGCACACGGTTGAGTTCGTGCAGTACCTGCCGGGCTCACTGCACAGCCGCAATTTCGGCAAGTTCCTGCCGGACACGCGGATCTCCCAGCACATGATTCACGTGGGCGTCACGGTGCGCGATCGGGCCGCCGCGGACCGGTTCTATCGCGAGATTCTCGGGTTCAAGCAGACCTGGCAAGGCGGCATGAAAGACGATCGCACGGATTGGGTTGACATGCGTGTGCCCGAAGGCACGGACTGGCTGGAGTACATGCTGAACGTGAACAATCCCTCCCCCAAGACGCTCGGCGTGATGCACCATTTTGCGCTGGGCGTGGCCGATATTCAGGCTCCGTACAAAACCGCGACCGAACGCGGGTATAAGGCGGAGCAGCCGAAGATCGGACGCGACGGCAAGTGGCAGCTCAATCTCTACGATCCGAATCTTACTCGCGCTGAGATCATGGAGTTCAAGCCAGTCCAGAAGCCGTGCTGCTCGCCGATGATCGATCCATGAGGCGTCAGCGCTTTTCGCGAAGAAATTCCTCGATGCTTCCCGCTTGTTCGGCAGGCGCCGCGCCGAGGCCGGTGCTTCGCTTCAGCCAGCCCGCGTACTTCGCGCGAGCGCTATTCGGCGCCGCCATTGCAAGCTCCAGGGCGATGGCCGTCGCGCGCGCGGAAACGCGCGCCTCGCTGTCGCGGGTCATGCGCGGCAGAAGCCGCATAACGTCTCCAGCCTGCACGTCGCCGCTGCCCGTGAGGTCCTCCAGGTCGCCCGCCAGCGCCAGCCGCTCAGGTTCGGTGAGTCGGCTGTACCCGCGAACCAGCCCATTGAGCATGTCCGGTGTCAGCAACGACCGGTAATAGCCGCTGCCGTAAGCGTTCGGCCCAATCCAGGTCGGCGCCGCCGGAAGGCTGACTTCGGCGTGGGATGCGCTCACCACGACGCACCGGCGCTCCCCACTCTCGGCATGAAAGCACACCGGCGTTGTCCAGGGATGATCGCCCTGGTCGATGGCAAGCGTCGCGGATCGGTCCGTGGAAGCAAGGCTGAAGCGGAACAGCGGCGAACCGGGACGGTCCAGAAAGCTGAAGAGCACCGGACCGGCGTCAACTCGCGCTTCGTGCTGGATGGCTTCGGCCAGGTCCGCGCTCGAAGCATTGCCGAACCGGTGGTCCGCAAGGTAGCGACGGAGCGAGCGCTGAAACGCCTCCGGCCCCACCCAATCCTCCAGCATTTCGAGGACAGCTGCGCCCTTCTGATAAATCACGCCATTGTAGACGTCGTCCGTATCTTTGCGCGAATGCATTTCGAGCCGCACGGGACGCGTTTGTGCAGAGTCGGCTTCAATCATCCGGTCGCGGTTCTCCGTAATGGCGAGGCCTCGCTCGAAGGGAGCAAGTTCCAGGTCGCTGACCTTCGTGCCGAGCCAGGTGGCGAATCCTTCGCTCAACCAGGTGTCGTCCCACCAGGCCTGGGTGACGAGATTGCCGAACCACTGGTGGGCCAGCTCGTGCGCCATGGTTTCACGCATACGCCGCTGGCGTGCCGGCGTGTCGCGCTCGGGCGGCTGGAGCAATTCGCGGTCAAGGTACGTAATCAACCCGGGATTCTCGGTGGCGCCGAACGGCATATCGAGCACCGCGATGTGGTCCAGCTTGTCCCAGGGATAGGGGATTCCTGTGTACTGCTCGAGCCGGGCCAGTATCTCGGGGGTAGCTGCACGCGCCGCATCCGCTTCGCGAGCGCGTCCTCGCGGCACAATGATCCGCACGGGAGTCCGCTTCTGTCCTGCGACACCGGCGTCGACCACATCGAAGGGGCCCACCGCGAACGCGACCACCTCCGACGCCAGCGGCTCGGTAGGCGCGAAGACAACGCGCTTCATGCCATCGGGCTCGTCGCTTTCGGACCGAGCAGGCGCGTTTGCCACCGCCACTTGACCTCGCTTGACGTGCAGAGTGAGTTCCCAGGGCGCTTTGTATCCGGGCTCGTCAAAGCACGGGAAGGCGCGGCGAGCATCGATGGGCGTGAACGATGTATAGACGTACCAGTCGGCGGCCGACTTCTTGCGGTAAGCGCCCACGTTCGACTTGTCATCCAGCTTGCCGCGATACCGAATCTCCAGTTGCAACGGGCCCGGACCAAGCGGCTGAGGAAAGTCAACGTCCAGAAACTCGCCGGTCGTCTTCCACCGCGTGGCTTTGCTGGTTCCATCCGGAGTGACTTTGACGTCCTCGATATCGAGGTCCTTAGCGTTCAGCCAGACGTCGTCGGCGCGCTCTTTCAAGTCAATGCTGATCGTCGCCGTGCCTTTGAAGACCGGCTCGCTGGGAACGATGGTGAGATCCAACCGGTACCGGGTCGGACGCGCAATGTTGGGTAGGCGGAATTGTGGCGGCTCGGCTGCAGGCAGCCGGCACGTTGTAAGCAGGATGATGGCAAGACGGAAAGCAAATCGAGAGAGCCTCATCGTGAGCATAAGGCGAACTATAGCACTCAAGATGGGCGCCAGGCGCCTCAGGCCAGTTCGATTTCGAGCTTCGTCACGGATGCAGGCGCAAACGTCCAGCTCAAGGTCGATCCCGCGATGGTTGCCGGCTGTTCCCTAGGTTCCACGGCGCGCGGATTCTCGAAGTCGTTGTGGGCGTGGATATCGGCGGATGCGAGGACCGTAGCGCGGCCGCTGCGGGCGGAGGCGCCGCGCAAGGCAATCTCGCAGGTGCGTTCTTCGGAAACGTGCGGATTGACCGCGGTCACGATCAGCTTCTTGCCGTGCAGGGTTGCGGAGCCTGCGAGGCCCCACAGATTCTTGCCGGGCGCGTATGGGATGGCGGCGGCGTCACTGACGAGGCGTAGCGATTGCCCGCCCTGATGAGCTTTGTACATGTCGAACACGTGGAAGGTCGGTGTCTCGGCGAACTTGTCCTCGCGAGCGAGAAAGAGCGTATGAATATTGTTCACCAGTTGCGCCACGTTGCACATGGCCAGCTTCTCCGCGTGCCGGTTGAAGATGTCAAGAGTAATTCCAGTGACCAGGGCATCGCGCATGGTGGGAATGTAGCTGAACAGGTAGCGTGGATCAATCGCCGGACCGCGGTGCCACGCGCCCCATTCATCCACCACGAGCTTCACCTTGTGCTCGGGATCGTATTCACCCATGGCCGACCAGTGCTTGGCGATCAGCGAGTCCATCACGTCGGCTTGCCACAGCAACTGGTACCAATCCTCTACCGTAAAGTCGACAGACTGTCCCTTGCCCGCGGTCCAGCAGTAATAGTGCATGGAGAGGCCGTAAAGGCGATCGAACATCTCCTTGCCTTTGGCACGCAGGCGCTCAAAGAATCCACGCGTCCACTCCACCCGCGGATCGTCGATGCCGGCGCCGGGGCCCGAACCGATCAGTCGGAGCTTCAATCCGTAGTCCGGCACCCAGGCCGTGAACCGCCGGAAGTCGACAGCATATTCCTCAGGGAGAAAGTCGCCTCCGCAGCCCCAGGACTCATTTCCGATCCCCCAGTACGTAACTCCGAAGGGCTCGCGGCTGCCGTCTCCGGCGCGTGTCTTGGCGAGCGTTGTTGAACCCGCCGGCGAATTGCAGTATTCCACCCATTCGTCGTAATCGTGCGGCGTAAGGCTGCGCACGTTAGCGGCAAGGTAGGGTTGGGCTCCGCACAACCGGGAGAAGCGAATAAACTCCGCCGTGCCAAACTCGTTGGGCTCGTACTTCTGCGGGCCGTCCGGCGCGTTCCACAGATCCTTATCATTGGCCCAGAAATTGGTTCGCGTAGGCCGCTGCGCTCGCGGTCCAATGCCGTCACGCCAGTTATAGCTGTCGGCAAAGCAACCGCCCGGCCAGCGCACCACGGGCGCCTTCAGTTGCCGCATCCGGTCCACCAGCGCCTTGCGGACGCCGCCCACATTCGGAATCTTCGAGTCTTCGCCTACCCAGACTCCGTCATAGATCACGCCACCGATGTGCTCGGTGAAGTGTCCCTGAAGCTCCGGGGCCGATGTCCCCACCGGCTCACGAATGAGAACCTCCATCGATGAGTCCGCGGCGCGAACTGAGCGCGGAACCAGGTTGGCGGCGGCGAGCGCCAGAGTCGAAGAAAGAAATTCTCTCCTTTTCATTCGCTCCCCTCCGGGCAAGCTGCTAATTAACCGCTGGCCTGCTTCGTCGTCGGTGCTTGGGCGGCAGCCAGAAGCTCGTTGAAAATGCGGGCCTCAAACAAGGAGCTCGCGCCAGTCTGTCTCTGAAGCTCGGACACGATTTTCACCAGGCCGCGATGGATGGCCAACATCTGGCCCACGGTTGGCTGGCGCCTTATCCTTACGAAAGTGTTACACAGCTCTCTGAACAAGCCCCGAATTTTTCCCACCGTGCACATAGACGTCGGTACCACTGAGATCGCTCAACGACTTCTCGGCACGTCTTTTTCTCGATTCGAAGACAAGCCATGTATGACGATGGCGAGCCATCTTTTGCCAGGCAACTTCCAAGCCCAGTTCAAAAGGCATATTGAACGCTCTCGCGCCAATGGAGCATACTCACCACAGATCCCGATTTCGAGAGCTATGCAAAGGATAGTTCCCATCAGGCCGCATGCGTCCCTTCCCTAAGTGCTCGAGGCAGCCCAAAAATTGTGCAGTCGCTGACGGTTGGGCGGACTACCTGATCCGTAACCCTTGCGGCCCCATTAACCCCTAACGATTAGACGTTGCGTTTTCTCACCTGCTCGGCCGCGTACTCTGACGTCCTCCAGGCCAGCGCCAGAATAGTCAGGGTGGGGTTCTTGTCGGCGTTACTCACGAACGGGGCGGCATCGGTCACGAACAAGTTCTTGCAATCCCAAGCCTGACAGTAAGCGTTCAGCACTGAGGTCCGGCGATCGTCGCCGAGGCGGGTGGTGCCCACCTCGTGGATAATGGCGCCCCCCTTGGAGATACCCCAGTTCTCGTCCTGCGTGGCGGTTCGAATCACCTCGCCACCGGCGGTGATGATGATCTCGCGGAAAGTCTCGCGGGCGTGGCGCGCCTGCAGGATCTCATCCTCCGAAAACTTGAAGTGGAACTTGAGCACCGGAATACCCCACTCGTCCACGGTGTCAGGGTCGATCTCGCAATAGCTCTGGTCATTCGGAATCATCTCGCCGCGGCTGGAGAATCCCACATACGCGCCATACAGCTTGCGGACGCCGCGCTTGAGCTCTAGGCCGTAGCCGCCGCCGAGGAATCGTTCCGTGCCGCCGAAGGTCCCCATTCCCGGCATGTGGAAGCCGCCGCCAAACTCGATGTGGTAGCCGCGCGCGAAGGGCAGCTCGTGGCGCATTTGCTGCTGATAGTTCCACCAGGGCATGTAGAGGTGCATGCCGCCCACGCCGTCGCAGTTGTGCGGAGGCAGATCCATTAGGATGGGCAGAAATCCCGCGGTGCCGTCGGTGCCGACGGTATCCATCAGGTAACGGCCCACGAGTCCGGTGGAGTTGGCGAGGCCATTCGGAAAAAGGCGGCTCTTGGAGTTGAGCAGGAGCCTCGCGGTCTCGCAGCAGCTCGCCGCCAGCACCACGATCTTCCCGCGCACCTGCACCTCTTTGCCCGTCTTCTTATCGATATACGAAACGCCGGTCGCGAGGCCGTCCGGGCCCAGCAGAACCTCACGCGCCATGGCGTCGCATCGGACTTCCAGATTGCCCGTGGCCTGCGCGGGCGGAATCAGCACGGTGGGCGAGGAGAAGTTGGATCCGGTGGCGCAAGAGCGTCCGCATTGACCGCAGTAGTGACAGGCGGGCCGCCCGTTGAGCGGCTTGGTCAGGACGGAAAGACGGCCTGCGACACAGGGAATGCCAAGCTTGCGGCAGGCCTTCTGAATCACGAGCTCGTGGCAGCGCGGCGCCGGCGGCGGCTGGAACCTGCCGTCCGGCGTGTTCTCCAGATTTTCCTGGGACCCGAAGACTCCGATCAACTCTTCGGTCTTATCATAGTACGGAGCGAGATCGTCGTAGGTGATGGGCCAGTCGAATCCTTTTCCGTCGCGGCTGTAGGGCTTGAAATCGTAGGGGCCCATGCGCAGCGAGATTCGGCCCCAGTGATTGGTCTTGCCACCGAGCGCGCGGGTGCGAAACCATTGCCAGTCCGTGCCGGGCGCATTGGTGTAGGGTTCGCCGCGCAGCTTCCAGCCGCCATAGCCGGGATCGAAGTAACCGTTCGGTTTGTCGGGTGTCGGAGCCCCGCGGTGCGGCGCCTCGTAGGGCCACATCATCATCTTCGAGTCCTTGGCGCTGTCGAACCAGGAGCCGGCTTCGAGCATCAGGCACTTGGCGCCGGCTTTGGTAAGCACATAAGCGGCCATGCCTCCGCCCGCTCCCGACCCCACAATGACGGCGTCATAGACCTCGGTTCCCTTGTTGATTTGTGCCATGGCGGTCTCCGTTAGGATCGGGCAAGCCCTCTCATTGGGTGCGGCGACGATAGTATCAGGAAGGCAGTTTATCGATCTTCGCGCGCAGGCGCAAATCGGCGCCAGGGGCGGGCTCGCCAGGGATGGCGGTTTATGGTTTGCCGGCGGTCCCCGCCTTGAATGCCGACAGCTCAGCGGCGATTTTAGTCGATGCTGCGTTTTGTTTCGCTAGATCGGTTCCGTACCGGGTGTCTTCCTCGTACTGGCGCTCTGCATTCTGCCAGTCCCTTTGAAATTCTCCTACCATCTTTTCACCGGCCGCGTTGGCCTTGGCCTTATCGTCGCACTTGATCTTGGCGTCCAGCGGGGCTTTTCTTAACCTGAGCGCATACAATTCCGCCATGTCGTAATGTCCCTGTTCGTGCTTCAATAGTTCAGCGTTCTTCGCGGATGGCTGCACCCAGGACGCGCCTGGAGAGAAAAACGCGCTGGCGTCAACGTCCAGCATTCCGTTCCTGCAGACAAGCTGATACTTGAAACCGGTGTCTGATAGTGCGCTTGGGTAGGTAACGAATTTTGGCGGCTGAGCTTTGAAATCGTCCCAGGTTAGCGCTGGACGTTCGGTCCAAGTGAGATCGGCCCCGGATTGGGCATCGATCGGCCGGCAACTGGCCACAAGCAAGACGAGCATGGCTCTTCTGAGCAGCCCGGTGTACCTCATTATCGCTGGATGATACTTCGCGCCCAAAAGGTGCTGTATAAACGAGGTTTTGCGCGGACCGGCTGATACGATCAACGCCGGAACCCATGAGGATCGACGTGAGGGCGACGACATAAGAATCGAAGTCCTCGCCACCCAGCGTGGCCAAAGCGCCGGTGACTCTGTTTCGGCTTGCATAAACGACTCAGAGGGTAAACAATAAATATTGCTTCTGCCCTAACCGGCTGACGAGGGCGCGGCCGAGTGAAGGCAGAGAGACTCAGGTGAAAAAGGAGGCTTTCATATGGCAACAGCGCCTGCATTGATCGAGCCCCAAGTGAAAGCGGGGCCCACGAAACTCCTCATCAACAACCGATGGGTTGACAGCACATCGGGCAAGACCTTCCCCACAGTTAATCCGACTACGGGAGAACAGATTTGTCAGGTGGCTGAAGCCGACGCCGCCGACGTGGATAAAGCCGTAGCAGCCGCGCGCGCAGCATTCAACGGCCCCTGGCGCTACAAGCTTTCAGCGGCCGACCGCGGGAAGCTGCTCAATCGTCTTGCCGACCTGATCGAGAAGAATGCCGATGAACTTGCGCGCCTGGAGGCGCTCGACAACGGCAAGCCTTACAAGGTGGCCAAGGCGGCTGACCTGCCTCTGGCCATTGCCTGCTACCGCTACTACGCAGGCTGGGCTGACAAGGTTCAGGGCAGAACCATCCCCGTGAGTGGTGACTACTTCTGCTACACGCGTCTCGAGCCCGTGGGCGTGGTAGGCCAGATCATTCCCTGGAATTTCCCGCTGCTGATGCAGGCCTGGAAGCTGGGCCCGGCTCTCGCCACCGGCAACACCGTGGTGCTGAAGCCGGCCGAGCAGACTCCGCTGACGGCGTTGCGCGTGGGCGAGCTGATCGTGGAGGCGGGGTTCCCCGAAGGCGTCGTCAACATCCTGCCTGGCTACGGACCGACAGCCGGCGCGGCTCTCGCCTGGCATATGGACGTGGACAAGGTGGCGTTCACCGGATCCACCGAAGTCGGCCACCTGATCATGGAAGCGGCGGCCAAGACCAATCTGAAGCGCGTCACTCTGGAGCTCGGCGGCAAGAGTCCGAACATCGTTTTTTCGGACGCCGATATGGACCAGGCCATCGAAGGCGCGCACTTCGCGCTGTTCTTCAATCAGGGACAGTGCTGCTGCGCCGGCTCACGTCTCTTTGTAGAAGAGAAGGCCTACGATGAGTTCGTGGAGAAGAGCGTGGCTCGTGCCAAGAAACGCACCGTGGGCGATCCCTTCGATCCCAAGACCGAGCAGGGGCCGCAGGTCGACGACGCCCAGTTCGACAAGGTGATGGGCTACATTGAAACCGGCAAGAGCGAAGGAGCAACGCTGCTCACGGGCGGAAATCGCGTGGGCAATCGGGGATTCTTCATCGAGCCCACCATCTTCGCCGACGTCAAGGACGACATGAAGATCGCCCGCGAGGAAATCTTCGGACCCGTCATGGCCATCATGAAGTTCAATGATATCGAGGAAGTGGTGGAACGCGCCAACCGCACCGAGTACGGTTTGGCGGCGGCCGTCTGGACCCGCGATGTCGGCAAGGCCCATGCCATCGCCAATCGCGTACGTGCCGGAACGGTGTGGGTGAACTGCTATGACGTCTTTGACGCTGCCGCGCCTTTCGGCGGCTTCAAACAGTCGGGAATCGGACGCGAGCTCGGTGAGTACGGCCTGCAGCAGTACACCGAGATCAAGACGGTTACGGTAAAGTTGTCCAACTAATCGGTCGCCAATTGTTTGGTTGGCGGCCGCACATCTGCGTTTTTGTCAAGGGGTCATTCGCGCTTGTAGATGGCCCCTTTTTATTTTCCCTTGGCAAGTGGATCTGGACGAACCTCCGTCCACCATCATCTCGACCGAGTGATCGCGTCGTCAAAATTGACTGGGAACCAATCAGAAATAGCCGTGATAGGAACCATAAGAAAGTCTTATTGGAATCGTTTTGTATCATACCGCATCCTATGGCGTGTGTAGCCATGCTCGCTGGATGCAAGGTGCGTGGCTTGCATTGATTAGAATTTTAGGAGCTGCGAGTTGAGTCCTCAACGCCAGAAGGCCTGCGCCTGTTGTTGCTGTCGCATGAGCGCGCCTCTGGCGGCCCGGAGTTTCTTGGCTTGAATAACTAAAAGACGCTGAATCAAGCGGAGCCAAAGCCCACCAGCCAGAGAAAGGATTCTGGCGAGTGGGCTTTTTTTATTTTTGGGCCACCAACATGACAACAGCACAAGAGACCAAGACCGAGCGCGCCGAACGCCTGAAGCGCGAGAAGAATCCCTGGGAAGGCCTTGAAGAGATCCGCCGCTTCGGACGGGAAGGCTATAAGTCGATTCCGCCGGAGTGGATCAGCACTTATTTCCGCTGGTGGGGTGTCTACACGCAGGGCGATGGTGCCGGCGCGCTCGGCGGCCAGGGTGGCGAGGGCAAGTCCGTCCCCTACTTCATGGCGCGAATTCGCATCCCCAACGGGTTGCTGAGCTCGAATCAGCTTCGCGTGATCTCACAAGTGGCGGAGCGCCACGCCCGCGGCGTTGCGGATGTGACCGTGAGGCAGAACGTCCAGCTTCACTGGCTGTCCATCGAATCGCTCCCCGAGGTGCTCGATGCCTTGTGGAGCGCCGGGCTCACCACGAAAGGCTCATGCGGCGACGACACGCGCAACATCACAGGCTGTCCGCTGGCCGGTCTCGACGCCGACGAGATCTGCGACGCCTCGAGTCTCGCGCTCGAAGCCAACGACATGTTGAACGGCAATCCTGAATTCTATAATCTGCCGCGCAAATTCAAGATCGGCATCACCGGCTGCCGGGTCTGGTGCTCGTATCCGGAGATCAATGACATCGGCTTGACGGCCGTCAAACGCTCCGTTGAGGGCCACGAGGAAATCGGCTTCAGCCTGCGCGTGGGAGGCGGGCTATCGACGGAGCCGCACTTCGCCTTGCGATTGAACGCCTTTGTGCGCTGGTCTCAGGCGCTGCCTGTAGTTCGCGGAGTGGCCGAGATCTTCCGGGACGCGGAGTGCCTGCGCGAAAATCGCGCCCGGGCCCGGCTCAAGTTTCTATTCATGCGTCACAACTGGACTGCGGAAACATTCCAGCGTGAACTGGAACGCCGCATCGGTTTCGAGCTCGATCCGGCGGCTCCGGAAACGCCTCCGTTGGATGTTTACCGCGACCATGTGGGGATTCACGCTCAGAAGCAATCCGGACTCTGCTACGTGGGAGTGGCCGTTCTGCGCGGCCGAATGACCGCTCCGCAGATTCGGGCCGCAGCCGATCTCGCCGAACTCTACGGTAACGGCGAAATCCGCACCACCACCATGCAGAACCTGGTGATCCCGAACGTTTCCGAGCGTTGCGCACGCTTGCTGGCGATGGAGCTGAACGCCGAGGGCCTAAAGCCAGGCGGATCGCCATTCTGGCGGGGAGCGATGGCCTGCACGGGGACCGAGTTCTGCAAGTTGGCGATTACCGAGACCAAGAGCTTCGCACGCTGGCTCGTGGAAGAGATGGAGGAGCGCATGCCCGGATTCGGTCAGCACCTGAAGCTGCACGTGACCGGATGCCCAAATAGCTGCGGGCAACACTGGATCGCGGATGTGGGTCTCGAAGGCAAGAAGATGAAGGTGCATGGCGAAGTTGTGGACGCGTACTACTTCAGCGTGGGCGGCGCTGTAGGAAAGCAGCAGGCTTTCGCGCGTCCCATCGGTTATCGCTGCGCGGCTCGCGATGTTCCTATCGCACTCGAGAGGTTGCTTACCGGCTATTCGCTCGCCAAGGAGCCGGGGGAGAATCTGCGGCAGTATTTTGCGCGGCACAGCGACGAGGAACTTCGGACCCTTTTGGCCGGCCGGGAGGTGCCGCTGGTGGCACGCGATCCTTCGCCCGGTCCGGTACCCCACGGAGTGGAGGGATAGCGACGATGGCGTGCTTTGAAAGCCAATTTGCGCAGTTTCCGCCGAGAACTGAGAGCAACTCGTACGGTGCTCGACCTCAGCTGTTGCCCGGCGAGGCTGAGAACTGGAGTGCCCAAGAAGTGCTCCGCTGGGGATTCGAGCGCTTCAACCGCGACATCGCCATAGCGTCGGCCTTTGGCGCGGAGGGCATGGTGTTGATCGATCTCGCTTCGCGGGTTCGGCCTGATTTCCGGGTGTTCACCCTGGATACGGGTTTCTTCTTCCCGGAGACGTACGAGCTGATCGAGAAGGTGGAGCGGCGCTACAGCATTAAGGTGGAACGATCCCGTGCACAACTCACTCCGGCGGAGCAGGCCCGGTTCCATGGTGACGCGCTCTGGAGGCGCGATCCGGACCGTTGCTGCGCGTTGCGCAAAGTCGAGCCGCTGAGAGAGAAGCTCAAAGCGCTGGCTGCCTGGACAACTGCAATTCGCCGACAGCAGACTGCGGCCCGCGCGAACGTTTCCAAGATTGAATGGGACGCGAAGTTCGAGATCGTGAAGTTGAATCCATTGGCGGATTGGACCTTCGATCAGGTGTGGTCCTACATTCGGACTCACAACGTTCCCTACAATTCGCTTCACGATCAACACTATCCGAGTATCGGCTGCACCCACTGCACTCGTCCGGTCCGGATCGGGGAAGACCTGCGCGCGGGCCGATGGGCTGGATCGAGCAAGACGGAATGCGGCCTCCATACACGCGACGGATTCGCCGGCGCCGCCAGTGCGTCGCCACAGGGCAGGTGACGGATGTATTCAACCAGCGCACCTGAGCGCGATTCCACCGAGAGACCCTTACTCGATTCGCAGGCCGGGTCTCAGAAGGAGTCTGAGGCCCTGTTTCCCGCTTTTCTGAAGCTGGCCGGACGCAAGTGCCTGGTGGTGGGCGCAGGCCAGGTGGGCGAATCCAAGATCGAGGGCCTGCTGGCGACGGGCGCCGAGATTACGGTAGTTTCACCGCGCGCGACGGACGCTGTGCGCGCATGGGCGGAGGCCGGGAAGCTGGGCTGGTACGCACGCGGCTTCGACCCCCCCGATCTCGACGCGGTGTTCCTGGCTGTAGTCGCGACTTCTTCACCGCTGCTCAACGAGTGGATCTTCCAGGAAGCTCAACGTCGCGGCGTCCTCTGCAATGTGGTCGACGATCCTGCGCACTGCGATTTTTATTATCCGGCCGTGGTGCGTCGAGGCGCGCTGCAAATTGCCATTTCAACCGATGGCAAGAGTCCGGCGCTGGCACAGCGTCTGAGAAAGAAACTGGAAGACGAGTTTGGCCCTGTCTATGCGAGCTGGATTGAAGAGCTCGGCAACATGCGCCGGCAGCTCTTCGCGCAAGCGATGGACCCTGAGGAGCGCCGCCGGCTCCTGCACGATCTGGCGAGCGCTTCAAACTTCGAGAGGTTCTCTCGCAAGCACGTTGATGTCGCGGAGTGCCCGGCGAACCGAAAGGACCCACTATGATCGGCAAGGTCTACCTGGTGGGCGCCGGGCCCGGCGATCCTGAATTGCTGACTGTCAAAGCGCTCAGAGTTTTGGAGCGGGCTGACCTGGTGCTTCACGACGATCTTGTGCCTGACTCGATCTTAGGCCTGGTGCAGCCCGGCGCTGCCATTGTGAACGTGGGAAAGCGTTGCGGAAAGAAATCTGTGAACCAGGAAGAGATCAATGCGCGCATGATCGCCGGGGCGCGCCGCGGGTCGCTGGTGGTCCGGCTCAAAGGCGGCGATCCAGCCATCTTCGGCCGTGCCGGAGAAGAGATGCAGGCTTTGCTCGATTCCGAAGTGGAGTGCGAGATTGTGCCGGGAGTGACCGCAGCCTCAGCGGCCGCCGCCGCCGCGGGCATTTCCCTAACTCACAGGGATATGGCGTCAAGCGTGGTCTTCCTGACAGGGCATTGCGCCGCAGGGAAGGCTCGAAACGGGTGGCTTGCGCCCGGTTCCGCAAAGGAGGACTTCGCTGGCAAGACGGTCGTCGTCTACATGCCGGGTCCGGATTATCGTGCACTCCAGGAGCAATTGCGGGGCGCAGGTGTACGCGATGAAGCGCCGTGTCTGCTGATTTCAGCAGCGTCGAGGGGAGCGAGCCGGATGCATCGGACCACCCTCGGAAGACTTGCCGAAACACCCCAACTGCCCGCGCCCAATATCCTGATTGTGGGGGAGGTGGTCAGGCTCGCTCGCGAGATGAAAGCGAGTCAGGCTTCGTGGAGATTTGAGCCCGCCTTAGCGCCGGGCCAAAATACGTACTTGACATTCGGACAACTGGAATTGATGCGGAATGCCGGGACGTAATTACGACCGGAACCAGTCTGTTGTCGAAACCGTGAAATCCCACTCTCATTAGTAAGAGGCTGCTTGCTATACTCTCGTTTTGAGGGTAAGAGCGTGAGTAGAGTCGAGAGAATTGAAAGTCAGATCGAAGAGCTTACTCCAGATGAGCTGTCGGTGTTCCGCGAGTGGTTTGCCGACTTTGATGCGCAGGTCTGGGACCAGGAGTTACAAGCCGATGTCGAGGCCGGTAAATTGGACAATCTTGGGGAGCGTGCCCTGCGCGATCACGCATCCGGCCGGTCCACGAAGCTGTGAACCACCACGCCTCTCCCGACTTCTGGGCTTGCTACTACTTGCTTCAAGTCCAGGTAAGAGAACAAGCCGACAAAGCGTTTGAAATGCTGAAGGTAAATCCTCGACACCCATCCCTCCACCTCAAGAAGGCCGGCCCCTACTGGTCTGTGCGCGTGGGGCTGCATCACCGCGCTGTGGGCATCCGAGCTTCGGATGGCATCGTTTGGTTTGGATCGGCACGCACGGCGACTACGACAAAAGTAAACAACAAATCGAGATGAGGAAACATTCGAGGCGGTCCAAGAAGCTAGGTTTTGGACCGGAGGTCTCGGAGGATTTCAGCCGGGAGCGCGGTCTCATTGGCCGAGCCGGTTGTATTTTTTCAGCACCTCGCGCAATTTGTCGTGCGGCAGAGCATCCACCCGGTGGTTGTTGATTCCCGTCATGGTTTCGGCGCCCACCATGGCGTTCACAATCGCTTCCTCGGTGGCCTCGACGGTAGCCTCGAACAGCGGATCCATCTGGTCGTTGGGGAGCATTTCAAGGTGCCGCAGTCCCGCCGGAGCCGCAGCGCCTGGGTTGGCGGTGGAGAAGGCGATGAAAATGTCGCCCGAACTGTTGCCGGAGATGCTTCCTGTCCGCGCCAGGCCCAGTGCGGCCCGGTGCGCCAGGCGTTTCAACTGCGTAGGCAGCAAAGGCGCGTCGGTCGCGACCACGATGATGATGGATCCGGTGTCTTCGCGCGCGGGCCCAAGCGGATCCGGCGTCTGCGAATAGACCTTGTTCTCTTGGATTTCGCGGCCCACGGGCACACCCGCGATGCGGAGAAAGTCGCGCCGGCCGCAGTTGCATTGCACGAGCACACCCACGGTGTAGCCACCCAGGTTGGCCGCGACTTGGCGCGAAGCCGTGCCAGTGCCGCCCTTGAACTCGTAGCAGACCATGCCCGTGCCGCCGCCGACATTTCCCTCCGGCACCGGTCCCGATTGCGCCTGGTCGAGCGCCCTCCAGGTATCCTCCGGCTTCACGTGGAACCCGTTCACGTCGTTCAGTTCGCCATCCCAGGTCTCGGCCACCAGCGGCAGCGACCACCAGTACTCCGAGTCCGCCGGCCGCCCCTGCTTCACTCGCCAGGCGATCACGGCGTCGCGGACCACGCCCACGCTGTGTGTGTTGGTGATCATCACCGGACCTTCCAGAAATCCGGATTCCTCCACCCACGTCGTACCCGTCATCTCCCCGTTGCCGTTCAGCGAAAACCAGCCGGCGAAAGCTGAGTCCGCCGAATGTTTGCCGCGCGGCAGCACGGCTGTGACGCCGGTGCGCACCGGCCCCTGACCCACCACCAGCTTGCCCTCACCTGAGATCAGTGTGGTCAAACCCACCTCCACTCCGGTTACATCCGTGATGGCGTCGAGCGGACCGGGCGCGCCGTCAAACGGGACTCCCAAATCGCGCGCCCTAACCCTCTTTTCCTGAGACTGGGCCCCCGCTGTCGGCGCGCCCATTCCTGCCACGACGCCTACGCCCAAGGCTGCCAGGAACAGCGCCATCCGTACTCGCATCGTAGTTCGCTCCGCAAGTTTAGTGACGTTCACCACTAGCCCTCAATCAATCGCTCTCGACCGCCAATCACGGATCATCCTGAGTGCCGGAAGTGTACCACTTCGCCGTCATGAACCACATACTCTTTACCTTCGAGTTTCAAGCGGCCGTGCGCGCGAGCTTCAGCCAGACTTCCATCCGACACGAGATCGTCATAAGCCACCACCTCGGCACGAATGAATCCCTTCTGAATGTCGCTGTGGATTTCGCCGGCGGCCTCGAGAGCGGTGCTGGCAGCCCGAATCGTCCAGGCGCGGCACTCGTCCTCGCCTACTGTGAAAAAAGATATGAGATCGAGCAGTCGGTACCCGGTACGAATAAAGCGCGAGATGGCCGACTCCTTGAGGCCGTAGCTCTCCATGAACTCCGCCGCCTCAGCGTCCGACAGTTCGGCCATCTCCGCTTCCACCTTGCCGCAGACGGCAGTAACCGCCGTGCGCGGCTTCCGGGCAAGCCCCATTTCGCCGGCGAACTGATCCGCCGCTTCGGTGCGGGCAGCGTCAGCCTCGTCCAGATTCATGACGTAGACCACGGGCTTCTGCGAAAGAAATGTGAAACCGCGGATGAGCTTTTCCTCCTCCGGGCTGAACTCCACCTGACGCAGCGGAATCTGTTTCTCCAGAGTTTCCTTGCATTTTTCGACTACCTGCAGTTCCTTTTCGAGGGTGGGATTCTTTTGCTTCTTTGCGTCCTTGGCGAGACGTTCGATCCGTTTCTCGATCACCGCCAGGTCCGAGAGGATCAGTTCGAGATCGGTAGTCTCCACGTCGCTTTTCGGATTCACCTCCCCGCTCGGCGCCGGCACCGCCTCGTTCCGAAAAGCGCGAACCACATGAGCCAGGGCATCCACCTCCTTGACGCTGGCCGAGGCGCGGGTGCCCGTGCGCAGAAGATCGATAACGCTGCCGGGCGCGTCCAGGTATTCGATGGAAGCGTGCACCGTCTTTTTCGGGTTGTACATAGCCGAGAGCCGGTCAAGCCTGGTATCGGGTACGGGTACCACGCCCACGTGAGTCTCCGTTTTGGAGGCCGCCTGCGCCCCATGAGCACGCGTCAAGATTCGAAACAGTGTGCTCTTGCCCACCTGGCCGAGACCCACAATCGCGATCCGAATCACGCTTCACCTCTGTAGTTCTCCGTCGTCATTTTTGTCCGACGATCTTCGATACTATCAACTGTAGTGTGGTTAGGACAGCAATCCGTCAGTTATGGCGCGAGGTCGCCGGCGCAGTTTCGGGCCAAGCTGTTCACTATCCGCCTCCAGGTGAACTGTCGAGCGAGTGACGGTGCCGCTCTCAAGAGCGGAGAGCCGCGGCGGCACGTCCGCGGTCGTTAGACTTGTCAAGACCTTTCCCGGAGTCCGCTCTGGGAAATTCACAGATTTCTTTGGGCTGCATTCCCTTGTATTCGTTACCGTTCAGCCTTCGCGCCGCCACCGCGAGCTCCTAGCTTGGCCTGCGGAGTCCTGGAATTGGTATTCGGCATGATAAAATTGTCTTTGGTCTGTAACAATCGGATGCGCGGATTCGGCCAAGCTGCCTTCGGAAGCGATTGACAATCATCAAGATAATCGGAAACAGCGCGGGGATACAGAGGCATAGAGCATGGCACGGAAACACGATCAGGCCAGGACTTCGCAGAGCAGGGAGTGGTAAGGGCCGCGCTAATAATCTAAGTGGATGGAAGGAGCAGAATCCCATGCAAGGTGAGAGACCGGGAACCGCCAGGAGACAAGTAGGTTCCACGAGGCTCCTGAGCACGGAGGAATTATTCGAGGGTTTTAACGAACTTTACGAATCTGCCGAATCGGAGGGGGAAGTGGCAGCTTCGATTGCGCCTTCTGAACCTATGGAAGCTGGGGTAGATGGCTCCCAGGGCGCCCCAGCCTCACATCTTGAGATCACGGACTCGGGCGATGCCTTCAACGTCCGGGCTGAGCTGCATTCATTCGATTTGCCGGGGCCAACCGCATCCACGGCAGCCGCCGAAGCCGCGCAGGTGCAGGCAATGCGGGCCCCGAGAAAAACGCGTAAGAAAGCGAATCCGGTCCTGCGCGCCATTGATCTGCTGGCTGACGCAGACCGCGAAAACATCACGGCCACGCTGAGAGGCGGCATGTTGGAAGTGAAGATGCCCAAGGGCCGGATGGAATCGCTCGCCGCCGCGCGGTCCGCACTCCTTGCCTCTGTTGTGAGCGGGCGGCCGCGAGGCGCCTGACGCCGAATCAGCCCGACTTTGCCCGAACAGGCGAGCCCGTAACTTCGATACTGCTGGGCAGCGCCGGTCCGGCAAACCCCCAGCGGCACAGCCAGCGCCCCATGATCACCTACCGTATCGGACAGGGCGGCCGCTTCCTGTGGGCCAAAATCGTGCGCGCTTTCGCTGCGGCGCGCATCAACCCCAACGTCCTTACCGGCATCGGATTCGGCATTAACGTCTTCGCCGCGTACCTGTTCGCCTACGGATATTTTCGCTGGGCGGGCGCGACCGTGATTCTGGCGGCCATCTTCGACCTCACCGATGGACCGGTCGCGCGCGTCACGGAGCGCGTTACGCCATTCGGCGGATTCTTTGATTCCGTGGTCGACCGCTATTCAGACCTGCTCCTGCTGATCGGACTGCTTGTCTACTACGGCCGCATCATGCGCTTCTGGTACGTCACGTTAGTGGCCGTGGCCATGATCGGCGCTGTGATGACCAGTTACACCCGCGCGCGTGCCGAGAACCTGATTCCCAAATGCAAGGTCGGCTTTCTTGAGCGCCCGGAGCGCATCGTGCTGATCATCATCGGCGCCCTTTCGAATCGAATGGCGCCGGTGCTGTGGGCCATCACGATCTTTTCGCAACTCACCGTGATCCACCGCGTCCTCTACACCTACCAACAGAGTCGCACCCTCACGAGTTCACTGCCTCGGTCCTGAACCATCGAAAAATTGATGCTAAGATTGGCCTTGGCTCCCAGTCCCGAGCTGGTTTTTCGGCTGAAGACGCGGCCGGGATATGACGGCGCGGCAATTTTAGAGCGCCGCGGGCGCACGGCTGATTCATGATCGATATTGCCCAGACATTTCGCGAAAATGAAATCCTCCTGACCGGGGCGAACGGCTTTCTGGGTAAAGTCGTGCTTGGCCTGCTCGTGGACCGCTATCCCGATTTTAAGCATCTGCACGTTCTCATGCGGGGCGCAAAGGGGCTTTCGGCCGCAGAACGCTTTGAGCGTGAAGTTCTGGGATCGCCTGCACTACGACCGGTTCTGGACAAGGCTCAGCGCGTTCGGCCTCGGTTCCCGGTGGCTGCGAAGATCACGATTTGGCCGGGCGATATCGGAGCCCCGTCACTCGGATTGGCCGAGCCCGCACTTCATCAACTCGCGGGACGGGTTTCGCTCATCATCAACTGCGCAGGCCGGGTCGATTTTTTCCCGCCGCTCGACGACTCCTTGAGCGCAAATGTCGACGGCATCGAGCATTTGCTGGCCCTGGCGCCGCTCCTCGGATCCCGCCTGCTGCATGTCTCCACCTGCTTCGTCTGTGGCGAGGCCGACGGGTTGATTGAAGAGACAGATCCCATTCTCGGTTTTTACCCGCATCGGCAGGGCCCCGACGACCAGAGCTTTAACGCTCAGGAAGAACTCCGGTACTGCCGCGAGCGCATCGCCGATATCTACCGCTCGGCCGGGATCAACGGCAACCTGTCCGAGGCCGGTCGCCGCCGTCCTCGCGAGTTAGCGCAGCGTCTGACCGCGCTCGGCCGCCAGCGGGCCGAGCATTGGGGCTGGGTGAACACCTATACGTACTCGAAAAGTCTTGGCGAGCAGGTGGTCGCTGCAGCTTCCGAAGTTCCGTGGACCATCGTCCGGCCTGCCATCATTGAGAGCTCGCTGGCATTTCCGTTTCCGGGTTGGATCGAAGGCGGACGCACTGCCGCGCCCCTGGTGCTGATGGCGCTCGGAGGCATGAAGGAGTGGCCCTTGCGGCGCGACGCGCCGCTCGAAGTGGTGCCCGTGGATGAAGTTGCGGCCGCCATTCTGGTGGCCGGAGCCTTGCTCCTGCACGGCCGCGCCCGTCCGGTGTATCAACTCGCCAGCGCCGACGTCAATCCGATTCACCTGGAGCCGCTGGTGAAGCTGCTCCATGCCGAGGCTCGACGGCTAGGCTCCAGGAACTCGCATCGGCCGCCTCTGGTGGACCGCCTGGTGTCGGGCAGCCAGCGCCGGGGGCGCGTCCGCTTTCTTTCCGTGAGCGAAGCCCGGTCTGAACGCCTGCGCCGCGAGCAACGCATCGAAAGGCTGCACAGCTTTGTTTCCGGCTTGCGCAGCCTCTTTCGCCGTCTGGGGCTTCGCGGGCATGAAACCTTTGCGAGCTGGACGCGAGCGCTGCGCACCCTGGGCCTGCAAGCCAGCTTTCGCCAGCAGACGCTCGAGCAGTACCTGCCTTTCGTCCTGCACAACCGCTACCTGTTCGAGTGCGAAAACATTCGCAACGCCTACAGCCTGATCAGCCCCGAGGATCATGAGCGCCTCCCCTGGGCCCCGGAGAAGATCGACTGGCATCGCTATTGGACCGAAAACCAGATTCGAGGGATTCAGAAGTGGGTGCAGCCTGAGGCTGTGAAAGAGTGGTCGTTCAAGATCTGAGGTCTCGGCGGGTAGCAGGCGCCGGGCGAGCGCAATCGAGCGCAATGTAGTCGCGAGGCGCAAGATCAGCCCGTCGTGCCGACTCCGGAGAGCGACCCCCACAACAGCGTACGCAGGAAAAAGATCGTGGACGTCGCCGAGCGGGCTCATCACGCACGCGGCTCTAAGTCCTTATTAATCAGTGGGCGAATACGGCGGCCGTGTCGTAATTTGAGGAGTTTCACCTAACCAGCGCCGCTGTCATTCTGAGGAGCCAGCAGGCGACGAAAGAATCTGCTGTTGATCAAAAGCAGATCCTTCGCTAGCGCTCAGGATGACAGTGTCCGAGCAGCGCGCCGGAAAATGACAAATCCAACCTAGGACACTACCAAATCGGCAATGGCATTGACATCGGGTCTGCGCGGCGATATGTTTTCCGCCGGGTCGTAAGTGAATCCTGGATTGTCAAGTCAGAGCGGTGAACGCGTCGCGGCGACGCAGTACGCAGAACTGTGTTCGGCTGCGGGCATGGTATGATCCGTGCAGAATGAGTCTCGAGTTTGAGTGGGACCCGAGAAAGGCCCGTGCCAATGAAGTTAGCCATGGAGTCGACTTCGAAGAAGCGCTCACGGTTTTTCGGGACCCGCTGGCCCGGATTTTCGACAATGAGGAGCACTCTTCGGACGAGCCGCGTGAGGTCATCATCGGGCACTCGCTAAACACCGTCTCATTCTGGTTTGCTTCACCGTCCGCGCAACCAGGGTTCGACCGATCGGCGCGCCGAAAGCAACGCCGCTCGAGCGTAAAGACTATGAGAAAAACGCCCGCTGCTAAGAAACGCCAAACCCCACGGAATACCATGCCCAAGGAATATCGGTTCGACTACAGCCGAGCCAAGCCGAACCGCTTCGCAGAGAAGATCGCTAAAGACTCGGTCGCCGTGGTGCTTGACCCGGATGTGGCCGCCCGGTTCAAATCGTCGAAAGCGGTGAACGCGATCCTGCGTTCAGTCCTCTCCGCCATGCCCGACCCACGACAGGAGCCTCGGCTGTGCCCTGACACCAAGCTCGTTTGACCCCACTGGCAGAACGCGCGCGGTGCGGGCCAATCGCAAACTTGTGCTAAGGGGGAGCGAACGCATCGGCAACGGTATTGACATCGCCTCTGCCCGGCGATATGTTTTCCGCCGGTTCGTAAGCGAATCCTGGATTGTTGATTGCGCTCGCCTTCAGCTCCTTCGCGACATCAGAGCTTGCCCCTGAGCCTGGCGAACGGGCAGGCGCTGCAGATTTTCGATAGCCGTTGCGTCAGGGGGTGGCGCATACATCGCCGTTCATGTATGCACCCTTCCGGGGCGGAACCCAGGCCGATGCAAGGGGCGACGACATGAAAGACAATGTCGTCGCCACCCTGGGGTGGCCAGAGGGACGGCTGTGCAGCGCCCGTTCGCCGTGCAGGCTGGCAGTGTTAAACTCTCAGTTATGGGGGAGGCAACTGATCCTGGCGATCAGACAAACGGCTCTGACGTTGCCCTTGCATTCGTAAGGGAATTCCTTGAGGGTACTCGCCACCTCGCGGAAACTGCCGCTTCCGCGATCGACGGGGCGGTCAAATATAACGAACGTGCGTCGTTGCTGTACGAGAAGCTGGTTGTGCTCGACGGGGCTACAATCGCGCTCTCAATTACGTTTCTCGGCGGCCTCCTCTCGCTTTCGGGCGGTGGCCACATTGTCAGGCACCCCTCCTTGTGGTTTGTTTCTGCTGCTTGGGCGTTCCTTCTAAGCTCCATGTATTTCTGTTGGCACGTCATTCAGAGATTTCTTCAGGTGAACCGAGCGGTTCTGCAGCAAGGCGAGGCGACGATAGGTCAGGCAAATCTACTTTTGCTGAAGGCCTTGGCCGATATGCCCCCGCGTGTAACACAGCATCAGCAAATCGAAATGATCTGTAGTCTGTCTGGCGATCTGGCACAGATGATCAGGGACGTCGGCGTAATCCAGAAGAAGGCAGTCGAGGATGCAGCCAAGGCCAGCAGCAAAAGCAAAGCTTTTCAGAGCATAGCTTTTCTCTGCACCTCCACCGGGCTGTTCTTGCTGTGTGTCTTCGCACTTAAAACTATCGTCGACATTTTAGGCTGACCCAGCGCCACCTTGCACGTCGAGCATGAATGAATCCTGCTTAATCGGAAGCCCTCGCTACGGTCCACCGAGACTTGCCGCAAGAACTGCAGCACTTTGCGCCCCGGCGGCTGGCGCACAGCAAAGCTGTGCGATCTGAAGCGAGACCTGAGAAAATCCACTGAATCGCAGAGCTTCACTCTGCGCCAGCCCGGCCCCTCCTCGTTCTTCTCGCCGACTCGGGTTACATCTTAAATGGCGCGATCACCCCTCCTCTGGTTACATTTTAGATGGCGCGATACGGGACATTGCACTCAGAGGCAGTCAGGCGTATGCTGACCGTCGGCCGAGAATCGAAAAAGGAAATCCCGGATTGATATCTTCTCGCCACAATGGCCCCGTTCTTCTGGACGCATTACTACTGGTTCCTCGAAGTTATCACCGCCCTTGTCTTGGTGATAGCGATCGTTTTGCATATTCGCGGGTTGATATGGAAGGAGCGTGGTGATTTCATGGCGTTCCTCTTGGAGCTGGTGGTGATCGTAATGATAGCAGTCGAACTCAAAGAGGGGCATGACCAAGGCGCGGTCTTGGATGCTTTGAATGAAAGCGCTAAAGCGACCGCGGATACTCTGAAGGGCCTGCAGAGTACGCAGGGAGACTCCGCCAAGACTCTCGGACAGATGAACGACAGTATCCAGCTGCAAGCCCGGACGACTGAATCAATGCAGCGCGTCCTGCAGCAGCAGCTTGCAATCCTCTCGGGCGAGCAAAAAGCTCGGCTTGAGCAAGCACAGCTCCGTCCGCAACTCCTCGTGATGTTGTTCAGAAACGTTGCCAATTCTGAATTAGTGCGTCTAATCCCAAATTCGACCGTCCCTGTTCCATATGCCAGGACTCCATATTCCCCCACCCATGACGCCGCTAGTCCGGCAGTTCGGAACAGCCTCGATTTCTATATACGTAACATCGGAAACACTCCCCTGGGAAGGCCCAAATTCACGGCAAGAATTGGCCGACCCAATAAATACGTATGTATGGAATTCCCATTTTTTAATATCGGCGCAACAAGTTACACACTTCACACCTTAGAATGCGATCCCGGGACCGCACTGGTCGAGGTATTACCGGACCTACCTCCAAGTCCCGACCAAGCTCTCAGGGTCGAGGGCAACGAAATGTACTGTCGCGTGCTGTACGACGACCCCGACAAAATACCACCGTATTTCGAGATGGACCTGACGGTGAGTGCGGATAACTTCCCCACAACAAGATATGAAGTCCAGGTGCAGTATGTCGGTCTGTATCCTTGATAACGGTGATTTCGCGCGGCGACCGTGGTGACCGCAGCGGCACCGCTTGGGGTTGAGGCGCGGGGCCTCCGTTTTTCGGCTCGTCTCCAAATACAGCAAGGGTAGCGCGGACCCCGCCTTCGGGTCCGCGGCTTTATGCTGGGAAAAAGGCCGCAGACCGAAAACCGCGGTCTGCGCTACGCCTCGCTGCGGCTTCTCTTGCGGAATTGCGAAAAACCGCAGAGGTTTCTGACAAACGAAACTCTGCGCTACCCCGCTCCCATCGCGACTGGTGACCCACCGTAACCATCCTCGTTCTTCTCGCCGATTTGGGTTACATCTTAAATGGCGCGATCACTCCTCCCTTTGTTACATTTCAGATGGCGCGATACGAGCGCCGGTGCTGGTGTCATTTGCACGTGGAACCCGCCTCGAAGCATTGTCATTCCCGCGAAGGCGGGAATCCATTGCGCAGGCTTTTGGAAACAGAGTATCGAGGGAGCTGGATTCCCGCCTTCGCGGGAATGACAGCGTCGTGAGCTGCAAATGACATCAGTACCCGAGCGCCAGCTATTTAGGCGAGATTGGTGTATTTTGGTACGAACCCAGAGTATAGATTAGCGTCATGGCGGCAGCCCCACCACAACTCGGGCAGGCTCGGATAGAGCAAGACGTCCTCGAAGTGATCCGTGCACTTCTAGCCGAACTCGGCTCCGGTCAGGCGGCGCGGAATATCTCGCTCACCTCGGCGCTGGAGCGCGACCTTGGTCTCGGCAGCCTGGAACGGGTTGAGCTGCTGGTGCGGCTCGAGAAACGGTTTGACCGGCGCCTGCCAGACACGCTGGCCCAGAACGCGGAGACTCCGGCGGACTGGGTGCGCGCGCTCTCGGTAGGCCAGGCCGCTCGGCGTCCGCGCGAGCGGTATCGCGTGGAGCAGCCGGCCCGTGAGGCCCCGCCGGCTCCTGACTCGGCGCGCACCTGGGTTGAGGTGCTGCGCCACCACGCGGCCCTGGAGCCCGACCGGGTACAGATCCATCTGCTTGAAGGAGACTCCGGCCAGGACATCAGCTACGGCAAGCTGCTCGAGAAGGCCTCGAGTGTCGCAGTCGCCCTGCGCGAGCGGGGGCTTGCCCCGAACCAGACCGTGGCCATCATGTTGCCGACTTCTTCCGATTTTTTCTACGCTTTCTTCGGCGTGATGCTGGCAGGCGGCGTGGCGGTTCCGATCTATCCTCCCGCCCGCCCCGACAAAATCGAGGAGTACGTCGAGCGCCAGGTGAAAATCCTTCGCAACGCCGAAGTCCGCTTTCTGATCAGTTTTGACCGCGCGCGCGCCGTTTCCAAGCTCATGAGCCTGGGCCTGCCCAGCCTTCTCGGGGTGACTTCGGTGGCTGAGCTCGAACTGATCGCTCAGGAAGGCGGGTCGAGGCTCCGCTCCTCAGACGTGCAACCCGCGGACATCGCCTTTATCCAGTACACTTCGGGCTCAACGGGTGATCCCAAGGGTGTGGTGCTCACTCAGGCCAACGTGCTCGCGAATGTGCGCGGCATCGGATGGTCGGTGAAGTTCAGGCCGGATGACGCGGTGGTCACCTGGCTGCCGCTCTATCATGACATGGGGCTGATCGGCTCCTGGCTCTTCAGTGTCTACCACGGCGCGCCCATCACCGTGCTCTCGCCTGTCGATTTCCTCTCTCGCCCGGAGCGATGGCTCTGGGCCCTGCACGATTCCGGTGGCACACTCTGCCCGGCGCCCAATTTTGCTTACGAGCTTTGCGCCCGCAAGATCCGTGACGAAGCCTTGCAGGGACTCGACCTGAGCCGCTGGCGCGTGGCTATTAATGCGGGCGAGGCGGTACTGCCTGAGACGCTGGCCCGCTTTGCCCAGCGCTTTGAACCGTACGGGTTCCATCGCGAAGCCTTTGTGCCTTGCTACGGTCTGGCCGAATCCTCGGTGGCGCTCACTTTCCCGGCCATCGATCGCGCCCCCGTCATTGACACTATCGAGCGCGATACGTTCGCGCACGGCGGCCGTGCCATCGCGGTCAATGGGGCGCGACGGGATGGCCCCGAAGTTCTGGAATCCACGAACGGCTCCTCGCCTGACGCGGCAGAGGGCACGGCGGACGACAGCCGCGTGATCCGCTTCGTTGCCAATGGCGCACCGTTGCCTGGCCACGAGGTTCGGCTGGTGGACGAAAACGGCCGCGCGGCCGGTGAGCGCGTCCAGGCCCGAATTTTGTTTCGCGGCCCTTCCCGCACGCCGGGCTATTACCGCAACCCCGAAGCGACCGCCGCCGTGATCGACGCCGCGGGATGGATGGATTCCGGTGACCTCGGTTACTGGGCGCGGGGAGAATTGTTTGTAACCGGTCGCGCCAAGGATCTCATCATCAAGGCCGGACACAACATCGTTCCCCAGGCGATCGAAGCTGCCGCCGCCGAAGTGAAGGGCGTACGGCGCGGCTGCGTGGCGGCGTTCGGCAGCCGCGATCCGCAGTCGGGCACCGAAAAGGTGATCGTGGTGGCGGAAACGCGCGAATCCGGCCACGAGGAACGCAAGCGCATCGAGTCCGAGATTACCCGGCGGGCAGGCGCGGCCGCCGCGCCGCCCGACCAGGTGATCCTGGTTCCGCCGCATAGCATTCCCAAGACGTCCAGCGGGAAGATTCGCCGCAACGAAACGCGACGTCTATTTGAAGAGCGGCGCCTCGGCGGCGCGGCCCGATCCCCGGCGATACAGATGGCGAGCCTTGCCTTCGGCAATGCCGGGGCGTGGGCTGTGAAAGCCGGACGCGGCCTGCAGTTGGCTACATACAGAGCCTACACATCGATAATCCGGAGCGCGATCCTGGCTTTGACGAGCTCCCTGGTGGCGGGCCTCCCGGGATCGCGCCGCAAAGCCCGTTTGGCGCGTGCCTCGGCCCGGTGGCTCCTGCGGCTCACCGGAGCGCCGGTGCGGATCGAAGGCGCGTCCGGCCTTAGCGGCGACGGTCCGGTGTTGCTGGTGGCGAATCGCGCCGGGCCGCTCGACGCGCTCGTTCTGGCGGCTACCTTGCCCGTCCCCTTTGTTTTGGCCGACAGCGGCGAAGTTGCGTTCATGCCGCATCCGGCGCGGTCGCTGCTGCAGCATCTGGTGATCGGGCCGGTTCCTGACGCGGTCGAGCCTGCGGGCGGCAGGCTGCGTGACCGTATCCGGCACACGCTTAAGGCCGGTCATTCGGTGCTGGTGCTTCCGGACAACGCTGCCACTGGTCCGGCTGCCTTCAGCCGCTTCCGTCTCGACGCCTTCCATGCGGCAGTGCTCACTTCGCGGCCGATCGTGCCGGTGGCCGTGCGCGGCACCGCGCACGTGCTTGACCCGCGCCATCACGGCGTGGATCACAATGCCACGATCACGATCGGCCGCCCTATCGACCCGGGCTCCTGCAGTGAACGCGAGCTCGTCGATCTCAGGGACCGGGTGCGGTCGGAGATTGCGGAGCTGTGCAGGTGAGAACGCAGGATCTGGGATTTAGGATCTAGGATCTAGATCTGCTATCTGGTATGGGAATCTGGAACTCGGGAATCTGCAATTTGGTCTGGAAACGGCCTGGCTCCTGACTTCTGACTCCTCTTATGGGACCGGCCTTGGTTCGACTTCTCGTCTGCTTCGCGCTGGGCTCGATTCCCTTCGCCGTCATCTCCATGGCAGGAACGGGAATCGACATTCGTGCGGTTGGGTCCGGCAATCCCGGCTTCAATAATGTGCTGCGCGTCAGCAAAGGACGCGCGGTGATCGCCTTGGTTGGCGACCTGGGCAAAGGCTATCTGGCCGTGTGGCTGGTGGTGAAGGCGTGGCCGATCCCGGATCCCTGGCCGGACGGTATCGGCTGGGCGTGGATTTGCGGCTTCGCGGCGGTGCTGGGCCATTGTTTTTCGCCCTGGCTTCGTTTCAATGGCGGGAAGGGAATCGCAACTTCAGCGGGAGTTATGCTGATGCTCTATCCGCTGTGGGCCGCTGTGGCCTTGGCCTACTTTATCGCGAGCCGTGTCGCGCTCGGACGGCTGAGGTGGCGGGAGGCAGGAGCGACCGCGTCACTCACCACCTGGATTCTGTTCGTGATTCTAATGCTGGTTTTTGTGGGACGCGCGGACGCCAGTTACGCCGCGCTGATGACTCTATTTCTCGCTTACCGCCATCGCAAGAACCTCCAGACTCTGCTGCACGACAGCCCAAAGGGCACATCCGCAAAGCATTAACCCTCTTCACGTTTGCCCTCTTCAGTCGTGTACTCCACGCTTCCTGTTAATCAGCCTTACGCACCAAAGCACCACCGGCAGAGGCAAGCGCCGGGCCAGAAAAACGAAGAGCTTATTGAAGAAGCCCGGCACCACGAGCAGGCTGCCCTTCAGCGTCTCGCGGGCGGCGATTTCCGCGACAGATTGTGCGGTGACTCCCGCACTCCCACTCATATCCGCAATTCCTGCCCGGCTGCGAAATTCTGTTCGAGTGATGCCGGGGCAGAGCGCCGTCAGACTCACGCCGGAGCCCTTTAATTCCGCACTGAGCGCCAGTGTGAACGACAGCATGAAGGCCTTGGACGCGGCGTAGACGGATTGGAAAGGGACGGGAGCGAAGGAATAAAGAGAGGCGACATTGAGAATCCGGCCACTACGTCGAGACAGCATTCCGGGCAAAAGAGCCTTGGTCAATTTCAGCGGGGCGTCAACTTGAAGGTTCACCAGACCGAGCTCGTGGTCGATTGCAGTCCCCCGGAATGCGCCGTGCACACCGAATCCGGCATTGTTGACCAGAATTTCGAACCGGCGAGGCGCTGCCGCCAAGCTGCCGATCAGCCCGTCCACGGCTCCAGAGTCTGAGAGATCGGCGGAATAGATTTCTGCCGCAACGCTAAACTTCGCGCTGCAATCCGCGGCCACCTGCCGCAGCGAAGGCTCACTCCTGGCGGTTAGAAACAGGTTGTAGCCCCTGGCGGCAAAGGCATACGCCAGTGCCTTGCCGATGCCCGACGATGCACCCGTGATCAGCGCCCATTTGCCGTCTGCGCGCAACGTGATCCCATTGGCCGGTTGGCGGCCGGCGTCAACATCGCATGAGCTGCCAAGGGCAGGTGCGGACCCGCGAACATTTACAAGGACTGGTTGCCGGCGCCAAAGATGTTGGCTGGATCAAGGCTCCGCTTGAGCTCGCGCTTCCATTCCAAAGTGGCGGGAGACATGACTGCCGGCAGGAACGACTGACGAATCTTACCCACGCCGTGGTGGTGCGAGAGCGAACCGCCGCTCTGGAGAATCTCCTGGCGCGCGATGTCTTCAAGTTCGCGATAGACCTGCGAGGGATGCGGAATGCCTTTGTAGTAGAACCCGAAATAGAAATAGATGGCAGCGCCGGTCTGATACATCTGCGTCACGCGCGCCGTCACGAAGGCCTTGCCGGGAAGCCCTCGGGCCAGATACTCCGCCTGCAGCCGCTTGGAGACGTTTTCGATCAAGGGCAGAACGTCGCTCCAGGCGGCCGAAGTCTCAAAAGACTCCGCCACGATGTAGTAGTTCATCAGAAAGTCGCGGATGTACGCGATGCTGAACGTCAACTGATAGCCGCGACGGCCATTTTCCGCGCCCGCTTTCATCCCGCCGTGCCTGCCGGCGAGCCGGTAGACCACGCGTTGCTGCTCGGCGACTTCACGCGCCGCGCCTTCGAACACCAGCGTGCAGACCACCATCTTGTTCGGATCAAATCCCTTGAGCCTGGTCACCAAGAATTTCTCCGCGCGGCTCTTCAAGGTCCCGAGACCCCGAGTGGCCGGCTTTAACGCCATGCCGAACTTGAATTGGGCATTGTCGATGAGGCGTACGCTTGAAGGCAGCGCCGGCTCCCGCGCCAGTTCGCGCACAAAGGCGAACCCTGCCTCGAAGGACGGAAACAGGACGGATCCGTAAGCCTGCACCTCGGGCAGCGGAAAGATCTTGACCACCGCCGCCGTGATGATTCCGAGCATGCCTTCCGAGCCGAACAGCAAGCGGCGCAGATCGAACCCGACTGATTCCCGTGGAACATAGGTGGCGCGCTCCAGTTTGCCGCCAGCGGTGATCACCGTAATGTCGAGCACCAGGTCCTCGATGTTGCCGTACTTGTTCTTCTTCATGCCGCTGGCGTTGGTTGCGATCCATCCGCCCAGCGTCGAGAACTCAACGCTGTCGGGCTCATGGCCGAGCGTGTAGCCATACGCCTGCAGTTGAGCCGCAATGTTTCGACCCACAGCCCCGGCTTGAATGCAGGCCATCTGATTCGCGGTGTCGATCCACAGAATGCGGCTCATACGCTGCATATCGACGGAAACCACCATGCGTGCCTCGTTCTCAGCACAGCGCAACGCGTCCGTGACGTTGGTGCCGCCGCCGAACGGAATGAGTACGACGTCGTGCCGCTTCGCCGCCGAAACCACCTGCGACACCTGCTCGTCTGTTTCGGGAAAAATTACCAGATCGGGAATACGCGGCAGGCCATCGTGCTTGATGGCGAACATCTCGTCCTGCGTCTGGCCGTGCCCGTGACGCAGACGCATGCGGCTGTCGGCGGTGATTTGTTCGGCTCGCAACAACCGTTGAATGTCGGCATGGAAAGCCGTGTTTTCAAGCGGAGGAGCGATATAGCTCGGGTACGCCGAGGGATGAACGTCCTGGGGGTCCATCGTGATGCCGAGTACGTCTCGAACCCACGGCAGCAACGCCGGAAGTTCCAGGCCGCTCAGCTCGTATCGATCTCCCTCCAGTACGGCGTTGCCGTTTTCGTTGATCGCGAAGCCGGTGTCCGCGAATCCCCATACGTCGAGACTCAAGGCATCCTCGGGCTTCGCGGGCAGCGGTTCGGGATAAACTCGCGACCCATTCGAGGAGGCCACCAATCGTGTCATTTTGACCTTTTCGCTGCGCGACGCCGCTTCTGGACTCATGCGCCTAAGTTGCTCGTCGCGGTCCTGATGCGCGGTACTATTGTGTATTCGGAGGCCCGTCTGCTGCAAGTCCGCTGCGGCAAGCCCCGCTCGCCCCGTGCAAGCCATGAACCGCCGCATCGCTGCCATCGCCAATCCTCATGCCGCTAGCGGACGCGTGGGCAGGCTGTGGCCGCAGTTAGCCGGGCGTCTGCGCCAGCGTTTGGGCGATCTCACCTTGCGTATCACGGACTCTCCGGGACACGCCACCCGGATCGCTCAGGAACTGATCACGAGCGGGTTCGATCTGATCGTCGCGGTCGGCGGCGATGGCACCATCAGCGAGGTCGCAAACGGCTTTCTGCGCGATGACTGGCCAATTTCACCCCAGGCGCAACTCGGCATCTTGCCCGTCGGGACCGGAGCCGATTTTCAGCGCATTCTGGCGATTCCCTCGGATGCCGAAAGGGCCATCGATATTCTGGCGAACGGCAAAGACTTTGCGATCGACGTCGGCAAGGTGAAGTTTGTTGATGCCGATGGCTGTGAAGCCCAGCGCTATTTCGTCAATCTCGCTAGTTTTGGCGTCAGCGGCGCGATCGCCGCGCGCGCCAAGAACCGGCTGCAGGCACTCGGCGGCAAGGCGGCGTTCTTGTGGGCCACTCTCAAAACCGCCGCCACCGATCACGGACGCGCGGTCGAGATCCGGCTGGACGACAGTGCTGAATGGCACCGGCACTACATCACCAACCTCGCTGTCGGCAACGGCCAGTTTCACGGAGGCGGGATGCGCCCTTGCCCCAGGGCGATTCTGAATGACGGGCTGCTCGACGTCACCATCATCGAGTACCTCAACCTGTTCGAGATCGCCCGCGACATTCGGGTGCTTTATTCCGGCGACGCCTACGACCATCCTAAAGTCCATCACCGGCGCGCACGGCGGATTGCGGCGCGTTCGACTGAGCCCACTCTGATCGAGGTTGATGGAGAACCGCTCGGCCGCTTACCCCTGGAGATTGAAGTGTTGCCCCGGCGGCTCCGCGTGCTGCTGCCTGCTTCGAGCCCGCTTTGGGAATCGAGGCCGGGGGCCGATTCGGGCGCGCCTGACTCCCGCGGGTGACCTGCCCGGTCCCGCTACGGCCGCTTTCCTACGGTTTGATCGAGCTGAATGTGGTGCCGGTCGAGCAAGGTTCCGGTGGCATGATCGATGGCGGCGAGCGCGGTCTGGTAGCTGATTTGCGCCTGCACCAGACTGTTCTCAGCCTGCGTCAGTTCGTTCTGCGCTTCCAGCACAAAGAAGGTGGTGCCGGTCCCGAGCTGAACTTTCCGCTGTTCGGATTCCACGGTTTTTTGCGCCAGATCGCGAGCGATCTTGGCCGCCGCAATCGAGAGCTTGGCCTGCTCCAGGCTGTGCACCGCATTGGCGACGTCCAGTTCGACGGTCTGGTTCTGTTTTCGAAGCTGATAAAGATCGTTGGTCCGGGCGACGCGCGCCTGGCCCAAGGCAGCGCGGCCGGCGCGATTCCGAATGGGCAGAGTGAGCGTCAAGCCGGCCGTGTAAGTGGGAAACCCGAAGTTAAAAAGCTGCGCAAGCGCGTTGTTGAAGCCACCAGGTGCGATCAGAACCGGAGGCGTGGCGGCGTTGTACTGATTTCCGCCGATGCCGCTCGAGAGGTACGAGCCCTGCAGTTCGAGGTCGGGCAGAAGCTGATTCTGCGCCAGCCGGACGCTGATCTCATCGCCGGCCAACTGTTCGTCGAGCGCTCTGAACTCCGGCCGGTGCTGGCGTGCCTCGGCGAGCGCTGTAGCCTCGTCAATGGTGAACAGCGGCTCGGCGGCGGCCGTATCCTGGGTGAGATCGAGATCGAGTGCGCGAATGTAGGGGTCAAGGTCGGCGCCGATCACCTGCCGGAACTGGTCCTCAGCCTGCTTCCACGCGTACTCGGCCTGGATTTCCGCCACTCGCCGCTGCGCCACCTGCGACTCCGATCGATAGATGTCGAGCGGCGGCAGCGCTCCGAGATCGAGCGAGCGCTTATCGTGGTCATAGCTCGCCTGAGCCTGCTTGAGCGACTCTTCCGCCACCCGAAGGCCCTCGCGCGCCTGCACCGCGTTCCAGTACTGGTTGATCCCCTGCTGAACGAGAGTGCTCACTTGTCCTTCAAAGTTGTCAGCGGACGCGTTTAGACTCCGGCGCGCGATTCGGATGGGCGCGAGGTTCGGGAAAAGGCCGCGGTTGCGCAGCAAGGGCTGAGTCACCTGAAAGCTCAAATTGGCGGTGAGGTAAGGATTGATGAAAAAGAAGCTGTTGTTGGTGTCGCCCTTGCCGCCGGAAAACTGGACGTTGACGTTCGTGCCCGGCGCGAACGCCTGCGTATAACTGAGGCTGGCCTGCTGCGTTAACTGGTTCAGCGACTGATTGGTTTGCACGGCGAGGCCCACCCCTTGCAGCAGGCTGTCCGCCGAAGAGATGCTGCGCTGGTCGCTGGCGCTCGCGACGAGGAGAGGATCGAAAGGACGGTAGGCCGCCAGCACACTGTAGCCAGCCTGATCGACCGGAGTTCGGGCCAGGCGCACGTCGGTGTTGTTGAGGAGCGTGAGGCGGATGGCGTCCTCGAGGCTCAGCGTCAGTTTGCCCCCCTTGACGTAGTCGTGCAGAGCCGAGGGCGCAGGGAGCGAATTCGCCGGCGTAATCTGTGGCGTGGAGCGCTCGGAGCCGCCGGCAGTGAGGTCCACCGAAGCGAGAAACAGAGTGCAGGCGGTTAGGACAATTCCGGGTAGCTTTGTGCTCTTGAATTTCGCAATCACAGGTGTATCCCTCGTCTCATCACATTTTTGCAAGTCTCGTCTTTTGTGAGACATTCCGGCTTCGTTCGTAAGGTTCCAAGTATCTTGATCACCTTTCCCACGCTCCCGTAGGTGGGCTGCGTTTCTACAAACGGCCCGAGACCCACCGAGAGACTGAAGACCGTGCCGTCGCCGTTGGTCCCGCCAGAGAAGGGTGTCCCGTAGAAATTCCCGTCGGTAGCTTGAATCAGTGCAGCGAAGGGGCCGGAGCCATCCGCGCCAGCGAAGGTGTGCAGCAGGGTCAGCGCGCCCTCCGGGGTGACTTCGTAGACCGTGTCGTCACCATTGGCCCCACCCGATTGGTTGGTTCCATAGAAGTTGCCGTCGGTGGCTTGGATCAAGGCGGCGGGGTAGTCGCCCTCCACAGAGCCGTCGAAGCTGTGTAGCACCGTCAGCGTGCCCACGCATTAATCTTGAAGACTGAACCGGCGTTGTTCGCGCCGCCCCCGTTGTTGGTCCCATAGAAGCTTCCGTCCGCGGCTTGAACCAGGCCGGCTACAGGCAGGATGCCGTCCCCGCAGCCCGGCTCCGAGCAAAAGTTGTGAAGCGTTCTAAACTTCCCGCCGGCGGTGATTTCGAAGACTGTACCAAAGCCGTTGGTCCCGCCCAGGTAAGTTGTGCCGTAGAACTTCCCATTCGTAGCTTGGACCAGAGCGCCAATGGACGCCTGGCCGTCGTCGTCGTCGAAGGTCTGCAACGTGGTCAGCTTGCCGCCGGTGGTGATTCTGAACACCGTGCCGGCACCGTAAGGGCCCGCTCTGGTTCGTGGTCCCGTAGAGGTTTCCGTCGGTACCTGGATCAGAGTGGCGAGAGGGGCGGAGCCGTCCGCACAGTTCGCGAGCGAGCAAAAGCTGTAACGCGTGGTCAGCGTGCCATCGGCGGTGATCTTGAACACCGTACCAGAGCCGTTGGCGCCGCCTTGTGTGGTGGTGCGGTAGAAGTCTCCGTCCCAGGCTTGAAGGAGACCCGTCTCGACGTAGGCGCCGTCCGTGGTGGTGAAACTGTGTAGTGTTCCCAGCTTGCCTTCTCTAGTGATTCTGAAGACGGTTCCGGCGCTATTCCCGCCGATGTCGGTGGTCCCGTAGAAGCTCCCGCCGGTGGCTTGAACCAGCCCGCCGATCGGCAAGGCGCCATTTGTGGAGTCGAAGTTGAACAGTATGGTGAATGTTTGCGCGGGCGAGACAACCGGCATTGAAGCGCAGAGCACACAGACGCAGGTCGCTTTCCACCAGCTCGGCTTATTCACGCGGCACTCCTATGCTAAGACATTCGGCTTCAAGTCAGCGCCAAGCAGTATACACCCGAGATGTGAGCGTTTCTTGACGCTTGTCGTAAAACGAAGTGATCAGCCAGGTGGCAAAGCCGCTCTTGGCTGTGCAGAGAAGAGGCTGTGCCGAGAAAGGGCTAATGCAGAGGCAGGAGTGCCTGTGCCACGGGCAGCGCCGGGGATCTGCGTTGGTTCAGAACCTCAGCCGTGGCGCGGGAAGGGATACATCAGCCAGCCAATCAGGAGGGCGATAGCGATGAAAAGCGCAAACGATTTTAGCCCGTAGAGCAATCGTTCTCGGGTGGTATTCTTGGCGATCACGCCGAAAACCACCGAAACCAGGAAGGCGTAGAGCACCATGGCCGGAAAGTGTGAGATCACCATTCTGCCATCAAAACTAGCACAGGCTTGCGATCGAGGACAACCCTGGGCCTTGACATTCAGGATCACGGCTCTTCCGGCAGTTACCAAAGTACTTGATGGCTCTTTTGAACCATAAATGCAAGAGCCTTATAATCTGAAGCGCGGGTCGAACGAAAGGGGTTTCATGCCAAACCGCGTTAGGGCACGAACGCATCACACTCCAAAGAGCTTAGCGGTCGGCTTGGTGTCTTGTCGCGACGCCTATCTTAACAACAATTGGCGGTCGGCGTGCTACGTAAAATGGTGAGAGTATGATCCGGAGGGTGCTTGTGTCGGCGCAACCGGCTCTAAGAGACGCCGCATCTGGACTAGTGGTCTCGGGCGACATGATGAGACTTAAGAATCCAGCAAGCCAAGATAAGCTTATTTATTTCAACAAATTGAAGGCATGATTCGAACGCAGCGGGCAAGGCGGGGTGTCAATTGAGTCTCTTCCAGAAGTCGAGCATTCTGTTGCACTCCATCCTGACAGACTCAACGACGGTCCCGTCGCTTTCAGGCGTTTTTTCCCTAGGCAGGAAACAGAAACACCTGATAAACCCACTGCTGTTGGCCTCCGTAGTGCTGCTCTGCGGGTTACCAGCGGGAGCACAAGCCAGCTCCAAGCCGTCGTCGACCCATCGCCAGCGGCCGCGGAGCCATGCCAAGGCTACCGTCACGAGCACCAACACGGCCGGGCTTAGCCCCGGCAACACCGACCTTGTCGACGACCTTTCGCGCCGCGCCTTCCGCTATTTTTGGGAGTGGACCGATCCCAACACCGGCTTGACGCTCGACCGTGCCCGGGCGGACGGCGAGCACGAGGGCAACCCCAATCACGTCAACGTCGCCAGCATCGCCGCCACTGGATTCGGGCTTACGGCTTTCTGCATCGCGGCCGAGCATCGCTGGATCAGCCGGGAGACCGCTCGCGAAAGGGTGCTACCCACCTTACGCTATTTTGCCTATAGCAGTCCGCAGGAGCACGGCTGGTTTTATCACTACCTGGACTCGGTGACCGGCCAGCGCCGCTGGAACAGCGAGGTTTCGTCTATCGACACGGCGCTGTTGCTGGCCGGCGTCCTGACTGTACGCCAGTATTTCAGCGACGATCCCGAGATCGTTCAGCTTGCCACCTACATTTACGACCGGGTTGATTTTCCCTGGATGATGGACGGCAGCAAGACGTACTTTTCGCATGGCTGGACGCCGGAGAGCGGCTTCTTCAAGTATCGCTGGGACACGTACAGCGAGCTGATGATTCTCTATGTGCTTGGTATCGGCTCGCCGACAAACCCGATTGCTCCCTACACCTGGAATACCTGGAAGCTTCCAATCGTGAACGTCGGAGATTACACGTTCGTCGGCGGCGGACCCCTGTTCATCCAGCAGTACTCACAGGCCTGGATCGATCTGCGTGACCGCGTGGCCGAGTTTCCGCAGACGGGCGCGCTGGTTCCGCAAGTCAACTATTTTGCGAACGCGGTGGCGGCGACGCGAGCCGAGCGGGAGGCCTTCACCAAGGACCTGTCGGGACGATTTCCAGGCTATTCCGAGAACGTCTGGGGCTTGACAGCCTCAGATAGCGTCAAGGGTTACCGGAACTGGGGAGGATCGCTTTCGGATCCGCGAATCGACGGCACGGTGACGCCGAGCGCAGCCGCGGGTTCGCTGATGTTCGCGCCGGACATCTGCATTCCTGCCATGCGAGCCATGCTGGTGAAGTACGGCAAGAAGATTTACGGCCGCTACGGCTTCGCGGACGCCTTTAATCCCACCACGGGCTGGGTGAGCGAGGAGGTTATTGGAATCGACGTGGGCATCACGCTCTTGAGCGCCGATAACCTGCGCACCGGTGACGTGTGGAAGTGGTTCATGAGCAATCCCGAGCCGGAGCGCGCCCTGGATCTGGTAGGTCTCGTGAAGCGGCCAGTCCCGGTGATTCCGAGCTCCGTTGCCGTGACGGTGGCGGACGGAGCGCCGAAGGCGGGCAAAGAAGAATCGGATTCCTCGCCTGAGATCGAGACCGCGCTTACACCCGGAGCGCCGATTCCAGCCTCCAGTTTTCGGTTCGCGATTCCCATTCCCGCCTGGATGCAGACACCCAGCTCACAGCAGCCAGCGAGCACCTTACCTCCAGCCCCTTCGAATCCAGCCCCTACGAATGCCAACGCGGGACCTCAGCGCTGAGACGTTGGCATGCAGCAAACACGGCGTAGGGCCGAAAGCAGCAAGCCGCGGCGCCGGATTGCTGCCAGGTCCGCTTTTTCGGCATCCGCGGCCTGTAACCCGCTCATCTAACGAGCGAGGCCGATTCCATCTGCTCCACCCATGGCCTCCGGTACCGGGAGAAATGGAGAGCAGTCCGCAACCCCAGGTTGAAGAGGTGCCCCTTGGCGCCACCCCGCTTTCGGGAGGCCGCTGGCGATTCCTGGTTTGGGCTCTCAATCTGGAGAAGGTGGATCTTCATGCAACCGGATCTGCAGAGCAAGTTCTCAGCTTGCGCCCCCAAGGCTGCGGGTACCATGGCGGCGTTTTCGAAAGGCTAAAGCCCGGGCAGTTATACTACTACCGATTACCGGACGGCCGTGAGCTGCCTGATCCTGCGTCCCGCTTCCAGCCGCTCGGCGTGCACGGCCCGTCCGCCCTGGTGGACGTTGCCGCGTTCTGCTGGACGGACCGGCAGTGGTCAGGACTTCCCCTGGATGAGTATGTCATCTACGAGCTTCACGTCGGCACCTATACCCCTGAAGGCACCTTTGACGCAGTCATAACCCACCTTGCAGATCTCCGCGAACTCGGTGTAACTGCCATCGAGATCATGCCCGTGGCCCAGTTTCCGGGAAATCGCAACTGGGGCTACGACGGTGTGTTCCCGTTTGCGGTGCAGGAGTCTTACGGCGGTCCCACCGGTCTTCAGAGGCTGGTTGATGCGGCCCACAGCTCCGGCCTTGCCGTTGTCCTCGACGTTGTCTACAACCACATCGGTCCTGAAGGGAATTATCTCGGGGAGTACGCGCCGTACTTCGCCGGTCGCTATCGAACGCCTTGGGGACCCGCTCTCAACTTCGACGGCGCGCATAGCGACGAGGTTCGACGCTTCTTCATCGAAAATGCGGTTTACTGGCTGGACTCGTTTCACATCGATGCGCTGCGGCTTGACGCCATTCACGGAATCGTCGACACCGGCGCCGTGCCGTTTCTCGCCGAGCTCGGCGCCGCAGTGCAGACTCTCGCGAAGCGTACCGGCCGGAAGATCTACCTGATCGCGGAGAGCGATCTCAACGATGCGCGTGTGCTTCGCACTCGCGAACACGGCGGATACGGTCTCGATGCTCAGTGGAGCGATGACTTTCATCACGCTTTGCACGTTCTGCTGACCGGCGAAAACACGGGATACTATGCCGACTTCGACGGAATGGGCTGCCTGGCGACCGCACTCGAGCAGGGCTGGTGTTTTTCAGGTCAATTCTCAAAGCATCGCCAGCGCCGTCACGGCAACTCGCCGCGAGGGCTCTCACGGGATCGGTTCGTGGCATGCAGCCAGAACCACGATCAGGTGGGCAACCGGGCCCTTGGCGATCGCTTGAGCCAGATTGTCGATCTTGAGAAGCTGAAGCTTGCCGCCGGCGCAGTCCTGCTCTCGCCCTTTGTGCCATTGCTGTTCATGGGCGAGGAATACGCGGAGACCGCTCCATTCCAGTTCTTTACCAGCCATTCTGATCCGGAGCAGATTGAGGCGGTCCGCCGCGGCCGGCGTGAAGAATTTGCGGCGTTCGCCTGGACTGCGGAGCCTCCCGACCCGCAATCCGAGTCAACATTCTTGCGATCAAAACTGAACCATGATTTGATTCGCCGGGAGCCCCACCGCACGATCCGCTCCCTGCACCGCGAACTCCTTGGTTTCCGCCGCCGTCACCTGCCTCTCAAAAAGCTGACCGTCAAAGTCACGGCCTTCGAACCAGAGAGGTCGCTGGCGCTGGCGCTCGGCTGTCAAGGCGGAGGCCGCCGGATCCTCGTTTTGTATAATTTTGGAGACGCCGAATCGACTCTGACCGTGGAGTGCGAGCCCGGAGTCTGGCAAAAGGCCATCGATTCTGCTGACTTGCGCTGGCGAGGACCCGGAAGCGCTTTGCCTCATAAGATCGAATCCAAGGGAGACCTGGCTGCCCGGCTCCGGGCGACATCGTTCGCCGTGTTCGTCCACGACGCAACCTTTGAGGAGTGACGATGCGATACGTATGCGTTCATGGGCATTTTTATCAGCCGCCGCGCGAGAACCCTTCGCTCGAAGCCATCGAACTGCAGGACTCCGCTTATCCCTATCACGATTGGAACGAGCGCGTCAGCGCTGAGTGCTACGCCCCGAACGCGGCCTCCCGCATCCTGGACGATCAGCAGCGCATGACCGGCATGGTAAATAACTACGCCAAGATCAGCTTTAACTTCGGCCCTACGCTGCTCTCATGGCTTGAAGCGAAGAGCCCGTTTGTGTACAAGGCGATCTTAGAGGGCGACCGCATGAGTCAGCAATCCTACGCGGGTCACGGCTCGGCGCTGGCGCAGGCTTACAACCACATGATCATGCCGCTGGCGAATCACCGCGACAGGGTGACGCAGGTGCGCTGGGGCATCAAGGATTTCGAGCACCGTTTTGGCCGGCGGCCCGAGGGCATGTGGCTGCCGGAGACCGCTGTCGACACCGACACGCTGGACGTGCTCGCCGAGCACGGCATCAAGTTTACAATCCTGGCGCCGCGTCAGGCCCGTCGCGCGCGCCGCCGCGGCAGCCGCAGTTGGAAGGACGTCACGGGTGACCGGATCGATCCCAGCCGCGCTTACCTGCTGCGGCTGCCCTCGCGCCGGAGCATCAGCCTGTTCTTCTATGACGGACCGATTTCGCAGGCAGTGGCCTTTGAAGGATTGCTCAGCGACGGCGGCCGATTCGCGGACCGGCTCCTGAGTGGATTTTCCGATGCCCGGGACTGGCCGCAGTTGCTTCACATCGCGACCGATGGCGAGACTTACGGCCATCATCACCGCTTTGGGGAGATGGCGCTGACCTACGCCTTGCATTACATCGAGGCCAATCAACTTGCGGAACTCACCAACTACGGCCAGTATCTCGAACGCCATCCAGCCGATCATTTCGTAGAAATCATCGATAACACGTCGTGGAGCTGCGTGCACGGAGTGGAACGCTGGCGCAGTAACTGCGGCTGCAACTCGGGCCGTCCCGGCTGGAACCAGGAATGGCGCGCACCGTTGCGGGAGGCTCTGGATTGGTTGCGCGACACGGTGGCGGGACCCTACGAGCAGAGAGCCGCTGCGCTCCTGAAAGATCCCTGGCAGGCGCGCGATGAATACATTCGAATCATTCTCGATCGCTCTTCGGAAAACATCGATAAATTCTTCGGCGACCACGCCACCCACGCTCTCGATGAGAATGAGAAAATTGCGGCCCTCAAGCTCCTGGAATTGCAGCGTCATGCCATGCTGATGTACACGAGCTGCGGCTGGTTTTTCGACGAGCTATCCGGTATTGAAACCGTTCAGGTGATCCACTACGCCGGACGCGTGGCCCAGCTCGCGCGCGACGTGCTGGGCGATGGGATCGAAGCCGAATTTGTGCAGAGGCTGCAGAAGGCCAAGAGCAATCTCCCTGACCACGGAGACGGAGCCCAAATTTACGGCAAGTTTGTGAAGCCTGCCCAAATCGACATGAGCCGCGTGGCGGCCCACTATGCCATCACCTCCATCTTTGATTCTTACGGCGATCACACGAGAATATATTGCTACGGGGCGGATCGCGAAGACTACAAATCGACGACCTCAGGCAAGATGCGGCTCGCGATAGGCCGGTCGCGATTCACCTCCGAGATCACTCGCGAATCTTCGACCCTGAGCTTCGGCGTCCTGTACCTTGGCGATCACAGCGTCAATGGGGGCGTGCGCGCCTTCAGCGACGAGAATACTTATCAGAGCCTGCTTCAGAGTTTGACCGGCGCTTTCAGCCAGGCCGACACGCCGGAAGTGATCCGGCTGATGGATGAGAACTTCGGCAAGCAGATCTATTCGCTGAAATCTCTTTTCCGCGACGAGCAGCGCAAGATCGTAAACCTGGTGCTGGAAGAGGCCCTGGAGGAAGCGAGCGCCGCGCAGCGGAGTATCTATGAGAATCACGCGCCGCTGATGCGTTTTCTGATTGGCCTGGGGATTCCGGCGCCCAAAGCTTTCCAGGCTGCCGCCGAATTGGCGTTGAACAGCCAATTGCGCTCTGCTCTTGGCCGTGTCGAGCTTGACCTGGAAGGCATCCGCAATCTTATCAACGAAGCAGCGACCATGAACGTCACGCTCGACGTTCAGACCCTCGAGTATGTCATCCGCCGGCGAATTGAAACCGCGGCGGCCGTGGTCAATTCACGCCCGGAGGACATCGAAGGCTTGCAGCGGCTGAATCGTTTGCTCGAACTCGTTAGCTCATTGCCGTTTGCCGTTAACCTGTGGCAAACGCAGAATGCTGTGTATCCCGTGCTGACCAGCTCTTATCAGGCCTTGTTTGGAGAGGCGGACCCGGGTACCCCGGCGGCTCAATCCTGGACAGGAGAGGTTACAGCACTGCGCGACAGGTTGAAGTTGCGAGTCCCGTAGACGGCCATGGCTTCGTTACGCCTTCCAGTTGCGACTTACCGGCTTCAGTTCAACCAGGACTTCACTTTTCGTGAAGCCCGCGCTCTGCTGGGATATCTGCAGGACCTCGGCATCACGGACATTTATGCGTCACCCTTGCTGCAGAGCCGGCGCGGGAGTGGTCACGGCTACGACGTGACGGATCCCACCCGTCTCGATACGGACGCGGGGAGCCATGAGGAATTCGAGGCGTTTCAGGCCGAATTGCAGCGCCGGGGAATGGGCCTGATTCTGGACATCGTGCCTAACCATATGGCCGCCAGCAGCGAGAATCCATGGTGGATGGATCTGCTCGAAAACGGCCCGGGGTCCGCGTATGCCTCCCACTTCGACATCGATTGGCACCCGGACTATCGTAGCCTGGAGAATAAGGTTCTGCTGCCGGTTCTGGCAGACTTATATGGACGGGTGCTCGAGAACCGGGAGCTGCAGCCTGTCTATCACGATGGTTCCTTCCGGGTGCAGTACCGTCAAGAGACGTTTCCTCTGTCGCCCGCGTCTTATCATCGTATCCTGAAGCACCGGCTCGACGTGTTGGAAAAGAGGCTGGGCTCGGATTCCTCGTCCTGTCAGGAATACCGCGGCATTTTAGCCAGTCTCGCCGCCCTTCCGGCAGAACTGTCTTTGCCCATTGAGGCCGCGGGTGAAAGGCGGCTCCAGACGCAGGCGGTTAAAGAGAGGCTGCAGCGGCTGCACAGGACCGTTCCCGATGTCAGGCGGTTTATCAGCGAAAACCTGCGATTGTTCAGCGGCATCAAGAATCGTCCGGCGAGCTTTAGGCTGCTTGACCGCGCGCTTTCGGAGCAGGCGTACGTTCTTTCCTTTTGGCAGAATCCGAACGCCGGAATCAACTACCGGCGATTCTTCGCCATCGTGGACCTGGTGGGCGTTCGAGTCGAGGATCCATTCGTTTTCGAAGCCACGCACAGTTTGATTTTCAGGCTGGTTGAGCAAGGTTTCGTGCAGGGCCTGCGAATCGACCACATTGATGGTCTCAGGGACCCACTCGGATACCTGCAGAGATTGCAGGAGCGGGTCGCAGGGAGTCCCGGCGGGGAGCCTCGATCCTTTTACCTGATCGTGGAGAAGATTCTCTCAGGGTCGGAGAGGCTGCCGCCAGAGTGGCCCGTCTTCGGCACCACCGGCTACGATTTCCTGAATGCCGTCAACCGGCTTTTCATTGAACCTCGCGGAGCGCGAGCTGTTGAGCGCATCTATGCCCGCTTCGTTGGCAGTGGGGTTGATTATGAGGAGATCCTCTACCGCAAGAAGAAGCTCGTGATCAACACTCTTCTAGCGGTCGAGGTTCGATCCCTTAGCCGCCAGCTGGGACTGCTCGCCGAGCAGGACCGCTACGCGCGCGATCTGCCATTCTCCGATCTGGCCCAGGCTTTAGCTGAGATCACCGTCTGCCTGACGGTATATCGCACTTATGTCCGCAACCTTGCCCTCAGCGGGGAAGCCCGCACCCGAATCGAGGCTGCAGTTCGAGAGGCGCGCCGCCGCAGACCCAATCTCAGTTCCGCGTGCTTTGATTTCGTCCGCGAGGTCTTGCTTATTGAGGACGCCGGCCATCTGTTGCCGGAGCAGCGGGAAGCCCGCTTGAGCTTTGTGATGCGCTGGCAACAGTTCACGGGTCCGGTTATGGCCAAAGGCCAGGAGGATACGGCGCTTTACGTCTACAATCCCCTGGTTGCCTTGAATGAAGTCGGCGGCGATCCGCGACCAGGGAAAGTCCTGGCAGACGATTTCCATCAATTTGTAAAGGATCGGGCGCGCGCCTGGCCCCACAGCCTGAACGCGACGGCAACGCACGATACCAAGCGGGGCGAGGACGTTCGCGCGCGGATCAGCGTGCTCTCCGGGAATCCCGCAGAATGGCAGCGCCGCCTGCGTCGCTGGACTAGGCTGAACGCAAGCCGCAAGAAGTCCGTGAACGGCCAGATCGTTCCCGATAGCAACGACGAGATTCTGTTCTACCAGACGCTGCTCGGCGCCTGGCCCGCGAGCCCCGCTGAAATACCAGGGCTCAAGGAGAGGCTTCAGGCGTACCTCATCAAGGCCATGCGTGAGGCAATGGTCCACACGCGTTGGACCCAGCCTAATCTCGCGCAGGAGGGCGCTCTCGTCGAATTTATCGATTCAGTGCTCAGTGGTTCGGAGGATGATCCGTTCCTGAAGGACTTTCATGACTTTCACCGCAAGGTCGCGTATTGGGGGATGCTAAATGGCTTGGCGCAAGTGCTGCTGAAGATCGTGTGCCCGGGCGTTCCTGACTTCTACCAAGGCTGCGAATTGTGGGATCTTCACCTCGTTGATCCCGACAACCGGGGCCGCGTGGACTTCGCCTTGCGAACGGAGCTGCTCAGATCGATTCAGGAGCAGGCGAACGGTGCTCCGGCTCCCGCCTTCCTCGAGTCACTCTTGCAGCACTGGACCGATGGCCGCGTCAAACTGTACCTCACTTGGCGGGCGCTGAACTTCAGAAGGAAACATCCACAACTGTTTCTGGAGGGCGACTACGCCGCTGTTGAAGCGAGAGGCAATCGCAACAGGAATGTTGTGGCCCTTGTGCGATCGTTCGGCGATGAACATCTTTTGGCCGCCTTGCCGCGGTGGCTCGCCTCTGCGAAGGCTCCGATGAAGCCGGCCCAGGCTCAGCGATTCTGGGCTGGCGGCGAACTGGTGTTGCCGGCCCGGGCGCCCCGGAGCTGGTTCAATGTTTTGACGGGACAGCGATTGACCTGCAGCGCCTCGCGCCGGCCGGCTACGCTTGCTCTACGCGAAGTCTTCCAGAGCTTTCCCGTAGCGCTGCTGTTCGCCGCACCCGGTGACCGTGCGAGTGAAGAGTCGCGAGCAGCGAACGGTGAGTAGCGAGTGCTGATTCAAAAGGAGGCCGAACGGTAACGTTGTTCGCAGGCATTTGCTGCAGGCAATTCGCCCCTTCGCGATTCGCTCTTGGAGAGATCTTTCCCGACCACGGGCCGCCGGTTACAGGTGCGAGACCTCCTCGTGATCTTCGCCAACACGTGTTCGGAATAGCTCTTTTTCGATCAGGTGCTTAGCGGCGTCGCGCCCTCCCAGGCCAAACGCAATTGCCATGCCGAGCATGATCGCACCAAAAGCTATCGAAAATGCGATCAAAACCACGTCGCGCCCGAGCCCGATCTGATCGAGCGCCATACTGACGGCAAGAATCGTAATCAGGAATCGCACCGGAGCGCTCAACAGGCGCGGTGAGCTTACGTTCGCGTTGACCGCGGCGAGCAAGGTGGCCCTCGAGAAGAAATCCGCTGCCAGAAGCCCCACGAAAAGGATGAGTAGGGCCACGAAGATTTGCGGGAGAAAGAGAAAGAATCGTGAAATCTGTTCCTGCAGCGCAAAGATCCCGAGAGCGCTGAAGCCGAGGAACATAAAAGAAATGCCCACCACCCAGAACACCAGGCGGCTCAGCAGATCCTCAGGCGGCGGCAAGGCTGCCTTGGATAGCATTTGAGTCAGACCGGCGTTGTCACTCACACGTTTGAACCTCAGCCACCTGAGGACGTACTTCACAATCACCCGAAGGAGCAGCGCCAAGAGCCAACCGATGGCGATGATGATCAGCATCGCCAGCAGGCGCGGAAGAAACTGCAGAATCAGGTCCACGAAAGTGACCAGGGTATGCTGAAGACCGCCTACGGAGTAGTTGTCCACCTTGCACCTCAACTTTCAGCCGCCCCATCTTTCGATCAGGTAAGGCAGCGCCTCTACATAGTGACGTGACAGTCCTTCCAACCGCTGTTCGAAGGAGACCGGTTCGGTGCTCTGGCTCTCAGCGACGAATGCGCCCACACGACCCTGATAGAGCGGAACCAGGGCTTGCAGCAGATGATCGCGGTTCATCACCGAATGATGAAACGAAGCTTCGAAATCGTAAACTGTCTTCACCCAAAGGTCATCCGGATATTGGAACTGCTCGTCGTTAAGGCTGGCAATCGTTCTGATGTCAGCGAGCGTCGGCGGGGACAAGATCGATTGCAGGATGCTAGCGAGCTCGGTGACCCCGTTGCGAAAAGTCTGGAGCATTTGAACCCGCTGGACATGCACGTTCTCAGCCGCCGGCGAGTACTCGGCGCCCAGATTCGGCACCGGCTCGCCATTTTTCGGCTGGGTCCAGAAGGAAGAGTGCATTTCGATGAACCGGAATAGTGCGCCCACAACCTCGCGGATGCTGGTTACCACGTCCGGTAAGCTACGCTTCGAGGCCGGCACCCTGGGGCCGAGATAGGACTGGCCGATGCGGTAGTTGCTCACCACGGCCGTGGTGGTGGCCCAGAGCTCGGGGGCCAACTGGACCGCCTCCTCTTGCCAGGCCTGCTGGTTTAACAACTGCGACGCCAGTTTGCCGGAGAAGCCGATTTCCGTGCCGGCCGGCTCGCGGAGGGATCTGCCGTACACGCCCTGAACCATCGGGGACACGATGTTCTTGATGAGCAGGCCACCGAGCGCCGGCCGCTGATAGACAGGCGCGACCAGATCGAAGCCCTCCTTGTAAACCGGCTTCACCAGGTAATCCACCCACTCCGGCGTGAAACTCGCGAGGTCCGGCGAAAACACGGCACAGGCCTTGGCGCGAAGGAGGTCGGCAGCGGCAGCGAAGATGTGCCAGGCTCCGCCTTTGCCGAAGTTCGGATGATAAGACGTGGTAAGCCGGTGCATGGTGCGCAGCGGCGCGGCTTTGAGCAGGGCGCGATAGCTCTCAATCGATGCCCCGATGACGGCCTCTGCCGTGCCGTCGCGGGAATTCGCATCTGCGTTGATCACCACCGCGCGAGCCCGAGGGAAATACCTGATGAGGCCGGCTTGCGCGGCCGTCACCACCTGGCCAACCGTCCCCGCGTTGTTGGACGTAGGGATGCCGACCAGGATGTCGACCTCGCCCACGGCGGTGAGCTCGCCCAAGAACCTGTCGGTGAGAAACTCTTCCTCGGCCAAGAATCCCTCCGGAGGCCCTCCGGTACCGCTATTGGGGCCTGTCGATCAGTCTCCGCAGTAGGCTCGCGGCGTTCCGCGCTCGATGACGAGGGCAGCTTGCGCCCGCTCCCCGACTTCACCACTAAGAGGATGCCTTCAAACTGTCCCCGACGCGGCCTCAAAGGCGTCGCAGGCGGAACCAAAGGAATTGATACGGGCCCAGAGTTACAAGATAAGGAGGGCGCCTGATCCTCGGGAACGGATTGCCGCCAAACATTTCGATCGGAATCAGTCCGTCGAAGCGGCTTAGATCCAGCTCTCCGGCGTGCGCCGAACTCGAAAGATTGTTGATGACGAGCACGCGCTCTTCGCCGAGCTGCCGAACGTAGGCCAGGATTCGATGGTTTGCGGGACTCAGGAACTCAATCGATCCGCGCCCGAATACCTGCGTCGAGGCCCGCAGTTGAATGATGCGTTTCATCCATGAGAGCAATGAGTGTTCAGACCGCCTTTGTGACTCCACATTGATCACCTGATAGCCGAAAACAGAATTCGAAATCACTGGAAAATACAGCTGCTCCGGCTCCGCGGTGGAGAAGCCGGCGTTCCACCCCCCGCTCCATTGCATCGGGGTTCGCACACCGTTCCGGTCGCCAAGATGAACGTTGTCGCCCATGCCAATCTCATCGCCGTAGTAGATCACCGGGCTGCCGGGGAGCGACATCAACATGCTGTTCATGAGCTCGATTCGGCGGCGATCGTTCTCCACTAGGGGCGCCAGACGGCGGCGAATTCCCAAATTCAGCCGCGCCGTCTTGTCGCGCGCGTATTCGTCATACATGTAGTCGCGCTCTTCGTCCGTCACCATTTCGAGAGTCAACTCGTCGTGATTGCGAAGAAAGGTGGCCCATTGGCAGTTGTCGGGGATAGGCGGTGTTCTTTCCAGGATTTCAATGATCGGTTTTCGATCCTCAAGTCGAACGCCCATGAACATCCGGGGCATCAAGGGAAAGTGGAAGCACACGTGGCATTCGTCGCCGTCGCCAAAGTAGGGCCGGACGTCGGCGGGCCACTGATTGGCCTCGGCTAACAGGAATCGGCCCGGATAATGCTGATCCAGCCGCTGGCGAAACTGCTTCAAGACAGCGTGCGTCTCGGGCAGGTTCTCGCATGACGTGTCTTCGCGTTCCACCAGATAAGGCACCGCGTCAAGGCGAAATCCGTCCACGCCTCGATCCAGCCAGAACGTCATCACGTTCCAGAGCTCTTCGCGGACTTCCGGATTGTCAAAGTTGAGATCGGGCTGGTGATGAAAAAACCGATGCCAGTAGTAAGCCTTGGAATTCGGCTCCCAAGCCCAATTCGAGCTCTCGGTATCGGTAAAAATGATACGCGCCTGGCGGTATCTTTCGTCGCTATCACTCCACACATACCAATTGCGCTTCGGACTGTCCGCCGCCTGCAAGGCTTCCTGGAACCACCGGTGCTGATCGGACGTGTGATTCAGCACCAGCTCGATCAACACCGCCAGGCCGCGGCGATGCGCTTCTTTCAGGAAGAGCTCGAAATCTTCCATGGTGCCGTAGGCCGGATTGATATTCGTGTAGTCGGCGATGTCGTAGCCGTCGTCCCGGAGCGGGGAGGGGAAAAAGGGCAGCAACCAGATCACGGTAACGCCCAACGATTGCAGATAGCTCAGCTTATCGAGCAGACCACGGAAATCGCCGACCCCGTCGCCGTTACTATCATTAAAGGCGCGGACGTGTACCTCGTAGAAAATGGCGTCCTTGTACCAAGTGGGATCGTCGGTTCTCAGAGCGCGTTCCATATCAATCGCTGCCGCCAACCTGACAGGCAACCTCCATTCTACAAGCACTTCTCCGATCCTAGTTTGCAGAAACTTTCGAAACTCTAACGGCGCACCCGAGTGTTCGCGTTCTTCCCCGAAAGGCCATCGGGTAAATACGACACGGTAACGAGCCAACAATCTTTGATTCGTGACTGATCCATTTGACGTCGAATGTTGTGTTTGAAGCCGCTAAAGTTCCTTGACAGCTTCAAATAGGGAAGCGAGCCGTCGATGGACAATAATACCGTACGCCGTTTGGAGAATTGTGTGCGGGGAATTTCGTGCGGGTTTGCCGGCGGCGAACTCCGACTCTTTGACTGTCCTCGAGAGTTGCTGGGGCAGGCGCGGATGATTAAACGACCATCACATGCATCTAATTCGATTTGGCCATCTGGAAACGCGGGGGGTAGAGCACATGGGTCGTCCAGGTGAACGCTGCCGCCCGGCGAACACTCCTGCCCTAATTTTTATAGCTGTACTGACGACCTTGGGAGCGCTGGACTGCAGCCGCAAGCAAAGCGGCAAGGCTTCGCAGGGCGCGATCGTTTTCCAGCAGAAGTGCGCCATGTGCCATGCCACAAACAGCCAGACTCGTGCGCCGCTGCTCGAATCGCTACGGCAGATGTCGAAAGGCTCCATTCTGACTGCTTTGCAGACCGGAGAGATGCAGGCGCAGGGAGCCAAGCTGACCCGTCCGGAGCGGGAAGAAGTAGCGGAATACCTGGCGGATCCGCGTACCTCCGGCATGCTCAAAGGGTTCTGCCCGGCAAACCTGGATCCACCTGCGAATGCTCCGGTGTGGAATGGCTGGGGCGTCAGCGCGCGTAACGCGCGCTTTCAACCGGAGTCCACCGCCGGCATCAGGCGGGATCAGATTCCGGGGCTCAGACTCAAGTGGGCCTTCGGGTTTCCGGGAGCCTCCGCCACGTACGGTCAGCCGACGGTTTTCGGGGGCAAGCTATACGCCGGCAGTGAAGACGGCACTGTCTACTCCATCGACGCCCGCACGGGCTGCATATGGTGGACATATCAAGCGACGGCGACCGTAAAAACAGCCATCTCCATCGGTGACGACGGACGCCGGGCTTTTTTCGGCGATACGAATGGAAACGTATATGCCGTAAGCACTTCCAACGGCTCGTTGATCTGGAAAGTGCATCCGGAATCGCATCCTGCAGCGCGGATCACGGGTTCTCCGCTGCTACATGACGGACGCCTCTACGTGCCGATATCATCGGGTGAGGAGGGAGCGGCCGCCGACCCCAAGTACCCGTGCTGCACCTTCCGGGGCGCGCTGGTGGCCCTTGACGCTGACGACGGCAAGCAAATCTGGAAAAGCTACACCATCCAGCAGCCGGCCAAGCCCACCCGCAAGAACGCCGCGGGAGTGCAAATGTTTGGACCCTCGGGCGCTCCTCTCTGGTCGCCACCGACGATCAGCACGGAACGCCGGGAGATCTACGTAGGGACCGGCAACAACTATTCCGACCCGCCGACATCCACCTCCGACGCCGTGATGGCCTTCAGCCTGGATTCCGGTAAGATGCTGTGGTGGAAGCAGATAACCGGCCATGACCTATGGAACATCGCCTGCGTCGCCGACACCAAGGCCAATTGCCCGGCCAAGCCCGGTGAGGACTACGACTTTGGCGCCCCTCCGATCCTCGGCACGCTTTCGGACGGCCGCGAAGTTCTGCTGACGGCGCAGAAGTCGGGACTCGTCACTGCGCTTGACCCGGCGCGCTTCGGCCGCGTGATCTGGCAGAAGCGCGTAGCCAAGGGCGGGCCGCTCGGAGGAATCGAGTGGGGAGGGGCTGCCAGCCGCCGTTACGCGTACTACCCGCTCTCCGATTGGCAGGACTCGCATCCCGAAGCAGGCGGAGGACTTATCGCGCTGAACATCGAGACCGGCGATCAAGCCTGGTTCACGCCGGCGCCCAAGCCCGCCTGCCTCAACGTATTCGGATGCAGCGCCGCGCAGATGGCGCCTCCCACTGCCACTCGCGGAGCGGTGTTTGCAGGGTCTCTGGACGGCCACCTGCGAGCCTATGACAGCCGCACCGGCGCCGTGATCTGGGACTTCGACGCTGCCCACAACTTCAAGACTGTCAACGGCGTAAAGGCGCACGGAGGCTCGTTCAACAACGGCGGACCTGCCATCGCTAACGGCATGCTCTACGTCAGCGCCGGCTACACCAACGAGCTCGACGGCAATGTCCTGCTGGCGTTCGCACCTGCCGGCAAATAAGCCACTTACTGCGGATTGGAAAATAGAGCGACGACCGCTGCTGTAGCGCAGGTGTCCCCACCGGCGTATTCGGCGCTGAACACAGCGTCGCTCCGTCGTTCGACCCGCGTCACCCCCTGTCAGGCCAGCCGAAAACCAAGAATCGAGCGCAAGAAAAGTGTATACTTTTTGCACAAAGGCTTTCAGAAAACGACATGAAGGACGGGTTTGGACGCGCGAAAGGCGTTCAAAGAACGACACAAAGCACGCTTTGAACCCGCCGGAAAACGTCCAGAAAACACAAAATGATTTTCACCCCCAGGGCAACGAAGGCTAGCACGGACCTGCTATTTAATGAAGATTGCAAAATACAGTGACGTCATTCTCTGTAGCGCCGCTCTATGAGCGGCGAAAGACGCCGGTCGCAGACCGGCGCTACAGCAGCGGTCGTCACTATATTTTGCAATCCCCGGTAGGTTCAAAAAAACACAATCGATCTCGGGAAGCGGGGGAGTAAAATTCACCCAGCCGCTTGCTTTTCCGCCAGTCGCCGGATAATGTTTCTTCCTGCCCCGCGACTCAACCATGAAAAGCGAGCGACCTCTAAAGCCCACCGACTCCGCCATTCGCGCCTACTACTCGGAGCTTGAGGCTTACGACCGCCAGGGAGTTCTTCACGAGGGCGCGGTGAGCTCGGCCTTTGAAAAGCTGCTGGCCGACTGCGCGCACCGCCGAGGCTGGACGCTGATTCCGCAACTCGCCGCCCCCGGCGATCGCCGCAACGTTCCGGATGGCACGGTGCGCGACGAAAACACCATTCCCCGCGGCTATTGGGAAGCCAAGGATTCAGACGACGACCTCAAGGCCGAGATCGACAAGAAGATCGCTCGCGGCTACCCCGTTGCCAACACGATTTTTGAAGACACCCGCTACGCGATCCTCTACCAGAACAAGCAGCCCGCGCCCGCAGTGGACCTGCATAAACCCGCCGAACTGGCGTTCCTCCTGAACCAGTTTTTTGCTTACCGCGCGCCGAACATCGCGGAGTTCGAACAGGCGGTGGAAGAGTTCAAGCAG
>DASYYZ010000066.1:0-42391 GCA_035946735.1 Terriglobia bacterium
CGTAACTTGTAGCAGCTCGCGAACGGTCCGCCCTGAAACCGGATGTTCCGCGCCGGCCGCGATTTCGCGGAGCGGAACCAGCACGAAGCGTCTTTCCGCCAGACGCGAATGCGGAATTGTGACTTCGGCTGACCGCACCACGGCATTCTCATACAGCAGAATGTCAATGTCGATCGGACGCGGAGCGTTGCGGGGACCGGGACGCCGTCCGAGGGCGCGCTCGATGATCTGGCAGCGCCGCAGCAGCTGCAGCGGCATGAGATCGGTCAAAACTTCCGCCACACAATTCACGAACCAAGGCTGCTCCGTGTAGCCTACGGGCTCCGTGCGGTAGAGCGATGAGACCCGCTGCACCTCAATACCATTTTCGTTGAGCTGCTGCAGGGCCCTCTCGATGTTCGCCCGTCGATCGCCGAGATTCGAGCCAAGGCCCAGGTAGGCGCGCCGCATGGTTGGTGTCATTGCGAGCGAAGCGAAGAATCTCTGCATTTGACTGGCCTGAAAAGGCTACTGAGGGGCTCCGCTGCGCTCAGATTAAAGCTCCTGATTTGGCGCTCTGATCCTCAGTCTCTAAACACCACTCGAATCAATCGACGATGGTGTCCACGCCAATCGGGTCATGATCCGACAGCGGGGCGTCGCACTCGCGGAACTCGTGAAGCACCACCGGATTCCGGGCGCGTACACCGCGGGTGGCGAACCAGTCGATCTTGATCGGACAGCGCCCGCCATGATTGCGCAACGACCAGCGCATAAAGGCAAAGCACCAGTTCGGAACCCATTCGCTCAAGCTCTGCCGCGTCTTGGAACATGCCGCGTCATAACCTCCGGTGCGCTCGCCGATCATGTTGCAGTGGCGATAGTCGAATCCGCTTCGTTCGAGGCTCTGAAAAAGGTCGCGCTCGAACCGGTTGTAAGGATGCAGGTAGTGATTGTTGATGACGTTGTCGACTCCCATGACCACGCGCAGCCAGAAGCCGGCGATGGCGTAAACGGGCCGGGAGGAATTGTAGGTGGTCGTGTTCCAATCGCCCCCGATCACCACCGGAAGGTCGTCGTGACCGAGCCCGTTGAGAATGCCGCGAATCTGGGCCGCGCGATGACGCTGGCTGGAGTTGGCATCCAGATGGCTCGAGACCGCTACCAGGCCGTAATTGGGGAACTCCACTTCGGCAACCACCGCTGCCTGGCTGCCCAGGCGCTTTTCACGGCCAGCCATCTTGTCGAAGCCGTTTTTCAATCGAATCGCGCGCACGCGGCGCAGCGGGTAACGGCTGAGAATCGCGTTGCCGTGCAGCCCCAGCTCGTTCTCGCCCTCGGCGTGATATTCGAGGCCCGCGCCTTTGAACAGGTTGAGATAGCAAGGGACAAACGCGTAGTGCAGGCCCAATTCGCGCGCGATCTCGCGGGCAACGTTGCGATTCTCGGTTCGCGCCATTCCGAGATCGGTCTCGGTGAGGAGGAGAACGTCGGCGCCGCGCAGATAAGGATGGCATCGCAGAGCGTCGAGCTGGCCCTCAAGCTCGATGCCACGCTCCAGATTCCAGGCCACAAAACGGTACCGGTCACGAGCAGGAGCGGCGCCGATGCTGAAGTCGCCGGTCTCCGGAGTATCCAGCACGGCGCGCACCGCAGGCTCGATCTCCCGGTAAACAGGACTGGCCAGAAGCTCCTTCGTGGACCGGCACAGTCTCAGTTCGGCGAAGCGGGGCATTATCTCTTCGCGAACGAGGCGTTGAATCTGCTCCGTCGAGGGCGTGTGCGGCGAGGCAAAGCTATTCCGCTCCGGAGCCCCCTCCGCGCTGGACCTGGACGCCGTGGCTGTGGTTTCAACGCTCATCTAACGCCTGCGAATTCAAGAATTCACCAATCACAAATCACCAATCCCTCGCTCTGCGTGATCGAACAGCGGAACCATGGTGCCCACGGGCATCGGCAGATGCAAATGCCTGTAAGCCGCGTCATTGGCCCGGCGTCCGCTCTTGGTGCGACTGATGAAGCCCTGCTGCAAGAGGTAAGGCTCCACCATGTCCACCAGCGTCTCGACCTCCTCATTAAGCGTGGCGGAAAGCGCCTCCACGCCCACGGGTCCGCCCTTGTAAGTCTTGATGATGGTGGCCAGGAAGCTGCGATCGAGATCGTCAAGGCCGATTTCATCCACGCCTTCGAGGGCGAGCGCAGCCTTCGCTACCTCGGCATTGATGCGGCCCTTGGCCTTCACGTCCGCGAAGTCACGCACCCGCCGAAGCAATCGATTGGCAATACGGGGGGTGCCGCGCGCCCGCCGCGCCATTTCGGCAGCGCCCGAAGCATCGACCTCGACGCTGAGTATCCCCGCAGAGCGCAACGCAATCTCGGCAAGCTCCTCCACGTTGTAGAACTCGAGATGGTAGAAAAGACCAAAGCGGTTGCGCAGCGGCGCAGAAAGGCTCCCGGCGCGTGTAGTGGCGCCCACCAGTGTGAACTTCTTCAGCGGGATGTTCACCGTCTTGGCGAACATGCCTTTATCGAGCACGAAATCGACCTTGAAGTCCTCCATGGCCGGGTATAGAAATTCCTCCACGGTGGCGGGCAAGCGATGAATTTCGTCGATGAAAAGCACGTCGTTCGCGGCCAGATTGGTGAGAATACCCATCAGGTCGCCGGTGCGCTCCAAGGCCGGCCCGGACGTCACCACGATCTTGGCGCCCATCTCGTGGGCGATGATGTGGGCCAAGGTGGTCTTGCCCAGACCCGGCGGACCGTAGAAAAGCGTGTGTTCGAGCGCCTCCGAGCGGCCTCGAGCCGCGCCCAACGCGATCTCGAGCTTCTCGCGCAATTTCGCCTGGCCCACATACTCGGCGAGCGTGGGAGGGCGCAAGCCGAGATTCAGCCGCTCATCTTCCGGGGAAATCAGAGTTGGCGAAACCAGCCGCTCTCTCATGATTTATGTAAAAGCAGAAGCCAGGTACTGAACCTTGCTTACTAGGCCGCGTTCTGAAGTTTCAATGACTTATTCTGCGGACGCTCCTCGTTGCAGCGCTGGCTTCTGACTCCTGGCTTCTCTCCTGACTCTGCCTTACGCCCCTGCCTGCTTCTGCTCGAACACCTTGTTCAGAAACTCCTCGACGCTCTTCACGTGCTTGTGCCGGCCGAAGATGTCCGCCACGATTCGCTGAGCCTCCCCATGCGAATACTCGAGCTGTTCGAGCACCTGCAGGGCTTCGACACGCAACTCGCTGTCCGTCTCCTGCTCCACGGAGAGTGGCGCTTCGCTGGGGGCAAGGGCGAACTTCGCCATTTTACCGCGAAGCTCCATGCCGATGCGTTCAGCCATCTTGGGCCCGATGCCGGGCAGCTCCTGCAGAAAACGCGCATCGCCGCGCTCGATCGCCTGGGCGATTTCGTTCATGGGACGGATCAGGCATTTGAGGGCTTTGGCGAAGCCGACTCCCGGCACCGTGGTAAAGGTCTCGAAGAACTCGCGGTCAAGCGGATCGAGAAAGCCCACCAGCTTGGGCGTCAAATGTCCGCCGCCAAGCCCGCCGTCAATATAGTAGATGGTGTAGAAGGTGAGCGGGTTTGGCCGCTCGTCCGGCGGCGTCTGGCGCAGGCGCGACGCGATGCCGGAGGGCACGAGGATCTCGTAGCAAAGCGAATCGACGCGCACCAGCAGGGCATTGCGCCGCATGCGGTCGTAAAGTACGTCACCTGTGATTTCGGAGATCATTCTCGGCTGTCAGTTGTCGGTTGTCAGTTCTCAGGTCTTGCATCGCTCTCGTCACGAGACTCTTCGTCGCCTCAGAATGACACGGCGGAACACTTTCGACAAACTGCTTACAACTGCGACCGCGAGAGACTGCGTGAGGCGCGCGCGGCTTCGCTCCCCAGTGAATGAACGTAGCATAGCGCGGCCGCCAGAGCATCGGCCACGTCAGGCGGGTGAGGAACGCCGTCAAGCGAAAAATGATGCTGCACCGCGCGCTGCACTTGAAGCTTGCTGGCGTTGCCGTTGCCGGTCACAGCCTGCTTGATCCGCTTTGCCGGCAGGCTCACGACGGCAACTCTCGACATGCGCGCCGCCAGGCAAATCACTCCGCGAGCATGTCCCATCAGGATCGCAGTACGCGGAAAGTCGGCGTGGCTGTAAACTTCCTCCAGGCACACCTTCTCGGGCTCGAACTCGGCGATCACTTCGCGTACGCTTTCGAAAAGCTTCTCCAGGCGAGAGGCCAAATTGTTGCCCTTCGCAGCCGGCAGCCGGATCACTCCAGCCTCAATCAATGCAGCCTGCCTTCCGTGGTATTCGATCACGCCGTAACCTGTCAGGTTCAGGCCGGGGTCGATGCCCAGAACACGCGCCAATCTTGTTCGCGCTGTCATTCAGGGCGATTGTATCGAAAACGGAGGTCATGCGTTAGCTTGATGCTCACCATCGACTGCGGAGTCCGTCAACTCAAAGAGCGTCAAGCGAAGTTGCGCGGGATCGCCAGGTAGGGTCTGCGGATTTTGGCTTTTTCCGGAACCCGGGGCGCTACAGGCCCGTAAGGGAATGAGGAGGTCCGAATGCAAAGGCTGTTCAGCAATCTTCGCTACGCAATGCGGCAGTTCCGGGAGTCTCCCGTCTTTACGGCTGCGGCCGTGCTCACGCTGGCGCTCGGGATCGGCGGCACCACTGCGATCTTCACCTTGATTCATGCGGTGATGCTGCGCTCGTTGCCGGTTTCCGATCCGGGCACTCTCTACCGCGTGGGCGAAGGCGACGATTGCTGCGTGGAAGGCGGACCTCAGGACCGCTGGGGGTTCTATTCGTTCCCCCTCTACCAGCGGCTTAAGGCAGCAGCGCCCGAATTTGAAGAGCTGGCCGCCTTCCAGGCGGGTAATTGGATTCAGAGCGTGCGGCGTGAAAAGGAGACGGCCCCCCGGCCGTTGCGAACCGAGTTCGTGACCGGGAACTACTTCTCGATGCTGGGCGTGGGTGCTTTTGCGGGGCGCGTATTCACGGCGGATGACGACAAGCCGGCGGCTCCGCCGGTTGCGGTACTCAGCCATCGCGCCTGGCAGATCACCTACGGTGGCGACCCTTCCGTGCCGGGTTCCACTTTTGTTGTGGAGGGCCATCCCTTTACGATCATCGGCATCGCTCCCCCCGGATTTTTCGGCGAGACGCTGCGCAGCGACCCTCCCGATATGTGGATTCCGCTGCAGCATGAACCCATGATTGACGGCGACAGCGCCCTGCTGCCCCGGTCCATCTCAGCCTGGCTGCGCGTGATCGGCCGGCTGAAGCCGGGAGCCACGACTAACGGCATGTCCGCGCGGCTCACCGGAGTGTTGCGGCAATGGCTGCAATACGATTCCGGCTATCCCGCCAATTGGATGCCAGACGTGATTCGCATGCTTCCCAAGCAGGTGATCAACGTAATTCCCGCCGGCGCCGGTGTGGCCGAAATGAAGGAAGAGTATGGCCGCAGCCTGCAGATTCTGCTTGCGGTTTGCGGCCTGGTGCTGCTGATTGCGTGCGCTAATGTCGCGAACCTGCTGCTGGCCCGCGCCGTATCGCGCCGGGGACAGACCGCCATACGCCTGGCGATCGGCGCCACGCGGCGGGAGTTGATCGCACAGGCGCTCACCGAAAGCGCCCTGCTTGCCGTGTTCGGCGGCATTGCCGGACTCCTGGTCGCGGTCGCGGCGGCGCGTCTGCTGCTGACGCTGGCCTTCCGTAGTGCGCATTTCCTTCCCATCAGTCCGCTGCCATCGATTGTGGTGCTGGCGTTCGCCTTCGGGTTGGCGCTCCTGACGGGACTCATCTTTGGCGCGGCTCCGGCCTGGTTTGCCACACGCACCGATCCCGCCGAAGCTTTGCGGGGGGCGGGCCGCAGTACCGCCGATCATTCCTCCTTTACCCGCAAAGGACTGCTGATCGTGCAGGCGACGCTGTCGGTGGTGCTGGTGGCGGGCGCCACCATGCTGGCGCGCAGCCTGAATAAGCTCGAGCGCCAGGATTTCGGATATCGGACTCAAGGGCGCGTAGTGGTGGGGCTGCACAGTCCGCCGCCCAATTACACCCCGGCCAAATTGGTCGCTCTCTATCGCGAGCTCGAGGGCCGTTTGAATGCTCTCCCGGGGGTGCAGGGCAGCGGCCTGGCGCTCTATAACCCGCTCACCGACAACTGGGGTGAACTCATCATGGTGGCGGGCCATCCCCAGGGCAAATTGAGCGAGGAAGCCGGCGCCTCCTGGGACCGGGTGAGCACGAGCTACCTTCAGAATTTCGGAATCCAGCTTCTGCGCGGGCGCTTCTTTACCGATGCCGACAACGAGAATTCAGAGCCGGTGGCCATCGTCAATCAGGCCTTTGTGAAACGATTCTTTAAGAACAATGAGGACCCCCTCGACCAGCACTTTGGGCTGGATTTGCCCGAGAATGCCGGCACTTTTCGCATCATCGGCATCGTGCGGGACGCGAAGTTTGCTGGCTTTCAGCTCGGCAAGCCGGCGCGTCCCATGTTCTATGCGTCTCTCGATCAGTATGTGCCTTACAAGCAGGAGTTGATGAAACAAATGGAGTTTCGCTCCCATTTCATCGGTGGAATCATGCTCGTGACCAGCACCTCTCCCGGCGTGCTTGAACCGTTGCTGACGCGGACCCTCGCTGAAATCGATCCCAACCTCACCTTGATCGACGTTCGAACCATGCAGCAACAAGTTGAGCTTTCGTTCGATCAGGAACGAGCGGTGGCCAGCCTCGCGAGTCTGTTTGGGATCGTCGCTCTCGTGCTCGCGGCCGTCGGACTTTACGGCGTCACGGCCTATAGCGTCGCGCAACGAACCAATGAAATCGGCATTCGCATGGCGCTGGGGGCGGATCGCCCGAAAGTGGTCCAACTGGTGCTCCAGGGAGCATTCAAGCGCGTGCTGATCGGCCTTGTGCTCGGATTGCCACTCGCCATTGGCGCCGGCCGCCTGATCTCGGCGCAGCTTTACGGGGTCTCCAGTTGGGATCCGATGGCGTTGACCCTGGCGGCAGCCGCGCTCGCCATTTGCGCCTTCTTCGCAGCCATCATTCCGGCCCTGCGCGCGGCGTCAATTTCACCGACGGACGCCCTGAGAATTCAGTAGCGCTTTCCGACCAATTCGACTCCTTTCGTGGTATGTGGATTGAGGGGCGGCAACCCACTCGAAATCGCTTTGTGAGCGTCTGGGATTGCGCGCTAAGGCACGGCTGGCTGCGCCCAGCCCCCGCCCAGAGCGTTGATCAGCTGAACGCTGCTGATCAGCCGCATGGCCTGGATCTGGGAAGCTGTGCGCTGGTTTTGCAGGAGCGTGTTGTCTGCCGTGAGCACTTCCAGGTATTCCGCCAGACCTTCTTTATAGCGAGCCGTCGAGATGTTGACGGAGCGCTGAGAAGAGTCCACGGCGATGGCTTGAGCCTGTCCTTGAGCTTCGAGCACACGCAGATCGGAGAGTCCGTCTTCGACCTGCTGGAACGCCGTTAATACTTGCTGGCGGTAATTATCCACCGTCTCGCGGTACGCCGCCTGAGCGTACTGGTAATTGGCTGTAATGCGCCCGCCCTGGTAGACCGGCACCGAGAGCAGAGGCGTGACATACCATGATGTGCTTGGGCCCGAAATCAGGTTGCTGAGACCGCCGCTCAGGAAGCCTGCGCCCGCGGTAAGGCTCAAGTCCGGGAAATAAGCGGCTCGGGCCACGCCGATGCGTGCGCTAGCGGCGGCCATCGCCCGTTCCGCCTGGGCAATGTCCGGGCGGCGCTCCAGAAGATCGGAAGGCAAGCCTGCGGGAAGCCCGGGCGGCTCGATATTCAATGGATTTGCCGGCAGGGAGAATTGCGCTGCCGGCTTCCCAAGCAGAACGGCGATTGCGTGCTCGAGTTCGTCCCGCTGCCGCTCGTCTCCCACGTACAAAGCCTTGGTGGTCCCAAGCTGGGTTTCCGCTGCTGCCACCTCCAACCCGCTGGCGAGGCCCCCTTCATAGCGCTTCCGAGTGAGATCGAGGAAATCCTGCTGAACCTTGATGTTTTGCCGGAGAACCTCGCGGTCCGCATCGACATAGCGCAGGTTGAAATAGTCCTGGGCCAGGTTGGACTTCAATGTCAGGAGCACGGTCTGGTACGCCGCGACGCTTCCCTGATAATCAGCTCGCGAAGCCTCGAGGGACCGGCGGATCTTCCCGAAGAGATCGACCTCGTAGCTGGCATCGAGGGGAAGGCTAAAAGTATTGTAAGTGTATGAGCTTGCGGTGACGCCGGGCTGGATAGGACGATTGGCGCCCGAGCGCTCGCGCGAGACGGATGGATCGGCGCTGACGGCGGGATAAAGCTGGGCCTGGGTGATGCGAGCCTGCGCGCGCGCCTCGTCCACCCGCTCGACGGCCGCCTTCAGGCTCTGATTCGCGCTGCTGGCCTTCTTTTCCAGGTCACTCAATACCGGGTCCGCGAAAACTACCCACCAATCGCCCTTGGCGATCTCGTCGCGAGGCTGTGATTCTTTCCAGCCGGCCGGCGGCGCCTCCTTGAAGCTGGCGGGCACTTCGGCCTTAGGCCGCTGGTAGTTCGGACCAACAGTACAGGCTGCTTCCAGAAGGACCGCAGCCATCAAGGCCAAACCAAGGGCCTTGTGTAACGGAATCCTTGAGAGCCCGGCGCGCCCGTCTCGTTCGCTCCTGAGTCTACCGATCGGGACCATAAGACCAACGGAGGGCGATACGCCCGGGACTTTTCCGCCCCCGGTCACCATTGGGGTTTGTTCCCCGAAGGCGCGGACTGAGGCGCAGGCTGCACTGACACGAGGGCGCCCTCGACGATCGAATCGGCCGGATTCGCGATCACCGTATCGCCGGGCCTGAGTCCTCCCACCACTTCGACATCGTTGCCGAGATCGCGGCCGAGCTGAATATCCTGAATGTGCGCCTTGCCTTCACCGTCCACCAGCGCCGCCTGGGTTCCCTGCGCCCTGAACAGCAGCGCGCTGGAAGGAATAATCAACGTCGGCCTGGGAGCGCGAAGGTGGAATGTGACCTCTCCGAACTCTCCGGGGACCAGTTCATTGTTGGGATTTGGCACGTGGACCTCGGTCAACAGCGTTCGGGAGACCGGATCGATTGCGCCGGCGGTGCGCACGACCCTGCCCGTGAACTTCTTGCCCGCCACTTGGGGGACCTCCACGTCCACCACCGATCCGGATCGAACATCGGGGCCGTACGCCTCCGGCACGTTGGTGTAAACGCGCAAAGTGGAAACTTCGGCCAGGCGAAAAAGGACGGTATTCGTGCCCGATGCGATCAAAGTACCGATATCGATGTTGCGGGCGGTGATCGTCCCGGTGAAGGGAGCTGTCACTTTCTCGAACGACTGCAGATCCCTGAGCTGGCTGACATTGGCGGCCGCAGCTTTCAGGCTGGCTTCGCTCGCCGCCAGCGCTCCGTTCGCCTGGTCCACCTCCTGGCGCGAGACGCCGTCCACTTTGATGAGATTCTGGTATCGCGCCGCCGTGGTGCGCGCCAGATCCAGGTTGGCCTGGGCTTGGGCCTGGGCGTCCTCCGCCTGCCGCAACTGCTGATCGAGCTCCGGAGTCTCGATCACTGCCAAAAGCTGGCCCGCGGTCACATGAGCGCCGATGTCGGCCTGCCAAGTCTTGATGTAGCCATTGGTGCGCGCGTAGATGGGAGTTTCGATATACCCCTGCAGGTTAGCGGGAAAGCTGACGTTAAGCTGAGAGGTGTTTGGTTCGGGATGAATTACGCTGACCGGGGTACGCGCGTTGTCGCGCACATCCGCCGCAAGCTCTTGCCGGTTGGCACGTTCGCGCTCTAATCCGAGAAACAAAGCGGCCCCGAAGACCACCGTCGCCAGCAGGACAAGCACGATCACGCCCTTTCCCGTTTTCTTGTGAAGGCGCGGCGGCGGCGGCTCCACGAAGCCGTTGATCTGCTCCGGCGATCTTTGCTCCTCGTCTTCGGTCACGCTGCGCATCGAGTCATCTTCTCCAGTGATTTCGAGGCTGGACTGGCGCCTGGCTTATGCCCGGTGCTGGCCGGGTCCGGGCTCGTCCTCTTCGGTTGCCAGCCGGTGGAATCCCTTGCGACGCATGGCGCTGAATACCACCGGAACAAAGAGCAGGGTAGCCACGGTTGCGATCAACAGTCCGCCGATCACCGCCCGGCCCAGAGGAGCATTCTGCTCCGCCCCTTCGCCGAGGCCCAGGGCCATGGGAACCATGCCGATCATCATGGCCAGGGCGGTCATCAGCACGGGCCGGAACCTGGTAACTCCGCCTGAAATGGCCGCCTCCACCGAGTTCTTGCCTTCCTTGAGCTCGCCGGTGGCGAAGGTAACCAACAGGATGCTGTTGGACGTTGCCACGCCGATGCACATGATGGCGCCCATCAGCGAAGGAACGTTGAGGGTGGTGCCCGTCACGAACAGCATCCAGACGATGCCGGCCAGAGCGCCGGGCAAGGCCGTGATGATGATGAACGGGTCCAACCACGACTGGAAATTGACGACCATGAGCAGATAGACGAGCAGAACAGCGAACAGGATACCGTACTCGAGGCCCGTGAAAGAGCTTCGCATGGTCTCGACCTGACCCCGCTCGGTGATAAACGTGCCACGCGGCAGTTTGCGCCGAAACTCACCAATAACTTTGTCGATGTCAGAGGCCACGCCGCCCAAATCGCGTCCCTGGGTGGTGGCCAACACGTCAACCACCCTCTGAATGTCGTAATGACTCACCAGCGCGGGGGTCTGGGACCGCTGGAAGGTGGCAAGATTTCCCAGGATTTCGGGTTGTGGGACCGAACCGCCGATCACCGGGATGTTCTTGAGGTCGTTCAGCGTATCCATGCGATACTGCGGCGTCTGCGTGGTCACCGTGTAGTTGACGCCCTGCGGGCTTACCCAGAAGCTCGGAGCGGTCTGGAAGCTGTTGGCGAGGCCCACCAGTGTGTTTTGGGCCACTGTAGTTTGCGTGAAGCCCATTTCCTCCGCCTTGGTTCGATCGACATTCACCATCACCAGCGGCTGGTTGAGCGCCTGCTCGATGTGTACATCGGCCGCCCCGGGAATCTGCTTGATTCGGTCCACCATCCGGTTGGCGATTTGGAAGTCGCCGTCCAGGTCAGCCCCCGATAGCTGCACATCAATGGGGGAAGGGAGGCCGAAATTGAGGATTTGGCCGACGATGTCCGCCGGCTGAAAGAAGAACTCGGTGCCGGGGAATTCGCGCGGCAGCTTCCGGCGCAGCGCCCGGATGTAATCGGGTGAAGGACGGTGCTTCGCGTTGAGCGAGATAAGGATCTCCGCGTCGGCTGTGCCGAACACTCCGCTGTTGGTGTAGACCAGGTTGATGCCGCTGTAGGGCATGCCGGCGTTATCCAACATTGTGTCGAGCTCGGACGCGGGAATTTCCTGCCGGATCGCGTCCTCGACGCGCTCGCACAATGCCGCGGTCTCTTCGATCCTCATGCCGACGGGAGCGCGCATGTGCAGCCGGATCTGGCCGGCATCTACGTAGGGGAACAGGTCCGAGCCGAGCAACGGCACCAGGAGCAGGCTCGCCAGGCAGAATCCCAGGAACAGGCTCCCAAACGCCAGGCGGTGGTGCAGGCACCACTCGAGCAGTCCCTGGTAGCGGTCCCGAAGACTCTCGAAATGCTCCTCAAATCCCTCGTGAAAGCGCCGGTAGAGGCCAGGCCGGTGAGGGGGCCGGTCTCTGTGCTTCTCCTCCAGCTTTCGCTCCGCCCGGTAGAAATAGAACATCATCGTCGGCACGAGGGTGCGGGAGAGCAGGTACGAAGCCAGCATGGCAAAGACCACGGCTTCGGCCAGCGGGCGGAAGAGAAATCCTGAGATGCCCGAGAGGAACATGATCGGCACAAAGACAATGCAGATGCTGAGCGTGGCGACAAAGGCCGGCGTTGCGATTTGACTGGCGCTCTCCAGGATGGTCTCGCGCAGAGCTTTACCCTCCGGCAGCAGCCGGTTGGTGTTCTCCACTTCCACCGTGGCATCGTCCACCAGGATGCCGACGGCCAGCGCGAGGCCTCCCAGCGTCATCATGTTGATCGTCTCGCCGAGCGAGCTGAGGGTGAGCAGCGAAGTGAGGATGGCGAGCGGAATCGAGATGGCCACCACGATCGTCATGCGCCAACTGCCTAGAAAGATCAGGATCATCATGGCCGTCAGCAGCGCCGCGATCGCCGCTTCGCGGAGCACCCCCTTGATCGCGCCGCGCACGAAGAGCGACTGGTCGGCGATGGGGCTGATCTTCAAGTCCTGCGGCAGAGTGGCCTGGATTCGAGGCAAGTGTGCCTTCACCCGCGAAATGATGTCGAGAGTTGACGCATTGCCTACCTTCAGGATGGTCAGCAGGGCGGAGCGGTGCCCCTGCACGTGGACGATATTGGTTTGAAACTGAAAACCGTCGTGCACGTGGGCGACGTCGCGAATGTAGACCATGGTGCCGTTCACGACCTTGATCGGCAGGTCATTCAGCTCCGCCACCTGCACCGGGCTGCTGTTGAGCTGCACGTCGTATTCGCGTGTCCCCAGCTTGATGGTGCCTTCGGGCAGGATCAGGTTCTGCGAACTGACGGCATTCACCACGTCGTTCCCGGAGATACCTCGGGCCTGCAAGGCCTGTTGGTCGAGATCCACAGCCACCTGCCGTTGCTTGCCCCCGTACGGATACGGCATGGCAGCGCCTTCGATGTCAGCGAGTTGAATGCGGATGAAATTGGCGCCGAGATCGAACAGTTGACCTTCGGAAAGCGTCGGACTGCTGAGACCTAACTGCAGGATCGGCACGCTGGAGGCGCTGTAAGCGATCACCAGCGGGGGCGTGGTTCCGGGCGGCATCTGCCGGATTCCGGCCTGGCCCACGGCCGTGGCCTGCGCCACCGCGCCGTTGATATCGGCCCCCTGTTGAAAGAAGATTTTAATGACCCCGATGCCGTAGTAGGACTGCGACTCGATATGCTCGATATCGTTCACGGTGGTGGTCGAAAAGCGCTCGTAGAGCGTCACCATGCGCTTTTCGATATCTTCCGGACTGAGGCCCGTATAGCTGAGCACGATGCTGACCACGGGAATGTTGATGTTGGGAAAGATGTCAGTAGGCGTGCGCAGAATGGCCACGACACTGAGGATGAGAATCAGCAGCGACGTCACCACGAAAGTATAGGGGCGGCTCAGCGCCAGCCTGACAATCCACATCATAGGACAACTACCTTGTCAACCACCTGTAACAATGCTGAAGTGGCACGGCCATCCTGCTTGAGACTATCGGCTGAAAAGCCGATGCCACATGCATATTGACAATCGGGACCGCCAAGCGGACCCATGGTACTGAGATGCAGCAAGGCCACGAGTTGATAATTGACAATTGACGCTTCCAGGTACGATCTGCCCGGTTTTAGGCTGTTTGCAGGGCCGCCGAAATTCCCGCGGCGCGATACCGCTGGCAATTTCTACAGCGGTTTAAAACTGGCGTTCTGGTCGAAGCAGAAGTCCACCAGCGCCGGGCTAAAGCGCTGTTCGACGGCCGGCGGAACGTCGGACTTGTTCAGCAGCTTGAACTCGAACCTGATATTGCCGTCTGCGGCTTCGCCCTCGGCAGCGCGCGGATTCACGGTCCCGAGCAGATAGCCATAAGCGTGTTGGATCGCCACGGTGGCTTGCCGCCAGCCTTCCGGCAGCATGTAACGTTGAGCGCCGGCGGTACCCACGATCCAGCCGGGCAGCACACCGCCGTTGCCCTTCCAGAAGTTCGTGTTGAAGGTGTTGTCCATGAAAAAATGCGAGTGACTGGCGATGATGTAGACGTGTTTGTGGGCCTCGTTTTGGGCCTTTAGCAGCTCGCGGTAAACCTCCCGGCCGCTCGATATCGAGGTAACGTTCATTGCCTCGCTCATGCTGTGTGTATATGAAATGCTGTCTGGAAGCGCTTTGTGCATGCCTAGCACGATTGTCTGCAGCTTCGGATCGGACTCGTCCTTTGCCAGCACCTTGCGGATCCATTTCATCTGATCGTCGTCAAACTGATCGTCGGTAGCGTTGTCCAGCGTCACGAAGTCGATTCCCTGCTCGGTCCAATGATAGTAAGGCTTCACAGCAGAATCACGCGCATCGTCCGCCTGGCGCGCCTGCCGGACGGGCTCGGCGTCAAGCCAGCGGCGGAACGTCTTTACATAGTCCTCACGGTTCTCGGCATAGCTGCCATTGACTCTGGTGTGGCCGTGGTTCTCGTGGTTGCCGATTCCCAGAAAAACCGGAATCGTGCCGAAGGGCGCCAGTTGATTGGCGATGAAGTCCTGCCACTCCAGCTTCAGGTACTGATCCTGGCTGAGAGTTTGCGATTTGTATTCCGGCCGCTGCGCAATGTCCTCGTCCACGTGCGACCCCGCGCGGAAGTCGCCCAGGTGCCAGTAGAAGCGAACCCCGTCGTGGCGTGCGCCCTCGGCAATCGCCGGCATCACGATATCCCCGCAGTTGCGCGAGTCGCCGGAAACCGCAAATCGCCACGTCGCGTCCGGCGCCGCTTCGGACTGAGCTGTGGAATGCCGAGCCACGCCGATGGTCGACAGCAAAAGACCAACCGCCGCGCCTACAGTCAGAAGCTTTTTTTGCAATGGGCGTCCCAGGCGCACAAGTGCCTCCTGCAAGGCTTGGATTTTAAGGACTCAGTATAGCCGCAAAATCGGTAAGAACCATCAGACGGAAGACCGCGCCCCGAAAGCGAGGTCGTCCAAGCCACATAAGGACCACGTCATCCTAATGCCGAGGCGTCGGTTAAGGCTTTCGTCGACGCTTCGTCTTCACCGTCTCGCATTCAAGCTAGTCGCCTTCAGCGTAAGGCTTCCTTTAAAGGGTCCCAATTCCCAGGCTCCTGTCCCCCCGGCTCTCTCATGCCTCTCTGCGTCTTTCTTATGTGACTCCTCGCCGTTGTTGTAGAATGTTATTTAACAGTTAAAGACCGAGTCCCGCCGCAGTCTGGCAGGGAATCAGAGGGTTAACTATGCGGCCCATCGCCCGCTTTGGAACGCGTACAAAGCTCGGAATCCTGCTGCTTGTCACTCTAGTTGGGGCTTGCTCGCGGAATCCCAACGTGCGAAAGCAGAAATACTTTGCGAGCGGCGATCGCTACTTCTCCAAACAGGACTACAAGGCCGCGATTATTCAGTACTCCAACGCCCTCAAGCTGGATGCGCGCTACGAGCCGGCGCGATACCAGCTCGGCCAGTGTTATCTGAAACTCGGCATGTGGCAGGAGGCATTCATCGAGCTGAGCCGCGCCAGCGAATTGGATCCCGGCGACCTGAAAGCGCAGATCACTTTGGGCAATCTGCTGCTCGCCGGACGCGAGTTCGGGCGCGCCCAGGACATCGCCAAGACGGTGCTCGGCAAGGATCCGAATAATGTCGACGCACACATCCTGCTGGCCAATTCCTATGCCGGGCTGAACAACGCCGAAGCCTCGCTCAAGGAAATGCAAGGCGCCATCGAGCTCGCGCCCGATCGGGCAGGTTCTTACCTGAACATGGCTAACATCGAGATGCATGCCAAGGACCCCGCGCAAGCCGAACAAAGCTTCAAGAAGGCGGTGGATCTCGATCCCAAATCGATGACCGCGAGGTTGGCCCTCGGCACCTTTTACGGTCAGCAACGCCGCTTTCCGGACGCCGAGCAGCAATTTCAGAGCGCCATCCAACTCGATCCCAAGAACTCAGTGCCTCACGGCGCTCTCGCCAGGCTCTATCTGATCGAGAGACAGAAAGCGCAAGCCGAACAGGCCATGCGGGACGCAAAGAGGGCCGCGCCGGACGATCCGGCCGCTTACCGTATGCTGGGCGACTTCTATTTTGCGGCGGGCGATCTTGATGACGCTGCGGCCGAGTACGGCACCATCACGAGCGAGCATCCCAAGGACTCAGAGGCCAAAGCCAACTACGTCCAACTTCTGATCATGAAAGGCAAGCTGGATGACGCGGCCAAGTTTGACGATCAGCTTCTGAAGGAGAACGCCAAAAACGTACGCGGATTGATCCTGCGAGGGCAAATCCTCACCGCTCGCGGCAAGGCGAACGAGGCGGTGGAGCCCCTGCAGGCAGCGCTGCGCAGCGAGCCTGACAACGCCCTCGCGCACTACTACGCCGGTGTGGCCTTCAGCCGCACGGGAGATGAAGGCCGGGCTGAATCCGAGTGGCAGGAGGCGGCGCGTTTGCAGCCCCGGAATGCTCAGGCACAACGTGCTTTGGTGGGAGTGGCGCTGCGCAAGGGAAACATCGATATGCTGCTGCGCACGGCTGACGCTCTGATCAGCGCCGCACCTAATTCGCCGGAAGGCTACGTTTATCGCGCCATGGCCAGCGCCACCCGGCAGGACTACAAAGCCGCAGAAGCCGATCTCAATCAAGCCATTCAGGTGGCGCCGCAAAATCCGCTCGGGTACAACAGGCTGGCCGGCCTGCGCTTCCGTCAGAAGCGTCCGGATGACGCCCAAAAGCTCTTCGAGCAGGCGCTCGAGCGCGATCCGCGCTCCTTCGAGGCGCTTGACGGTATAGTGACCATCGATGCCGGCCGGAAGCAGCTTCCCAAGGCGCTTGTTCGCGTAGAAGCCCAGATCCAGAAGGCGCCGGACTTCGCGCCGTTCTATCGCATCCTGGCCGGAGTGCTGGGAAACTCGAACCAGCTTCCGCAGGCACGGCGGGCCGCGGAAAAGTCGGTCGAGCTCGCGCCCGATGACGCGGATGGCTACTCGCTGCTGGCGCGAATCGCCGCCGCCCAAGGCGACAACAGCGCCGCAGCGGGCACCTATCAGCGCTGGATGCAAGCGTCGCCGCAGGATCCTCGCCCGTACCTGCTGCGGGGAACGCTGCTGGACCTCCAGGGCAATTGGCAACAGGCCCGGCAGGACTATCAGAAAGCGCTCGACCTCAACCCGGATTTTGCACAGGCCTCGAATAACCTCGCCTACCTCATGCTGCAACACAATCTGGATACGGATGCGGCATTAGCGCTTGCTCAGAAGGCCCGCCGCGGCCTGCCGGACCAGCCCACCGTGGGTGATACGCTGGGCTGGGCTTATTACAAAAAGGGTAGCTACGGCCTGGCCGTGAGCACACTGTCCGAAGCCGCTCGGAAGGCGCCGGCGGACGCCGACCTGCACTATCACTTGGGGCTCGCCTACGAAAAGGTCAATAGCCCCCACGAAGCCAAATCCGAGTTCGAACTGGCCTTGAAGCTGGACCCCAAGGGCGCACACGCAGGGGAGATCAGGGACGCCCTGGCGGGCGCCAATCAGTGACCCGGAGATCGAGCTTGGGAAGCGAAACGCCGCGAGCTTTGTAGTTCGCGAGCTCAATGCCACGTTCTTGGTTACCTGATTCGAACGCCGCGATCGGCAGGATCGCACGGGGCTCGCGGCTCGAAGCTCAAGCCTGACGCCACTCTATGCAGACAGCGATGCCAGAAAGGTCGAAAAGAGAGCCTCAATACTCGCTGCTGACAGGGTTAATCGTGCTTCTGCTCGGTCTCGCGGCGCTCAGCATTATTCCTCATCCGCAGTCGAGCCCCGACTTGTTCGGCTATCGCACGCTCTGCTCGTTTGCCCCTGTCAGCACGTTTATCCTGGTAGCGCTCGCCGGATTTGCCCGCCTGATGCGGGATACGGTCTATAGAAAGGCTCCGCGCGTGTAGACCATCATCCCGCAGGCTCGTACGCGGACCGAGAGGGTCGGTTGAAAAAAGCTTCGCATAAGACCGGGAAGCAACGGGAGCCGCACCGCCTCGTCGCGCTCGTCAAGAAGGAGTCCGCACCTGTCGCGAGGCTGATAGGGTTCGAGATGAGCGCGATCGAGAACGGCCGTGCTGTCGGCCATCTTGATGCCGGGCCGCAGCACTACAATCCCATGGGCACTTTGCATGGAGGTATTCTGTGCGACCTCGCAGACGCCGCCATGGGCCTGGCTTTCGCCAGCACCTTGAAAGCGCAAGAAACCTTCACTACGCTCGAACTCAAGATCAACTTCCTGCGTCCGGTCCGGACCGCGCGACTGCGCGCCGAAGCCACGGTGGTGAACCGCGGAAGAAAGGTGGGATACATCGAATGCAGCGTCACCGATGAGCGCGAGCGCCTGGTTGCAAAAGCGGTCTCAACTTGTTTGATTCTGCGCGGCAGCCAGGCGGTGGGCCGCTGAGGATGTGGCCAGGACTGCGCCTGGCCCTGATCGATCCCGGAGTCCAGCCCTGATATAGTTGAAGAGAAGGCGAGCGAACCCGCTCCGGCGCACGCGCGGTTCCCAACTCCAACGATGATTCAGCTCACTTCAGCCGGAAAACACTACGGCTCGAAGATTCTTTTCGAGGGCCTCGACTGGCTTCTGACGCCCGGGGACCGGATCGGTCTCGTGGGCGGAAATGGCACCGGCAAGTCGACATTGCTGAAGGTGCTCGCGGGCATTGAGCACCTCGATGACGGGTCCCTTTCTGCCGCCAAGGGCCACACCACGGGATACCTCCCTCAGGATGGCCTTGCCCTTTCCGGCCACACCGTGCTGCAGGAGTGCCTCTCGGTGTTCAGCGACTTGCTGGACATGGAAAAGGAAATGGAAGCGCTCACCCACCGCATGGGTGATCTCGACCATGAGAGCGAGGAATACGCGCAGGTGGCAGAACGCTATCATCGCCTGGAGACGGAGTTCCAGCACCGCGACGGGTACGGTCTTGAAGCAAAAGCGGGCGCCGTGCTCAACGGTTTAGGCTTTTCGCGCTCCGACCAAGCCCGTCCGACGGAGGAGTTTTCCGGTGGCTGGCAGATGCGGATTGCCCTCGCCAAGCTCCTGCTCATCAAGCCCGATCTGCTTCTGCTCGACGAACCCACCAACCACCTCGATCTGGAGGCGCGTAACTGGCTGGAACAGTATCTCGCCGACTACCCGTTCGCGTTTGTCCTGGTCTCTCACGACCGTTATTTTCTGGACGTGACGGTAAACAAGATTCTCGAAATCTGGAACCGCCGCGCCTGGTTCTACCCCGGCAATTACGATCGTTATCTTGCCCAGAAGTCCGACCGCCGCGCGCAACTCGAGTCGGCCTATCGAAATCAGCAGGACCGGATCCATCACCTGGAGGTTTTCATCAATCGCTTTCGCTATCAGGCCACCAAAGCGAAGCAGGTGCAAAGCCGGATCAAGGAACTCGACAAGATCGAACGCATTGAGTTGCCGCCGGAGGAAAAGACCATTCACTTTACGTTTCCCCAGCCGCCGGCCAGCGGGCGCGCGGTGGCCGAGTTTCGCAACGTAGCCAAGAGCTATGGCGAGACACAGGTGTTCTCGGGCGTCAATTTCGTCATCAATCGCGGCGACCGTGTGGGCCTGGTGGGAGTGAACGGCGCCGGGAAATCAACCCTGATCAAGCTGCTGGCTGGCGCGGAAACGGTCACGGCAGGCGAGTTGCGCCTCGGCCACAACGTGGAAGTGGACTATTTCGCGCAGGACCAGTACAAAGCTCTCGATACCGACGCCCGGCTGATCGATGACATCGCCAGCATCGCGCCCGGTGCGATGAGCGGCCAGACGCAACTGCGCACGCTGCTCGGCTCCTTCCTGTTCTCGGATGACGAAGTGTTCAAACGCATCGGCGTACTCTCGGGCGGCGAGCGCAACCGCTACGCCCTGGCTCGCATGCTGCTTCGGCCGCCGAATTTTTTGCTTCTCGATGAGCCCACCAACCATCTTGACCTTCGCGCCAAGGACGTGCTGCTCGAAGCGCTGCGCAAGTTCACGGGAACCGTCGTGTTCGTCTCCCACGATCGCTACTTCATCGATCAACTGGCCACTCGCATTTTTGAGATCGAAGGAGGCAAACTCCACGATTATCCCGGCAATTACGAGGACTATCTCTGGCAGAAGGAAGGCCGCGGCGAACGCCCGATTGGCGGCGGAGAGACCGTTTCGCTACCGGCTGCGAGGAACGGCGGGAACGGGCGGCCGAAGGAGCCCGGGACGCACGTTAAGAAGCTCAATCCCATCCTGCACCGTCAAATGCGGGAGCGCCACGAGGAACTCGCCGGGGAAATTTCGCGCTGCGAGGCCGGGGTCGCAGCTTGCGAACGCGACCTGGGCGATTTCAAGAGCGCGGAAGAGTCGATCCGGCTTGCGCGCCTGCTCGATGATCTGCGCCGCCAACTCGCAACTCTGATGAGCGAGTGGGAGCAGATCGAGCTGGCCCTGGAAGAGTCCGGACAAGCGGCTTCCATGTAGACTAGTTAAGTATGCTATCGACGTGAGGCCGAGGCGGTCCTCAATAGGCGGCCAGCCGGCGCGCGGCAGCCGCCACTTTCCGCGCGTTGGGCAGGAAGTATTCCTCGAGCGGCGGCGAGAAGGGCACCGGCGTGTCCGGCGCGGTGATCCGCACTATGGGTCCGTCCAGGTCCTCGAAGGCTTTCTCGGAGATAACGGCCGCGAGCTCGCCCGCGAATCCTCCGATGCGAGTGTCCTCGTGCAGCAGGATCACTTTGCTGCACTTGCGTACGCTCTCCAGCACCGCTTCCTCGTCATAAGGCAGCAGCGAGCGAAGGTCGATCACCTCCAGTGAAATGCCTTCCTTCTCCAATTCCTGCGCCGCCTCGAGCGCGGTCCAAACCATCGCTCCGTAGGTGATCACGCTGATGTCCGCACCCTCGCGCGCCACTCGAGCCTTGCCGATCGGGACCACGTAGTCCTCTTCGGGAGCCTCATCCTTGATGCGCCGATAGAGATACTTGTGCTCGTAGAAGATCACCGGATTGTCGTCGCGAATCGCCGCCTTGATCAGGCCCTTGGCGTCGTAGGCTGTGGAGGGCACCACCACCTTCAGCCCCGGCGTGTGCACGAACCACATTTCGTTCGACTGCGAGTGGTAGGGACCGCCATGCGTGCCTGCGCCTGAAGGCCCGCGAATAACGATAGGCACCGCCGGCCCCCAGCGGTAGTGAATCTTGGCAGCCATGTTGACGATCTGGTCGAAGCCGCAGGCGATGAAGTCCATAAACTGCATTTCCACCACCGGCCGCATGCCCATCAGGGCCGCGCCCACTGCCGCTCCAACGATCGCCGACTCCGAGATGGGCGTATCGATCACGCGATCGGCGCCGAACTTCTCCAACATGCCTTGGGTCACCTTGAAGGCGCCGCCGTACACACCGATGTCCTCGCCGATAAGGAACACCGACGGATCGCGCTCCATCTCTTCCCAGATACCCTGGCGAATGGCTTCAAGATGAGTCAGAACAGGCATTCAAGGCTCCTCAACTAGTGGGGGCAGCGCCGGGGGTTCATCCAGCGAATTCGCTCACTTCCGAAAGTTTCGTATCCTCGGGCACATCGGTCGGACTTGCGAAGTAAAGCCGGTAGCCGTCGGGATCGGCGAGTGCCGTGCTCCAAAGCCCATTGCCCACCTCCGGCTCCGACGCCTGGATCCCGCGCGACCTCGCCTCGTGGTAGATTGCCACGGCATCCTCACACTGAAAGTTGAGCGACACGCCCTCGCCGACCTTGCATGCGGGCACCCAGGAATCGTGCCCCTCTTTCGGAAATTCCTGCAGCATCAACGCTGCGCCGCCAAGAGTCAGCCAGCACCATCGCATCTTCCCCTCAACGTCCCACCTGTACTTAATCTTGAAATCAAGCCCGTCCAGATAATAGCGAACGGACCGTTCCATGTCCGAAACGCACAGAAAAGGGATAACCTGTTTCACGTTGCCGCTAGCCTCTGCCTCCATCTTCCGCTCCACGTCTGGATTCGGCACTCGCCGATCGCTCAAGCGCTGACCGTGGAATTCTTCCAATAGCACGACTCGGCGCAATAAACTCCCTCGACCGCCTCGTGCCCCTGAGGCATCGGGCTTGATTCCGCAAAGGCCACGGCGTCGGCCAACTCGGCCTTAATGTCGCCTTCCAGCTTTTGGACCTGTTTCGGAGTCACGACCTTCTTTGCCAGAAGCCATTTCTCAAAGCGAGGCAACGGGTCCCTCTTTTCGGCAGCTCTAAAAAGTTCCTTCGGGACATAGTCAGCGTCGTCGTGCGCCGAGTGACCGGTCATGCGAAAGGTCTTGCACTCGATGAACGAAGGACCCTTCCCGGCTCGTGCGCGCTCGATCGCTTTGCGGGCCGCCTCATACACCATCGGGACATCGTTCCCATCGATAGTCTCGCCCGGCATTCCGTACGCGGGACCCCGCACCGAGAGGTCTTTAACAGCGTACTGCCGCTCGGTGGGAGTGGAATAGGCGTAAGCATTGTTGTTGCAAATGAAGATGACCGGCAGTTTCCAGACCGCCGCCATGTTCATTGCCTCGTGCACATCGCCGCGGCTGGTGGTGCCTTCGCCGAAGTGAACCAGCGTCACCTCGCAGCGGCCTCGTTGCTTTTGCACCAGGGCCGTGCCACACGCCAGCGGGCAGGTGTCACCTAGCGGCGAAATAATCGGGATCACTCCCCGCTTCAGATCGCCAAGATGGCCGGTGTTCTCGCGCCCGCGGGTAGGACCGTTGCCGCGCCCGAGCCAATTGCAAAGAATCTCGCGCAGGGTGAATCCTCGAATAAGCAAGGCTGCCAGATCGCGATGGCTGGGAAAAACGATATCGCCTTCGCCAGTCTGAATCGACGAGCCCACCGCGATGGCCTCCTGCCCGCGGCCCACGTAAACACCGCCCACGATCTTGCCCTGGCGGTATAGGACGCGCTCGATGCGATGCTCCACCTCGCGGGTGAGCTTGAGGTAGTAGAGCATCTTCTGCAGAGTAGTCACGTCAGGTTGAGGCAGCCTGCCATCGATCGATCGGGCGATCTGGCCATGTGATGATCCAGCCGCCGGCTGAACCGTTAATCGGTCAGCCGAGCGAATCGAGGATTTCGCGTTGCCGCTGCTCGTCACGCTTCGCTTGGCCCTACGTGTCTTCACGACAGCGCCCTAGTGATCGACCGACTTGACATACAGACGCGCGAGTGATATGTCTAGACATATGAGAACCACGGTGCGACTCGATAACAGTCTCCTTCAACAGGCAAAGCAAGTAGCCAAGGACCGCGACCAAACTCTGACGGGGCTGATCGAGCAGGGGCTTCGGCTAGTGCTGGCCAGGGCTCACCCGCGCCCTGCACGTAAGCGTGTAAAGCTCCCGGTTTCCCGCGCCACAGGCGGCACTTTGCCTGGTGTGAACCTCGACGATTCGGCGGCGCTCTTGGATCTGATGGAAGGCCGCAGGTGATTCTCCCGGACGTCAATACCCTGATCTACGCTTTCCGGAAGGACTCGCTCCAGTATCGAGCTTACAGTGAGTGGCTCGAGGCCGTGGTCAACGGTGACTCCGACTACGGCATCTCCCCCCAGGTTCTCTGCTCGGTAGTCCGCATCTCCACAAATCCGCGCGTATTCAAGCAACCGAGCGAACGTAGCGAGGCTTTGGAGTTCTGTGCGACTCTCCTTAAACAAGAGAATTGCCACCTCATTCAGCCTGGTCGCCGCCACTGGCCGATCTTTGTTGATTTGTGCCAGAAGGCTCAAGCCTCGGGCAACCTCATTCAGGACGCATGGTTTGCGGCCCTCGCGATCGAGCACGGCTGCGAGTGGGTTACCAGCGATCGCGAGTATGCTCGTTTCCCGGGACTGCACTGGTACCCTCCTTTTGATCGCTGAGTCGCATTGTGCCGGGGCCATCACTCAATCACCCGGTTGCTCAGTGATGCAATGAGCCGATGACCCAATTCTTTCAGGCCCAAACCGATCGCGCCGCTTCTTCCGGTGCCGGAAGCGGGCTCGCCTCCGCAAACTCCACGTCTTCGTGAATCAGCTTGTCGAGCCGCACCTGGATGGCCGTCTTTTCGTCTTCGGTCATCAGCTTCTTCCTCGTCAGAAACTTCTCGCAATTCAATATGGGATCGCGCGCGCGCCATGCGTCGATTACTTGTTTGGGCACGTAGCGGGCATCGTCGTGCTCGGCATGGCCCTTCATGCGCATGGTCTTGGCTTCAATTAACGTCGGGCCCTGGCCTTGATAGGCGCGATCCCGGGCGCGGCGCGTGGCCTCGTAAACTGCGAATACGTCGTTGCCGTCCACGGCCTCGCCCGCGACACCGTAGGCCTGAGCGCGATCCACAATATTCGTATTCGCCATTTGCCTTTCGACCGGCGTCGAGTAAGCCCACCCGTTGTTTTCAGCTATCACGATCAAGGGCAGCTTCAGAACGGCGGCGAAGTTCAGGCCCTCGTGAAACGGCGTGGTGCTGGTGGCGCCGTCGCCGACGTAGGTAAGCCCCACACGCTTCTCGCCCCTGATTTTGGCGGCAAGGCCAACTCCTGACAGCAGGGGCACCAATTCGCCCAGCATGCTGATGGGAGACAGCACCCCGCGCTTCACGTCGCCGAAGTGGGTATTCGCGTCCCGGCCGCCCGTAGGACCGTCGCGGCGCGCCATGTACTGCATGAAGACATCCCGCGGCCGGAATCCGCGCACCAGCATGGCACCCACGTTGCGGATCATGCCGCCCAGCACATCGTCGGGGCCGAGAGCGTAAGCGGTACCGACGGAGATCGCCTCCTGGCCCAGGCTCGAGTAAACGCCGCCCACCACCTTGCCCTGGCGGTAGAGATTGGTCAGTTGCTCGTCCACGCGGCGATTTAAACGCAGGTAATAATAGAGATCGTGTTGTTGAGCGCGGTTCAGTTTATGTGGCATGCGGCAGCTTGTCAGTTGATCAGTTTCTGTTTCTCAGTTACGCCACCTCAGCCTCTGCGGGAGCTTTCGACGGCCTGCTGTACCGGGTGTTCATGTTGAGGTGGAAGACAGCGCCGAAATGTTCGATGACTCGATCGCCCACGTGGCTCATATCAATCGCTCGGCCCTGCAGCTTCGAAAGCGACGTCACTCCTTTGTCGCTGAGACCGCAAGGTACGATCCACTGAAAGTAGCGCAAATCGGTATTCACATTGAGGGCGAAGCCGTGCGAGGTGACCCAGCGAGAAACGTGCACTCCCATCGCCACTAACTTCTCGTTGCCCACCCAGACTCCGGTCGCGCCCGGAACGCGAGCCGCCTCGATTCCATATTCCGCCGCCACTCGAATGAAGACCTCTTCCAGGGATCGCATGTACCAGGCAATGTCCCGCCGATGCCGAGCGAGATCGAAGATCGGATAGCCCACGAGCTGGCCGGGGCCGTGGTAAGTAACGTCGCCGCCCCGGTCCGTCTCAAACAGCTCGGCTCCGAGCGATCTCAGAAACGGCTCCGAAGCCAGCACGTTCTGCCGATGCGCGCTGCGTCCCAAAGTGTAGACGTGCGGATGCTGCAGCAGGATCAAGGTATCTGGGATTGCGCCTGCTTTCCGCTCCGCGATTCGCTCCTGCTGGAGCGCGAGACCGGTGGCGTAATCGACGAGTCCTTCGTACTGTTCCACTACGCACAGCATGGCAGTTCTGAATCCGCTCAAGGTACTTCGACGCATAAGCAGTCAATTTATCAACATGTTGACGGCTTTGACGCGATAAAAGGCCTATTTTCAATAGGTTGACGGCTTTCCCTTCACGTTCTCAGAACGAAACGCTGATTCGAAAGATCTTAACGGCTTCGTTCGTTAAAATTCCCGTTTAGGTCTCTGGCAATTTGCCACGCGGCCACTGAAGCCTGAAATCTCTAATAGTGTTGAAAGATGATTGTGGACCTCGCGTCATTCGTTTTTCGACAAACTGCTAGTCTAGTCTCCTGTCCCAGTGGTTCGTGACATAAGTCGAGAGGGGCAGCCATCACGGCAAGGCGAGCAATGCTCTCAAGATTGGTCACCGCCACTTCGCTCACTGACTTCTGGGACAGGAGACTAGATGTGAATCGCCCAATCGTGCGCCGCATGAGCAGCTTCCATTACCGCCTCGGTCAAAGTAGGGTGGGGATGGATCGCGTGCGCCAGATCCTCGGCGGTTGCCTCAAGCCGCATGGCAAGGACAGCTTCGGCGATCATCTCCGTGACCCGCGGCCCGATCATGTGGACGCCGAGAATCTCTCCATAGGTTTCGTCGGTGACGATTTTCACGAATCCGGAGCGCACCCCCAGGATGTCCGCTTTACTGTTGGCTGAAAACGGAAACTTGCCAACTTTCACCTTGTGGCCCCCTTCCCGCGCCTGGCGTTCCGTCAAGCCGACACTCGAGATCTCAGGCTCACAATAAGTGCAGTTTGGGACTTGATTGTAGTGGATGGGCTCGAACGTTGGGCTCGCGCCCGGCTGCGCTGCCGCCGCTGCGTGCGAAACCGCGAGAATACCCTCGGCGTGGCCCACGTGCGCAAGCAAGGGACTTCCCGCTACAATATCACCCACCGCATATACGCCCGGCTCGCCGGTTTGCATGTAGGAATCAACCCGGATGAATCCCCTCTCGACTTGGATTCGTGTCTTCTCGAGGCCGATGTCCTCGGTCTTGGGAGCGCGGCCCACTGCCACGAGCATCGTCTCAGCTTCGATCCTGGCCTGCTTGCCTTCACGCGCCGTAAAAGTCACCGCGACACCCTTGGAACCGCCCTCCGCCTTCTCCACTCGTGCGCCGGTATGAACGGTGATACCCTCCTTGCGAAACGCCTTCTCCAGCTCAGCCGAGACTTCCTCGTCCTCGAGAGGTACGATGCGCGGCAACATTTCGATCAGCGTCACGGCAGCTCCGAGCCGGCTATAAATCGAGGCGAACTCCACCCCCACAGCGCCGCCGCCGATGATCACCATGGATGAGGGGATCTGTTTGAGACCGAGAGCTTCCTTGTTTGTAAGAATCGTCTTTCCGTCAGCCTTGAGCGCGGGCAGCATCCTGGCTTCTGACCCGGTCGCAAGCACAATGTTACGGGCGTGAAGCTCTCGCGACCTGTTGCCGGTTGTCACTTCGACCCTTCCGTTACCGGCAAGCCTGCCGTAACCCGAAATCGTCTCGACCTTGTTTTTCTTCAGCAAAAACTCGACGCCTTTGGCGAGCTTGGCGACAATCTTGTTCTTACGCGCCTGAATAGCGTCCCAATCAAGGGAGAACTCCTTGCAGATAATTCCGAACTCGCCTGCGTTCTTGAAGTAATCGTAAACGTCGGCGTCAAAAAGCAACGCTTTGGTCGGGATGCAGCCCCAGTGCAGGCAGGTTCCCCCAAATTTGTCGTCCTTCTCGACGAGTGCGGTCTTTAGGCCCAGTTGCCCGGCGCGGATCGCCGCAACGTAGCCACCGGGACCCGCACCGATGACCACAAGATCGTATTGAGGCGTTTCCGGCAACCGGTACCCTCCTTTGGAGCGCTCGATTCAAGAGCGAAAACAGGCAGCTTTGATAAGGTATCGTATCACCGCGCCGGAGCGGGCGACAAGGCGGGGACTTTTCCGGATAGATGACTGGGCGATTGTCGATTCCTAGTGGCGCGGGATCGGGAACGGTGAGGCTACCGCTTACGTCTGGCGTGCGGCGGCAGCAGGTAGTGGAATCGAACCAGGTAAATGTTATGGCCTCTGCCGTGCTTTGCGATCTTCAATAGATCGAGGACGCCAAGAAACCCCGACTCGCGCGCCAGCTGCGGAGTGATGTCCGGAAATCCGATCGGCTCGATCGAGTCCACCTCGATTTCGCCTTCCTCCATCCGATATCGCCCTCCCACCTTGACGTGAGGACGAGTCCAAATCCGAACGCTGCAAGTGATTTCCCCGCGACGAACTCCGGCGCGAAGTCGCTTCGTGAACGTCATGGGTTTCGAGGCCGGCTCCCAAGCCTAACTTCGCCGTACCGAGGGCCGGGTCAACCGTCAATCGACAATCGAAAATCGTCAATTCTAGAGTGCTTCGATCCGCACCGAACCCGCGCTGGAATGGATTCGAAGCAGCGGTCCTCCCGACCCGACCGTCCCGACCACATGCGACCTGCCCAGCGTACCTGAGACCGTGATCGGCAGATCCGTGACGACTGAGCCTGCGGACGCCGAAGCGTCAAGGTTGAGATTGGCGGACCGGTCGACGGCGACCCTGACGCCGCCGCCCGAACTCTCAATTTCACCACCGCGTGAGTTCCCGTGCGTGAAACGCACCTCGACTGACCCTCCCGACGTGTCGGCGTTCACACGGCCGCCGGCGTCTTCAATCCCGATCGAACCACCGGAGGTATGGGCGAGGAGATCGCCTTTTATCTCACGAAGATCGATGGAACCGCCGCTGGTGCGGGCGTCGAGTGTTCCGCCCAGCGATTCACCGGTGATTCCGCCCCCGGAAGTATCGACGCGGGCGTTGCCCTTCACGCGCTCGATCCTGATACTGCCGCCCGAGGTGTGGGCGCGCAGATTGGCGCCAAGCTCCGACGCTCGAATTGACCCTCCCGACGTGTCGAGTTCGGCTTCGCGATCGATCCGGGAGGCCTCGACGCTGCCGCCACCGGTCTTAACGTTCAACGAAGTTTCCTCGGGCACCGTCACGACGATATGCAGGTTGAGACCGTGATGTCCCCAGTTCGAGCCGAACCAGCCGTCGTGACGGCGCCGCACGACGATCCTCACCTCGCCGGGGTTTTCGTCGTACCGGAAATCGAGGTACTGCTCCACGTTGTCGCGGTTCGCGGTCACCAGGACGCGGGCGCCCGACTCCTGCTCGCCGGTCACGGTCACGCTGCCGTCACTCGAATCCACCACCAGCCGGCCGCCGGGATCGAGCTTCAAGTGCTTTTCGCTACGATAATCAGCACGCAGGAGCGCCGGGGCCGCGAAGGCCAGCATCAATACCGCCGGGAGGAGCAAGGCCTTTCTACTCTTCTTTAACATCATGAGCCTCCAAAGCCGCAGGATCAACCTCAGCAGCAATTACGCAAGCAGCCCCCGCAGAGTTCCCGCAAGAGCAGGATTCCTGGACTCGCCTCGAATCAACCCCGTTTAGACTATCTAACAATCTGTTGGTTAGCTTAAGTTCGCTGATGCCTTACTGAGGATCGCTGTAAACGAAAACTCCGCCCATCCGCACATTCACGGCGATTTCCTGCTGTCCGAGCCGATTCCAGAAGAACATTTTCTGTCGCAGTCCGGAACTGTCCTGCTGGGTTCCGTGAAGATCACTTTGGATGTACCCGAGCAAGGTGTGGGCGTAAAACGACCGCAGTTTCCAGACTGAAGGCACGTCGATCTCAACGTCCCCGTAGTTGACGTGCAGTTTCTCGCGCCCGGTGACGCCGGAGACGCGCACGTCGCCGTCAACGCACTGCAGAACCAAGTCGGCGTCATAGGGCATCTTGATCTCGAAATTCACTGTCAGTTTGGACTCGCCTCGGAACGGCCGCCAGAGACGCCGGGACGGATACAGCGTGCTCAGGCGGACCTGCTTGTCCTTGCCTTCGAGCACCACCCGGATCCTATCAAACAGGGGTACAGCCGCGGATTGACTGCCCGCTCGTACCAGTTTCTCCGCGTCCACCTGGACGTAAGGATCGTCCCAACCCGCGACATGAATGTCGCCCACTCGACTGGCGATCGTCAAGGTTCCGCCCGAAAACAGGCGTGTTCGATATTGGGAATTCTGAGTAAACTCGTCCGCTCGCAACGGAGCCGTGAAAAGAAAGAGGGAGAAGAACAGACTGCAGGATATGAGGTGAATCAATGGGCCGACGCGGGAAGGCGAGCGCAGAACGAATGCCGAAGCAAACCGCAGCGGGGTTCGAAGCGGGCTGCTCAAGCGGATCATCCTTTCTCAAAGCCCGCCATGCGGCCGAAGAAACCGGCTGGCGCAGGCCTTCGCGGGACTGCCGCGTTCCGCCCGCCCAACTATACTACTCCCCGAAATCAGAGCACACAACTAGGGCTCCAAGCCGGGCTTACCAGGACTGCGGCGGCCTCCGGCGGGTATGCCACCCCAGGACGGACGGCTTTCAAACTCACCCAGCGCCCCCGGCTAGCTCGACGCGCGCCGCGCTTTGAGTTCAACCAGGAGTCGTTCGATTTGGTCTTCGCGATCCAGTTTGCGCAACCGGTCGTCGAGACTGTCGGAGGCCATTTCGGCCGTGGCCTCACTCACGGCCTGGCCTTGCATCACTTTGTGCTTCATGCGGTCAAAAGCTGCCATCTTCGATTCGTCGCCCATGGACATTTGGGCTTTGCCGGCCTTGATGGAAGCCCGAGCCTGCCGGTGCTGGGCAATCAGAAGGTCGCTCTTGGCATGCGCTTCGGCCAGCTTTTGCTCCAATTTACTGAGGGCCGACTTCAGGTTCTCCACTTGCACCTTCTGGTCCGCAACTTGCTCCTTGAAGCTCTCCGCCGTCTGCGCGTAGCTCTGATGCCGCTCGAGCGCCGCGCGCGCCAGGTCATCCTGGCGCTTATCGACGGCGAGGCCGGCCTTTCGCATCCATTCGGCTGACTTCTCCTCGCTTTCCTGCCGCTTCTTCTCCAGCATGTGCTGGTCTGCGATCGAGACTGCCACCTGCGTCTTGACCTGCATGAGCTGATTCTCCATATCGAGGATGAGCTGCTTGAGCATCTTCTCGGGTTCTTCAGCCTTGTCGATCAAATCATTCAGATTGGCCCTGAGAAGGGTTCGTACTCGTTCCATTAGTGCCATGTTCGCGCTCCTTTCATGTGAAACTCGATTGCTACGGCGACACAGACTCCACAACGACAGCATCGCTTGGGTTCCAGCCAGCGTAAAAGAGGTCCACGCTCAGCTCCGGGTCCATCCGGTTGGCGGCCTGCTTTGCCGCTCTCAAGTCCGCCTCCTGCTTGTGTCGGACATTCGCTGCAGCCGGTTCCCATTGAGCCAGCCACTTGTACCACCCGCAATCCTGATGCGCGATCAGGACGAGACGCTTCAATCCGTGCAGATCGATCAGGGCTCGCGACCACTTCCGGCTCGCCCAGGCGAACTTGGGCAGCGCTTGAAGCTCGATCAGGCACTGCGGGCCCCCGGGAACAACCACAGAATCATAGTTGGCCCCAAGGCCCAGCGTCTCATCCAGGAACTCGCGCATGGCCGCCTGAAACCGGTGGTCGCTGCAGTGGATCACCAGCGTATCGGTCTGAGCGCGCTGAAGCCGGGATTGGCATTGATGCGTCATCTGATTCTCGTTTGATTTTCGTTTCCCGATCACCCCGCCGGACCCCCTCCTGAAGGAGTCCGGCTGCTCTTGAATCGGGTGACGGCCACACTACTTCGCCTCCGGCTTTGCCGTCTTGTCACCGATCAGCCGGACCTTGCCCATCAAGTCCGACCACTGCATGCCTGAGAGCGCCTCGAACAGGGCCGGTACCTGCGCGGCCATCTTGGTCATGTCGCCGGCGATCTTGTTCATACCCGAAGCGTCCCCGTTGCCAGTCGACACGATCGTGATCTTGTCCACGTTCGCGAGCGGCGTCGCCATCGCCCGGACCACCTCCGGCAGGCTCGCGATCAGCCTGTCCACCACCGCGGCCTGGTTGTACTCCTGATAGGCTCCCGCCTTCACGTTCATGGCCCTGGCTTCAGCGTCGCCTTTCTTGAAGACAATCTCGGCTTCAGCCTCGCCCTGCGCGCGGATGGAGGACGCGTGGCCCTCGGCTTCCGAAATCAGGCGCTGCCTCTCGGCATTGGCCAGCGTTTCGATGCGCTGCCGCTCGATCTCCGCCGGCTTCAGGACCGTGGCCACGAGTTCTTTCTCGCGGCGCAGAATCTCCGCTTCCTGAACCTTGATCTGGGCCTCTTTCTCGGCCTGCTGCACCCGCACGCCTTCCGCCACCACCTGCTGCTGCATGATGTTGGTCTCGATCTCGTAGGCCTTATCCGCCATGGCCTGTTGTTTCTTGGTGGCTTCGAGATACTGAGCCTTTTTGATGTCCATGTCGCGCTGCGCCTCGGCCTGCTTTGCCAGGGAGAGCGTTTCGGCCAGCACCCGGTCCTGGTCCGCCAGCGCCTTGGCCGTAGCGGCATCGCGCTGCGCCTGGGCTCGGCGGATGAGCGTGTCGCGGTCGGCTTCGGCGGTCGCCACGTCAGCGTCGCGCTTGATGCGGGCGACGTCGGGCCGGCCCATGTTCGAGATGTACTCGTTCTTGTCGCGGACTTCCTTGATGGTGAAGGAAATAACCTCCAGGCCCATTTTGTTCATATCGTCCGCGCACGTGGAGCGCATGCGGTCGGAAACCATCTCCGGCTGTTTCACGATCTCTTCCACGGTGAGTTGGCCGATGATGCCGCGCAGATGGCCTTCCATCACGAGGCGGATTAACCCTTCGCGCTCCGCCGGTGCCTTGGTGAGGAACTGCTCGGCGGCGGTCCGGATTGACTCCGGGTCCGACTTCACCTTGATCTGGGCCACGGCTTCCACGGTCACCGCTACGCCTTGCTTGGTATAAAGGTCCTGCTGCGGAGCCACGTCAAACGACATCAACTCCAGAGAGAGCATCCGGTAGCTTTGCATCATCGGAAGAATGAAGGTGCCGCCCCCATTGACAATCCGGGTTTTGCCCACGCCGTAGACGATCAAAGCCTCGTGCGGGCCCACCTTGCGATACAAACCCGCAAGATACGTCATCAGAATGATGAGCCCCAGAATTCCCAGCCCTACCACCACCCACAAGGTCTGTGTAGTCATCGTGCTATCCCCTCCTTTTCATGGCGCCGTGCGCCGTTGCTCAATTCAGAGCCGCACGGAGCAGTATCCCGCCGGCTATCGTAAGCGTCACTCCAATCCAGATCATCACCAAACCGATCCAAAACTTAGTCTCGCTGATCATGGCCTCCCTCACTTGATCTTCGAGCTACCGCATCAGATCATCCCAGCGCCGGACATAGGCAATGCCGCGCTCGTATTTTGTAACCACCACTTCAATGCCCTTGCCGATAGCAGTTCCATCTTCGCTGCGCGCGCCCGAAACGCGTCGCGTTCCTTCTTGCGAGAAAATGATCTCTCCCGTGCCGCCCTCGCGGATGCCGCTCGACACGCGACCCAGGACCCCGACAAGCTCGTAGTCGGCCGGGTCAAGGGCGGTGTCGTGAGCGATCAGAACCTTGGCCAGAAACCAAAAGACAATCAGCGCTCCGCTCAGCCCCGCGAGAGTGGCAAGCAGGAGCGCGAACAGAAACCAGACGTTCGAATATTCCTCAAGCAGGTATCCGGTCCCGCCGAACCAGGCGAGAAAGGCCATCAGCGAGAAGAAGTTGAAGAATGAAATGTGGGCCGGGCTGCCGCTCACCCGGCCCGTGCCCGCCCCGCCTGCAGGCGCGTGTTGTCCGTGCGGCAGATGGAAATGCCCCACGTGCAGCTTGCCCAAGCCGCTCAGCAACGACACAAAGCAGAAAGCGAGACCCACGACGAAACAGATCAGGTAAAAGGTGGCCCAAGTCATGAGCGTGACCTCCTCGTTCGCTTGGCCTCACCATCGCTCCCGGCGCGGCCACGCTCCGTGCGAGTGCGGCCTTCGGGCGCCAGCACTTCGAGCAACCGTTCCGCGAGGCCCGGCGTATCCAGGATGGCGCTCGTCAGGACCAGGCAGCGCCGGGTGTCGTCGCGCATTGCCAGTTTCAGCAGCGCCTGACTCACCTCGCGGTCGCGCCGAAAACGCTCGGCGCCATCGATCAGCCACAAATCCAGCCGATCCTCGGTGGCCGGCAGGTGGGACGTAAGCTCGGTGTGAAACCCCTCCGGATCATCCACCAGGTAACCGGGATGAACCTTAAAAAACCGGGCTAGGAGCATTCGGGTCGAATTCGTCAAGTGCGGCCTCGAGCCGCTCTCGATCTGCGAGAGGTACGACTGGCTGATGGCTTTGCCCAGATCGCGCTTGATGGCTCGCACGACCTCAAGCTGCGTCATCTCGCCATCGAGTCCGCGCACCGCGCCTTCGACCGAACGCAAGTAGCGAAGTTTTTCACCGAGCTTCATAGCAATTGCAAATCGCAATACAAGTATTGCAAATTGCAATTGGCCATGTCAAGCAAAATAGTAGGTGTGTTTTCTGAGACTTACGGGTGCAGGATCAGTGTCGGCTATGGATTTTGCGGCGCACGTCGGGCCAGAATTCCTTGAACTCCTGCCAGACGATGTTAGAGGCGAGGCTGTGAAATCGCGATAAAGGGCGCGGTGCACTCAGAAGATGACGAGGCATCCTGCACCGCATGCTGAAGGAGTCGCTGCACACTATTCGGATGGCAACGGCACCCAATGAATTCGTCGAGTCGGGGCCTTTCGGGTGAAAAATTCTAGAGCCAACTCTCCATCCTTAAGGCCTACAAATGTCGCTGACATCGCAGAGACCTCACCTACAGGCAAGCTCTTCCAGCTATTTGTGGCCTCGGTCCATTCAAACAGTCCGCTTTCGTTGCGAGTCTCTTCCCGAAAACTCACGTGAGCCACCAAGCGATCAAACGAAGCCAGTGATGACACCCGGACCAGCGTTTCCAAGACCTCAGAGCTCGAGGGCGTTGGCAGGGCAGGGAGAGTGACATTCCGCAGACCGCTGCCATCCAGGCGCATTCGAGTCAACTGTCGGCTCTCGGGAAGATAGAACCAGAGCCAGCCACTGACGATGCCAAATGAAACGTCCCCGCCGAAACGCATGCCCTCATGAAGAATGACTGCATCGGTCCCGAGCTTTGACCGGGGAACGAATTGCTTTAGCACACTACCCGATGAATCGTACTCGATGATCGCCGGGACCTGCGCCGGGTCCTGTGCCCCGGAACCCATTCCCAGGGTCCATATGCGGTCTCCCTCGCCTACCTGTAACTTCCGAATCTCCCGTTCTGCAGGCAGCGAGAAAGCCTTAAGAAGGGATCCATCAGCACCGCTGTAGAGAAGCAGCGCCGAGCTTACCCGCCCTGATTCATCCGAGTAATCCGCCGCGATGCCGACCATCCCGCTGGAACCGACGGAAACGTCCCAAATGGCGATTCTAGTGGCATCGGCTGACGAACGGAGTGGATTCATGGAAAGCTGTTTCGCGCCATTGAGGTCAAAGACCTCTACTTGATCCTTGCCTCGATCGCTGGTTTGAACCGTCCAGGATGCTACCCGTCCGTTCTCGACCCTCAACTGGTGACCCACTTCAGGAGTGGATATCTCGAAGGCCGTGTCGCCCGTAACCGCCATGACCGAAGGGTGTCCGCAGAAGGCGAAGATCACACAGACGGCGATGGGAGGCGCTGTGGCCGAGGACGTGCGGGTCGCACGGAACAATCGCTTCCGAAAACTCCTCATATCTTGCCTCCTTCACGGTCCGATGCGAACCAACAGAGATGTAGCGTGATCAGCAGCCCGAAACCTGAGAGCTTTATCTAAGCGGACAGCTCTCAGCAGTCGGACAGTCGGAACAGAAGCCGCACGTTTGATTGCAGTTCTCACAGCAGGAATTTTGCTGAGTGTCCTGGCATTCGTATGCGTTGCAGCCGTTACTACACTCGTCCGGTACTCCATTTGGCCTTTGATTTCTCAGTGAACAGTTGCCGTCGCAGTTCGTGCAGTAGAGGCCACTCTGACTTTGACAGCTTTGCCCTTGAGGCGCAGGTCTCGGGCCGAAGTAGGATGCAAGAGTAACCTGAAAGGAATTGCACGTCCTTTTCTTCGGGGCGGAAGCCGAGACGAAAACTCCGCGGATGAGGGTCTGGTGACCCACCCGAGAAATGGGTAAACTCGTGAGCTTGGCGTCAGAGCCGAATCCTGGCGGCACTACCCCGATGACGAGCCCGATTACAATGATGAGCTTACGGAGCATAAATCCCTCCTCGCCGGAGACGTCACCTTCTGTCAACTGTGGGCGCTCAGAATCTGCGTGTCAAGAAAAATATTTGACCTGTTTTCATGGGTTTGCGGAGAGAGCCTAGTGTCGCCGATGGATTTTGCGGCGCACGGCGGGCCAGAATTCCTTGAACTCCTGGGAAAATCGCGACACCGGCTGCCGCTTCGGCGTATTATCGTCCAAATACCTTGTGCAGCTTGCGGCTGATGTCCGGCCAGAACTCAGCTGCGGCGTTAAAAAGCGCGGTGTTGCCGAGGTCCAAACCCATGCGGTTTACGGTGTGGGCAAAACTACCGTCTTGGACGGGGTAATAGAGGTTCGAGGCGGCGGCCCCAAGAACCGTCCCGGAAAGCGCGGAGGCGAAAAAGACGGTCCTGCCTGAATCGGCGTGCGTGACAAAGACGCGAGACAGCGCGTAGCCTACCCGCCTGCCAAACGAGCCCTCTCCGAGGCGGAAGTAGCGGGGGTCCTGGCGCAGGATCACCGGAAAAAGATAATCGCCGAAAAAGCTGGAAATGTTGGCATCCAGCTCCATGGCTCCAAAACACTTTCCGTAGCCGCCCGCGCCTGTTCCATAGCCACAGAAGCCGTCTTTGGAGGAATACTCCAGAGTCGCCGCCTCAGCCGCATAAAGCCCGAGACCACGCGGATCGTAGGTTCCCTGAAGCCATTCGTCGAACTTCTCCCTCGGAGTCATCGGCTTGAATGTCTTAAGGTAACTCACGTGGAAGGCGGGCACGATCAGGAAAATATGCTTCGGTGAGCCCTGCTCTGCTGCGTTCTTGTCCTTCTGTGTGTTTGCCGACGAGTCCTGCGCCTTCCCGGCCCACAGGGCCGTCAGGCCGACCCCCGGGGGAGCGAACCGGTCTCTGTCCGCAGCCGAAAGAAGTGAAGCGCCAGTCCGATCCGAGGACAGACCCAAGTCACAACAGAGCGGCCTGCCGTCCTGATGAGGTTTGAACGGCGCCCATAAACCATCAGGCACGGGCCGTCTGTGCTCACCCTCAGCGCTAACGGGGACACAAGGCAAGGAAGGCGATTCGAGCGCTCCCGAGCCTTGCACGGGCACCGGTGGGGCCGTCCCACAACGAAGCAAGGCCGCGTTACAAGGCAAGTTGCTCGGAGCGTCCCGGCAACTAGCGGGTAGCACCGCTGCCTGGCTGCTGCAAAGCGAGGCCGTCAACATCCCATTGATCGCGAGCAACCAGAGAAGGTATTCAGCACCTATCCGGCGGCAGGCCCGACTCGCCCTCACGGAGATGCCGAGGGCATCGCGACGGTGGTGGCGGGAGATGAGCTGCAGCATTCAACGGCCCCGTCCCCCTTGAAGTCCTGGAGTTTAGATGATCTTGAGTTGCTTGCCGACCGCACCCATAATGTCGAGGGCTTTCGATAACTCCGCCTCGGTGTGGGTCGCGGTTACAATCGTGCGGATGCGCGCCTTGTCTCGCGCCACCGTCGGGAAACCGATGCCCATGGCGAAGACGCCGTTCTGGAAAAGTTGCCGGGAAAACTCGTGGGCCAGCGCCGCCTCGCCTACCATCACTGGAGTGATCGGGGTTTCGCTCTGGCCGGTGTTGAATCCGAGCTCTTGAAGTCCTGCCTTGAAGAAGCGCGTATTGGACCACAACTGCTCCACCAGTTGAGGCTCCTCGTCCAAAATCTCAAACGCTGCAATGCAGCTGGCCGCCACCGACGGCGGGTGGGAGGTGGAGAACAAGAAGGGCCGAGCGCGGTGATACAGAAAGTCGATGGTCTCGTGGGTGGCGCAGACGTAGCCGCCGAGCGCGCCGATGGCCTTGGAGAGAGTTCCCACCTGAATGTCGACGCGACCGTGCAGGTTGAAGTGATCCACCGTGCCGCGTCCGTTGCGCCCCAGCACGCCCGAGGAGTGCGCGTCATCGATCATCATGATGCAGCCGTACTTTTCCGCCAGCGCGACCAGGTCCGGCAGCGGCGCGATGTCGCCGTCCATGGAGAAGACGCCGTCCGTGATCAGCAGCTTGTGACCTTTGTGGCTCGCGAGGCCTTTGAGCACATCCTCGCACGCAGTCAGGTCCTTATGCGGGAACACCTTGATCTCGGCTCGCGACAGCCGGCAGCCGTCGATGATCGAGGCGTGATTGAGGGCGTCGGAGATGATCACGTCTTCCTTACCTAGAATGGCGGAGACGGTACCGGCATTGGCGGTGAATCCAGATTGGAACACCACCGAGGCCTCAACGCGCTTGAACTTCGCGATCTTCTCCTCAAGCTCCATGTGGATGCTCATGGTGCCGGCAATGGTGCGGACCGCGCCCGAGCCCACACCGTATTTCTCGGTGGCTTCGATCGCCCGCTGCCTGAGCTTGGCATGAGTCGTGAGACCGAGATAATTGTTCGATGAAAGATTGATGACTTCGCGGCCGTCAAAACGGCTCACGGGCCGCTGCTCCGTCTCGAGGATGCGGAGCTTTTGGTAAAGCTTCTGCTCGCGCAGGCTGTTCAATTCGTCCGTGAGATATTGCAATTGTGCTTTGGGCATAGCAGTCTCTGGAACTCAAATCGGAAGTGCAGGCAGCAGGGTCCTGTCGGGTGAAGGGACGCTGCTTGTGACTGAACGAACAAGCCTATCGCACCCGTGCAAGCACCACAAGCCCTGGCCTTTGCGCCGCACCCACAGGTGATCAGATTCGCAGAAGAATCTGCATCCACGAGGTTTGAAGGTTGTGACCATGCTATGATGACCATAGGAGGACGGCTGGAATGAAGAAAATGGCGGCTGGGTCATTCAAGGCGCATTGCCTCGCGGTGATGGACGAGGTCCAATCCAAACGGGAAGCAGTATTGATCACGAAGCACGGCAAACCCGTTGCGAAGCTTGTTCCTGCCGAGCAACGCGTGGACGAGATTTTCGGATTTCTACTTGGTAAAGGCGAGAGCGCAGGCGACATCGTTTCGCCTGCGGTCGAAGATTGGGGTGATCTGAAGTGATTCTCGTCGACACCCACGTCGTGGTCTGGCTTGCGTTTGAGCCAGACCGGCTATCCCGTCCGGCAAGAGCTGCCATTGAGCAGGCCCGCCAAGGCGCAGAAGGGGTCGCAATCTCCGACATCAGCTTGCTGGAGTTGGCCAGCCTCGAGCGGAAGAAACGCATTCGTCTGAGCATGAGCTTTGAGTCGTTCCTCGGAGAGGTCGAAGCCCGGTTCGTTGTTCTGCCGATCACCGGCCGAACCTGCATCCTGGCTCTCGGACTTCCGCCCTCCTACCCTGACGACCCGGCGGATCGCGTGATTGGAGCCACAGCACTGGCTCAAGGACTGCGGCTCGTCACAGCCGATCGCGACATCCGGCGATCGAAAGCCCTCGCGACGATCTGGTGAGCCGGAGTTCCTGTACGGGCGGGCTTCCGTCTTTGCCAGCATTTCCACTGCTTTTCCTCTAGCCATGGGACTCCATAAGAGCGGAGTGTTCTTCGGGGTACAAATAATCTTCTCCCGTTTCATCCCCAACTCTCAAGTAGCCATCCCTTGCCGCACGCTCATCGCGCAGAACCCCGTATGCCTTCCCCTTCTCCAAATCAGGTTCGGTGTCCGTGACGCAAGCTGCAAGGTGCATCATCGCTGGCTGTTGTTCATCATTCATCGTTCATCATTTTTCCTGACCGTCCGGATACAGCAGAATCTTGGATGCGTCCCCCGACAGCAGTCTCCGGATGCCTTTGTCGAAGTCTGCCAGGGCCATGCGATCCGTAATAAGCGGGTCGAGTTTCAGCGCGCCGGACTTGAGCAGCGATTGCATCTTGTACCAGGTGTCGAACACGCGCCGTCCGTTGATGCCTTGCACGATCGCGCCCTTGAAGATCACGTCGTTGGCCAGATCGAGCTCGAGCGGCTTGGCAGGGATGCCGAGCAGCGAGATGCGCCCGCCGCGCCGCAACATGTGAAATCCCTGGCGGATGGCGTCGGGATGGCCGGACATCTCCAGCACCACGTCCACGCCTACTCCGCCCGTGGCCCCCAGCACCTCGGCCACGGCATCTTTGGCCGAAGGATCAATGACGGCGTCCGCGCCCATTTGCCAGGCAAGCTTCTGCCGGTAGGGATGCAGCTCCGTGACCAAAACAGGACCCGCGCCGCAAGCCTTGGCGACGGCAACCGAGAATAGTCCTATTGGCCCCGCGCCCGTGATGGCTACACTCAGGCCAGCGATTTCACCGGCGAGCACGGTGTGGACCGCGTTGCCCAGCGGATCGAGGATGGCGGCATATTCCACCGGGATGGCGGGATCGATTTCCCACACGTTGGCGGCCGGAATTTTGACGAATTCCGCAAAGCACCCATCCTCATCGATGCCGATAATGCGGACGTCCTGGCAGATATGACTCGCGCCGGTACGGCACTGAAAGCAGTGTCCGCAAGCCACGTGCATTTCCGCGGAGACGAACTCTCCCGGCTTGAGGTTCCCGACTTCGTCGCCCACTTTTTCCACGTGACCGCAAAACTCGTGGCCAAACACGAGCGGGGGGTGGAGACGCCGCTGCGCCCACCGGTCCCAGTTGTAGATATGCAGGTCAGTACCGCAGATGGAGGCTGCGCGTACGCGAATCAACACGTCACGGGGACCGATTTCCGGCACACTCACCTGGCGCAACTCAGCGCCCGGCGCGGGTCCCGGTTTCACAATCGCTTGCATCGTCGCTGAGGACATAGGGTCTCGCTTGGCACTGAAGTTTATGAGCGCGGGATGGGAAGGGCAAAGCAGGAGAGATCGGAACCACTCGCGACGAGGCGGCAGCCAGCCGGCCCCGAGACTGGCTCATTGCACCCTGCGGCGAAGCTTTTCGATGGCCTCGCGGGCCAGACCGTAGTCCGGAGAGAGCTTCAACGCCTGATCAAAATGGTAGCGCGCCTTCACGTACATCTCTTTCGCCATATACGCCCGGCCCAAATTGTAGTGAGGGAAGTGGTAACTCTCGTAGCGGTGCGACTGCAGAGCGCGTTCCAGCCAGGGCAGCGAGGCGTCAAACTCGCCTTGCTCGAGTAGGTAGGCGCCAATATCGTTGTACGGATTACCAAACTCGGGATCGATCTGAATTGCCTTCTTGCACTCCGCAATAGCCTCGTCAACCTTGCCCTGAAAGTGGTAAGTCCAGCCCAGAAAAGTGTAGGCTTCGGCCGTCGGATGAAGGTCGAGAGAGCGCTTATAGAGCTCCACGGCCATATCGAAATCGCCGCCCATCTGGTATTGATAAGCTTCCTTTAGAAGGTCCCACGCGGCCTGAACGCTCTCGCCCGTCATCATGCTCCCTTGGTCTCCACCCGCGCTTTACCTTTACACAAGCCCAGGCGATTGTCAATTCGATGGATGCTTAACATTCAGGCGTGTAACAACGACTTGCTCGTCAGACCCTCGTTGCCATCCCTTGTGATTCCGATACGACTGCAGGCCGCAACCCCGCCTTCGCGAGCAGCCAATAAACTACGAATCCAGCTACGAACGAGACCAGAGGCGCCGGACGATCCAGCGCCACCAGGCTATCCGGAACGCCCGGGATTTGCGGCAATACTCCCAGCAGAAAACCAAGCGCCCATGAGATGTATCCCGCCCAGCTGATTCCCTGCCGCGGGCCGGACCACCGGCCGCCCTCCAGAAGATAGTCTGCCGCCATAGCACCGCAGATCGGTCCGAAGGACGCACCCACAATCGTAAAGAATCCGATCAGATTCTGCGCTACGCCGGTGACCGCGAGCAGCATTCCCACGGTGACGGCCAGCACCGTCGAGAGACTGCGCGGAACCTTGGGGAGCATGGTGGCGAAACTATTCGAGGCAATAAACGTGCAGAAACAGGTGGGAGCCACCGAAGCGGCTGCAAACAGGAAGAAGATGGCTGAAGCCAGCGCTCCCACTTGCGAGACGGCAGCCGAGAAGTCGAGATTGGCGGGCGTGAGAGCAGCCGAGGTGAGGCCCAGGTGACCAGCCACCGCCAGCACGGGGAGGCCGCCCGCCACCACGACCGCCAGCGCGATTCCGATCAGGCCGCCCCAGACCACGTCGCCGCGGTTGCGATTGTTCATTCCAAAGTCCGCGCCGGCCGCGCCCGCGGTAGCGAAGAATCCGATCACGATGGCAAGCATCATCAGGAAGCCGCCAGCGTTGTCGAGAGTGTCAGGTGGGCGATAGCTCCGAAGGCCGCCGGAATTCGCGGCAAACACCAGCACGATCATCGCGAGGGGAACCCAATTCAGGATCTGCGCCATTCTGGCCACGTGCGCGATGCCTTTGATGGCTACCCATGCCAAGCTGTAAGCCCATTCGATCGCGATGATCGCAAAAATTAGCTTGTAATGATAGCGAAAACCACTCATCACGTGTTCTACGCTGGAAGGTGACACGAAAAATCCTTGGAGGACCTTGGGTAGTGACGCAGACACTCCCATCATGATGTACTCGGTGGCGAAATAGGTGGCGACCGCGAACCAGCCGATCTGCAGCACACCCATCAGAAGACCCGGCATCAGGTAGCCGCCGGTAGTTCCGAATGTGGAGGTGCCCACGATGTAAAGCGTGCGCCCGGTCTGCATCCCCAGCATGGCTGGCGCGTAATAGTACAACGCGAAGCAGAGCACTCCGGCCACCACCAGGCCCAGCAGGGAGGTGGCGATCGAGGCTTTGGTCAGAGTC
>DASYYZ010000067.1:0-39107 GCA_035946735.1 Terriglobia bacterium
CAGCGCCTGGCCTACGATTGCCAGTTTGCCGGCAGTGAAACGCTCTCTCGGGAAGGTGCGGTGCGATGTTGCGAGGCGCTGCGCCGCCTGAGAATGGAGCGCGAGCGAGATCGCGTTCAAGCCGGAATCCGCCAGGCGGAGCAGTCCGGAGACGTCGCCAAGCTGGCTGAGCTCCTGCGATTGAAGGTGAAACTGGCGGCGGAACTGGCGCAGCGGGCACGGCTCTCATAAGAGGTGTGCCGGGGCCCCGAACGGTCGAATGCGGATAGTGGTTCAGAGGTTATATCCCGAGGAAAATTCAATTAGAGATGATCGCGGCCACGCGGCCGGATGCAATGTCGCGATTGAGACGGCGTGGTCCAAGGGCTTTTATCCGCAGTAGTTTCCATTCCAGGCTCACATCTAATAGAATGACTGAGGTGTCGGTTCGGGGTGTTAGGGGCGGCAAGAGGTGCAAGCGCGTCTCATTCTCGCGACAAAAATTGACTGCTCTTCAGGACTGTAGGCGAGCTGCACTTCGCCCGGGCGGAGGATTTTTTGGCCTTTGAAGACAAATTCGATACGGTCGGTAAGCTCATCAACCTGGGCAAGCAGAAGGGCTACCTTCTCTACGATGAGGTTAATGACCTTCTCCCCTCCGACGTTCATTCCCCCGAGGAACTTGAAGACGTGCTCTCCATGTTCGACAGCGAGGGCATTGCCGTGCTCGAATCTCCGGGCTCGAAACTGGGGATCGAGAAGGAAGACGATCTCAAGCCGGACGATGAGGAGTCCGACGTCGAGCTTACGCCGGGCGTGCTGGACAAGACCAATGACCCCGTGCGCATGTACCTGCGCGAGATGGGCACGGTGCCTCTGCTCACCCGCGAGGGCGAAGTGGAGATCGCCAAGCGCATCGAGCGGGGCCAGATTCAGGTGCTTAAGGCGCTTTCGCGTTCACCGATCATCATTCAGGAAATGTTCCAGGTGCGCCAGGACCTGGAAGCGGGCGAGCGCTCCACCAAAGAAGTTGTAGTTTTCCAGGAGGACGAGCTCACAGAAGAGAAAGTAGCGGAGCAGAAGCGCGAGGTGATCGCGACCGTCGCAGAGATGGAGCGCCTCCACAAGAAACTGATTCAGCTTCAGGAGAAGCGCGACAGCATCCCGCGCAGCAAGCGTCCGCGGGAGTACCGGCGCTACTACCTGGCTCACGCCCGGCATCGGGTGATGATCTCGAAGCTGATACGGTCCCTTGAGTTCACCCATGCCGAACGCGAGGAGCTCATTCGCAGGGTTTTTAAGGCCGCGGATGAAATTCAACCCATCGAGCGCGAGGCCAACCGGCTGGAGAAGAGGTTGAAGGCAGCCAAGCCAGGTGGGGAGGGTGACCTTCGGAAAGACCTGCGCCAGGCTCGAACCCACATCCAGGAGATTGAAGACCGGCATCAGACTCCGGCCACCGATCTTCGCCGCTCCGTCCAGACCATCCACAACGGCGAGAGAGAAGCCAAGGCCGCCAAGCGGGAGTTGATCGAAGCGAACCTGCGCCTGGTGGTCTCAATCGCCAAGAAGTATACGAACCGCGGTCTCCAGTTCCTCGACCTGATCCAGGAAGGAAACATCGGCTTGATGAAGGCCGTGGATAAGTTCGAGTACCGGCGGGGCTACAAATTTTCCACCTACGCCACCTGGTGGATTCGCCAAGCGATCACCCGAGCCATCGCCGATCAGGCGCGCACCATCCGAATCCCGGTGCACATGATCGAGACCATTAACAAGCTCATCCGCACCTCGCGCCAGTTGGTGCAGGAGTACGGCCGCGAGCCCACCTCTGAAGAAATCGCCAAGCGCATGGATATCCCTGTGATGAAAGTGCGCAAGGTGATGAAGATTGCCCAGGAGCCCATCTCACTAGAGACCCCGATCGGCGAGGAAGAGGATTCGCATCTTGGAGATTTCATCGAGGATCGGGGTGTAATTTCACCCGCCGAGGCGGTGATCAATATCAACCTCAAGGAGCAGACGGAGGCGGTACTGAAGACGCTCACGCCGCGCGAAGAGAAAGTGATCAAGATGCGCTTCGGACTCGACGATGGCAGTGAGCACACTTTGGAAGAGGTCGGGCAGAGCTTCGCGGTCACCCGCGAGCGCATCCGGCAGATCGAAGCGAAGGCACTGCGCAAGCTGCGCCACCCGTCGCGCAGCCGGCGATTGCGGGCATTCCTCGACGCCGCCGCCGCGAGCCAACAAGCGGCGCCGGAATAGATTCTCACTTGAAGGGGATGAATTGCATTGGCCGAGCAATACCAGACGGTTGCACGTCAAGATGCGACTGAGTCGCATCTTGGGACGAAGCGGCTGGGCCCAAGGGCTGCGGATAGAAACTTATGCTTGAATCGCTTGTCATAACGTTGCGCGAAGGGGTCGAAGCCGCGCTGGTCGTGGGCATCGTGCTGAGCTATCTCCGCAAGACGGGCCGGCTGGCGGCAACGCGAATGGTTTATCTCGGCCTCGCTCTGGCGTCACTCGCCAGCCTGGTGTTCGGGGCCGTCCTTCACAAGCTGAACATCACCGAGCTCGGCGACGCCTACGAAGGCGGCCTGATGCTGGTTGCGGCGCTGTTCGTGGCCACGATGGTGTGGTGGATGTGGCGCACCGGCAAGCGCATGAAGGCTGAGATCGAGCGGAAGCTGGCCGCCCTGGACACGTCCTCCGGCCGCGCCGCCAACTGGGGGATCTTTCTTTTCGTTTTCCTCATGGTGTTCCGCGAGGGCATCGAGACGGTGCTTTTCCTGGCCGCCGTTTCCATCCGCACCTCCAGCGCGCTGCTCCAATTCACGGGCGCCCTCGCGGGACTCGCGCTGGCGGCGGGGTTTGGCGTGGCCTTTTTCAAGGGCAGCGTGCGCGTGAATCTGCCCCGATTCTTTCGCATCACCACCGTGGTGCTCTTCGCGATTTCGATTCAGTTGCTGGTGACGGGTGTCCACGAATTGTCTGAAGCCAACGTGCTTCCGTCAAGCCCTCGGGAGATGAGACTCGTCGGTCCCATCGTTAACAATGACCTGCTTTTCATCGTCCTCGTCATCGCCGTCTGCTTGTTTTTAGTGGCGGCGGAGAAAGTCGGCAATGGCGGTGGGCGCCCGGCGGATCTGGGGGCGTTGTCCGCGCCCGAACGCCGCAAGGCTCTTGCCGTCCGGCGCCGCGAGCGCTTCTGGAAGCTGGCTGCCACTGCGCTTTCGCTTTCCGCGATTGTGTTGATTAGCGCCGAGATCGTTTATGCCAGCGTCGCCAAGGCGGAGCCCGCGCGCGAGCAAGCGTCTGTCGAAAATAATGAACTGAGGATTCCGGTTTCGGAACTCAAGGATCATAACCTGCACCGCTTTGCCGTCAACGTGCAGGGACGCGAAGTTCACCTGATCGCCATGCTCGACGCATCGGACACGGTGCGCGTTGCGCTGGACGCCTGCTCGATCTGCGGCAATCAAGGCTACTACCAGCGCGGCCAGAATTTGATTTGCCGCAATTGTGGCGCGGCAATCTATGCGCCCACCATCGGACGCGTGGGCGGATGCAATCCGATTCCATTCGAACCCCCCTATCAGGTGAACGGCGACACGATCGAGATTTCAGAAACGGCGCTAGAGGCCGCGGCAGGACACTTCTGAGTGACGTGTGATTACGAGTGACGAGTGACGAGCGACCCTATCACGGGGCCCCATCTGCCCAAAAGAGTCGCATTTAAGGATGAGCAAATGGCCACAAAGGCTAGGCCTCGGCACGGCTCACCGAAAGGCAAGGTGGGATACGGTGACCGATTCACCCTGAGTGTCAGAGAGTTTGGCAGAAAGACGGTGGTTCAGGTCCACCGAGGAGAAACGGATTGGGATGAGAAGTCAAAGACGCTCACCAACACAAACGTGGACGGAACACGCGGTTCTCAAGAAGCTGACCCAGCATAGGAATTGGTCCGCTCGGAGCACCGGCGTCGGATTTGTGTCCCAGGTCACCCGTCACTTGTGACTGCCCTTGAGATGCTGGCACGAATCATAACTCGATCCCTTGTGCGCAGGCGGCGGCGCAAGCTTCTGAGCCTGGCCGCCATCGCGCTCGGCATCACCGCGGCGACAGTGGTGGCAACGCTGGCGCTCGACGTGGGCGACCAGGTGAATCGCGAGCTGCGGTCGTTTGGCGCCAATATCACCGTGACGCCTGCTGCGGACAGCCTGCCTGTCAACGTGGGGGGCGTCGATTACCGGCCGGCGGCCAGCGGCGCCTTCCTCCGCGAGAGCGATTTTCCGGCGCTCAAGAAGATTTTCTGGGCGAACAACATCGTCGCCTTCGCCCCGTTTCTTTATGTTCCGGCCTCCCTCGACGGGCGCCGGGTGGTGGTGATCGGAAGTTGGTTCGATCATGATTTGCCGGTTGGCGGCTCGTCCCCATTCCGCACTGGCTTGCGCGATCTGCATCCGGCCTGGCGCGTGCAAGGTCAATGGCCGGATGATCAGGACACCACGTCTTGCCTGGTGGGCGCCGGCTTCGCGCGCTCAGCCGGGTTGGGCGTCGGCTCAACCCTTACGCTCACCGCTGGCGCCGCGGTTGGACCATCGGCCTCTAACATCTATTCGTGCCGGGCCAGCGGTCTGGTGGAAACGGGTGGCGCTGAAGACGGGCAGGTCATCGCGCCGCTGGCGTCTGTTCAGATCTTCGCGGGCGAGCCGGGTCGCGTGCGCCGCTTGGAAGTGAGCGCCTTGACCAAACCCGAGGACGATTTTGCGCGTCGCGATCCCAAGAGCATGTCGCCCGATGAACTCGAACGTTGGAGTTGCTCGCCCTATGTCACGTCCATCGCCTACCAGATCGAACAGGCGATTCCCGGCTCGGTGGCGATGCCAGTGTATCCGGTGGCCGATACCGAAGGCCGGATCCTGAGTCGAATCGGAAGCTTGATGCTGGTGCTGGCAATCTCCGCGCTGGCCACTGCATGCCTGGCAGTGGCATCGATGATGCTAGCCACGGTCATCGAACGTCGCGCGGAGATCGGCCTCTTCCAATCACTGGGAGCGAGCCGGGCGCGCGTGGCTGCCGTCTTTCTGCTCGAAGGCTCGGCCATTGGCCTTGCCGGCGGCGCAGCGGGATATCTGGCCGGCACGCTGCTTGCGCATCGGTTGGGCGGGATCGTTTTCGGATCGCCGGCCCCGGCGCACGGATCGCTTCTGCCTTTGGTGCTGCTGGTGGCCCTGGTGGTCACCTGGGCGGGCAGCGCCGTGCCGCTTGCGCATGGCCTGAAGGTGTCCGCGGCCGTGGCCTTGCGCGATTGATTCATCGGGTCATTGATTCATTGACTCAATGGGATCGTCCGACGGCGTCACAGAGGGTAGCAGGAATGTCCGACATTGAGTTACCGAGCATTGCAAAATACAGTGACGACCGCTGCTGTAGCGCCGGTCTACGACCAATGAGCCGATGAATCGATGAGTCAATCAGTGAATCACTCGATGTTCTGGCGGGTATGGTTGCGGTCGCTGGCGGTCAAGCGACCGCAATCGGCGCTGGCGTTTGCTGCCCTGGCTCTGGGTGCGACCGTGGCCTCATTGCTGCTGAACGTTTACAGCGATGCGCGGCGCAAGATGCAGGACGAATTTCGGTCCTATGGACCCAATGTGATTCTTGCGCTGGGCCAGGCGCAGTCGAAAGCAAGTGATCCGGCCGGCAACCGCGCTGCCCTGATGGACGCCAGTGTGGTTCAGCAGATCGAAGCCTCTCGCCGTTCGCTTGATCCTGCTCTCTCGCAGTCGGCTTTGGCGCCGGTGCTCTATGCTGTGGTTTTGGCGCGGCCAGGGAATAACCTCCAGGCTCCCGCCAGCAGCATGGTGGCGGCCGGCTCGGATTTCGCGACCTTGCGATCGGTGAATCCGGCTTGGAAGGTGACCGTCCGGGGTGATGATGGCACGCATTGCTTCTTGGGTGGGCGCGCGGCCGAGCGTTTGGGAATGCGCTCCGGGGATTCCATCGCATTGTCGTCGGTTGAGTCTCCGGCAAGCGGAGGCGGCGGACTCGGTTCTGAAAGCCCGCTCGCCTGCCAGATTGCCGGTCTGGTCTCGAGTGGCGGCGCGGAGGACGATCAGGTTTTCCTGCCGCTCGCTACTCTGCAGCGGATCGCGAGGCTCCCCGGCCGTATCAGCCTGGTGGAAATGCGCGTACCCGGAACCAGCAGCGAGGTGGAGCAAGCAGTGCGGAGCCTGGCGCGGGACTTTCCTGATCTGGAGGTACGGCCCGTGCGCGAGATCGTGCAGTCTGAGGGCCGGGTGCTGACCACTTTACGCGCTCTAATCGTATCCCTGGCGGCCCTCATCATCGGCGTGGTCGGACTCTGCGTGATGGCCACCGTAACCACAATTGTCCTCGAACGGCGCAAGGAGATTGCGGTGATGAAGGCGCTGGGCGCTTCGGAGAGGACCGTCTTCGGTTTGCTGATCACCGAAATCGGGGCCCTGGGAATCGCCGGAGGTCTGGTTGGCTTCGTACTGGGTGCATTGCTCGCCCGCCGGGTGGGGCTTGATCTATTTGGCGTCGCCCTCAGCGTCGATTGGGCCACGCTGCTTCCCGTTGTGGCTGCCGCGGCGCTGGTGGCGGCGGCTCCGGCGCTGGTGCCGGTTTCGAGCGTGCGCAGCGTTGACCCCGCCCGCGTCCTGAGGGGAGAATAAGACTCGTGACGTTTCTTGAAGTCGATAATCTCGCCAAGCGCTACGGAGCGGACGTGCTTGCGCTGCAGCACGTCTCATTTACAATTGCGCGGGGCGAGTGGGTGTCCGCCATGGGGCCCTCCGGTTCCGGCAAGAGCACCCTGCTCAACATTCTGGGCTGCCTCGATACGCCGGACGAAGGGCGCATTGTGGTAGGCGGCCAGGAGATCACTCGCTTCTCGGCTGCGGAGCGGGCGCGCTTCCGCGCCGAACGAATCGGCTTCGTGTTTCAGCAGTATCACCTGGTGCCTTACCTGACCGCCCTTGAGAACGTGATGCTGGCGCAATATTTTCATAGCCTTGCTGACGAGCCCGAGGCGGCCGACGCCCTGCGCCGAGTGGGTCTGGGCGACCGGCTAACCCATCTTCCGTCCGAGCTTTCGGGAGGCGAGCAGCAGAGGGTCTGCATCGCGCGCGCCCTGATCAATCAGCCGGACCTGATCCTGGCGGACGAGCCCACGGGCAACCTCGACGCGGTGAACGAGGCCATCGTGCTGAGCCTGTTCGCCGATCTGCACCGCGATGGCCGCACGGTATTGATGGTGACGCACGATCCCGAGGTGGCCCGCATGGGAGACCGGCGGATCGAGCTGCACCACGGACGCCTCACGGAGCCCGACATCTTTGTTCATCAGGACCAGGACCTGTTTGACCAGCTTCTCAAGGCTGTCTGGAAGGCGCGCGGCCCCGACCACGAAGGCCAGCCGGTACGCTCTGAGAATCTATCGGAGTTCGCGCACAATCGTGCCACCTTCAATCTTCTCGCCGACCGCGGCTGGCTGCGGATCAACGAGGGTGCGGTGGAGCTGACGCCTCGCGGCGAGGAGCGCGCGCGCTATGCCGTGCGGCGGCACCGGCTGGCCGAGCGCCTGTTCTACGAGACCTTCGGTATCGATGAGGAGTTGCTGCACGAGAATGCGCTCAAGATCGATCCCGTACTCAGCCTCGAAGTGACTCAAAAGATCTGCACTTTCCTGCACCATCCCAGCACCTGCCCGCACGGCGATCCCATCCCGCGCGGAGAATGCTGTATCCAAGCCGGCGTAATGTAGCCGGTGCAAAAATCTGCTGACTGTGGGTTACCCTTTGCCGGATAGTGTCGGGATGCCGCAGAGCGAAGCTCTGCGATTCAGGTCTCGCTGTGCAATCGCACACAACATAGGATCACATAGCTGCGCTATGCGCCAGCCCGGCCCTTGAAGCAGCATACAAGCACCTCGATACCGCGTTCGAGGGTTTTGCGCCGATCCTAGTATAATGGAAACAACGTCTTTGCTTGCATTTCTCGCTGGCGCGGGGTAAGACGGGTCCCCGGTTGTGTTAAAATCGGCGGTGCGATGCCGAAGCACAAGAGCAACGAGTGGGAATTCCAGGGAGAAGTGCTGACCTGGATTAACGATCAAATCTCACGCAGACGCGGCCTCGGGTTGGACAAGGCGACGCAGGAACCGTCGAAAATCACACCCCAGAGAAGCGACCTTGTCGTCTGGTGGAACAGAGCCGCGAATAGCGCATTCTTCACGATTGAATTGAAGACGCCAGAAGTCCCAATCAATGACCCAAAGCTGCTTTCTGACGCCTCAGAGAAGGCGTCTCGGTGGGGAGCGCCTTGCTTCGCAATCTGGAACATGCAGATGGCAGAGCTTTACAAGACTCCGAAGTCCGGCACGGCTACGCCAGCGGACCGCGTCCATCAATTTGCTTTGAATCCTCTTGTCGGCTCCGTGGATGACTGGCTCAAACCGGAGACGGCGATATCCCTAAAGGCGGACGCAGTCACTCTTTTCGAGACGGCATGGGAAAAGTTTGCCATCAAGTCGCAGCAAACCGTCGAGATCGAGGCGTCCGTCTTCGTCGATAAGCTTGGAGCCAGGCTCGAACAACTGCGGTCATATTTGCAGCCTGCCCTGAGCACGAAAGCCGCCAAGAGCGGGCCGGTTCGCCGGAGGCTCAAGGAGATCGCAGCGGAGCAGGGCTTCGCTGGTTTCGTCGAGAACATCGACGCGGCGATTGCGGGACAATATGCGTATCGCCTGATGGGGCAGATACTTTTTTATTTCGCCCTTCGCAGAAAGCAGCCCAGCCTAAAGGCTCTGGAGGTTCCGGGTTCTGCTGCCCTCCCTTCCGCGCTACGACCTTTCTGGGACGACGTTCGCCGGTTCGACTATGAGGCGCTGTTTAAGGAAAGTGAATTAGATGCGCTCGTTCCATTTCCATCGCAAGCTGCGGTGGTTGTCCGGCAGATGATCGAAGAGCTGAGCTGGTACGACTGGAACAAACTTCGAGATGACGTGCTGGGTTCGGTATTTGAAAACCTAATTCCCCGGTCTGAGCAAGTGCTGCTGGGTCAGTTTTACACTCCGGCCAAGGTTGCCGATTTGCTGGTCGCCTTTGCAGTGAACGCTGAGGATGCGACGGTTCTGGACCCAGGATGTGGAAGCGGAACGTTCGTCATGCGTGCGTATGACTACCTGAAAGAGCAATCGTCGCAGTCGCACAGACAACTCTTATCGAGGCTGTGGGGATTCGACATCAGCGCCTTTGCGACCGAGCTTGCATCAATCAACCTGTTCCGGCAGGACTTGTCCGCGTTCGACAACTTTCCCCGTATCATCTCAGGAAACTTCTTCACGCGATTCGTTGGCGAGGAAATTCCGTTTCCTCCGGCAAAAGCTGGAGGGCAAGAGAAGGTGGTAATCGAAATTCCGCAATTCGGTGCCATCGTCGCGAATCCGCCTTATCTGCGCTCCCAGAACCAGGATGACCTGAACAAGGAATACAAGAAGACCCTGTTCACTTCCGCTGCCAAAAGCGGCGTCAATGCCGCCGCCAAGACAGACCTGTTCGCATTCTTTGTGTACAAGGCGTTGGAGTTTCTCCAGCCGGGAGGTCGGCTCGGATTTGTCGTTAGCGCCAGTTGGTTAACATCCGACTTCGGCGCATCGCTCGAGCGAGTGCTACTCGACAGGCTGCGCCTTATCGCGGTGGTTTCGTCCAGAGTGGAGTCTTTTTTTTCGCAAGTGGATGTGAACACCGTACTCATCATTGCGGAGAGGCGGCATGAAAACGCGCCAACACCTGATGAGATAATTAGATTTGTTGCGCTTAAGAAGAAACTGGAAGATATCTTGGTTCCGAAGACACAGGGTTACTGGAACCGTGTGCGCGGCCTCGCCGATTCCATCGAGATGACAACGAGTGCTTTCGAAGACGATGAATTCCAACTGACATCGATTCCTGCGCAACCGGAGAGGGCGGCGTTGGAAAACAGCCCAACGAGGCCACGTAACTGGTCCGTCTATCTTCGAGCGCCCTTGAGCTATTTCGAGCTGTTCGGAGCAACGCAATGAAGCTCGGAGTCTGCAACCTTGACCAAATCGCCCAAGTGAGCCTTGGGTTCAAGTCGCTGCAAAACCGCTTCTTCTACGTATCCAAAAAGACTATCGATGAATTCGGTATTGAGAAAAAGTACCTGAAACCGATTTTCCAGCTTGCGGACCTGGACGCGAACAAATACAAGCAAACCGGGAAGGCTACGCAAAGAGTGTTTTACTGCAAAGCGAAAGAACCGGACCTGCACGGCACTGGAGCTCTCCGATACATACGTGCAATGGAGAAGCGGCCAGCGGCAGAGAAGAAGCAAACAGGAAAGCACCAGACCATCAAGGCAGCTCTCCAGGCTCAGACCAGCAAGGGCGGCACGTGGTACATGCCGAAGGCGCAGCTACACCAAATGAATATCTGGCTGCGAAAGGCGTTCAACTCCGTATACAGTCCATTCATTTTCGATACGGCTGCTTCCGTTGACCAGCGGTGCAATTACGTTCTGCCCGTCGAAGGTGTCGAGTGGAAGGTTCTGGCGGCCTTCCTCACATCGAGCCTATTTGCGCTTTCTGCTGAGTCCTTCGGCTCCGCAAGTATGGGGGCAGGCGCGCTCGAGTTGGCGACTACCATGATTCACGGGCTACGCGTTGTTGATGTCCGGCATATCAAAGATTCCGGGGCGAAAGAAGACCTTATCGCGCTCGGTGAAGATGTCTGGACGAAGACGACACCAATTGACTGGAACGTTGATGGGCTTCCGCCAAAGGAAGTGCGGGAACTTGATAAGTGGTTCTTGTCTCAGATGGGAACCAAAGTCACATTGGATCGGCTGTACTCCGATCTCGTGGCAACCCTTCGGTCTCGGCTCACTGTTGCAGAGGACAAAGGTGTACAAACGAAGCAGGGACAACAGATTGATATCGGCACAGTGGCACTTAGCGTTGCGGAAACGGTACGCCCGCTTTTGGAATCCAAGCGTTTCCCGGAGGCGTTTGTTGACAAGGGTGGAGTGACACAAGCTCTCAATTTCAGTTCGGCTGGAAAGCTAGAGCTTGAGTGCCGCCCGATGATGGAGCAGGCAATCCTCATCGTAAGGAACGGTCCAACCGAGCTTTTGTTGGAAGGCCAGTATCCTCGCAGCGTCGCGCAAGTCATCGTCAAGGCGATTCTCATGGGGCGGCGAGATTTCAGCTATCCTGCGGAGGTGAAGTCGGCAGAAGCGGCCCTTAAGGAGTTCTCGAAGTGGTTGCCCAAAGTGCTCGACCAGATTGCGGCAGGTTGCGAAATGTCCGCAGTAGGCACTAGCTATGAAGAAGACGTTTATGAAGCTGTTCTCGAAATGCTGCACTTAGACCGGAACGTGTTCATGCCGGAGTTTTACGGTGAAGTGCGTATGCATCGCTCACGACCGTCACTCTAGATCTGTTCAAGCCGCACGGGAGTAAAGCGTCCAACGTTTCAACTTACACCCGAGCGGGTAGCCACGGTCAGTGCCTTTCTGACCGTGGGCTTTTCTCAACCCGGTTGTGGGAAAACGCTTCTCACCCGCAGGTTGAAACCTACGGCCGACCCTTGATCGTCACCGCCAACCCCCTTGGGGTTGATCTGGGTGGCGGGCTCGCGATCCGTAGGTTAAAACCTACGGCTACCCACCGTGTTGCCCTCCGGGCAACGTTCGCGATGCTCCAAATCGCACAGCGTCGCCGGGCGCCAGCCGCCTCGCCAATTACGCCGGTGGGGACACCGGCGCTACAGACCGGTCGTCACTATATTTTGCAATCTTCACTAATTCCACCCAAGAGTAGGCCGTGGATTCGCAGCGCCCGAATTGCATCCCTATGAACGCCCAACCTGGGTCAGAAAACTGGCCTTTGTGTTGTTCTTTGAAAGCCTTTGTGCAAAAGTTGCACACCTTATGAAAAGCCATAGATCGCGCAAGTCCTTTAGAGTCGATAACCGCCCTTCGTGGCTGTCAGCGACCCTCGAACTGCCGCCTACGAGGTCAAACGAGCCTCCTCAAACTCCAGGCCGTGGCGTCGCCGCTTTCGATTCTTTTGCCAGCTACATGGCGGACGCGGCGAAGTCTCGGTCGGGCCTGGAGTCCGCCGCGGGCTCCGGCCGTGGCTAATGCTATTTTCGCCGTTACGGGGGTAAGGGTTCGCCGTCTGCCGGTCTCTCCCGATGTTTTCAAGGATGCGAAGGCGTGATCGCCCGAGGGCGCGGCTCGCGCGATGATGGGTTCCTCAACTTGCGATGGGCACGGCCGAGCGCGCGCGAATGTCACGCAGGAGATCAGGAATTTCGAACACGGCTCGATTCTTAAGCGCGCTGGCGCGCTCGCGGTATTGCTCGATCGCGCCAGGTTGAAGCAGCCGCCCGACGGCGGCGGCAATTTCGCGAAAATCCTTTACGGCGATCCCGACCCCTTTGTCCAGGACCCAGTCCACGTTGTAACGCTCCTGCGGCATGGTGCGCGCGTTTCGCTCAATGATTACGGGCAGATTCATGATTAATGCCTCGCTCAAGCTGCCCGGTCCCGGTTTGCCGACAAAGAAGTCGGCGAGTTGCATGTAGTAGGGCACATCCGGAGTGAAACCAATCACCAGGCGTCCGCATCGCGAAGGTGTTCTGCGTAATTCATCCGCCAGAGACTGATTGCGTCCGCAGATGAGGATCAACTGCACGTCGAGTTGCGAAGCGTCGAGCCGGCGCGCGATGCCGCTCATGACCGCGGATCCCTGGCCGCCAAAAAGGACCAGGCCGGTGGGCAGCTTGGGGTCCAGGCCGAAACGCGTGCGTTCCAGGTCGCGATGGACCGGCGCGGCCTCGTAGAAGCGAGGATGCACGATCATGCCGCTCGTGCGCAGGACGCGGTCTGGCAGTATGCCGAGCTCTATCGCCTGTTGCGCTGCCCGCTCGGTGCCGCAGATGTAGTACTGATCCTGAGGTTCGATCCAGAAATGCGGCGGGAAATCAGCAAAATCGGTGAGAATCGTGGCGAGCGGCACGCTACTGTCGACGCGATGCAAGCTCTCATAGATGGCGCGCTGGAACTGCGGCACCAGCGAGACCACCATGGACGGCCGCGCCTTCCTCCAGTGTGATTCAAGGAGCGATACGGTTTCGGGATGATAATGGCGGATGGCGGTGTGCAGGGGAGTGAGGAGTTGCCTGGAGCCGCGCGTCCAGCCGCGGCGGAGCAGCAGATTATAGACCTCCTCCAGCCGTTTGCCTGTCAGTCGCCGCACCGGATCGATGGGATCGAGCACCTCCTGGAGGCTAGTTAACTGCACGCGCCAGTCCGTGCCGCGCTCCAGCACCGCCGCCAGAGCTGTCGCTGCAGCGCGGTGTCCACCGCCTGCATCAATGTAAAGGAGTTCAATAGTTTCCATGACGCGCATTGTGCCACATGGAGAGGCTACTAGACTAGCGGTTTACCAAATCTTCATCGGACGTACATCTGTGCTTAACATTGGGCGACTAGCCTGAACTGTGCGATGCGATATGCACGTTCACAGCGTCCACTCCGGCATGTCGACTCTGCCGGTTCTGGGACGCTTTTGCCGTGAATCCTACAGTCCCCCCGAAGCTGTTTACGAGACTCTGCACCGACGCGGCATGGGTCTCGTCACTCTCACTGACCACGACTCCATTGACGGCGCCGAAAGGCTGCGCTCCAGGGCTGACTTCTTTGTGAGCGAAGAGGTCACTTGCACGGCTCCTTCAGGCACTGAGCTGCACGTGGGAGTGTATGGGATTACCGAACGCCATCACCGTGAGTTGCAGCGCCGCCGCAACGATCTTCCGCGGCTCAGCGCCTACGTTTGCGAACAGTGTCTATTTGCGTCCGTCAATCATCCGTTTTCTGCCTTGACGGGCGCTCGCCACCCGGAAGACTTCGAGTGGTTCTCCGTATTTCCCGGCATCGAAGTGCTGAATGCCCATCTGGCTCGGGACAACAATTTGCTGGCGAGGCGCTTCGCCGAATGGTCCGGGCAGATCAGCCTCGGAGGGAGCGATGCTCATACGGTGGCTTCGGCGGGCTCCGCGTGGACGGAGGTCCCCGGCGCGCGCAACCGGGACGAGTTTCTTGCCGGTCTGCGCTGTGGGCGGGGACGCGTGCTGGGCAAGGCCGGTACGTATGTCAAAATGACTTGTGATGTCTTCCGGGTTGCCGCGGCCGTGATCGCGGACAAGCCCTGGTGTGCGGCGCTTGCGCCGCTATTGGTGGCCGTACCTGTGATGACGCTGGGCAATTTTGCCGCGGAGCGAGTGTTCGCGCAAGAATGGGCGCGACTCGTCCGGGATGATGCCGGCCAAATCGCTTTTGATGCGAGGCCGCAGCCGCAGGAGAAGTTCGTCGCATGACCGTAGCGAACGCCCCTCACGCTCTGCTCGGGTTTGTTGCCAACCAGGACGTTCGCCTGATGAGGCGCGTGCAGCGCTGGCGTCCGCCGCGCTGGGTTCGCTGGTGGATGATTGCGGCCACGCGGGGCGGAGACGGGTGGTTGTGGTACGGCCAGGGTGGCGTTCTGCTGCTTGTGGGCGGTCCAGAGCGCTTTGCCGCCGCTGGCGCTGCTGCCTTGGCCTGTGGAATCGGAATTCTGATCTTTCAGATACTCAAGCGTGTCATTGGACGGCAGCGGCCATCCGTTTTGGCGAGACACGATTGGGTGCGCTTGCTGCCTCCGGACGAATTCTCCTTCCCGTCGGGTCACACCATTTCGGCCTTTGCTTTCGCTATCGCAGTCGCTCAATTTTACCCCGCTCTACTCCCATGGCTCCTTTTCTGCGCTCTCAGCGTCGGAGTTTCGCGAGTCGTCCTGGGCATGCACTTTCTCAGCGACGTAGTGGTGGGCTGCGCAATCGGATGCAGCCTAGGTTATTTCGCCGGCCATGTGGTTCGCTGAGGGGGACCTACCGGCGCGCCCGAGCAGTTGTCGACTTTTGACTGTCAATTGTCGGTTGAAGCGCTCGCCCGTTGTCCGCTCCAGGCGCGCTGTTTGGGTCGCGTTCCCTCCTTCGTGATAACCCATCGACCACTGTTCCGCTCTGTCGCGGGCGCAAAGTTCCCGAGGGGCTAACGCCATCGCCGGGTGACTCCGCTGCCCTGGCGGCACCGTGGTAAGATGTGGTCGAAGATCCCTGACCACAGAAATTGCTGGCATGCAAATCGGTGTTCGCCGAATTGACGCCGGATCAATTCATTGCGGGAGAGCCAGTTCATGCAAACGGAGAGCCTGAGACAAGAAGTTAGCAAGATCTCTTGGTTTCATCGGATCGATCTCGGTAACGGGATCGTGAGGGTATTCCATGCTTGGCGGAGCTGAAAGCCGTCGAACGTCGGAGAGTCGAGAGTCCCGCAGTCACTCGCCGAGGCCTGCGGCGAACGAGTATCGTTCGACGGGCTGGCATTTCAACCTTGGACTTTCGGCTAACGTTAAGAGGCCTTCATGCAGGTACTAAGTCTCCTCACATCCTGGCGAAGCCGCGTGGTACCCGTCGCACTGGGTCTTCTGGCCCTTCTGTTTCTGGGGCCGAATGCGCGCAGCCCTCGAGCCGCGCAGGCGAACGAGTCCGTCGCCGGGACGAAGCCGTCATTCTCGGCCGAGGAGTTTCTGGGGCCGATTAAGTTTCTGTCCAGCGATACGCTGAAGGGGCGCGGTAACGGAACGCCCGAGCTCGATCAGGCCGCCGAGTATATCGCCAGTCATTTCCGCGCGGACGGGCTAAAGCCGGCCGGCGATCACGGAACTTATCTGCAACACTTCCAGGTGACGGTTGGCGCGAAACTCGGAGCCAGGAACTCGCTGAGCGCACAGCAAGGCGGATCGAGCACGACCCTCAAGCTTGGCGAGGACTACACGCCGCTCAGTTTTTCTCATGACGGACACTTCGACGCGCCTGTCGTTTTCGCTGGCTATGGCATCACGGCACCCGAGTATCACTACGACGACTACAAAGGGCTCGACGCCAAGGGGAAGATGGTGCTGTTGCTGCGTCACGAGCCCCAGGAAAATGATGACAAGAGCGTCTTTGCCGGCAAGCAAATGACCACGCATTCGGATCTCGTGAACAAGGCGATTAATGCGCGCAACCACGGCGCCGCCGGAATGATCCTGGTCAATGATAAGGCGAATCACGGCGGCGAACCCGACCAGTTGATCAAACTCGGCGAGCTGGCCGGACCGGAGGATTTGAGTATCCCCGCGCTTCAGGTGAAGGCCTCATTGGCGGATGCCTGGATGAAGCGGAGCGGACAGACCCTGGAACAACTCTCCCAGGCCATCGACAAGGATCTTTCCAATCACTCCTTCGCGCTCGATCCCGGCCTGAAGCTGGCTCTTGCCGTGGATGTGGAGCGCATTCGAAAGTCCGAGTCGAACGTCGTGGCGATCCTACCGGGCGCCGACCCCAAACTCGCCGCGCAGTGCATTGTGATTGGCGCCCACTACGATCATTTGGGACTTGGTGATCAGCATTCGCTTGCGCCGAGCCAGATCGGTCAGATTCACCACGGGGCGGACGACAACGCCTCGGGCACGAGCGCGGTGCTCGAAGTTGCCGACTACTTCGCGCATCGCGAGCCGCGACCCAAGCACTCGATGATCTTTGTGACTTTTGCCGGAGAAGAGCTGGGCCTTCTGGGGTCGAGCTACTATGCGGAACATCCAGCAACGCCCATGAGCGAGACCATGGCCATGATCAATATGGACATGGTGGGGCGCATTACCGGAAATCGTCTCTACGTGGGCGGCACCGGGACGTCGCCAGGCTTTCAAAAGCTGGTGGAGACGGCGAATCAATCCGATCCGGCGGCGCACTTCGAGCTGAGCTACTCGGCTTCGGGCTACGGCGCGAGCGACCACACCTCATTCACTGTGCACAGTGTACCCGTTCTGTTCTTTTTTTCCGGTCTGCATTCCGATTATCACAAGCCCTCGGACACCTGGGACAAGATCGATAGCGCCGCCGGCGCGCGGGTCGCCGAACTGGTAGCCGATTCGGCCAACTCCATCGACCGCCTCGATACCAAACCTGAATACGTCCGCGTGGCGGAGCCCGCCTCACCGGCCATGGGCGGAGGCGGCGGTTACGGTCCCTACTTCGGCTCTATTCCTGACTTTGGGCAGGAACACGGCGGCGTCAAGTTTGGCGACGTGCGCGACGGCAGCCCGGCGGCCAAGGCGGGGTTCAAAGCCGGAGACGTGATGGTGGATTTCGACGGCAAGAAGATCGACAATCTTTATGATTTCACCTACGCACTGCGCGCTCACAAACCCGGCGACAAGGTGGTGGTGACGGTGCTTCGCGGGGGAGAGAAAGTGACGCGCGAGGTGACGCTCGAGGTTCGAAGGTGAGGATCTGTTGGCCGCGGACGCCGCGAGGGATGCGCTGAAGTTTGGTGGAGGATGGTCATGAGATCGTACGTGTTCAAGGTATTGGTTGAGCCGGACGCGGGAAAGTGGTACGCGCACGTTCCCCAGCTTGAGGGCCAAGGCGCGGCAACTTGGGGCCACACACGAGAAGAGGCCTTCCGCAACATCCAGGAAGTCGCCAGGATGGTGATCGAGGACATGCTGGAGGATGGCCAGCCGCTTCCGGACGGCGTGATGGTTTCAGAAGAGCCTCTTGTCGCTGTCACGGTATGATCGACTTTAGCCAACTCCGTTCCATTACGGCTCGAAGCTTGATTAGGGCCTTGACGCTCGATGGATTCGTTCTAAATCGACAGTCTGGGAGCCACCGGCAGTACAAACATCCAGATGGCAGGCGCGTGACGGTTTCGTTTCATCATTCCTCCGACACTTTCCCGCCGAAAACCGTTCGCAGTATGCTTGAGCTACAGGCGAAATGGACATCCGAAGATCTCGGTCGGCTCGGATTGCTGTAATGCTGCGGGGCCCGGCGGTTGCTCTCGCTGTCGCCGGCCTTTGGCTTCAGGCCACGTTCGCCTTTCAAGTTCCGATTCAGGGCGCCCCGTCAGCGTCTGCTCAGGCTTCGACGCCCTCACTGGCGGTCACTCTCGCTCTGGAGCATCCCGCCGTCGTTCAGCCCTTTCCGGCGCGCATCACGCTTCAACTGCGCAACACCACGTCCGCCGCGGTCTGGCTTTACCGTCACGTGCGTGACCCCCAGGAGATTGCGGAGGCTCAGAGCCGTCTCGCGGCGGCGCCTGAACAGGCCAAGAACTGGACGACAGGTGGATCGAGTCTGGTGGTTCATCTCGTCCCAGTCACAGCAGCATCCGGCAGGGGCACTGCTCATGCCGCCGTACCAGCTTGGGCAGAACCGCCGCACGGCCGGGTTTTGGCGAGCGTCGGCATGCCGCATCCTCGATTGATGAGGCTTGGTCCGGGCGCAACTGAGACCGAAGGCGCGGTGATCGAGCTTGATCCCGGCCTGGTGGCGAGTCAGGGTCACGATGAGCCGGTTTGGGGCCGCTATCGTCTCTCGGTCAGCTACAACGCCTCTTATTCAAACGGAGACGCGCTCTCGCGAGACCTCGGAGTCGCGATTTGGGCAGCCGAAGCCATCAGCAACGAAGTGGAAGTTGATCTCGAGCCCTCGCCCGCATCTGCGGCAGGTTCCGTGTCGGGACGGATTGCAAATGAAGACGGCCGATCCCTGGGCGGAATTCTGGTTTCGCTCAGCGATGGCGCGGACCATATTGTGGCCCAGATGACCACGGGCGAGGATGGCGCTTATTCGTTCAGGGGCCTTCCCTGGGGGCTTTATTGGGTCACGGCCCGGCGCCCGCGGGCCCTCGTCGAAACCGCAATCTTCGACCATGTTAATCTGAGCGCCGAAGCCCCCAGCGGCACTATCAACCTGGTGGTGCTTGAGCCCGAGATCTATGAGCCCAAGCAGAAGCTGCACAAACCTGTCTTGTTGCGGGTGACCAACGGTCAGGGACAGGCGCTCGCCGGCGTGGCGCTCGATGCGCTCTGGTCGAGCGGTGATGTGGCCGACAACGTCAAGGGCGAAACTACGGATGACGGTACGGCAGCGCTCGACTTGATCCCCGGCCGCAATTACGTGACGCTGAAACGACGTAAATGCAAGGATCAGGAGAGCCGCGTCGATGTTGCGGACGGCGACGGAATCGACGGCTTGAGTTTGCAATTCGATTGCGCACCCTGAGGCAGCCGGTCGAGGCAACGCATGAGAAAAACTCTTGTAATTCCGGTGCTGGTCTCCCTGCTCTTGGGTGCCGGCATTTTCCTTCTTGGATTCCAGCCGTTTCGCGCGAGACAACAGACTGGCAACTCGCCAGCGTCCGGAAGCCCTGCTGCTGCCCAGGCAGTTTCAAAGCCGGGACAGACAGGCCTAGGCGGCGTCGGACCCCAGGTTCACGGAACGCCTGACGATCCGCTCCGCGATCCTCGTGAAACTCACCTGCAGCACATCAAACAACTCACCTTCGGCGGCCAGAACGCTGAGGCCTATTTTTCGAAGGACGGCAAGCGCCTGATCTTTCAGTCCACCCGCCCGCCCTACGAATGCGATCAGATGTTCACCATGAACGTGGACGGGTCTGGCGTGCATCTGGTGTCCACCGGTGGCGGCCGTACCACTTGCGGCTATTTCTATCCTGACGGCAAGCACATCCTTTATGCCTCGACGCACGAGTCCGGCGCAGCTTGTCCACCGCGGCCGGATTATTCGCACGGGTACGTTTGGGGGGTGTACTCCTCGTACCGCATTTATTACGCGACCGATTCGGGTAAGATCATCAAGAACCTGACACCCTGGAAGGGCTACAACGCCGAAGCCACTATGTCGGGCGATGGCCGCAAGATCGCGTTTACTTCCTCGCGCGACGGCGACCTCGACATCTACACTATGAATGCCGACGGCAGCGAGGTTCGGCAGCTCACACACGATCTGGGCTACGACGGCGGGCCTTTCTTTTCGCTCGACGGTCGCTGGATCGTCTACCGCGCCCATCATCCAACTGCTCCTGCGGACGTTACGCGCTACAAATCGCTGCTGGCAAGCGATCTGGTTTCTCCGCTCGAAATGGACCTTTACGTGATGCGCGACGACGGATCCGACCAGCGCCAGGTGACGCATATGGCCGGCGCCAGCTTTGCCCCGGAGTTCTTTCCCGACAACCGGCGCATTATCTTCTCCTCGAACTATCAAGCGCCCACCACGAGCGAGTTTGAGCTTTATGCCGTCAATCGCGACGAGAGCGAGCTTGAACAGATCACTTTTACCGGCGGTTTTAATGCTTTTCCGATGTTCTCGCCGGACGGGCACAAGTTGGTGTTCGTCTCCAATCGTAATGCGAAGGCTCCGCACGAGATCAATGTTTTCATCGCGGACTGGATACGGTAACGCCAAGGTGTGTAGGCGATGAAACCAGCGACCGATGCGAGGATGAGCGTCGCGGTCCGGCGGGCGGCGCTCGATGACGCGCCGGCGCTGGCCGCGCTCGCGGGCCAACTGGGCTACCCCTCATCTGTGGAGCAAGTCGCGTCCCGCCTGGCTCAAATCCTCGGCCGGCCCGATCACGTTGTCTTCGTGGCTGAAATCAGGCAGCCGAACGCCCAACCGGGCGTGGCCGGCTGGGTTCATGGCTTTGTGCAAAGGGTTATCGAGCGTGATCCTACGGTCGAAATTGGCGGGCTCGTAATTGATGCAGATCAGCGCGGACTCGGAATTGGCGGTCTCCTTATGGATCAGCTCGAGCGCTGGGCGTGGGATACCGGCTGCGATGCCATAACCGTCCGCTCCAACGTGATCCGCGAGCGCGCTCACGCCTTTTACCAGCGCCTCGGCTATGCTCTGGTGAAGAGTCAACGCGTTTTTCGGAAGCAGATCGACGGACGGACGACGCGAGGGCAGGACCCATGATGTCTGGCGGGCTCGCCGGAAAGGTGGTCCTCGTGACAGGGGGCGGCTCGGGCATTGGCCGGGCCGCCGCGCTGGCTTTTGGGCGCCGCGAGGCCCGGGTTGTAGTCGCGAGCCGCCGCGTTCCCGAGGGCGAGGAGACAGCGCGAGAAGTCCGGCAGGCCGGTTCAGAAGCGATCTTCGTGGCCACGGATGTTACCCGGGCCAGCGAGGTCGAGGCGCTGGTGGACCGGGTGGCGGCGACCTGGGGCCGCATCGATTGCGCGTTCAACAATGCTGGAATCACGGGTGAAATGGCTCGCACTGCAGACTGCACGGAAGAGAACTGGGACCGTACCATCAGTGTCAACCTGACCGGTGTGTGGTATGCGATGAAGCACGAGATTCGCCAGATGTTGAAGCAAGGCGGCGGCGCGATTGTGAATAACGCCTCCGCCGCAGGACTGGTGGGCATGCGTGGAGGCCCGGCTTATTCGGCATCAAAGGGCGGGGTGATTCAATTGACGCGCACGGCGGCGCTCGAGTATGCGAAGAGCGGGATCAGAGTGAACGCCGTGTGCCCGGGATTCATCGAGACACCTATGACCGGGGCGCACACCGCCGCGAATCCCGATCTCGAGCCGTGGATTAGGAAGATTCAGCCGATGGGGAGGCTAGGCACAGCGGAAGAAGTGGGCGAGGCGGTGGTCTGGCTTTGCTCGGACGCATCCTCGTTCGTCACCGGTCATGCGCTCTCCATCGACGGAGGAATGGCGGCGCAGTAGGCAGGGCCGTGATGATTGGAAGCCCTCACCCCTGGTGGAGGGCGCCTCAATCTGCAGCTACCTGAGACTTTCCATCACTTCGTGGAGCGCGCTCGCCGGCGGACGCACCCGCGCCTCGGGCAGAGTGGCCAGCGGCTCGTCGACCACGTTCAGCAGGTCGATGAAGCTGGGCTGTTTGGTGTTCACGTAAAAGAGCCCGGTCACGATCTCGTCCTGTTCATTCGCCTCGGCCAGCATGCGCAGCGCCCCAACCCTGTTTGTGGGATCGTAGTCGTGATCGAGCTTCTTGAGGAAGAGGCGTGAGCCGTCGTGCAGAGTGACATGCGTAGTGGTGCCCGGATCGTAATCCACCGTGATGTCCTCAAAGAAAGGCACGTAACTGATATCGCCCACGGGCTCGTCATGGTCTTTCACATAGCTGTAGCTCTTGGTGGAGCCTTCGTGGTCGTTGAACGTGACGCAGGGTGAGATCACGTCCAGCATGGCGGTGCCGTGGTGGCTGATGGCGCCCTGAAGCATCGCCATGAGCTGCTTCTTGTCTCCCGAGAACGAGCGCCCCACGTAGGTAGCGCCGAGCTGGATGGCTAGCGCGCAGGTATCGATCGGCGGCAGGTCATTTACGACGCCGTTTTTCAACACGCTCCCGCGATCCGCGGTGGCGGAGAACTGGCCCTTGGTGAGTCCGTAGCAGCCGTTGTCCTCGATCACATAAACGAGCGGCAAGTTTCGCCGCATCAAATGAACGAACTGCCCAATGCCGATGGAGGCGGTATCGCCGTCACCGCTGACCCCGATCGCCGTTAGCTTGTGATTGGCAAGCAGCGTTCCGGTGGCAATCGAGGGCATGCGGCCATGCACCGCGTTGAAGCCGTGCGCGCTTCGCAGAAAATAAGCGGGCGTCTTCGAGGAGCAGCCGATACCCGAGAGTTTGACCACTTGATGGGGCCGGACGCCCAGCTCGTAAAAAGCCTCGACGATTCGCTCGCTGATGGCGTTGTGGCCGCAGCCGGCGCAAAGGGTGCTCTTGTTACCCTTGTATGCGGCTGGTTCAAGGCCGATACGGTTTACTTTTTTGGGCGGAACGGTTGTGGTGGCCACTAGTTCCCCACCTCCTGAGTCATGATGGAATCGGTGATACTGCGGGCGTCGATGGGCAAGCCATTGTAGTGCAGCACGCTGCGCAGGCGTGCGATCTCTTCACCGGCAAGCGTCAGGCGAAGCAAGCCCGCAAGCTGCGCGTCGCGGTTCTGTTCCACCACGTATACTCGCCGGTGACGGCGCACAAAGACGGCGACGTCCTCGTTAAACGGAAAGGCCCGGATACGGCAGTAGTCCGTCTGCACTCCGTATTCGCGCGACAACTGGTCCTGGCATTCGATCAACGCCCAATGGCTGGTGCCGTACGCCACGAGACCGATGTCGTGACCGTTCTCTTCAATCACGGGTCCGGGAACCGCGCGGCGCGCCGTCTCCCACTTTCTCTCCAGCCGGTCCATATTGTCGACGTATACGTCCGGCTTCTCGCTGTAGATTGCCTGGGTGTTGTGGCCGCTCCCGCGGGTAAAGTACCCTGAGGCCGGATTGGGATTGCCCGGCAGAGTGCGATAGCCTACGCCGTCTCCGTCAACGTCGCGGTAGCGCTCGAAGCCGCCCAGCCTGTCGAGGTCCTCGGCATTGAGCACCTTGCCGCGTCGCAGAGGCTGGTCCGGATACGCGAACGGATCGGACATCCAGTAGTTCATGCCGAGGTCGAGATCGCTCATCACGAATACCGGCGTCTGCAGTTGTTCGGCCAAGTCGAAGGCCTCCATCGCCATGCTATAGCACTCACCGACCGAACAGGGGAAAAGAAGGGGATGCTTGGTATCGCCGTGCGAAAGCAGCGCTGTGGAGAAAACGTCGCCTTGCGCGGTGCGGGTGGGCAAACCGGTGGACGGTCCCACTCGCTGGATATCGAAGATCACCCCGGGAACCTCGGCGTAATAGCCGAGCCCTACAAACTCGGACATGAGCGAGATTCCGGGACCGGCGGTCGAAGTCATGGCGCGGGCTCCAGCCCAGCCTGCGCCCATCACCATCCCGATTGCAGCCAGCTCATCTTCCGCTTGCACGATGGCGAACGTGGCCTTGCCGGTCTCGGGATCCATCCGGTAGCGCTTCATGTAGCCGATCAGCGTCTCGCAGAGCGATGAAGAAGGCGTGATCGGGTACCATGTGACGACCGTCACTCCGGCCATCATGCATCCTAGCGCGGCGGCGGAGTTGCCCTCGATGAGCACTTTGCCTTGAGTGGCGTTCATGCGCTCCACGCGAAACCGGTCTCTCTTTTCCAGATTTTTTTCGGCGAAGTCGTGTCCCGCCAGGACCGCCTTGAAGTTCAGGTCTGCCGCCCTCACTTTCTTCTTGAACTGCTTGCGCAGCGCTTTCTCGACCTCGCTCATGTCGATTTCGAGCAGCCGGGCGACCACGCCCACATAGATCATGTTGCGCACCAGTTTGCGCAGCTTGGCGTCGGGGCAAACCGGACCCACCAGTTTGTCGAAAGGCACGGGATAGAAGATCAGGTCGTCACGCAGGCTCTTGAGGCCGAGCTTTTCGTCGTAGACGCAGGCCGCGCCGGGATCGAGCGCACGCACATCTTCCTCGCCGGTTTCAGGGTTCATCGCCACCAGAAAGTCGATCTCCTTGCGCCGGGCGATCCAGCCATGCTTTGAGCCCCGAATGGTGAACCAGGTGGGCAGGCCCTCAATGTTGGAAGGAAACAAATTCTTGCCGGAAACCGGAATGCCCATTTGAAAAAGCGCCCGCAGCAGTACCATGTTGGAACTCTGGCTGCCGGAACCGTTAACGGTGGCGACCTGAACGGTGAGATCATTCACCACCAGGTCGCGTTCCGTTAAGGCTTCTACTTCAGTGAGCGCCAAATGTGTTGTTGCCATGAATGTCCTTTCGAGAGTTGGCAGAGCTCGCCCCGGCGCGCATCTTCGGCGGCCATAACCGAACTTTGCGGGCCCGATCACTGACCGCTTACTTGAACGTCGAAACCCCGCGAGACTGGGGAAGGGAACTATCGGCTCCCGTCTTCAAATTATAAGTCAGTTGCAGGCTAAAGTCGAAAGAACTGTTCGAATTCGAAGATCGAGACTCAGGCGGCGCGGCTACGCCAAAGCCGGTTGGTGCTCTACGGGCCCTTAAGGTCGCCCTGCCGATACAGCTTCGTTATCTCTTTGCGCAGCGCGGCTGCAACCTGATCACGATCTGACAACCGCGGAACCGGCACCTTGAGTGAAAACTGCAGGAAGGGATCCGTAAACTCCGAGGTCAGCGCGACCTGAGGCTCCTGAGCTGACGCCAGCTTGAACTGCCCGGTCACTTGTTTGGCGGTTTCAGCCAAACTGGCTTCCACCTTCTCGATGTCGCTTGATGCGTTGACCTTGACGGTCATCGACACCGCTGCGCCAGGGCCCGCGAGCGAGTAGTTGGTGAGCACGCCGCCAGCCATCATCGAATTAGGCACGAACGCGACCTCATTGGTGGCCGTCCGCAGCGCCGTGGCACGCCACCCGATTCGCACTACTTCTCCCTCCACACTGAATCCGGCAGAACTCAGGGTGACGTGATCGCCCGGACTCACCGGCCGGTCAGCCAGGATCGTGATTGCGGCAAACAGATTTGCCAGGGTGGCTTGCAGAGCCAGACCAATCGCCACGCTGCCCACGCCCAGCGTTGTCCAGACCGCGGTTAGAGAGACGCCGAGGTTCTCCAGAAAAATGATGAAAGCCAGGAAGGCAAACAGCACCCGCACGAACAACGTCGCTGGCTGCGTAATGCGGAGAAAGTTGGGGTCTTTTCTCGCCAGACTTCGGAATGAGAGGGCTACAGCTCTGGCCAGAAAGTTGAAAACGACCCCCAAAATCACGGCCAGGATCAATTTCGAAGCCAAGCGCTCGTAGCGCCTCGGAAGCTCCAGGAGTTCCAGAGCGATGTCGAGAGCTCCCACCACCAGCAGGGGAAGCGCCAAGGATTCCAGAAGCTCGATGGCCACTTCGCCCCAGGCGCCTTTCAGGCGGCGGGCCAGGCGATGAAACGCGCGATGGAGAATCAAGCCGAAAATGAGCGCTCCAAGCAACACAGCCGCCAGGGCGATGACGTAAGCGACCAATGGAGGCAGATGCAGTAGTCTGGCCAAATGCGGAAGCATCGTTTTCTCTCAGGATGGCGCGTTCTCTCAGGATGGCACGCTCGGAGCCTGCAGCCGTCCTTAGTGTTCGAGCGTGCGAATGGCGACTTCCTTGAAGATAACCGGAGGGTTGCCAGGATGGTTCTGCAGGCCGATATAACCTGCATCCGGGCGGCGGCCGCGGTCCGGCTCGCCCGGGTCGCGCTTCGGAGCGACCGGTTGACCTTCGGTGTAATCGGTGATCTTGACGCCGTTGAGCTCCACCACCGTATGCGGTCCGTCGACGGTGATCAGCATCGTGTTCCACTCGCCGGGCGCTTTCTGAGTTCGCGCCATGGCCTTGGTCTGCGAGTAGATCACGCCTGTGCAGTGATAATCGTCGCCGGCGTTGTCGATCTGTATTTCATAGCCCTTGTGGACGGGCATCCAGGGTTCGGTGGGCTTCTCGGGAATCCTGATAAACACTCCTGAATTGGAGTCCGCACCGGCGACCTTGAAGACCACCCGGATTTGCGAGTTGCCGATCTTTTCCGGCGTGTACCAGAGCAGGCCCATGCCTCCCTCGGTCTTGAGCATGCCATCTTCTACGTAGAGACTTCCCGGGCCGACATGTTCCCAGCCGTTAAGGTCCTTGCCGTCGAAGATCGGCTTCCACCCGCCGGTTTGCGCGGCCGTCGGGCGTGAAGCCGTCATCAGGGCGGCGAGCGCCGTGATCGCAAACAAAGATTTCATGTTTCCTCCCCGCGTCTGCTTAGCTTCGGGCTGCTTTATTCCCGGTCCTGCCGACAGTAACCGTTGATCTGTTTCCATCGCCGAACCTACAGGACAACACGGCCGCAGTACTCCAGCGGGCTCTCACGCACTCACAGGAGTTCTGGCCAGGCTTCGCAGCACCGTGTGCAGGATTCCGCCGTTCCTGTAATAGTCCGCCTCGACAGGCGAGTCGAGCCGGGCAATCACGCTAAAGGGGCGCTCGGAGCCGTCGCCCGAAGTAGCAGTGACCGTCAGCTCCTGCCGAGGCTGGATGTCACCGCTGAGGCCCTCGATGTCGAATACCTCATGACCGCTCAAACCGAGACTGGTGACGTTTTCGCCCGGTTTGAATTCGAGTGGGAGCACGCCCATGCCCACCAGATTGCTGCGATGAATGCGTTCATAGGTTTCTGCGATCACCGCGCGCACTCCCAGCAGCAGAGTTCCTTTCGCTGCCCAGTCGCGGGAGGAGCCGGTACCGTACTCCTTCCCGGCGATCACGAGCAGAGGCACGCCTTCGGACCGATAGCGCACGGCCGCGTCATAAATGGGCATCTGCCCGCCCTCCGGCAGATGCAGCGTGATGCCTCCCTCAGTCCCAGGCGCCAGCAGATTCTTCAGGCGAATGTTGGCAAACGTTCCCCGCACCATTACGCGGTCATTGCCGCGGCGCGAGCCGTACGAGTTGAAGTCGCGCTTCTCCACACCCGCTTCAACCAGAAATTGTCCCGCGGGACTCTTCAAAGCAATGTCTCCGGCTGGCGAAATGTGATCGGTTGTCACCGAATCGCCGAGCAGCGCGAGCACGCGCGCTCCCCGAATGGGTTCGAGCCTCGGCGGGTCCAAGCTCATGCCGGTGAAAAAAGGCGGGTCCTGGATGTAGGTTGATTCAGGCTTGAAGTCATAAAGATCGCCGCCGCTCACCGGGATGGCGTTCCAAGTGGGATTGCCGTCCCAAACGTTGGCATAGCTCTTCCGGAACATCTCGGCCTTTACGGCCCGGTTCATGGCTTCGCCCACTTCCGCCTGAGTGGGCCAGAGGTCGCGGAGGTAGACGGGCTGCCCTTCCCGATCCTTGCCCAGGGGGGCGCGATTCACGTCAATATCCACCGTGCCCGCCAGCGCAAAAGCCACCACCAGCGGCGGCGACGCCAGATAGTTCGCCTTCACTTGCGGATGCACCCGTCCTTCGAAGTTGCGATTGCCGGAGAGCACCGCCGCCGTGACCACCGGACTCTCGCTTAAAGCCTTCGCGACCGTCTCCGGCAGCGGCCCGCTGTTACCGATGCAGGTGGTACAGCCGTAGCCTACGAGTTCAAAGCCAAGCTGCTCGAGCGCCGGCAGCACCCCCGCCTCGCGCAGGTATTCAGTGACCACTTTGGAGCCGGGAGCCAGGCTGGTCTTGACATAAGACGGCACCTTCATGCCTCGCTCCACCGCCTTACGAGCAAGCAGCCCGGCCCCGAGCATCACCGAAGGATTCGATGTGTTCGTGCAGGAGGTGATGGCGGCGATCACTACGGCGCCGTGGCCCAGGCTCTCACGGGTGCCATTCGATTGCACGGCCGCGGTGCGCCCGAGGTCAGACTCGGCGAGGCCGAAGCCGCGCTCCCTCGTGGGCGCGGTCAGGGATTTGCGGAACGATTCCTGGAGTCGCGCGAGCGGCACCCGGTCCTGGGGGCGCTTGGGTCCCGCCAGGGTAGCTTCCACGGTGCCGAGATCGAGCTCGAGCGTGTCCGTGAACACCGGGTCCGGCGTTGCATCGGTGCGGAACAAGCCCTGTTCCTTGGTGTAGCGCTCTACGCGCTCGACGTCGTCCTCGGTGCGGCCGGTGGCTCGCAAGTAACGCAGCGTCTCGTCATCGACCGGGAAGAATCCCATGGTGGCGCCGTACTCGGGAGCCATGTTGGCAAGGGTGGCGCGGTCGGGAAGCGACATCTGTGAGAGCCCGGGACCGTAGACCTCCACGAATTTCTCCACCACTCCCTTCTTGCGCAGCATTTCGGTGGCGGTAAGGACGAGGTCGGTGGCGTTCACGCCCTCCTTCAAGCGCCCGCGAAGCTTGAATCCCACCACCTCCGGCGTCAGCATATAGCAGGGCTGGCCCAGCATGGCGGCTTCGGCTTCGATGCCGCCCACGCCCCAGCCGAGCACGCCCAGACCGTTGATCATGGTAGTGTGGGAGTCCGTGCCCACCAGCGAGTCCGGAAACACTTGCTGCTCGCCGTCAACCTCGCGCAGGATCACCACCTTGGCAAGGTATTCCAGGTTCACTTGATGGACGATGCCGGTGGCAGGGGGAACCACGCGAAAATTCTTGAACGATCGCTGGCCCCAGCGCAGAAACTCGTAGCGCTCGCGATTGCGCTTGAACTCGATCTCGGCGTTCTGCTCGAGCGCGCGGGGCGTGCCGAAAGCGTCCACTTGAACGGAGTGGTCGATCACCAAATCTACGGGAACCAGCGGATTGATGTGCGCCGGATCGCCTCCCAGCCGCTTTACCGCCGATCGCATGGAAGCGAGATCCACAACCGCGGGCACGCCGGTAAAATCCTGCAGGATCACTCGCGCCGGCCTGAAGGGCAGCTCGTGCGCCGGGCTGCGGACGGGACTCCATCGGGCGAGGTCCGTTACGTTATCTTCGGTGACCAGACGGCCGTCGCAGTTTCGCAGCACGCTTTCGAGCAGCACCTTGATCGAAAAGGGCAAGTGCGAGATCGCCCCGAGTCCGGCCGCCTCCAGGCTTCCAAGATTGTAGAAAACGGATTTGCCGGATTTGCTTTTGAACTCTTGCCGGGCGCCGAACGGATTGAGTTTCTGTAGCATTTTCACGATCCTGATGAGAAACTTGGGGACGGTAAGCGGATCAAAAGTCCCTAAGTGTTGTTATACACCCGCGCGCGCTTCAAAGGACAGTCGGGGAGCCGGCGGTTGAGGGTAGGCAGTCGCCAGTCGGTAGGACGCAGTGAGCAGTGGCTGAGACTCTACCGCGTTTGAAGGTGCGCCACCTCTTTGATTTGAGCGAATCATTCCGCTACAGTAGTCGAGCGCGCAAACGGAGAATGCCGCTTAAGCCTTCCAACTCGGCGTGCGGGGGTGGCGGAACTGGTAGACGCAAGGGACTTAAAATCCCTTGTCCCGCAAGGGACGTGTGGGTTCGATTCCCACCCTCCGTATCACTTGTTTGTTGGAATTAGTGATCAGCGGTTGAGATGTCAACCGCATCCGATTTTGCGGTCTGGCCGCTTTTTTGATTCGGCAAGCTCCTCAACCTTGCCCCCGCTCTGGGCTTCTGAGCTTGGCAACCACTGCTAAGAATTGCTAAGTTGGAGAGGACGATGTGGCCCGCCCCAGCGTCTCCCTGGTTCGGCAGGACCTCAAGTCGTGTGGCGCATCACACGAAATCGTGCAAGCGCACCGACTAGGCTGGGCATGGTTGGAACAGCCTGGGCACCAACGTCCATGTCGTCAATCTTCTCACGGTTTGGACGCCCGCGTGCGCTTGCCGAAGATTCAAAGTGGCAAGTTGGATGGTCGTATGACAACGTCAAGTCTTGGGCGGAGTATCAAGGGAGCAGTCATCATCCCGTCTCTCCTTCTGCTTCTAGGCGCCGTGCTCTTGGCCCAAGAACCCCCCTATGGCACCCCGGACACATCGTTCCAGCAGGCCCCGCCGCCGTCTTCGGCAAGTGAATTGACCAATCTCGTGGCCCCAATCGCGCTCTACCCGGACCCGCTTCTGAGCCAGGTACTGGTCGTTTCGACCTATCCGCAGGAATTGGTTGAGGCTCAGCAATGGCTCGAGCAAAACGGCAATCTCGATGGCAGGCAATTGATGTACGCAGCCAGGCAACAGAATTGGGACCCGAGCGTCCAGGCTCTGGTAGCGTTTCCAGGCGTCATGGCATTGCTCAGCAGCAATATTCAGTGGACCACAGCTCTCGGTCAGGCCTTTCTCGCGCAGCCGTCGGATGTCATGAACGCGATTCAGTATTTGCGCGCTCAAGCAAGAGACCGTGGCCAGCTTGCGGATACGCCTCAGCTTTCCATCAACACCGAGTCTCAGAGCGGTCAGAGCGCGATTGAAATCCAGCCTGCCAATCCGCAGATGATGTATGTTCCGTCGTACGATCCCTCCTCGGTGTGGGGCCCTCCGGCTGCAGGCTCCTACCCGGCTCTTCCATACCAGGGAGGCGGCTTCGGATCGCTATTCGAGTCCGCCATTAATCTCGCCAGCCTGTTCACCGGGTTTCCGGGACTGCTCGGAACGAATGGCTGGGGGTGGGCGCTAAGCTGGCTAGCCCACACGTTGTTCGTCAACAATTCATTTCTTAACAATTTCGGATTTCGAAGTGCCGGCGGTGGCTCCGGCGGATTGAGCGTTTGGCTGCACAACAACACCCGGGGTCTCGGTCCTTACGCACGGAATGGCGGCGGATGGGGAACGTTCGGCGGCCGTACGCGGATGTTTTCGGGCGGACAGACCGGTGCGGCGTTTGCGCCACAGAGATCGTCAGGGGCCGGGAATTTCCCGGCTGGCGGCTGGGGAACAAATCTTGGCAACTGGCGAAGCTTCAGAAGTGAGACGCGTCCACCGGTTTATCAGGCTGCCGGGCGCTTCTCGCAACCGTCATGGACGGGCAACCGCGAGCTTCAACCGTATAACCGCTTCGCGGCAAGCGCCTCTCGCGCCGGTTCAACAAACTACCGCACTCCATTTTCGGGCTGGCGATCCCGCCCCGCCAATGGTGGCGGATTTTCGACCTTTAACAACGATAGAGCGCGATGGTCCCGTCGTGTGGTCGGCCGGTCGTCCGGCTTCTCGGAACCGCGCATGAAGTCTGGCCACAGCTTCTGGCCACGGCACGCTTCTGCGTCGTGGAAGCCTCCCAAGTCCGAGCACTTCCGGGCTCCGCATTTTTCGGCTCCGCACTTCAAGTCGCACGGCTCGAGCCATTTTTCACGGGGTCATTCGGGTGGAAAATCGCGCCACCGCCGGTGAAGCCGATCTGACCGGTCCCGATTCATTCCTGCCTCCGCGAGCCCTCGCAGATTGGCAGCAATCAGCACGCAGATGAATTGTGAAGCAGGCCGGCGGTCCGTTGAGTAAAGCGGCCGCCCCACCCAGCCAGCCTTTCGAAATTGCTTCACACCCACCTCGCTGACCTTAGCAACCCAGGACCTCGGCACCACGAGCGCACCCCAGAATCTCACGCTCTCAAACACGGGAATCGTGAGCGCCACCCCCATCGTCAGTGTGACGGGCGCCGACCCCCACCATTTCCCCGAGACCAATATGTGCCCGTCGCTCGCGCCAGGAGCGAGTTGCACGATCAGCGTGACCTTCACGCCCACCGCCTCCGGGTCGCGCACCGCCAGCGTCTGCGTCATCACTGATGCGGCGCTCGGCAGTTGCAGCGGCGCGCCGGTAGCAAAGCGCGGCCCTCACCGGCACCGGCGCAGCCGCTCCGCTGGTGAGCTTTGCCCCGGCCAGCCTGAGCTTTGCCGCGCAGGAAGTCGGCACATCGAGTGCTACGCGGAAGGTGACCCTGACCAACACCGGCACGGCTTCGCTCAGCATCACGAGCGTCAACGCCAGCGCCGATTTTGCTGTCGGCGCTTCGCTCGTCAATGCCTGTAAAGGCTCGATCGCAGTTGGGGCCAGTTGCACGATCTCAGTGCTCTTCGAGCCAAAGGCCGCAGGCGCGCTGAGCGGGGCGGTAACCGTTACGGACAACGCTGCAGGAAGCCCGCAGTCGGTGGCGTTAGTGGGTACGGGAACCCAGCCGGCTGTGGCCCTTGCACCTAGCCGCCTGAGCTTCTCCCCCGAATTGACAGGCCAAAGCAGTGTGGCTACCGCGGTGAGCTTGACAAACTCAGGCGCCGCGCCGCTGGCCATTTCCAGCATCAGCTTCAGCGGAGCCGATGCCGGTGATTTTACCGAGCAGAATAATTGCGGATCGAGCGTGGCGACCGGTGCCACCTGCACCATCAATGTGAGCTTTAAACCCGCGAGCGGAGGTGCTCGCTCCGCCACGCTGAACGTCACGGACAATGCGCCCGCCAGCCCCCAAAGCGTGGCGCTCACGGGCACCGCGAGTGATTTCACGCTGGGAGTGGCCTCGGGCTCATCCAACTCGGCGACCGTCACCGCCGGCGAGAGCGCCAGCTACAAACTCTCTGCGGGCTCTGTCGGCAACCTGAGCGGCAGCGTCTCGCTGGCGTGCAGCGGTGCGCCCACTGCGGCCACATGCAGCATCGCGGCACCTGCGGTGAGCGTGGGTCCGGGGCTCGTCTCCCAGCCGATCGTGGTCACGGTATCCACCACCGCGCGTTCGGGAGTCCTGCCGCACTGGCCGAAGCTGCCGCCGCTCGGTAGCTGGCCACTTTCGACATGGTGGCTGATAGGTTTGGTATCGCTGACGGCGTTGACGATGCTCGTTCCGGTTCGGCGAGCCGCACGGCAGCAGGGGACAGTGCATCCGAGGCCCGCGCCGCTACCAGTCTTGCTCGTGTTGCTGGCGTGCCTCGCTCTGTCGGTACCGGCCTGCGGAGGAGGCGGCAGCACCGCCACCACAACCACTCCGGCCGGGACTCCGGCGGGAACTTACACTGTGACCGTCACCGGCACGTACACGTCGGGATCGGTCACAGTGACACACAGCACCAGTCTCACTTTGACGGTGCAGTGACGGGCTCCGCGGTCCCCATGAGTCACTCCTTCGACGTCCGCTTGAAATTCGGCGCCAGCATATGCACCCGAAATGTGATCGTTTCTTGAAGGCTCTGGCGAGGCGAAGGGGACGTAAGAGATACACGAGAAAATCGGGGCCGCTAAACGTAAGTAAACAAAACTAGTTAGTCTGGCGGAGAGGGTGGGATTCGAACCATTGTCGCGGGATCGCCCTCAGGGCACCTCAATAGCCAGCAACCGCTTCGGTCCTTTGCCAACCTTGACGCGCGCGATTTCATGACGGCTTTTGGTGTCGATAATTGAGCAATCGTCGCTGCCGCTATTGCTGACCGAGCAGTAGCGTCCATCGGGAGAGAACGCGATCCAGTTGGGGCAGGCGCCGACACGGATCTCCGGCGAAAGTTTCCGGGTCGCAATGTCGTAAACATAAACCCCACTGTCGGCGAGGCTGGTGACCCAGAGTTCTCTGCCATCCGGAGAAAGCTCAAGCCCGTGGGTGGGCGTGCGGGGCTCGAGGGCGCAGGTCGATGGCGGTGCGGAGGGAAGTTCCACTCGCGAGATCACCTTCCGCTCCGGGATGCTGGCAATAACGAAGCCGTGCAAATCTGTTAAGGCGACGTACATTCTCTTCCCGTCTCTGCTGACCGCATACGGACGCGGGATGCCGTCCACCGGAATCTTGTCGCTGTAATCCAGCTTCTTCAAATCAATGACATCGATTTCATGACTCCCCATCGAGGAGACGAACAGTTCTTCATTACTGCCCGCGTTGTAGCAGTTGTGCGGGACCCTGACGGGCAGGACCTTCACTACACGCTTTTCGGTCATGTCGACAATATCCACGCTATTGCCGTTGCGGATGGGCACTCCCACAAATCGTCCGTCGGGCGTCGCGGCGCACTGATTGGGCCTGCCGGTGAGAGGAATCGTATCGGTAATCTCGTTCGTAGCCGTGTCAATCACCTTGAGGTTGTTTTCAGACTCGATCGTCGTGAACAACTGGCGTCCGTTTGCCGGCGCGCAGACGCCATGGACGCCATCCCCCACTTTGATATCGCCGATCGGCTGTAGCGTTCCGAGGTCAATCACCGTGATATCGTCACCCAGGCTGTTGGTCACATAGAGTTTCATCGATCGGTCCGCCGCCGAGGCTACGCCGCACGTAATAACCGCCGCCAACGCCATCACCAACGGCACCGGTACTCGGACCTTCAATCCCATTTCTCACCTCCAACCCCCGGATTCCAGGATGGGAACTCGGCTCTCTTGAACTCTAACATCACAGCCTATTCAATTGGAACGGCCGGGGTCCGCTCTGGGCTCCGTCCGTTTGACGGGCGCCGAAAGACTGAAGAAGAACATTCAAGTGCAAAGCGTGTCCAGTGCCGGACGAGTCCTGGCCCCAGCTCGCTCGTTAGAGATCACGCGTCTGGAAGTGACAGAACGCAATCGCAAGGGCCATCAGCCCATAGAAGGCCGCGTAGCCGATCATAGTGAGGCTCGGAATCGAAACATTGGCGAAGGGCGAGAACGGCAGCGACCGGGCAAGAAGCGTCTGCATGTCGAAGGCGGCCCGGCGCCAGATCGATTCGCTCGGCATGATGAGGCTGGTGGCGATCCCGACCGACACCAGGCGCGCGCTCTCCGTGAACCCGCTCATCTGTTCCAGCCAGCCGCCCATGAACGCGAGGCCATGCAAGCCGATCACCAGCACGCCGTTGGTGAGCGTTGAAAACCAGGTGCCAAACATGATCGTGCCCGTCAGTGCGAGCAGGCACTCCAGCTTCATAAGACCGCATGAAACGAGGCACCGCAATGCTCAGCATCGACTTCCAACATACATTCTGGGGGAGCTGCTGCGCCTGGTTTGACGTCATACCGGCCAGCTCGAGGGCGATCTCCGTGAGCTTGTCGAGATCGAGGTCAGACCGCAACCCGGCCGCGATCAACCCCGTCCGCAGCGTCTCCTTGCTCACTTTCCGGTCGTCGTGCTTCGCCAGATACTCGCTGGCCAGCGCGGGTACAAAATCGCGGTACTGGGCCTGCACCGGTTTCAACGCCTTTGTGCGCACACTCTCTGCCCGCCCCCGGTTCGATGCCCGCCCCGCAGTCCCTGCACGATGCCACGGTCGCCTTTCTCCTTCACCCGCTTCAGCAGCTCTCGCACCCAGCGATCCCTGATCCTTGACGGCCCCGCCCCTCCTCGTTGCGTCAACTGATCCTTCGCGACTTCATGCAACATCTTCAATCGGTCACGCTCTTTGGTGCTCAACACCAGCAGCTCCTGTTCGCTCATCCCGCCAGTCTGCCGGTTTAGAACAGGAACTTTCTACTCGCCCAAACAGGAACTTCTCATATTGCTGTGACAGTCACCGCTCGCGTGTTGACACGAACGAAATTCCTGTGCTAGCGTATTGGGTTAGGGAACCTCGGAACTTCTATTTATTCGGACTTTCTAACGAAGCGGTAGACCGATCAAGCCTCCAAATGGGTGACATTTTTAACCAGATTGGACAGGCATTTGTCCAAGCCATCCCCACGGTTGTGTTCGTGGGCCTCCTCGTCTTCATTCTGCGGAGGCTTTTCTTTCGGCCGCTCGGCGCGGTGCTAGAGGAACGCGAACAGCAGAGCAAAGGCGCGCTCGAACGCGCACGCGAGCGGACGGCGCTCGCAGAATCCAGAGCGGCCGAGTACGAGGCGGCTTGGCAAAAGGCCCGGCGTGAGGTCTACGCCTTGCGCGAACAGGACCGGCGCGCGGCGCTCTCGGCACGCGAAGAGGTGATTCGGCAGGCTCGGGCACAGTCCGAGGCGACCGTTAAAGCCGCTCAAACGGCGATCGCCGGAGAGGCAGACGTAGCGCAGGGGGAATTGACCAGGAACAGCAAGGCACTCGCGGCAGAGATTGTGAACGCGATTCTCACGGGCGGCGACGCCAAATCGGAGGTACGGCCGTGAGACCGCCACGCTATCTTCTGATTCCGCTCCTCTTCGTCCTGATTGCCATGAGGCCGGTGCCGCTGGGCGCCGCAGTGGGCACTCCGCGCTCTCCGATACTCCCGGGTGACGACCGGACCATAGCCAGTGCCTGGCTACAGGCCGCAGAGAGTTCAGGCTCCTCGCATGACGAGTTTTTCAGGTGGCTCAATTTTCTGATCATGATCGGGGCCTTGGCTTACTTCCTTCGTAAACCCTTGTCCGATTTCTTTGCCGACCGCCTCGATGCGATTCACCAAGCGCTGAGCCAGGGGCGCCGTGCCGTGGAAGTGTCCGAGGCGAAGCTCGGGGAAATCGAAGCCAAGCTGGCCAACGTTCAACAGGAGATCGCGGGCTTCCGCGCTGATTCTGAGCGTGAGATGCAGGCTGAGCGCGAGCGCCTAAAGCAGTCGGCGGAGCTCGAGGCCCAGCGAATCCTGGACTTCGCGCAAGTGCAGATCGAGGCCGCGACGCGGCTTGCCAAGGCAGAGTTAAGAAAGTACGCCGCCAGGCAGGCCGTGGAGCTGGCTGAAGCTCAGGTGCAGCAGCGACTGGATGATCCTGCCCGGCAACGGCTCGTTGGAAACTTTCTGGCCGGCCTGGGCAAGGCGGAGCTAAAGAACTGAAAAAGCAGGACGGCGTTATTCTGACTTCTGAATTCTGCCTTAAAGAAGAACATGGCCTTTCGAATCGCCAATCGCTATGCGCGTGCGCTCGCCGACGTGATCGGTGGCACGTCGGGTTACCGCCACGCCGTAGACGACCTGGCTGAATTCGGCAGCATCCACGGGGAGAGCTCCGAGTTGCGGAATCTGTTTGAGGCTCCGGCCGTGCCGCTCGGCCCTAAGCTGCGCGTGCTCGATGCGGTTTTGAAGCGCCTCAACACTTCCCCCGGCGTATCCAACTTCTTGCGGGTTCTGGTGCAAAATTACCGCATGAGCTACTTTGACGAGATCAATCGCGCATTCCGGCGCATAGCCAACGAGCGCCTGGGAATCGTGGCAGTGAGTGTTTTTTCGGCGAGCGAACTGGCTGAGAAGGAGCGCGAGGCGCTGGCGTCGCGTTTTCGCGAGATAACCGGCAAACAGGTAGAGTTTGAATTTCACCTCGATCCGGCGCTTCTTGGCGGGGTGCGGGCCCAGGTGGGGAGTACGGTGTACGATGGCAGCGTCCGGGGCGCCCTCGATCGCTTCAAGGAGCAACTCACAACAGCCTAAAGAACGACGAACGCGAATTGATGAATGATGAACTGTTCGCTTCTCACTCATCATTCAGACTTCATCGTTTACTTTAAAATTGTTCGCGCCAAGGAGTCGGGACGGTTATGCCTCAAATCAGGGCTGATGAAATCAGCACAATCATCCGCGAGCAGATCGAGAACTTCGACCGCAGCGTTACGGTGGATGAAGTGGGAACCGTGATCTCGGTGGGCGACGGAGTGGCCCGCATCCACGGCCTCGATCGCGTGATGGCCGGCGAGTTGCTCGACCTGCCCCACGAGGTGGCAGGCCTCGCCCTGAACCTGGAAGAGGATCAGGTGAGCGCCGTGCTTCTCGGGGAGTACACCAAGATCCAAGAAGGGGATACGGTGAAGCGCACGCGCCGGATCATGTCCGTGCCCGTGGGTGAGGCCTTGGTGGGCCGCGTGGTGGACGCGCTCGGGCGGCCTATCGATGACAAGGGACCGGTGGTCACGGATCACTTTAATCCCATCGAACGCCTGGCTCCGGGCGTGATCGATCGCTATCCGGTGAAAGAACCGTTGCAGACGGGTATCAAGGCCATCGATGCCATGATTCCGATCGGGCGCGGCCAGCGCGAGCTCATCATCGGCGACCGTCAGACCGGAAAGACCGCAATCGCTCTCGATACCATCATCAACCAGCGCGGCGGCGACGTGATTTGCATTTACGTGGCTATCGGCCAGAAGCGGTCCACGGTGGCGCAGGTTGTCAAAACCTTGGAGGAACACGATGCCATGAAGTACAGCATCGTGGTGGCCGCCACCGCTTCCGATCCTGCCCCCATGCAGTACCTTGCGCCTTACTCGGGCTGCGCCATCGGGGAGTATTTCCGCGACAGCGGCCGCCACGCCTTGTGCATCTACGACGATCTTTCCAAGCACGCCGTTTCCTACCGGGAAATTTCGCTTCTGCTGCGGCGTCCTCCGGGGCGCGAAGCTTATCCCGGTGATGTTTTCTACCTGCACTCCCGCCTCCTGGAACGGGCCTCCAAGCTCAATAAGGATCTCGGCAGCGGTTCGCTGACGGCGCTGCCGATCATTGAGACCCAGGCCGGAGACGTATCAGCCTATATTCCGACCAATGTGATCTCGATCACCGACGGGCAGATCTACCTTGAGTCGGACCTGTTTAACACCGGCATCCGTCCCGCCGTTAACGTGGGTATTTCGGTATCGCGCGTGGGCGGAAATGCGCAGATCAAGGCCATGAAGCAGGTGGCCGGCACGCTGCGCCTCGAGATGGCGCAGTTCCGGGAATTGGCGGCCTTCGCGCAGTTCGGCAGTGATCTTGATAAAGCCACCCAGGCACAGCTCAATCGCGGCCGGCGGCTCACCGAGGTCCTCAAGCAGGGCCAATACCGGCCTCTGTCCGTTGAAAGACAGGTGATCGTCATTTTCGCCGGAACCGGCGGGTACTTCGACGATTTGCCGATCGAGCAATGCGGCGCCTTTGAACAGGGACTCTACGAGTTCATCGATGTTTCGCATCCCGATCTGCCGGCCAGGATTCGCGAAAAGCGCGAGTTGAACGACGAGCTTCGCACCGGGCTTCGCAAGGCATTGGACGAGTTCAAGACGAAGTTCACCGCCGATC
>DASYYZ010000068.1:0-16244 GCA_035946735.1 Terriglobia bacterium
GAGGGCTTCAAACGCCAGCCCCCTTCCCCCACACCCCCATCCTCCGCTGGATGGAAATACAAAACCAGACTTCGTCGACACTAAGTTATTGCCGACGAAAAATGGTCTTGATTTTGGGGTCCACCTTCCACCACAAGCACCGCCGTCGCCGAACGACCCACCTCGGTTTGACATCCGCCCTGCTCGGTGCTTAACTAGCCCACCCACTCAAGCCTCCAGTTCTAGTGAATATGAAACAGGCAATTTGCGGCCTGGGCCTGCCAAAGGCATCCTCACGGGTCAACTCCTCGTGCTTGATCCGCTTTTCCCGAAACCGCGTCCACGAGGGCCGTTCAGCCGGGCCAGCGCGTAGCGCCACCACTTTCTCCTCGTTCCAGCCCGGAAGGTGAAATCGTCCATGTGTCGGGCACGGTGCTTCTTTGCTGGCCGTCGATGCCGTTGTAGGTCCTGACCCGCCCGGCTTTGACGTCATTGACATCGACTTCGCGCCGACACGCCTGGAAATCCGCGCCTTACTCGGCTCGGTGCCCGTTCGGCCCCGCCAGTGGACGGCTGCATTGTCTGCGGCCAGTCGCCGAGCGACGACTGCCAGTAGCGTGGTGAGCGCGGGAAGGCGGCCAAACTGGCGAGCGGGGCAAGACGTTGCTCGCGGTAGCGCAGATTGCGGCGAGCACACTCGTTCGCAAGAACAAGTCCACTGGGCCGGCGCCCACCATCGACACCTCTGTATCAAGGGAGTTTTTTGCGCCGCCATCGTGTTGAGAAGCCCTCACATCCCCGTGAGTTTCGGGTGATCGATGGGGCCACGAGCGGATTCGGCCTGAGAGTTGCCTGCGCGCCCTGAACGGCGGGAAGGCCGGATGCCGGAGGAGGGTAACTTCGCAGTGTGCGTGATCAGCACGCTGCTCTCAACCATCTAATCTTGATTCATCACTTGGCAGAAGGGAGCGTCGCATGATCAATCGGCGAAACTGGTTACAGAGAATCACAGCAGGTGTTCTGGCGGGCGGATTACGATCGGCAAATGCGGCAAGCGTTGCGGCAAAGCCAGCAACACCCGTCGAAGGTTGCCCGCTGCCGCTGAAAGATTATCAGCCCAAAAGCATGCTTCACGTGAGCGAGAACCCGGTGCTTCGCTCGCGCTTCCCAGTGATCGACGTTCACACGCATCTTTCATTTGTGGCCGGGCATCAGAACGGCGTCTCTTTCGGAGAGCAGGTTCGCTTCCGGGTTGAGCCGAAGGACGCCCTTCGCCTGATGGACCGCAAGAACATCAGAACCATGGTTGATCTCACCGGAGGAGTCGGCGCAGGTCTCGAATCAACCGTTCGAAAGTTTCACAACGCCTACCCCACCCGGTTCGTGGTGTTCACCGAACCTTGGTGGGAACGCACGAATCAGCGGGGCTACAGCCGGTTTCAGGCGGACCAGATCGAGCAAGCGCACCGGGCCGGGGCGGCAGGGCTCAAGGTGCTCAAGATTCTTGGCCTTTACCTGCGCGAGAATGTTACCAGCGGTCCGCTGGTGAAGGTGGACGATCCCCGATTCGACTCCATGTGGGAGGCTTGCGGGAACCTCAATATGCCCGTGGCAATTCATACCTCGGATCCGGAGGCTTTCTTTCTGCCCATCGACCACTTCAACGAGCGCTACGAAGAGTTAAACGCCCATCCCGACTGGTCATTTCATGGCAAAGACTTTCCGAGCAACAAGGAACTCCTGGAAGCGCGCAACCGGATGTTCGCGCGTCATCCGCGCACTCAGTTCATCGCGCTTCACGTGGGGGGCGACGCGGAGAATCTGGCCGTGGTGTCCGAGTGGCTGGACCGGCTTCCTAACATGCACGTCGAGCTTGCGGCCCGCATCGGCGAGCTCGGTCGCCAGCCTCGCGCCTCGCGAGCCTTTTTCGAGAAGTACCAGGATCGCATCATGTTCGGTACGGATGCGACGCCGGGCGGCGTCGAAACTCCGCAGCAGACCTTCACCGAAAAGCTGTACGAGATCTACTACCGGTTTCTGGAGACCACGGACGAGTACTTTGATTACGCGCCGTCGCCGGTTCCTCCTCAAGGGCGCTGGAGGATTTACGGCTTGGGTCTGCCGGAGCCGATCCTGCGCAAGGTCTACTACGAAAACGCGGCGCAGTTGCTCGGCCTCTGCTCCTGACACTCCGCTTGTGGCGCCGGTTAAGTCCGGCTGATCAAACCCTCGAGATAGGCCTTCTCCCGGCGAATATCGTCGAGTTGCTGTGGGCCTGAGATCTCCCGCTCGATCGTGACTGCACCCTGGTAGCTCAGCGCCTTCAGCTTCCTGAAGATGACCGGAAAATCCACCTTGCCCTTGCCGATCGCCACTTCGTCCCCGAGTTTCTTGGGGTCGGTCGGGTAAAGCCCGTCCTTGGCGTGCATTCCCTGCACATATTTTCCGATCACGTCCAGCGCGTCCACCGGATTCGCCTTGCCGTACATGATCAAGTTGGCGCAGTCGAAGTTGACCCCCTGATTGTCGAGACCGACGTCCTCAATGGCGCGCAGCATGGTAATCGGCGTCTCCTGCCCGGTCTCGTAGCGGAACTGCTGTCCATTCTGGCTGGCGTAACTGGCCACTTCGCGAAAGGCCTGCACCGCCTCTTTATAGAGCGGGTTATTGGGATTCTCAGGGATGAATCCGCAGTGTCCTTGAATGGCTGGAATCCCAACTTGCTTCGCAAAGTCGGACACCTTCTTGGCGAACTCGATTCGAGCCGCACGAAATTTCCTCGGCACAAAGCCGATGGTCTCCGGACCATGATAGAAGTCGTAGATGTTCGGTCCCGGGCCTCCGAACACGGCAGAAGTGGCCTCGATCCCGTACTTGTCGAGAGCGCGGCGCAGGCCGCTGGCGAGTTCGGGCTCAAACGAAGGGACCCCCACCTGGCAAGTCGGCACGCCGAGGTCATGAACCTTCTTAATGGCAGCATCGGGGTTCTTGCCGATCCCGACGATCAGTCCCAAGCGCATCGGCGTCGGCGCCGCTGCAGGAGCGGCACCGCCTGCATTCGGAAACGCGCGGTACGCGAGCCCCATTGAGTAGATTGGAACGCTCGCCGCAGCTGCAGCCGCCGCGGACGCCTTCAGGAAATATCTTCGGCTCTTTCGAGTCATCACATCACTCTCCTTGGTCTAAAGCCCGGCACCGGACGGTGGCTTGTTGCCGACGCTTGACCCGTTAGTGATTCTACGCCTGCGCGCCTGCGCGCCTGCACGCAGGCCCATAATTTTCCTCGCCGTATATCTGGGCGTGCTGCAGGGGCGGCAACCTCGTAAAATAAGCTGATGACGAAGGCGAGCTTCACGATCATACTCGCGCTTTCGGCGTGGGTCTCGTCGGCAGGCGGGGAATACCCGCGAATCCCGGAACTGCCGGAGCTGACGATCGCTGATCTGCCGGCTGAGGTGCATGATCAGGTCCGAGAAGCTTACGATCGAGCGCGCAAGGAGCCTCAAAACGCGACAGCTTCTGGCAAGCTGGGCATGCTGTTGGATCTGTACCATCGACCCCAGCAGGCCCTCATCTGTTACGAGCGCGCTCATCAACTCGATGCCGGCGCTTTCAAGTGGTTGTACTTTCTGGGATCGCTCCAGGGTAGGCAGGGACACGTTGGCGAAGCTGCCGAGACGCTGCGGGCCTGCTTGCGGCTCAAGCCGGATTATCTGCCGGCCCGTCTTAAGCTGGCGGAGGCCCTCTTTACTGGCGGCGATCTCGAGGCAAGCGGCCAGATCTATTCTGCCATTGTCAGGGAGTATCCCGACGCCGCCGAAGCCTATTATGGCCTCGGACGGTTCTACCTGGCGCGAGGCGAGGCACCGACAGCCGGGTCATTCTTTGGCAAAGCGTGCGACCTATTTCCTCCTTACGGCGCCGCCCACTACCAACTGGCGCAGATTGACCGCAAGCTTGGGAAGACCGAGGAATCGGAGCAGCAGAGCGCCTTGTACGTCAAGAACAGGACGCTCGTGCCGCCGATTGAAGATCCACTGCGCGACGAGCTGCGCCGCCTGGACCGTTCAGCCGCCTCTCTTCTGGAACGAGGCGTACAACTCGAGGAAGCCGGGCGCCTCGAAGATGCCATCTCAGCACACGAAAGGGCGCTGCAACTGGATCCCCGGCTGATGCAAGCCCGTGTCAATCTTATTATCCTCTACGGCCGCGTCGGAAACTTCCGGAACGCCGAGGAACAATACCAGGAGGCGCTTAAGCTCAATCCTGAGAAGTACCCTGACGCCTACTACAACCATGGTGTTCTTCTCTTGAAAGAGGGCCGGTTGGACGCGGCCCAAGCGGCGTTCGTCAGGGCACTAGAAATAAACCCATCTTATGCCAGCGCTCGCAATGACTTAGGCTATCTGTTGGAGCGCCAGGGAAATCTGGATGCGGCTGCCGCCGAGTATCGGAAAGCTGTTGAAGAGCAGCCTGACTTTCGGAAGGCGCGTTTTAACCTGGCGCGAATCCTGGTCAATCGGCAGCAGTACTCAGAAGCAGTGGACCAGCTCGAGCAGACTCTGACACCGGTCGACGAAGAAACTCCGGCGTATCTGTACGCGCTCGGCGCTGCTTACGGCCGGGCTGGCGACTACGGAGAAGCCGAGAGGTACCTCCAGCAAGCCAAAGAGGAAGCTGTGGCATACGCTCAGGATCAGTTGGTCGCCGAGATCGAAAAGGACCTCCAATCCTTGGGGCCAAGAAATGACGTTCCAACCAGAATTGAACCTCAAAACCATCCTAAGTAATTGATTAATGTTGAACGCGCTCTCGAGACGAGCGCCGCGCCTGCGCGCTGCCCCTTCTCGAGCCCTTCTAACTACATCAAAACCCTATACCGAGATATAGTGATTGACAGGATTAAAACTATAAGATAACAATACCGGCGCTAATACTTTTGTTAAGTTTTCACTTGGCCGACAGAGCCCTGCGTCTGGTGTTGGTCCCCTGAAAGGAGATTCTGCGATGCTGAGAGTAGATCGTTATATCCTGCTCTGCTTGGCCGGAACCGTGTTCTTGGTGATGCTGTCGAACCAGGCCAAAGCTCAAGTGCTCTATGGATCCGTTTCGGGTAGCGTGACTGACGCGAGCGGAGCCGTGATACCGGGCGCAAAGGTCACGCTAACGAACGACAGCACAGGCTTGGCTCGGACGGACACAACCGATAGCGCCGGGCTTTACCGGCTCCTGGACCTGCCCGGAGGCACCTACACGATCACGGTCAGCGCAACGGGATTCGAGGCCTTCAAGAAGACCAACATTCCGCTCGTAATCGGCCAGGTTAACGAACAGGATCTGCAACTTGTAGTCGGTGCCACCACCCAGACCGTCACCGTGGAAGGGTCGGCGCTGGCGCTCCAGACCCAAAAGGCCGACGTGCACACTGAAATCAGCAGCTACGCCGTCCAGAACCTTCCCTTGAGCACGTACCGGAATTTCCAGGCAACCGAGTTGCTCGCGCCAGGAGTTTTCTCCACGTCGGGTCTCTCGAACAGCTATCCGAATTCCGTCGCCGATACCCCTGAGCGGTCGTTTGAGATTTACTCCAACGGCCTGCCGGCGCATGACAACACCACGCGCGTGGACGGCGCTACCAACATCTTCATCTGGCTGCCCGACCACATGCTGGTGGTCCCGCCGCAAGAGTCGATTCAAGAAGTTAACGTGCAGACAGCCGACTACGATGTGGAGAAAGGCCTCACTTCTGGGGCCGCCATGGACGTGGTAACCAAGTCCGGTACCAACCAATTGCACGGCGCTCTTTATGGGTTCCACACGGACGATGCTCTGAACGCCACCAACTGGTATAACCATGCCAGTAATACCGGTATCCTCAACAACGACGGGGGTGACATCGGCGGACCGATTAAGAAGGATAAGCTCTTCTTCTTCGCCAATGTTGATGGTACCTTTCAGCACGAGGACGAAGGCTACACCGACCTCATCCCGACCGATGACATGCGGACCGGCGACTTCAGCAAGTATCTAGGCGCCACGGTTCCCGGCGTTAACGTCTGCACGACGGAAGGGGCGACAGTTCCATTGCAGCAAGGGATGGTTTTTGATCCCACCACCGGCCATGCAGACGGCACAGGACGCTGCGTGTTCTCCTCAGGGGGTCAGCTCAACGTGATACCCGCCAGCCGCCTGAACTCGGGTGCCATGGCTTTCAATAACCTGATTCCCGAACCCAACATCAACACCGGCGTCATCACTACCGGTACGCCGTATAACATTATCGGCACCAAGGGCGCGCGACCCGTCTCCCGCTACATCGCGACCGCCCGGATGGATTGGAACCAGAGCCAGAATCACACCATCTGGGGAAAATGGTCGATCCAGCAGAACCGGTTCTCTGAGCCTTTCGATCTTGGCGCAGCCGGCGGGAACGGTACCGGGTTCGCTTTCCAATTCGCCCAAATCGGAACCATTGGGCACACCTGGACGCTTTCTCCCACCCTCATCCTCACTGGCTCTATTGGTTTTGACCGCATGAGGGAATATTCTCAACCACCCGGGTATGGCCAGCCTTTAGGGGAATCGCTGCTGGGCATCGCCGGAACCAACACTCCTGCCGGGGACATCCGCTATACCGGTCTGCCTGGAATCAGCGTCCAAGGGTTCAGCGGTATGGGCAGTTTGAACTCCTGGGAGCCCGATACCCGAAATGACTGGACGGGCACGACGTCTCATAACCTGACATGGATCAAGGGCACGCACGAACTCAGGATGGGCGTGGACATCGCCCATAACCACTTGAATGCATTTCAGCCGGAAATCTTCTGCTGTCCCCGCGGCAACATCCTCGAGGATTACGGGGGGACCGCGCTCAATACGACGGGCTTGACCAGTGGCGGGAAACCCGTCACCTTGACGCCCTTCGTACAGAACTCCTGGGCGATGTGGGACCTTGGCCAGATTTCCGAAGCCGAGAACGATGCCCAATTTATCAAGTCCACCGGAAAAGATACCCAATTTGCGACCTATTTTGGCGATCGCTGGAAGGTCACCCCAAAACTGACCGCCGACTTGGGAATACGTTACGAGTATTTCCCGCTGATCACTCGCGACGGCGAGGACAAACTCGAGAGGTTCGATCCGTCGACCGGCCAACTGCTCCTCGGCGGGATTGGCAGCAATCCAGAACATCTCGGAATAACTACCAGCAAGACGCTATTCATGCCTCGTATCGGCCTGGCCTATCAGATCGATTCGAAGACCGTAGCCCGGGGCGGGTTCGGGATGTCCAATGATACGGTTCCCATGGAAAGACCGTTGCGAGGCTTTTACCCGCTCGCCATCGGAGCCGATCACTTCGACACTTCCACCCCGGCCGAAGCAGCCGCGTGCAACGCCCAGGCGGCGGGGGCGAGTTGCTATAACCCTGTCTCGAGTTTTGCTGGGGGTATACCGGTGATTGGCGTGCCCAACATCTCGAGTGGGAGCATTCAGGTACCCACGGCGGACACCATCGGAACCTTGGGGCCGGGCGAATACCATCGCGGGTATGTTGAATCCTGGAATGTGTTTGTTGAACGCCAGCTGCCCTCTGACTTTCTGTTCAGCGTCGGCTATGTGGCCAATCACTTTGTTCACGAGTTCAACGGTAGGGACCTCGCCGCAGCCCCGCTCGGCGGTGTCGAGCCATCCTACGGGGGGGTTCAGTACACAGGAGGGCTCTACCAATTCCAAGGGTACCTGGACTCGCACTACAACTCCCTTCAGGTCACCCTAAACCACCGGTCCACGCACGGGCTCTTCATTCAGGCGGCCTACACCTATTCGAAGGCCATGGGGTATGTAAGCGACGACACCTGGGAAAACGGGTTGGAGTTCAACTGCCCGCCTTCACCAGCCATGCCCCGGGGGTGCCAACCATTGAACTACGGTCCCTTGAGCTTCGATTACACCAACAACTTCAAGGCGGCTTTTGTCTACGACCTGCCCTTTGGCGCTGGGAAATCGATGGCCAGCAACTCCAAGGTGGCGAGCGCGATTCTGGGCGGTTGGAAAGTGAACGGTGTTTTCACCGCTTTCACCGGTGCACCGTTGCAGATCGGCCAAAACGTGAGCAATCTCAACACGTTTGACACCAGCGCAGTTCCGAATCATGTGGCGGCTGTCCAATACGTGGGCGGGACCAACAACTCCCAGGGCAACCCGCAGTGGTTCAACTCTGACGCCTTTGCTCCGAACCTCTCCTCGACCGTTATCGGCAACATTGGCCGGACGGAATCGTGGCTCAGGGGACCAGGCCTGTGGCAGTTTGACCCCAGTCTGGCTCGAATCTTCAAGCTCTCTGAGAAGTTTACCCTGGAGGTTCGCGCGGAAGCAGAGAACATCTTCAATACGCCTCACTTCAGCGGCATTAACACCACGTGCACGGAAACTGCCTCGACGACAGGCGGTGCGCCCAATTGCGGCATCGGCTTCGGCAGTATCACCTCAGCTTATGGCGAACGCGTCGTGCAGTTTGGTGCTTTCCTGCGTTTCTGACGCAATGGAGTGGCTCCTTCGGAAGGGGTGAAAATCCCGATCCGGAAGCATTCTCTCGGAGCGTTAACTGGCCCATGGCGGGCGTTGCGCAAGCGGCGCCCGCTTTTTTTTTGCGGAGAAATCGCCGCCGTTGCTGCGACTCCTACATCTTCGTTTCGGGCTGGAACCGAGGGCAACCGCAAAACGAGGTCCGCCTCAGGAAGTCCGGCCTGTGGTCGATTGCATCGTACTTCATGGCGGGTAGCGGCTCGTTGGACCGCGTCGCTGCCCACGAAGGATGATTGCGCGAGAAAGGCATCAAAACGCGGAAGGGACGCACCACGTCTTTGGGATTCACCAACAGTGCCTCGACGAGCAATGGGCTCTTGGCGGCCGTACTGATCGTCATCGGCGCCCTCACGATGCTGGTCTCTGCGCTGCACGGTCAGACTCCAGACCTGGCAGAGAAGTCTCATCACGCCAAAGAGCTGATCGACTCCGGGAAGCCCGCTGAGGCGGTCCCGATCTACCGCGAACTGGTCCGTGCGATGCCCAACAATCCCGGATTCATCATGGACCTCGGTCTCGCGCTTGATATGTCTGGAAACAAGCCGGAGGCCATACGCGAGTACCAAAACGCCCTGAAGCTCGACTCGGGCGACTTCCCGGCGCTCGTCTTACTCGGTACGGCCTACCTGGACTTGGGCCAGCCGGCTAAGGCTCTGGACCCCTTGGAACGATCTGTGAGAATGCAGCCGGACAACTTTAGCGCGGCCGAGACACTCGCGGAGGCCCTTTTTGCACTCGGTCGGTTGGGTGAGGCCGAGCGTCGCTTCCGGGAACTTTCCCAGCTGGACGCCACAAATTCGAAGGTCTGGTATGCCCTGGGATTGTGCTACGAGGGTCTCGCTCAAAAGAACTTTGATGAGCTGGCTAAAGCGGCGCCCGGATCGGCCTACTGGCTCGACCTAGTGGCGGAATCCCGCCTGCAGAACAAACAAGACTACAGTGCGTTTTATTTCTACCGCCAGGCGTTGGCCAAAATGCCCGGAATGCGGGGAGTCCATGCCGCCATCGCCGTTGTCTATGAGGATGCCGGCCACAGCGATTGGGCGGTTGTAGAGCGGCAGAAAGAGCAGGCACTGCCTGCGCCTGATTGTTCTGTCGAGAAACTGGAGTGCGATTTTCAGGCACGAAGGTTTCTCGAAATCGTTGACTCGGCGCACGCGGCCAAAGGTGCTGCGACATATTACTGGCGGACGCGCGCCTACAATAAGCTTGCCCTGGACGCCTACGTCAGGCTTGGTGGACTGCCGCCGTCGATGGAGTCCCACGAACTCAAGGCCAAGATCGACTCGGATAGGCGGCAATTTGCCGAGGCGGCTAAGGAGTGGGACGAAGCTCTAGCGCTGTCGCCAGATAATGCCTATGTCGAAAAGCAGCTCGGCGTAGCGCTCTACAAGTCCGGCGATGTGGCCGGTGCCCAAACACTTTTTGAGCGCCTCCTCAAGTGGCAGCCGGACGCCGCTGACCTCAATTTCTATCTGGGCGACACACTACTGCACGCGCAGAAACCCCAGGATGCCCTTCCGTTTCTCGAGAAGGCGTTGCTGAGGGAACCTGCGCTGCTGCCGGCCCAGCAGGCGATGGGTCTGGCCTATATGCAGACGGGCCAGCCGGCCAAGGCCATTCCGCATCTCAAAGGCGCATTGTCCATCGATGAGGACGGGAGCTTGCGCTACCAACTTGCGCGAGCGTATCAGATCAGTGGGCAGAAGGAGTTGGCCAGCGCCATGCTGCGCGAGTATCAGAAAAAGCAGCAGGCTGTGCAGAAAGAAAATGCCGGCGTGGAGAAGGAAGTGGCGTTGACACCTCCGCAGTAGTGTCTATTGCCTTTTACCTGCCTCACGGACTTCGAGGACCTGATTGGGAGACACGTTGCTAAACACCTGCACGACTCCGCTCGGCCAATGGACTTCCATCTCGGGTATTTTGGGCATTCTGCCGAGCCCGAAATGGACCCCGAAGTGGCTCGAAGAGGCGTAGCCGACGGCGCTAGTCATGTGATTCCACTGTTTGCCGATGCGCACGCGCGCGCCGATGCCGTCGCGATTGCTCCTGGTCCCGACTAACTTCAGAATGATCCAGTTATTTGAATCCGGGCTGACGTTCTGCCACAATTCTGCCGGCTCTCCCAGGCAGGCTACCACCACATCGACCTTGCCGTCGTTATTGAAGTCGGCGAAGGCACAGCCCCGATGCGCTCTCGCGGCCTGAAAGTCTGCGCCCGCTTCTTTCGACACATCCCAAAACGTTCCGTCGCCGAGGTTCACGAAGATGCTGTTGGGTTGGCGGTAATGCGCGGCGGAAAATTCCTCGACGTTGTCGTCGGCGTGCGAATTCACAGTCAGCAGGTCCTTCCAGCCGTCGTTGTTCAAGTCAACCATGGCGTTGCCCCAGCCCCCGCGAGCGGCTGAAAGAACCGAGAGCCGGCTGGTGTAGGTGGCGTCTTCGAAGGTGCCGTGACCCAGGTTGTGAAACAGCGGAAAGGTCTCGTTGTTCAGGTCCGTCACGAAGATGTCAGGCAGGCCGTCATTATCATAGTCGCGAAAATCCACGCCCATGCTCGAGACCGGCTGGCCCGAGTTGAGAAGGGCCACGCCCGCGGCAAGTCCAGCCTCTTCGAAGGCGCCGTCACCCCGATTGCGAAAGAGAAAATTCGGCTGATTGTCGTTGGTGACAAAGACGTCAAGGAATCCGTCGCCGTCGTAGTCGGCGAAAGCAGCGCTCATGCCGCGGCCCTGATATTTCGAGAAGCCCGACTTCTCGGAAACGTCCTGGAAAGTGCCGTCGCCTCGATTTCGATAGAGCGTGTTGGTGAGCCCTTCGAAGTACCTGGGGTGGCAATAGACGCGCCTGTGCCGCGCAGCGTCACCACAGAAGCGGTCGCTAGAAATCGACCACTTGGCGTAATTCACCACCAGGAGATCGAGCAATCCGTCATTGTTGTAGTCGAACCAGCCTGCGGCCACTGCCCAATTATCGCTCTTGATTCCCGCTTTCTGGGTTACGTCTTCGAACCGGCCATTGCCGAGATTGCGATAGAGGATGTTGCGATTGACACCGGCCACGAACAAGTCCACGTGTCCGTCATTGTCGTAGTCTGCGGCGGCAGCTCCCATTGAATAACCGGCCCCAGCCACGCCCGCTTCCTCGGTGACGTCTTTGAAGCGCATCCCTCCCTCGTTCCGGAAAAGTCGATTCCAATATTTCGGGGAGTTCTTCTCAAGCGAAGGAAGCGAAGCGCCGTTCGCAAAGAAAATGTCAGTGAGACCGTCGCCGTTATAGTCGAACGTGGCCACGCCCCCGGTCATGGTCTCGATGAGATGCTTCTCGGGGGTCGGACTATTCTCGAGCGTGAAGTTCAGCCCTGTCGATTGCGCGACATTGCGAAAGCGAATCGGGTCCAGCGAGGCGGCTCTCCTGGCGCCGGGAATCTCGCTCCGACCTTGATCCGGCAGACGTGATTGCGCGCGCCATAGCGGAACTATAAGGGGCAGTCCAAAAAGTGCTTCACGCCGTGTGGGCATTCATTGCACTTATATTCCACTAGCGCGTTGCAGTCAAAGGCGGTGGCCCGGATTACCTGTCCGCCACCCTGACCGCACATGAGTAATTCTATCGTTGCCGACGGGCGATGCTGCCAGCAGCATTATCAGGAGTGTCCGCCGGTCAGACCGGTTAATGCCCTTGCCGGGAATGAGGGCCGACCAGCCCAATAAGCGAGGCAAGAGTTGACGTCGGCGAGAAACCACCCAGGGCCGATGCTCTAAATTCCACCGGGATGGAGGCCAAGGATTCCCCGCACCGCTAAATCACCTGAAATGCCGAATGCGGCTGCGTACCTCGAGTTTCCGCGTGTGGTATCGTGCGTCCCATGCGAAAGCTCGGCCTCAACAAGGTGGCAAACAGGTACCGAGACTCTGATTTTAGGAGCGGTCTTCTGGCCTTTTAGTCCGCGAAAGCTGTGGGACCAGGCATGCTGGTCGGACATGTTGCAGTAGGGCTTGTTGCGAAACACGTTGAGCCGAGGGTCTCACTGGGCACTTTCGTCTTGGCGGCGACCTTGGCCGATCTTCTGTGGTGCATCTTGATGCTCGCCGGAGTCGAGCACGTGCATTTCAAGCCGGGGAGGTGCGCGGCGAATTACATGGATGCCTCGGGCATCGCCTGGAGCCACAGCCTGTTGACGGACGTGCTTTAGGCGGCGTTCCTCGCGGCAACGTATTACGTGAGTCGTCGTTACGCACGCGGGGCCTGGGTCCTGTTCCTGGTGGTGCTCAGCCATTGGCCGCTCGACGTGCTGGCTCACCGGCCCGACATGCCCCTCGCGCCCAGGGTCGCCACGCACCTGGGATTGGGGCTCTGGAGTTCCATTCCGGCCACGCTGGCTGTGGAAGGCGGCTTCTGGCTGATCGCTGTGGTCCTTTATGCGCGAGCCACACACCCCCAGGGACGCGCCGGGGTCTGCGTGTTCTGGAGCGTGGTGCTCCTGCTCACCTTGGCGTGGTACAACAACATCGCCGGACCTGCTCCTCCCAACGCCCGAGCGGCATCGATCGCAAGCCTGATCTTCTTCGCCGTAATCGTGGCATGGGCTTACTGGATGAATCGGCTTCGGCCCACGGAAGCAACATGAATTCGCAGATGGCGCAGATTCAGGGGAGCAGAGCGCGGACGCACTCTGGTATACGAAGGTGCTGCGGGCCTGTCACGACCTCATGATCGGCACTGGCGCGGAGGTCACTTCGCTGGATTGGACAAACTAGATTGGGCCTCGCTAGGGCCGGACGACTTCGTTTACCTGGAGCACCTTACCTAGGCGCGGACGTGAGTCCGTACAATCAGGGCGACGTCAGCCACCAAGAGTTGGTGCGTCTCTTGAAATATGTCAGGTTCCGATGGATGTTGAGCGGATACGACAACAAACTGTACCTCAGCGAGGTTGGGCCGCCGTTCTTCGCAGAGCGGGTATTGAGAACAACCAGATAGCGAGCTTGAGTTCTACGGACCCGGACCTACGGGCGCTCCTTCGCAACCTTGCCCAGCAGCATGAAGCCGCATACCGTCAAGCCAGCCTTCAGGAGCGCCCCCCGCGAGGCCGCATTCCGAATGTCGCATCTTGCCGCAGGCACCCGGCCCGCCAGATAGCATTGCTTCTTCACCTCTTGCAGCAAGAAGCTCCCGATGCCCCTGCGACGGCAGTCCTCCCGGACTTCCATGTACAAGTCCGCGAACGGCGGGTTGTAGTGCAGCAGGAAGCCGCCCGTCGCGGCCACCGCGCCGTCGAGTTCGACGACATAGTCTCCGACAGGCTCCGCCTTGTGCTCGAAAATCTTGTCGTCGCTGCGCCTCCGGCGGACCACCGCGCCCGGAACGATATGCTCGGTGGCGGCGTGGTCCTCGAACAGCACCACATCTGCGCTCACGGACGGACAGAATTCATAGAGCATCGGGGAAAGCAGGAGGTCGTTGCTTTGGCATTCGATGTATTGGGCTCCCGAAGCCACGAGCAGCAGCCGGAAGAGTTCGCTGCTTCTCCTTCGGAACGGCGGCACGACGAAATACTCGAACACCGTGTCCCTGGCCTCAATTTCCTGCCCCTTGACTGAGCCGTAGCCGACCGCCAGGTTGTCCAGCATCAACAGGTACGAATCAGTCCAGCCGCGCCCGTGGCACGCGTCGTACCGGACCTGGAAATTGGTCTCCTGGAGAAACAGCGCACGCAGCGCCCGGATGTTCTTCAGTTCCGTCTTCAGGGCTGCTGGCGTCATTTGGAGGCCGTCTCCGAGCGTGGAGCCTGGGAGCCGAAGTATAGCACTCGCTCCGAAACCAAACTGGGTTCGGGAAAAGTGCAAAGTCACCACAGGTTGACGACGCGGCCCAGCAGTTTTGGGAATACAATCCAAAGATTGAGCGGCGCACCGGGAGGTGGGCATCATGCGGAAGTCGGCTTTGCGCGGTTTCGCAATCCTGAATCTATTCCTCGCCATCGGAAGTCTTCCAGGGCAAGAACCGGGGGCCGGGAATTCCTCTCTCTCTGGGCGCTGGATTGTCACTGCCGATTTCTACGGCACGCCCATCAATCTTTCTTTGGAGTTGAAGCAGGACGGGGACAAGCTCGGCGGAAAGTTTGGCGGCGACAAGCTAGAGGGGACCCTCAGCGGCAAGTCGATTCACTTCGTCGCCAAAGACGAGCAGGGCGATACGCAGGAGTTTCAAGCCACGCTCCAGGATGGCGTCATGTCCGGGAGTGTGACGTTCACCGACGCAAGCGATAAGGCGCACCCCAGCACGCACCACTTCACCGCCGCCTTGGTTCCGCAGCGCCGGGCAGGACCGCCGCAGCGCCACGAGTTCACGCCGACGACCTTCTACCGCCAGTTCTCGCCCGCCAACAAGCCGGTCCTCACCATCGCGCCGGGAGATACGGTCCACACCACGACGGTGGACGCGGGCGGCACGGACGAAAAAGGCGTTACCCGCGTCCTGGGCGGCAACCCCGAGACGGGGCCCTTCTACATCGAGACCGCCGCGCCCGGAGACACCCTGGCGGTGCATATCACGCGGCTGCGGCTGAACCGCGACTGGGCCGCGAGCGACGACGCGGTGGTTGACCGGGGCCTGGTCAGCGACCTTGCGGTGAAGATGAAGGACGGCGGCAAGACCGTGCGCTGGCACCTGGACGCGCAGCGCGGCGTGGCCACGCCCGAGAAGCCCGCCGAGCATCTTACGCGCTACTCGGTGCCGCTGAGGCCCATGCTCGGGTGCGTGGCGGTCGCGCCGAATTCGGCGAGCGCCGCGCCGGGAACCGGGGACTCCGGGGAGTGGGGCGGCAACATGGACTTCAACGAAATCGTTGAGGGAGCGACGGTCTACCTGCCCGTGAGCGTCCCCGGCGCTCTCCTCTACGTCGGCGACGGCCATGCCCTCCAGGGCGACGGCGAACTGAACGGCAACGCGCTGGAGACCTCCATGGACGTGGAATTCACGGCGGACGTGATTCCGGGCAAGCGCGTCCCCGGCCCGAGGGTGGAGTCCGCGACCCAGATCATGGCGATGGGCCTCGGCGGGTCGATTGACGACGCCTTCCGCGACGCCACCTCGAACATGGCGCAGTGGCTGGCGGACCAGTACAAGCTGACGCCCTCGGAGGTGGCGCAGGTGATGGGCACGTCGGCGGAATACAAGGTGAGCGAGGTGGCCGACCGCAACGCGGGAATCGTGCTCAAGATTAACAAGGAGCGCTTGCAAACATTGACGTCGGCGGACTCTGGCCCGGCGGAAGGGTTGCCATGAACCTGCTCCGCGCCAAAACCTACGGAGTGACTCCGCAGGTTTTCCGAACGGCAGCAACCATCAGCCGAGCCTGAACGAGGGGAGATGCCATGCAGAGCGTCCCGAATTTGAAGGTCCTTTTCGTCGCGGGATTCGGTCCCATCGTCCGCGACACAGGGGAAAGCCGCAAGCTCTACCGCGATGTCCTCGGCATTCCTTTCAAGGAAGAGAGCGGCGGCTATCTCCATACCGAGGCTGTTCCGGGTGCGAAAAGCTTTGCCCTATGGCCGCTTTCCCAAGCGGCGCAGTCCTGTTTCGGCGAAGACTCCTGGCCTGACAATATTCCTGCCCCGCAGGCTTGGCTTGAGTTCGACGTGGAGAGCGTTGAAGAGGCGACTGCGGCCCTCGAA
>DASYYZ010000069.1:0-22072 GCA_035946735.1 Terriglobia bacterium
TCTGATAAAGGTCTGACATTACATCCTCCTTTGCGATGGGTTCTCATCAAGCCACCTTGGAGGAGGATGTTACTCTCTTCGACGGTCAAACCTTTTCGAGTCTCACTGGTCGAACCAGTGGCTTACCTCAGTGACAGTTAATCAGCCCAAAGTATTTTAGGTCGGCGATTCAACTTGGGCGGTAACCTCGCGAGGCAGCTCGACTTTCTCGCGAATCGACCTATGGTGCCTGGTTCCAACTGCCGACTTCCAACGTCTTGACGAGCAGTCCCCGCTGCACCCTCTTCCCCGTCCTTCCACGCGTAATCGATTCATTACAAAATGCATACCCTCGACGGCAGACCCGTGCTTATCTTGCGGCTTGCGAAGACGCGGGTCGCGGTCGCGAACCTTGCTCCGGATCGGCGCACTAAAGCGAGACCAACTGATCAGCCGAGATGTATAATACAACCATATGTAGATCGTATCATACTAAACGAGACCGCGGGGGTTAACTGGGACGGTCGGGACTGTTTATTTGCGCCTTGTTTTCTTAGGTTTAGCGGCTCAGTCGATGCGCTGGGAGCGTCCGAGGTACCCGCTGGGACACGACCTCGTGGCACAAGCCAAGCAAGGCGCCGCCAAGGCCTCCCGACAGCAGCAGAGCGGTGGCGACACAAGACACGATGTCGTCGCCATCCCGCGTAGGCCCACGGCATAAGGGCGGTGCCGTGGCTACCCTTCCCCAGACCGAAGGGCTTCCCGGCTCGATCGCAAACTATTGTCGATTTTGAAAACCACGCCGGCTATCGGCAACGGCAAGCTGTATGTGGCACCGCCAACCAGCTCGACGTTTACGGATTGCTTTAGGACTTGAAGCGCCTCGATGCGCGGACGCCGGAGTTAGCCGTCGAGCTTAAACCGCGTGGAGGCGAGCGCGTAAAGGCGCCGCCAAACGAGGCGGTTTACCGTCACCACCATCGCAGCCATACAGATGGTCGCGCCCAACAGCAAGGGGTAATTGCCGGTGTCCGTGGCGCGGCTGATCACGGCGCCGAGCCCGACCGTGGAGAACGTCTGGCCTCGGAAATGGAAGTACTCCGCCACAATGCTGGCGTTCCAGGCCCCGCCGGACGCCGTGATGAAGCCCGTGAGCAGATAAGGAAAGATTACGGGCACGAAGAGCTTGCGCGAGCGCTGGACCCGGCCCAGATTGAAGACGCCGCAGACCTCTTTCAGATCGGCTGGAATCGCGCTCGCGCCGGCAATCACGTTGAACAGGATGTACCACTGCGTGCCCAGGAGCAGCAACACCATGGATCCGATCCCGAGTCCGCCGCCCGCGCGAATCAACATCAGCAACACAATCGGGAATAGCGCCGTCGCGGGTACGGAGGCCGCGATTTGAGCAATCGGCTGGGCGATGGCCGCAAGGCGGGGCCGGAGGCCGACGACAACTCCAACCGGCACCGTCCAAAGCGCCGCCAGCACGAGAGTAGCCTCGACGCGCAGGAATGTGGCTCCAGCGCCCCGCGCGATCTCCGCAAGCTCCGGGCGCACCAAACCCCTGATCATGGCGAACATCCTCACGGCTTCGTACGCAATCCCTAGAACCGCCGCGGCGAAGAGCGCTCGCGTCGCCCAGGTTCGAACTACGGACGGCGGCCCGGATGCTGACGACCGCTCTCGTCGCGCGAAATGGAGCCTCAGAAACTCGCTGGCTGGCCTCACGTAGCTTCGGCCAGCGAACGCCAGGATTCGCGAGCGCCGAAGCAGGCGTAGGATTGGCGAGCGGGGCGCATCGGAGGATTCCACTTGCTCGACCTTGAATTTTTCGGCCCAGGCGATCACCGGGCGCCATACCATCTGATCCAGCAGAACGATTACCGCTACCATGACTGCGAGGCCCCACACGATCGCGCGCGTATCGCCGGCATTGGCTGCCGTCTGCAGGTAGGAACCGAGTCCCGGCAGCCGCAGATCGCGATTCCCGAGCACGAACATCTCACAAGCCATCAGGAAGAACCAGGCGCCCGCCACGGACATCATCGAGTTCCAGATCAACCCGATGGCGGCATAAGGCAGCTCCATCTGGGTGAAGCGCTGCCACCAGCTCCAGCGATAGACTTGGGTGGCCTCGCGCATTTCGCGTGGGATGCCCTTCAGAGACGAATAGAAGCTGAACGTCATGTTCCAGGCCTGGCCGGTGACAATCAGGATAATGGAGCCGAGCTCGACACCAAGCTGCCGGTTCGGGAACAGCGTCACCATCGACACCATCACTCCGGGCAGAAAGCTCAGCACCGGAATGGACTGCAGGGTGTCGAGCATCGGGATCATAAATCGTTCCGCCCGCGCGTTGTAGGCGGCGATGTAACCGTAGACCAACGTGAATCCCAAGCTGAGAGCGTAGGCAAGGATGATGCGAATGAGGGAGAAGGCGGCGTATTTGGGAAGTGCGCCGGGCGAAAGGACAATCTCAGCCTGGGTATTGGCCGCCCCAATGCCGTAGCGGGCAAAAGTAAGGAGGCTGTAGAAGATCGCGAGTCCGGCGAGCATGACCGGAAGTTCGTACAAGAACGACGTACGTCCCGAAGAAAACACTCCCCAGGCGGGAGCGGCGGATGCGGATCGAGCGGCGGGTGAAATCATAGTTCTCAGTTGTCAGTATTCACTCATCTCTGCCCACTACTGAAAACTGAACACTGAGAAATGATGACGGAAAACTTCTAACGATCGAGGGCGTCCCCGCCAAGGTCGTCCGAGAGCTCCAGCCGGTGCAGCCGCAGCTTGTCGCTCTCAGAGTCATACGAAAAGATCTCACCATAGCGGCCCCAGTTCAAAGCCGTGTCGATCTGCAGCCGAACTTCATCCTCGGGGAAATGCTCCTCAAGAACGTCCCGAAAGAATTCCAGTGGCATCTCACCATCAGACTTGCTTGTGAGACCGCTGCGGATTTGCCGCAGCAGCGTTGAATGGGCTAAGGCGGCTTCGCGGAACAGGTCTTTGCGAGCAGCGATGTCGGCGTCCACGAACCGCTTACCGGCAGGCGTTACTTCGACGTCGCCTCTGGCAGTGCGCGCGAAATCGAGCAAGGTTGCTGCCTCGATGATTGGAAGCAGGTCGTCAACTTCCATCAAAAGCTCTTCGGCGACGTGGTACAAGTCGTCCCGGCCGCCGCGATCGGACAGCAGTTCGAGCAGTCCGGCAATGCCTCCCGGCCGGGCGTGGGGCAACCTTTGGTAAGGAGGTTTGGAAGACGGCCCCGCACCTGACGGGGGCGCAGACTCGAGCTGCGGCTGGGTCATGAGCTTGTAAATGTAATCCACGTATAGGAGAAATTCCGCCGCCGTCCGGTCGCGCGGATGTTTCAGCGGAATACGAAAGTCGGCGCGAATCTTGGCCGGATGAGTGCCGAGCACGATAATCCGGTCTGCAAGCAGGACCGCCTCCTCGATGTTGTGGGTAACCAGGAACATGCTGCGCGTCGGCATCTTCTTGCCGAGCCACAGGTCTAGCAGTTCGCTGCGCAGATTCTCCGCCGTCAGAACATCCAGGGCAGAAAAAGGCTCGTCCATAAACAGGATCTCGGGCTCCACAGCGAGCGCGCGGGCGAATCCCACGCGTTGCTTCATTCCTCCGGAAAGTTCTTTGGGATAAGCCGTCTCGAAGCCTTCGAGTCCGACGGTGGAGAGAGTTCTGAACGCGCGACGATGCCGCTCGAGGTGCTCCATGCCTCGCGCCATCAGTGGCGCCTCAACGTTGTCCAGCACGGTAAGCCAGGGAAACAGGGCGAAGCTTTGAAACACGATGGCGACGTTAGGTGCGCATTCGCCGAGCGGCCGGCCGCGCCACAGAATCCTGCCACCGGTCGGCGGCGTGAGCCCGGTAAGGATCCGCAAGAGAGTGGACTTGCCGGAGCCCGAGGGCCCGAGGACAGCGACGATCGTACCGGCTTCGATGGCGAGATCAAGGGGCGCGATCACTTGGATCTGCCGGCCGTCCGGCTGCTGGAAGCTTTTCTCAACTCCTATAGCCTGGATGACAGACTGCGCCTCCTCGCCGGTCGCGCGACTCGGCGGCGCGATCTCCGAGGCAGCGGGCTCTTTGATGGGCGCCTCGCCAGGTTTCCCGGAGATCTCGTCCATCAAGGTCTGCCAGGCTTCGCCTGGCAACTCGTCGAAGAACTGAATGCGCTGGTCGGGGTCCATCTTGTCCACGACGGCACGCAGCTCATCGATGGGTCGCGCATGCAACAGAACGTAGGCGTGATAGTAGGGGAAATGGCCGGCTAGACTCGCTGCTAGATCGATGGGCGCACCGCGGAACAGCGTCTGCTGCTCGGCAAAGGGAAGGCTCATCAGCGCGGTGGCGGCCTGCTCCGGGTCAGAACGCGCGAGCACGGAGAGAGCCTGCTCCACGCGGCCCTGGGAGAGAATTTCCTGAAGTCTGGCAGCCGTAGGGGAAGTCATCAAGCCCGCCGATCCACGAGCGGATTTTCGAGTTTACACTACCAACGCTCAGCGCAGCTCATTGTGACTCAAAGAGGTCAAGTTGCAGACGTCAGGTTTGCTTCCTGATTGCTGCTATTTGCCGTGGATCAGATCGGTTTGACTTGGCAAATGAGAGGTGTCCCACCCGCCGCCCAACGCCTCCACCAGCAGCACGCTGGCGCTCATGCGCCGGGTGAGAATGTTGACCGCCGCCACCTGATCGGTCAGCAGGATCGCCTGCTCGGTAATCACGCTGAGGTAGTTCACCGTGCCGGCCTTGTACTGGTAGGTGGCGATATCGAGCGCGTCCTGAGCCGCCTTCACAGCCGCATCCTCGGAGCGCGCCTCGTTTTCCAGGACGCGCAGAGCTGCCAGATTATCTTCCACCTGTTGAAAGCTCGTGAGCACGGTTTGCCGGTAGCTCGCCACGGTGGCATCGTAGGTGTCCCGCGCCTCGGCCACCTGGGCGTGGCGCCTGCCCGCGTCAAAAAGGGTTTCGGCGAAAGCAGGTCCAATAGACCAGAAGCGGCTGGGCCAGGTGAACCAATTGTAAAACTGGCCGCTCTCGAGGCCGCCCGTCGCACCGAGGGTAAGGCTGGGGTAGTAAGCGGCTTTCGCGATTCCGATCTGCTCGTTCTCGGCCGCCATCTGGCGTTCGGCGGCAGCAATGTCAGGACGGCGCTCAAGCAAAGTGGAAGGCACGCTAACGGGAACGGAAGGCGGCACGATCTTGATCGGCGCGGCCGAAATGGTCACTTCGGACGGAGGCTTGCCCGTGAGGATCGCGATGGCGTGCTCGAACTGGGCCCGGGCAATTCCATAGTCGATCAGTTGTGCCTGCGCCGCATCCAGTTGCGTCTCCGCCTGCGCCACATCCCCTCCCGACGCGACGCCGCTGCTAAAGCGGTCTTGAGTGAGCTTCAGATACTCCTGGTAAGACTTCACAGTTGTCTGGAGCAGCTCTGCGTCGCCGTCTGTGCCGTGCAATTCGAAATAGTCGTCGGCCAGCGTGGCCTGATAGGACAAACGAGCGTTCTCCAATTGAGCGAAGCTGGCTTGAGCGGTGGCTGCACCCGCCCGGACGGTGCGCCGGATACTTCCCCAGAGATCTGCCGTGTAAGAAATGGAAGCAGGCAGATCGTAGGTATTGCGCTGACCGGACGTCAAGTTGCCCAACGAGGCGTTAAATAGCGTGCTCGAGGACGAAGAGCGCGTGTATGAAGGCGAGGTGGTGATCGTCGGGAAAAGAGCGGAGCGCGCGATGCGGACGGCGTCGGCTGCTTCTCGGAACTGAGCCGCCGCCAGCAATACGTTCTGGTTCGAGATACTGACCTGTTCTTCGAGTGCGTTCAGTTGCGGGTCGTTGTAAATTTCCCACCATTTTCCGCGTACCGCCGCTTCGTTCGGCTGGGCCGGCTTCCAGCGATTGATCTCATCAGGGTTGTCGGTCGGCGGCTCCTTGAATGCGGCTGGGACTTCAGCGGTAGGTCGCTTGTAGTTGGGGCCTACCATACAAGCGCTGGAAGTGAGCATAAGGCCGGCGGCGAGCAATCGGCCTCCAGCGCGCAGGGAGCGTCCAAACGCGCGACGTTCAAGAGCACTGAGCGAGTTGCTCTCGAGCGCCCGCTTTGCTCTGGCAGACTTCTGAACTCCGCAGCTCATGGTGAGACGTCCCACACTGCTCTATCTCCGGATGCCAAGGTGCATCAGAATCGCGCCCTCTACAGCTCTAAGATCGTCAGGGGAAAGGGCGCCCATGCGGCTCTGCAGTCGCTCCGTGGCAGCCGTCGTAATCTGGTTAGCCATGGCTTTGGCTTCTTTCCCTTCGACCCGGACCAGCACCTCACTCGGATAGACCCTCGCTGTACGGCTGGTAAGCGGTACAACTACAACGCGATTCAGCACCGCGTTAGCAGCGTTGTTGCTGACGATCACCGCCGGCCTCGTCTTGCGGATTTCTCCGCCTAATGATGGTGCAAAAGAGACCCACCAGACGTCACCTCTCCTAAGAGGTTGCATCGCCGATTAGCCCCTCACTCCACTCCAATGCTTCAGCCTCGTGCTCCTGGTCATTGGCCATGTCGCGGTAGCTGGCGAGCAACCCTCCCTCCTGCGAATTGCTCAGTTGCTCGGCCACCTCTCGCATATTGAGGCTGAGCTCGTCGGGAACAACGAACCATGTTGGCTTTCCTCTAGACTGAGGATTTCCAATTCCACTTTCTCCGTCACTGCCATTCCATCGGACTCCGATGCAGTCCGGTGTATTGTCGTACTCCACGCGAGCAACCGACCAGCCTCCAGAGCCGCTGTTGTAGAGGACATCAACGGACCCGACGCGATTTCTCGGCGAGCGCACGCTTTGCGGATCAATGTAAGCCATCTTTCACCTCCTTTTCGCAGCATACATCGACATATACGTGCATGTCAAGCTCTATATATACGTGCGCATAAAACCAATATATCTAGCATAATTAACGACTTGCCAGCTTACGCCTCGGACCCCAGCGGCCTCACTTCTCCCTCGATCCGGGTGCGCCCGGCACGCCAATTCTGAAGGCGGTCGAAATAGAGATACACAACCGGAGTGGTATACAGCGTGAGCACCTGGCTCACCATCAGGCCGCCGATGATGGCAATGCCCAAAGGACGACGCAATTCGGATCCCACCCCGTGACCGAATGCCAGCGGCACCGCGCCCAGAATCGCCGCCATGGTGGTCATCATGATGGGGCGGAAGCGCAACATGCAGGCCTGGTATATGGAATCCCGCGAACTCTTGCCTTCGGTGCGCTCTGCAGCCAGCGCGAAATCGATCATCAGAATGGCGTTCTTTTTGACGATCCCGATGAGCAAAATGATGCCAATGATGGCAATGACGGTGAGCTCCGTATGCGTGATCATCAGGGCCAACAGAGCGCCGACGCCCGCCGAAGGAAGGGTGGAAAGAATAGTGACAGGATGCACGTAGCTTTCGTAAAGCATACCGAGCACAATGTAAACCGAGGCCAGCGCCGCGGCGATGAGCAGGGGCTCGCTGCCGAGGGAATCCTGGTAGGCCTGAGCGGTGCCGGCAAAACCCGTATGGATGGTCGCGGGAAGACCGATCTTGAACCCTGCGGCGTTGATCTCGTTCACGGCATCGCCGAGCGCCACGCCTGGCCGCAAGTTGAAGGATATGGTCACGGCCGGAGACAAGCCCTGGTGATTCACAGCCAAGGGCGCGGTGTTAGGAGCGTAACTGGCGATGGCACTCAGAGGAACCTCGTGCCCGCCTGGCGACTGGACGTAGATCTGGCGTAAAAACAGCGGATTTTGCCAGTATTCCGGCGCCGCTTCCATCACCACATGATATTGATTCAGCGACGAGTACATGATCGACACCTGCCGCTGGCCGAAGGCGTCATAAAGCGTGTTGTCGATCAGTTGCGTTGAGATCCCAAAGCGCGCCGCGGTATCTCGGTCGTAGTTCACCACCGCTTGCAGACCGCTATTTTGCTGGTCGCTATTGACGTCTGCGACGGTGTGAATGCCCCTGAGTTCCTGAAGCATTTTCGGCGCAAACGTGATGAGGTCCTGGAGATTGTCGCCCCGCATCGTGTATTGATACTGCGCGTTGCCGAATCGGCCGCCGATGCGCACGTCCTGCGCCGCTTGCATGTAGAGCGCTGCACCCGGCACGCGGCCGAGTTTTGGGCGCAAGCGGGCGATCACAAGGTCCGCGCTGATTTTGCGCTGGGCGAGGGGCGTGAGGGAGATAAACATCCGCGCGCTGTTCAGCGTGCCGCCGCCCACCCACCCGTTCACGGTATCGACCGCAGGATCGGCCTTCACGATGTTGACCATTTGCAACAGAATATTTTGCATGGCCTGGAAGGATGTATCCTGATCCGCCATGATGGCGCCCATCATCCTCCCGTTATCCTGCTGCGGGAAAAAGCCCTTCGGCACACGGATGTAAAGATAAACGTTGAGCGCAATGGTGGCCAGCAGGATGGCCAGCGTCACCGCGGGGAAATTTAGAACGGTGGAAAGAGTTCTGCCATAGGTCTTGATAACCCAATTGAAGCCGCGTTCGCTGGTCTGGTAGAGCCATCCGTGAGATTCCTGCTCCTTCAGGAGGTGGGCGCACATGGCGGGCGTGGTGGTGAGCGAAACCACCATGGAAACAACGATGGCCACCGAGAGCGTCACGGCAAATTCATGGAACAGCCGCCCTACGATCCCCCCCATCAGGAGCAAGGGTATGAATACCGCTACCAGCGAAGTGCTGATGGTCAGCACGGTGAATCCGATTTCCTTCGCTCCCTTGAGAGCGGCCTGCAAAGGCGGCATTCCCTGTTCCAGATAACGCGTAATATTTTCGATCACGACGATGGCATCGTCGACCACAAATCCCGTGCAGATGGTTAACGCCATCAGGGACAGGTTATCGAGGCTATAGCCGAGCAGGTACATCACACCGAAAGTCCCAATAATCGATACCGGAACCGCAATGCTCGGGATCAGGGTTGTGCGCGGGTTGCGCAGGAACAAAAAGACCACCAGGATCACTAAGGCCACCGAGACCAGCAGAGTTTGCTCGACATTCTGTACGGAGGCGCGGATGGTCACCGTCTGGTCCATCGCGGTCCGCATGTCGATGGCCTGTGGCATGGCGGCTTTCAGTTGAGGCAGGACGGCGCGGATGCGGTCCACGGTGTCGATGATGTTGGCTCCAGGCTGTCGCCATATGATGATCAGAACCGAGGGCTTTCCGTTGGCATAGCCCGCGTTGCGGACATCTTCCGGGCCGTCGACGGCCCGGCCAATGTCCCCAATGCGCACCGCCATTCCGGAGTGATAAGCCACGATCAGGGGCTGGTAGTCCACCGCGTGATAAATCTGGTCGTTCGCCCCTACTTCCCACGTCAGATGCCCATCCGAAAAGTAACCCTTTGGGGTGTTGGCGTTTGCGCCGCTCAGAACATTGCGAACCTGCTCGAAGCCGATACCGTACTTATTCATTTGCGTCGGATTGAGCTCGACTCGAACTCCGGGCAGCGCGCCTCCGCCCACCACCACCTGGCCCACACCGCTGATCTGCGAGATCTTTTGCTCCATGATCGATGACGCCGCATCGTACATCTGGCTCTTGCTCAAAACATCCGACGTCAGAGCCAGCATGAAGATGGGAGAGTCAGCGGGATTGGACTTCCGGTACGTGGGGTTGTTCGGCAGATTGGTAGGAAGGTAGCCGCGCGCGGCATTGATGGCCGCCTCCACATCGCGCGCCGCAGCATCGATGTTCCGGTTCAAGTCAAACTGCAGGGTGATGTTGGATGATCCGAGGCTGCTGGATGACGTCATCTCCGTGACCGAGGCAATACGCCCGAACTGGCGCTCCAGCGGCGTCGCCACCGAGGAGGCCATGGTCTCGGGGCTAGCGCCGGGCAGCCCTGCCTGCACATTGATGGTAGGAAAATCCACTTGCGGCAGGGGTGCCACCGGCAGCAGCCGGAAGGCAACGGCTCCGGCGAGTGCGATCGCAATGGTAAGGAGCGTGGTGGCGATCGGCTTGCGAATGAAGGGTTCCGAAATGCTCATGGCTTATCCGGCCCCAACCGGCTCCGTACCGGGACCGATTTCGGGTTCGCGAGATCGATCCCTGGACAGGCGGCTCGCCAGGCGGTCGAACCATATGTAGATCACCGGGGTAGTGTAAAGCGTCAAGAGCTGGCTGACCAGCAGCCCGCCCACAATGCTGATACCCAGAGGGCGGCGCAGCTCGGACCCCGTCCCGGTGCCGAACGCCAACGGAACGCCTCCCAGCAGCGCCGCCATCGTCGTCATCATGATGGGCCGGAAGCGCAGCAGGCACGCCTGATAAATGGCGTTCACCGGCGTCATGCCTTCTTTGCGCTCCGCCTCCAACGCAAAATCGATCATCATGATGGCATTCTTCTTCACGATTCCGATCAGCAGCACGATTCCGATCAAAGCGATCACGCTGAAGTCGTTGCCGGTGATCCACAATGCCAGCAGGGCGCCCACACCCGCGGAGGGCAGCGTGGAAAGGATGGTGATGGGGTGGATGTAGCTTTCATATAAAACACCCAGCACGATGTAGACCGTGATGATGGCGGCCAGGATCAGCACGGGCTCGTTGGAGAGAGAAGCCTGGAATGACGCCGCTGTGCCTTGAAACGCCCCCTGGATGCTCGCCGGCATGCCCATCTGGTCCTTGACGCGATTCACCGCGGTGAGAGCGTCGCCCAGGGACGCGCTCGGAGCCAGATTGAAGGAGAGCGTTACCACCGGAAATTGTCCCTGGTGGTTAACAGTAATGGGAGCGCTCGTTTCCTCCAGGCGGGTGAATGCGGCGAGGGGCACCTGGCCTCCGTTCGCGAAGGCCGCGGACGACTTAATGGCTCCCGAGAAGGCGGCATCCGAGGGAATGCTCGATGCGCTGAGCGGAGATGACGATGCCGTCGAAGAGAGGGTGTTGGTGGCGACAGTCAGCGAGCTCGTAGGACCAAATATCTGAGCGGCTGCGGAACCGCCCGCCACCACCGAGGAGGAGGCGCCGGCGGCACTCGAGCCTGAGGCTCCGGTGCGAATGTACAGATTGCGCAGGTCCAGCGGATTCTGCTGGAAAACGGGTTTCACTTCCAGGATCACGTGGTATTGATTCAACTGCGTAAACATCGTGGATACTTCGCGCTGTCCGTAGGCGTCGTAAAGGGTCTGATCGATCGTGGAGGGAGAGATGCCGAGCCGGTACGCTGTTTCGCGATCGTACACCAGCTTCGCCTGAAGGCCGCCCACCTCTTGATCGCTGGCCACGTCTCGTAGTTCGGGCAGCTTCTGCAAGGCCTCCAACATTTTAGGCGCGAAGCTGCCCAGCTCAGCCGCGCTCGGGTCCTCGAGTGTGTACTGGAATTCGGTGCGGCTCACACGGTCGTCCACCGTCAGGTCCTGCACAGGTTGCATGAAAAGTGTAATGCCGGACACCTTGTCGAGTTGGGGCTGCAGGCGGCGGATCACGTCGGTGGCGCCGATGTGGCGGGAAGCGAGTGGCTTCAGATTGATCTGAATCCGGCCGCTGTTGAGGGTGGTATTCGTTCCGTCGATCCCGATAAATGACGAAAGACTCTCGACGGCGGGATCGGCGAGGATCACCGCTGCCAACTGCCGCTGCTGTTGGGACATTTGTTGAAAAGACACCGTCTGGGCGGCTTCGGAAACGCCTTGAATAACGCCGGTGTCCTGAATGGGGAAGAATCCTTTGGGAATGTATACGTACAGCGCAACCGTGATGACGAGAGTAGCGACGGCGACCAGGAGAGTAGCGGTCTGCCGGCGCAGCACCCACTGCAAAGTGCGATCGTAAAAATCAATCACGGATTTCCAGGCGCGCTCCGAAACGCGGTAGAAGCGGCCCTGCTCGCGGTCGGGCCGGTGCTTCAGCAGCTTGGAGCACATCATGGGCGTAAGGGTGAGCGAAACCACGGCGGAGACCAGGATGGTGACGGCCAGCGTGACGGCGAACTCGCGGAACAGCCGACCGACGATATCGCCCATGAACAGCAATGGAATCAAGACAGCGATCAGGGAGACGGTCAGCGAAATAATCGTAAAGCCGATTTGCGCCGAGCCCTTGAGAGCCGCGTGAAGCGGCGGCTCGCCCTCTTCGATATAACGGGTGATGTTCTCGATCATCACAATGGCGTCGTCCACCACAAAACCGGTGGAGATCGTCAGCGCCATCAGGGTCAGGTTATTCAAGCTGTAACCGAGAAGGTACATCACGCCAAAAGTTCCCACGATCGAAAGGGGCACCGCTACGCTCGGAATGATGGTGGCGGAAAGGTTGCGCAGGAACAGGAAGATCACCATCACCACCAGCGCCACGGTGAGCATCAGCGAAAACTCGACGTCGCTCACGGAAGCCCGAATGGTGCTGGTGCGGTCGGTAAGAACCTTCACCTGCACCGATTGCGGCAGCGTTGAGGTCAACTGCGGAAGCAGCGCCTTGATGCGATCCACCACGGTGATGATGTTAGCCCCGGGCTGGCGCTGAATGTTTACGATCACCGCGGGCGTGTTGTTCATCCAGGCCGCTTGATAGATATTTTCGGTGTCGTCCTTAACCGTGGCAATGTCGCTCAATTTTACCGGGGCGTTGTTCCGGTAGGCGACGATCATGGGAGCGTAGTCGCTGCTCGAGAGCAACTGATCGTTGGCGCCGATCTGGTAGGACTGGTGCGGGCCGTCGAAGTTGCCTTTGGCCTGATTGACGTTGGCCCCCACAATCGCATTGCGGAGGTCTTCCAGGTTCAGGCTGTATGACGCCAACTGCGTGGGATTGGCCTGGATGCGGACGGCCGGCTTCTGGCCGCCGCTGATGCTGACCAGGCCTACGCCCGGCAACTGCGAGATTTTGGGAGAAAGCCTGGTGTCTGCCAGGTCCTCAACCTTTGAAAGTGGCAGGTCGTCCGAAGTGAGAGCCAAAGTCAGAATTGGCGTGTCGGCCGGATTCGTCTTGCTGTAAAGCGGCGGCGTGGGCAGGTCCGGCGGCAGGTACGTCCCCGAAGCGTTGATTGACTCCTGCACTTCCTGCTCAGCCACGTCAATGTCCAGACTGAGTCCGAACTGCAGCGTGATCACCGAGCAGCCGTTCGAGCTGATAGAGGTCATCTGCTGGAGGCCCGGCACCTCGCCGAACTGTCGCTCGAGTGGAGCAGTTACCGAGGTGGCCATCACGTCCGGGCTGGCGCCGGGATAGAAGGTGACCACTTGAATGGTGGGATAATCCACCTCAGGCAGGGCCGAGACCGGCAATTCCTTGTAAGCGACGCCGCCGGCCAGCAAAATCGCGGCCATCAGCAGCGACGTTGCGATGGGGCGAAGAATAAATATTCGGGAAGGGCTCATGAACGCCCGCTCCCGGCCGGGCCGGCGGCACGCGTTCGGTCAAGCTGGGCGTTCACCTTGCTGCCCTCCTGGAGCCGGTCCACGCCGGTCATCACCACCGTGTCCCCGGGATTGAGCCCCGAGGCGACTTCGGTTATGTCCCCTTCTCTTGTGCCTTCTTTGATCTGCCTGACGGTCACCGTCGAGTCCGGCTTCACAAACCAGACGTAGGCCTGTTGGTTGTTGCGCTGAATGGCGGCCGCCGGCAACAGTGTGACTCCGCGCTTCTCTTCCACCAGCAACCGCGCGTTGACGAACTGATTAGGGAAAAGAGCGTTGTCTTGATTCGGGAATGTAGCCCGCAGCTTGACGGTGCCCGTGGTGGGATCAATCTGGTTGTCAATCGTCGAAAGCCAGCCCGACGCGATTTTCTTCATGTTCCGGTCCAAGGCCTCGACGCTCAGCCGTTGTCCGGCGCGCCACTTCTTGATCACGGGCGGCAGCGAATCTTCGGCTATCGGGAAAACGGCGGTAATCGGTTGAAGCTGCGTAATCACCACCAGGCTGTTGCTGGTCTGGACGTAGTTACCGGGATCGACCAGGCGCAGGCCGACGCGTCCCGTGATCGGCGCCGTGATGTTACAGTAAGTGAGGTTGAGCTTGGCGGTATCAATTTGCGCTTGATCGGTCTGCACCGTTCCCTCGTCTGACTTGACCAGAGCCTCCTGGGTGGCAAGTTGCTGCTCGGGAACCGCCCTCTCCGGCACCAGGGTCTGATAGCGTTTGAGGTCAACTCGCGCATTGTCGAGATTGGCCTGATCCCTGGCGAGCGCCGCTTGCGCCGCCTCCAATTGCACCTGGTACGGCCGCGGGTCGATTTCCGCCAAAGCCTCTCCCTGCCGGACCGTGTCGCCCTCTTTATAGAGGACCTTCATCAGATACCCGCTGATCTGACTCATTACCGTGACCGTGTACACCGGGGCCACGGCGCCCGGGTCGACGATATAAACACCGATGTCACCCTTTGTGGCCTTCACCGCCACCACGGGGGGGATCCCGCCAGCGCCCCTTCGGCCCCCGACAGCGCCGGAGGCAGTGGCGCTCGCCGCCGGTTGGGCTCCGGACTTCGGCCAGAAATGATACGCCGCCACCGCGGCCAGGGCCAGAGTCAGCAGCCATAGCCAACCTCGGCGCCGTGACGGCCGCCCGTTCGGATTTCGCCATTCGGGAGAAGTTTCGGGGATATCTTCAACAACGGTTGGTGAGTGTTTTTCGCTCATCGGTTGTTTCCTGCTTCGTTGGAACGCAGCATTTTGCGGCAGTCTCGATTCACGCGGCTGCCACGACTTGGCGGGAATGACGATTACGGGCCGCCGCTGTCGCGGTGGGTCTATGCAACCAGGGGCGCTTCCCTGCAGTTCCCTCGTGATGGAGGTGATGCAGCGGCAGCGCAGAGGCTGATCCTCTCACTCTTACGATGCCGCTGGCGGCTAGATTGTTCTATCGCCCTTCAAAAGCGCTGAGAAGGGGCTATTGGCCTCTTATTGGCTCGGCGGCGCCGGGTGTTCCGCTCCGCCCTGGTTGTGCATCCGATCCCGCATCCGCTCCTGCATCTTGTCAAACTTCTGCTTCTGGTCGTCATTCAAAACGGCGCGGATCTTGGTGTTGCTGTCTTCCATCAGGCTGTGCATTTTGGCGCGCTTGTCATCCATGGACGTGGAGGTGTCGGCGTGGAGCTGCTCCATCTGCTTCTGCCGGCCCTCCAGGATAGGTTTGATTTGCTGCTTCTGGTCGTCGGTGAGAGTGAGATTTTCGCTCAGCCGTTGGAGCTGCCGCTCCGGGTTCATTGGCCCCCCATGACCCATGTGACCGCCGCCCTGAGCCTGACCGCCCTGGGCCTGATCGCCTTGGGCCGGCTGGGATTGAGCCCTCGCCTGCGATCCATAGAAAACTACGCCCAGCGTAAGTAATCCCGCTGCCGCTATTGATAGAAATCGATTCATGTTGCTCCTCCTTTGCGAACTCCGCAAAGACTTGAATTAAGTGGGACTCGCCCCACTCTTAGATTGGGACGAACCCGCCTCGGTTTAGGTTTCACTATTCTAGCAAGAGGCCAATTCTCACCGCGTCAACAACTTGCTTTTGGCTCTCGCCTCTGTTAAATTCCTGACTGGTACCCGATCATGGCCGTCTCCCAGGAGTTGCTCGACATTCTGGTTTGCCCGCTCTGCAAGGCGTCCCTGACGCTCGTTTCCGAAGGGAGCGGTCTGAAGTGCAGCCAGTGCCGCCGTGTTTATCCCATCCGGGAAGACATCCCGGTGATGTTGATCGACGAAGCTACGATCGATCCCGAACCATCCTGAGTGGGCTGCTCCCCCCCGCAGCGAAAATCTGACGGATCGCTTCTTGCACCTGGCCAACCTCGATCTGCTTCATGCAGATATTGTCTTGGCAGGACTTCATGAGCGGCGTGTTGTAGCAGGGTGCGCAAGCAACATGCTCGTATAGAACCCGCAGCGGTCCGGCGGATGCGAGCGGCCTGGTCTGTTCCCAGATGCTCGGTCCGACGAGCGTGACGAGCGGCGTACCCAGGGCGGCGGCCATATGCGCAGGACCGGACTCGATGGTGACATAAAGATCGAGCCGCCGGATTAGAGCCGCCAGTTCCAGCACCGAGAGCCGGCCCGCCAGATTGAGGCACGGCACACCGGCTTCGCGGGCGATAAACGCTGTCAGGGGTTTGTCGGCAGGTGATCCGGTCAGCACAACTCGCGCTCCGGCGCTTTCCACGAGCCATCGGGCAACCTCAGCGAAGCGATCGGGTGGCCAGCTCCGCAGCCGCGTGTCCTCGATCGAGTGGTTTCGCTTTCCCCGTCCCCAGCCGGCATGGAGTCCTGCCAGCCGGTCGCTTTTTCCGATGCCGGCAGCCGCCAGGCGCTCCTCAATGCGTTGATCGAACGCGGCAGGGTAATAGAGCTGCATCTCGAGACCCGCAGGCTCCAGGGCCAGAGGCTCGGCCGCCGCCAGATTATTTTCAATCGCATGCTTCGTTGGATCGAAGCCAGCCTGCTCAAATCCTTCTACGCCGGGAAGCGGCTTATAGGCGATGGTGCGAGCGGCGCCGGCTCGACGCGCGACATCCAACAGGCTAGGATGACTTTCCAGAACGATGGCCCAGTCGAAATTCAGGCGCTTGAGCTCGCGAAAGAGGCGCGACTTCTCGCGGCTCAGCCAGGCAGGAACGTGTCGGTCGCCAAGCTTGAGAACCTGGTCGAGATAAGGATTGTACTTCATTAGGTCGTAGGCGGGTCGTGAGCAGAGAAAAACCAGGTAGGCGTCAGCATAGGTTCGCCGCAAGGCGCGCACGAGTGGCGTTGCAAAGAGCGTGTCCCCAATCGCGCCGGCCCTAACCACCAGGATGCGCGGACGTTTCGAGGGAGGTGGCGCTTCGATAAAGGCCTCCTTACTTTCGGAATGTGTTGATACTGAGTTGCTGTCCTGAAATAACTCTTTTGGGCGCATCGCCTGTTCTCTACGATAGAATCGCTGGCTTGCGGTGTCAACGAACCAGATCGTGCAGGCGGTATGTTCCCGATGAAAACCGGCAGTCCCGAGCTCGAGAAGATCGTCCGCAAGTTTCGCGGACTCGTGGTGGGTGTTTTCGGCGACGTGATGCTCGACGAGCTCTTGCGCGGGGAGGCTACGCGCATCTCGCCCGAGGCGCCGGTACCTGTCGTGCTGATGCGCCGTGACCAGGCCGGTGAAGGGTTCCCGGGTGGCAGCGGTAATGTAGCGGCAAATCTGTCCGCCCTCGGTGGTCAGGCAGTAGTATTCGGCGCCATTGGCGATGACGCGGCGGGACGCGAGCTGCGGGCCCTGTTTCGGAAGCGCGGCATCGACGCCCGCAACCTCGTCGGAGAGCCAGGACGGGTGACGCCCCGCAAACTCAGGATCGTGGCCCATCAGCACCAGTTGCTGCGGGTTGATTTCGAGCAGGTGCGTCCGATTTCGGCCCGCTCCGCAAGGTTAATTGCCCGGAGCTTCGCACGCTCAGTGAGTCGGCTGGACGCACTGATCATTTCCGATTATCTGAAAGGTTCCGTGGTTGAAGGCCTCTGCGCGGAGATCTCAGGGATGGCCAGACGCCGCGGAATACCAGTGCTGGTCGATCCGAAGCCCGAGCAGCCTCAGGTCTGCCGCAATGCCACTGTGGCCACGCCGAATCTCCACGAGGCAGAACGGATGGCCGAGATCGCCTTCGGCGACGTCCGAGCCCGGGAGGGGGATTGGGCGGGACTCTGTCAAGAGCTTGGTTGCGCCGCGCTACTCATTACACGCGGCGGCGAAGGCATGACTCTCGTCGAATGCGGTGGCCCGGAGGTTAACATTCCAAGCCTGCCGCGACCCGTGTACGATGTCACCGGCGCTGGCGACACGGTGATTGCCGTCATGGCGCTGGCTCTCGGAGCCGGAGCACCCCTTGCGCACGCGGCAACACTGGCGAATCTGGCCGGGGGCTGCGTGGTGCTCAAATTCGGCACCGCCGTGCTCACACCCGACGAACTGCTGAAAGCCCTCCGCGAATCTTTTCCTCTGCCGCCGGCGAAGAGACTCTCGCGGGGTGGCGTCAAGTAAGTTTTCAGACTTCAGGCAATCCGCGATTCAGCTTGCTCAGCGCCGATGGCTGAACGCTGATGAATTTCTGCTACAATAGTTGGTTGAAATCGCAAATAGATCATCGCCGCAGCCCTTGAATGTTCTCCTGCGGCTTTCTCAAGATTCAGCCACTCGATTGATTCCGCCTTCGGGCTTTTTCGTGGCGCGAGGAAGCATGTCCCGGCCCGGCCTCACCGATGCGTGGGCCCAAGCAGCGTTCTACATCGGGCTTAGTTTCATTGTTCCGGCCGGCGCAGTGGCGGGCTATTTCTTGGGCGCCTTTCTTGATCGCCATCTGCACACGGGGTCCGTACTGGCGATAATCGGGGTTTTCGCAGGGGCCGCGGCGGGTATCACGGACCTGATTTACATCGTCACCAAGAGGGAGCGGCGTGCCGGAAATCGTTGACAACGGGTTCGAATCCGCAGCCGCACGCTTGCCGCGTTGGATGGCGGGTGTGGCGCTCGCGTCCACGTTGGCCGCGCTCGTGACCGGTCACGGCCGGTTTGCAGCGGGATTCGCGGCCAGTTCTACGGCTGCCATTTTGGCTTACCGTTGGCTTCACCGCGCTGTGGCGCTCGCGCTCGCTTCAACCGGGACCCGGCCGGCTCGCGCTCTGATGGTGAAGTTCGCGATGCGTTACCCGCTGCTCGTGGTCCTGGTGGTCCTGTGCTACCAAACCGGTTGGCTGCCGCTCGAGGGCGTGGTCGCAGGCCTGTTCGTGCCCGCGGCCGGTGCGTTGGTCGGGTGCACGATGCTTCTCGGAAGGATGCTCGCCGATCATTCGCGATTGAATGTATGAAGCGCACGAACTAGGGAACAGCAATGACTCCAGAACACGAATTGTGGTTGACCGCGCTGATGAACAAGCTGATCGGCCAGCCGGTGGCGGCGATGCTGACGTTGATGGGGTTCCATCCTGACCCGGCTCACCCGATTCCGAACTACATGGCTGCGGAGATCCTGGTGGTCCTGTTGATCGTTGCTGCGGCCCTGGTGCTGCGGCGCCGCCTTTCGGTAGAGAATCCGGGCAAGTTCCAGCAGATTATGGAAGTGTTCTACGAATTCAACCGCAACCTGGCGGACGACGTTATCGGCCACGAAGGCCGGCGTTACATGGTCCTGATCGGGACCCTGGGCCTTTTTGTAGGCGTCTGCAATTTAATAGGGATTATCCCCAGCATGGATACGCCTTCGGCCAGCATCTACGTGACGCTGGGTTGCGCCGTGGTGGCTTTCCTCTACTACAACTATCATGGCTTTCGCCATCACGGATTGCTAGGCTATCTGAAGCATTTCGCCGGGCCGGTGGCCGCAATCTCCTTCATCATGTTTCCTCTCGAAATCTTCAGCAGCACGCTGCGAATGCTATCCCTGAGCGTTCGTCTCTGGGCGAATATGCTGGTGGGGAATCTGATCGAAGAAGTCTTTGCCGGCCTCGTTCCCATTCTTGTTCCGGCGCTGTTTATGGCTCTGCACGTTTTTGTTTCTTTCCTGCAAGCTTATGTATTCATGATTCTGCCCGCGGTCTACATCAGTCTGGCCGTGGCGGATGAGCACTAGCGGCATCATCGGCGCCAGCGTGAGGCCCTTCGCTCCCAAGCGGAACGGCAACCACCTCCTGGCGAAAATTAAATAGAGCCCGGCGCGGCGGAAACGGATGAGGGCCAGGGCACCCGGCCACTCCGGCGTCCGGTCCGGGCGATAGGAGACAAAATGAAACGTAAAGTTATCTTGTATCTCGGCGCGGCCCTCACTCTGCTGCTGGCGGCGGCTCCTGCATTCGCGCAGACCGCCGAGCCGGCGGCAGGCCGGTCAACCGTGAAGTGGGCGGAGGCAATCGCAGTGGTCGGAATGGCTCTGGCCGCGGGACTCTGCGGACTCGGTCAAGGCAAGGCGACGGCCGCGGCCTGTGAAGGCGTGGCCCGCAATCCGGGCGCCCGGCCCGCCATCTTCCTCTTCCTCATCCTGGGACTCATCCTGATCGAGTCCCTGTCGCTCTACACGCTGGCGATCGTCTTCCTCAAGATTAAGTGACCTCGCCTTTTTGAGCTTCACGGCGGGAAGAAGCAGATTCTGAGCGGAGGGCCGCGAGGAATCTGCTTTAGCTCGCGGCTCTGTGTAGCCATGGCGTTGTAGCTATCGCGTAGGCATCTTGACTGGCCGTCCCGTCCGCGCTGATTCCCGCGCCGCGTCCAGAATCTCCACTACACCCACATTGAGTTCCGCCGCCACGGGATTCTCGATCGGCTTGTGGTTGCGAATGCAGTCTACGAAGTACGAGATCGGGTTCGAGGTTTCGTGCGGTACCGGCTGGAGCTGAAGCGGAGCGCCGTCCGGCATTTTCGGATCCACCTTGGTGCCCGCGGGCGGCTGGAAGAACAACTCGGTCTGGGTCGCAAGCAGGCTGCCCTTCGGCCCGTACACTTCCACCTGACCCTTGTCGCGCGGCCAGTCCCAGGAAGCCTGGATCACCGCCGTTCCGTCCGGATACTCCAGCAGAATGGTGGCATCGTCATCCACCTCGTTGTGCTGGGCGGTATTAAGCTTCAGGGTGTACGCATAGACGCGGGTGGGGCGCCCTTTGAGCCACAGCGCCCATTCGGCGCCATAGCTGCCAAAATCCATGATGGCGCCCCCACCGTTCTTCGCGGGATCGTACAACCACGCCTCAAATTCTTTCGAGACGCCAATCTCTTTCGGACCCTGATGGCCCTGCTGCACAATCATTTTCTGAACCGGCCCCAGATCGCCTCCAGAGACGCGATGGAAAAGGTCGTGGGTGGGCGCCACCCAGGCATTCCAGTAGTTCACCATCAGTTTGATGTGACCCTCGCGCGCCAGGCGCTCCATCTCGCGCGCGTCCGCGCCGGTGGTGGCCATCGGCTTCTCGGTGGAGTAGTGGATGTGGCGCTTGGCGCAGTCGCGCAGGATCGCGAGGTGCTTATCGTTCTCGGTGGTCACGATCACCGCTTCGGGTTTCTCCTCGTCCAGCATCTTCACGTAATCGTCGTAGAACTTCACTGTCGCAGGGACGCGCGACTTGGCCTTCGCCACCAGCTCACGGTGAGGGTCGGCAATCGCCACGAGTTCGGCCTGGGGCTCGGCGGCAATGTCAGTGAGCATTCCCCAGACATGATCGTGATCGAGACCAACAATCGCGAGACGCGTCCTGACGTCGCTCGCGCTTTGGCCGAAGGCAGCCCTCGATAGCAACACGGCAACGAACACCACGGACAAAATCGAAAGCTGAAGGCTTCTTCTCATCGCTCCTCCGTGTTACTGGCGCTGTCAGTCCGAAACCCTGGTAGATCATACCGCAGTGATTTCACAACGAAAACGTCAGTCCTATGAAATGCCCAGATGCCGACTGCGCGTCTTCCTTCAGGGCCCGCGCGGAACGCCTGGCGTCACGGATCGCCGCTTGGCGTATCGCGCATGCATGTTCCCGCACTCCGAGGTTGGGACTGACGTACAATCTAACTTTGTTCGGTGCCGAAAAGCCTGCGCCACCGAAGGTGAATCGAATGAGGAAAATCAGAATCCGTTTGCTCCTTCTCGGTCTGACGATTGCCGGGCCTCTCTCGGCCCAGAGCACGCCGTCGCCAGCGCTGCTCGTCCTTGCCAAGCGTGACCGCACTCTGGCAATTGTCGATCCCACCACGCTGAGTGTAGTGGCGCGAGTTCCGGTGGGGCCGGACCCACATGAAGTGATCGCGGATTCGGATGGTAGATTCGCGTACGCCAGCAACTATGGTGGCGGCGCCTACCACACGCTGGCAGTGGTCGACCTGGTGAGGCAGAAGGCCATGATCCCGGTAGACCTGGGCCCGCTGAGCGGCCCGCACGGTTTGACATTTGTGGACGGGAAGGTCTGGTTTACGGCTGAGGGCGCCAAGGTGATCGGAAGGTATGATCCCGCGGGCAAGCACGTCGATTGGGTGCTCGGCACCGGCCAGGATCGGACGCACATGATCTTTGTCGCGGCTGACCTCAAGCATATCGTGACCTCTAACGTCGCTTCCGGCACGATGAGCATCATCGAGCAAAC
>DASYYZ010000070.1:0-2328 GCA_035946735.1 Terriglobia bacterium
CGGCCAGATCACTTCCTTCACGCAGGCGAACGCCAAGGAACTAACTATGGCTTTTGTGGTCCAGTTCTGGAGCCGGTTCAACGGCCGTCTTCAGCCGTTTGCCGAAGCTGGAACCGGGGGAATGTTCTGGTCTCCCGTCGCAGCGGGGTCCGTCGCAGGGCCGTTTAACCAAAATCGTGCCGTTATACTCTATGGGGCGGGCCTCGACTGGAAAGCGTTCGGCCATTTTGGCCTACGCGTTGGATATCGCGGGCTCTTCTTTACTGCCCCTGATTTCAACGTCAACGGCCAATTTACCAACTCACGCGCCCAAATGAGGGAGCCCTACGCGGGCATCACCTACCGCTTCTGACGTTGGTTTCGACACAAAGCGCTCCGTTTTGGTTTCGCGGAGAACACGTCGGTCAGCGATGGTTATATCGGCCGCAGCGAGACGAATACCTCGTCCCATGCCAAGCGAGAGCGAGAGAAAGGGCAGACCGCAAACCCACACAAGAGGATAACTGAGGTAGAGCCACCGGGGAACGCCCGCCTGTCACCCAAGGACAGTTTTGGTCAGACTGAATCCGGTTGTCGTTATAAAGTCTTCGCGCATGATTGGAGCGCCGAGAGCTGGCTGTACCTCCACAGTCGTAACCGGCTGGGCGACCGCCGGAATGACCGAAAGGTTCACCTGCTGAGCGCGGATCCCCTGAGAGTCATCGAGAGGACGAGCCTTTCGCCTGTCTATTTTTCCTCTTCCCAGCGTTGCCATAAGACCTCCGTTTTGATCGCTTCTTGCGGTCCGCCGGCCAAATTTGCGGTGGAAAGGTACAACCTCAGGTCCGTCTTGAAGACATCTGCACGCGGGGCGGACTCGATGTAGGCGCCCAAAATCGGGTCGAGCTTCACCTTTTCAGGAGCTGGTTTAGCCGCTCCACTTACTAAGGGTATCATCGCTGCCGCCAGCTTAACAAGCTGTTCTTCGGTGACAGCGCCGAGACCGATACCGGCCTGCGCAAGTTGTTGCATCTGTTGAACTAATTGCTGCGTGGTTAAGGAGCCCGCCTTTGGCGATGCGGACTTGAGCTCTAGCTCCCGTAAAGGATTGAACGGCTCTTTCAGTTTAAGGGTCTTTTCGTACTCAGTGAACAATTCCCACATCAGCGACTCAAGGCTCGGGCTCGGCTCCTCCGCCTTCAGCTTTAGATCGCTTTTCGCTTCTTTCCGATTTATCGGATGGCCATGAAAAAACAAATTCGACTTGAGGTTATCAATCAGTTGCTCAATTTCGTGTTCCTCGGATTCACCCATATGCTGACGTAAAAGCTTCCGCGCCATCAGCCGCGACTGGTTATGGTGCCTCTGTACATTGCCAATCGCGAGCGGGTGCACCTTCTCAGTCAGTGCAACAAGCGCTTGCACCAATTCGTCCTCGTGCGTTATCCCGACGTCGTCCTTGACCAGCCTGAAATAAGCCGTGACATCCTCGACACTGATGGGGGCAAGCTGGCCGGGAGCAAGCGGGTGCGGAGGATTGAATATGTTTGCGACCGAAGGATCGATTGGTCCTAAGCAGCCCATCTTGTGCATGATGATTCGATTCGCGCCGAGCGCAATCAGCGTGGCAGCGCTGAAGGCATGTGACGGCACGAGAACGGAAAAATCATCCGTGTATTGCCGAATCAGGCTAACGATCCGCCAAGGCACCGTCCCAGACCCGCCGTTGCTATGGATGAAGAGGTCCACGCCGCCCTTGGCTATGTCCCTACCCGCCTCCAAATGTTCGTAAATGATCCTGAATGCGTCGTCGGCAATCTGGATATCGTGACCTGGGCGCGTCGACGTGATGTACGTAACCAGCAGACGGCCTTTTCGTTCTTCCTGTATCTTCTCGATCAATTTTCTCCGCTCGGCTCGTGCCATCTCAAGTACTTCCTTTCAGAGGTATTGCTACTTGAAAGGCGGGAGTATACCAGAACTGATTTGGGCACTGTAGCCGAAAACGCGGACTCAACATGACACACCATCTCATGGATCTAGGGTGGTGACCGCGCCCTCTGGCCGACGAAGGCCAAAAGACGCCGAACTCTCCGAAGTTACAGTACTTTCGTACTCGGCCGCGTCAGAGGCCGGGTACCGCTCCAATGTAACCTCGCGCCTACTGCATTCCTGCGTTCGCGCTGCCACACTGTTCTGCCGAAAACGCATATGAGCGATCTAACTCCGCCACTCCCAAACCGCGACACGCCCGACCCGAGCCTTCAGGGCTGCCATGCTCACGGTTCTAGCACCTTTCAGCACGAGCGCCGTTGGCGCCGGCGAGCGATGATTTCAATCCCCGTTCGG
>DASYYZ010000071.1:0-9923 GCA_035946735.1 Terriglobia bacterium
AGCACCTCGCCTGAGATAAGCCCGCTCTCGCACACACACAGCCTAATCAGAGCTGTCACAAAAGGGTGGGGAAAACCCGCCCTCTAACCCGCACAGAATCAAGGGCCGGATCTCCCCCTTCCGACCGTCTCAAAACCTATACCTTGAGGAACAGAATCGATGCTAGGCTCGGGGGGAAGACAGAGACGGTTGGAGTCGGGCCGGGGCGACTGCTCCGCTCCGTTAATCGCCGCCGGGCAGCCGGTTTCGTCCCCGCTCCGGGGCCTGCCGACGGCCTGCTTCGGCTGCCCTCTTAGGACTGTCCAAAGGGGGTGAAAAAGGTCGGATTTTGGGGTCTAATCAGGGGCCGAAATTCCACGATCGGATTTTGACATAGGAGGGGCGGGGGAACATGTACTCCCCTCGAGTCACAATCACTTATTGACGCGTTTCCGCCCGATCTTCGCCTTTTGTTCGCCTATGGCCCTCGCTCTAGTATAGCTGTTCGGGAGAAAGTTACCGATTTCGAGGCTGAAATGAGTATGGCTTCCGCGGTTTTCCTATTGGAAAATGAGGCCCTGATGCTGCCTCTCAAGGGAGCCTCTTTCCCCCCTCAGAAGCAGCGACTCTCCGGCCCCGATCTCTCGCCTCGGGAACAGCTCCGGGGGGTGGGCCAACGGGCTATCCTGCCCGGCAGCCGGACCGACCCAGAGCCGATCATTCGGGAAGCTTGAACACCTGCTGGCCCGCTACCGGCCAGATCTTTCGGCGGCGCCTGGGGAGGCCGGTTGAAGAGCGCTTGCCAGGAAGAGCTGCCCGGAGCGCTTGATCCAGATCTCTAAGCAAATCCTTGCCCTTATCAGTCGTGCGGGTCTGGCATCTGGGCCCGTCCCCCTTGGCCGACAGCCGGACGATGTATGCCGACCAGATGAACTTCCGGGTGAGCTTGCTTACCGCCGGCTGGGCCATCCTCAGCTTCCTGGCCAGCTCCGACTGGGATATTCCTTCCTCCCGGTTGTTCAGCTCCAGAAACCGGATTACGATCTCTGGATCTCGCCGCGCGACGGACGGAGAGACCATACGGTACCATTCTGCCCGCATGGCCAGGAAGATTGCTGTTCCGCTCCCCTTATTCATCCCCGGCAAGCCCCCTTTTCACGAACCACAGGCCTGTGGAAATATACAACAACATTCCAGAGAGAATAATGCCCCTTCCGGGGACCGCGGCCGCCGCCCTCCGCCCGGGGCGCCGGTTCAGCGGAACTGCGCCGGCTCGTCCTGCGCCAGCGTCCGCTTCATCCCGTCGAGGATGAAATCCAGGACCCGCTTCGCCCCGCGTCAGGACATGCCGCGACGCCGCATCTTGCTGGCCAGGTACCCTCAGCCGAGGTTACGAGGCTAGCTTCCATAAGCAGTGCTCAGTCGAAATCCTGACTTAAACCTAACACCGGCGTCCTCGAGGGGCTGTGATTCCGTTCACCGGGGACGGTGCACCTATCGAGATCCGGTTCCCGCCGGCACCATTTTCCCCGCGGGCGAGGCCGGTGTCGGCGCCGGCCAGCAGCATCCCTGCCCGGCCGCGGCGCTTCTCCGCAAGGGCCCCAGGGGAGAGTCGCTCCGGGAGGAGGCTGCCGGCCGGCTGATCCATGCAGATTCACCCCCGGGATCGGGTCAGGTCAGACAGCCCGAGCTTTGGCAGAATGGTCCCCTGTGCTGCCGAGGGGGAAGGCTGGGGTTTTCGCCTTCTCCAGCCGGGGGCGGAAGAAAGGAGGCAAGTTCCATCGGGAAATGGCTTGCGGGGGGACCGGGTCGGGTCAGATAAAGTATTTCTCCTTAAAATCGAACTCCTGCCGGGCCCTTCACCGGGACATATCCCGGGTGGCGCTTATCGTACCTTCGCCGGGAAAGTATTTCTCAAAATCGAACTCCTGCTGGCCCTCCAACGGGGAATTTCCCGGGTGGCGCCTATCGTACCTTCGCCGGGAATGTCGGTGGGGAATCTCGGCGCTGAGGGCGCCGTCCAGGGCGGCAAGGAATCGCTTGCCTTTGGCGGTCGTACGGGTTAAGCAAACCCGCCCGTCGCCCTTTACCGTTCTCCTGGAGACATATCCAGCGCGGAGCAATTTCACCGTCCGTTTGCTCACGGCAGACTGGCTGATCTTCAGCTTCCTGGCCAGCTCCGACTGGGATATTCCTTCCTCCCGGTTGTTCAGCTCCAGAAACCGGATGACGATCTCTGGATCCTGCCGCGCGACGGACGGAGAGATCATCCGAATCCAGTCCGCACACATCTTGATGAAGATCCTGGTTCCGTCACCGCTGTTCATCCCGGTAACCCCCTCCCCGTGCCGAACAATATTCCGGCGGGAATATTCCTTTAGGAATGCACTTTCCGCATTCCCAAAGGAATATTCAGTTTCCGGCGACCGCCACCCGCCCTTCCGTCCAGCACCTGCTCAAACCTGGTAAGGTTTCATCGGCTCATGCCGGCGCGGCTCCACTTCTTTTTCCGCGCCAGCAGCTCAAAAGAGACTCCGCCGGCTCGTGTAGCTCAGGTGCCAGCCCGGCTGGCAGCGTGCCATGGCGTCGCAACTCGCCCATTAGGTAGGCTCGGCCCAACTTGCGAGGCCTGCTGCCCGTTAAACAGTGCTCAGTCGGAATGCTGACTCACCCTAGCACCGGCGTTCACCGAAGGACGGTGATTCCGCTCACAGGGGATGATTCAGCGGCGTCCGCCAGCAGCATCCTGCCCAGCCGCCGCGCTTCTCCCAAAGCGGTCGCCAGGGAGAACCCCACGGGAGGAGGCTGCCGCCCGGCTGATCCGCTCAAACATGACTGATCTTCTTTTCCGCGCCAGCAAATCAACCGAAACTCCGCCGGCTCCTGCAGCTCCACACCACGAAAAAAGCCCGCGAACGGCCAACCCGAATAGCTGTGGAGGAGACGGAAAAGTACCCTGCGCAAACATCTCGCGTTACCGGCTTATTCGATCCTAGCGGGGCGCAGATCAACTCGCCACCGCGCAAGATCCTTTCTAATCCAAGGACGAAGAAATGATTAGAAGCGAATGACAATAGAGGCGACCTCGTCGGGGGACGAGCGAGGGTTCGACCGTAGCACCCCGCTCATTGCCGAACGCCAGTTGCTCGAATGCCATGCCGGGCTCTCCTGAAATCCGGATGCAACGTGAAGCGCGGAAAATCCGCTGGCCGCCAGCTTCCCGCTTCTAATCGGACCGGGCGAGTCGCGGTAACCAACCTGATTCATGGCCCGAGCTAACCAAAGAGTAAACACCTCAGAACGTGACAATGTGATAACTTGGAAACGGCGAAGATTAGCTTGCGCTGTGAGCTCTTCTGCAGCGCTGATTGGCTTAAGCGGGTTTGTTTCGGGAATCCCTTTGGAACTGCACCGCGGAGATCGCCTGCTTCCATTACGTGACCATTGCCTTTTTCTTGGACCTGTCGCCAGTACGCGAAACTGCAAGTTCTGCACTGTGCGAACTTCCCTCTTTAACTTGAAAGATAGCTGCATAGTGAGGATCAAGTATGCATCGTGATCTACTGAAATATGTAAGTTGGATATTCCCCGCTGCACTTCTGATTTCGGCACCCGTCGCTCTGAGCGCTCAAGCGACACCGGCCAACGGGCCTGCCCCGGTTCAGAATGCGTCTCGCTGGGATATCTTCGCGGGGTACAGCTATCTTTCGCCGAGAGGGACTGTGGATGTTCCTCAGCCTAACGGCACGGTTGTGCCGTACTCCTACGATCCTGTCAAGGTAGGCGGATTGTTCAGCGGCGCTTACTTTTTCAGTCGCAGACTGGGCGCGCAGATCGAGTTCGGCGAGCACAATTGGGGCACAGCGAGTTCGAATGGAAGCAACATCGGAACCCACGGAAATGACGATGGATTCGACACCATCGGATTCGGGCCGATCTTCCGGTATCCGACCGGCAAGCTCACCCCGTTCCTGCACGCTTTGGTGAATATGGACCGCGTAGGCGGCCCGGATTTCAACCCGTACACCTGGGGCGCCGGTCTGACGTTCGGCGGCGGCATGGATCTCGAGACGCCACTCTTAAATCACCATCTCGCTCTCCGGCTCTTTCAGGCTGACTACGAGTTCATGCACGTGGACTTTGGATCTGGCCCTTATGGCGGCCGCGCCAGCATCAATGCGGCGCGGCTGAGCACCGGGGTTGTGTTCCATATCGGGTCGGTTGTTCCCCCGCCGCCCGTCACGCTGTCTTGCTCCGCCAATCCCGATTCGATATATCCCGGAACCGACGTGACCATCAACTGCACACCCGGCAATCTCGATCCGAAGATGAATGCAATCTATTCGTATTCGGGAGTGGGTGCGCAGGGCAACGGCACGACGACCACGGTGAACACCTCTTCCTTGGCTCCGGGCAGCTACACCGTTCAGGGCACAGTGAAGGAAGGCAAGAAGGGCAAAGAAGGCGTGAAGCCGTGGCAGAACGCGCTAGGAACTGCGACCTTCACCGTGAAGGCCTTCGAACCGCCAACCATCAGCTGCTCGGCCAATCCGACGACCATCAAGCCGGGTGATACAAGCACCATCACCTGCAACGCAGTCAGCCCGCAGAATCTGCCGCTGACTTACAGCTACTCGGCTTCGGCCGGCAATATCACCGGAACTGGACCGACGGCGGTTTACTCCTCAACCGGCGCGCCCACCGGAGCCGTCGGCATCACCGGCAAGGTCTCGGACGACAAGGGCCACACCGTCTCCGCCGATACCACGGTGACCATCGAAGCTCCTCCGCCGCCGCCGCAACCGCACGCGCAGGCGCTCTGCTCCATCAGCTTCACCACTGACAAGCGCCGGCCCACCCGTGTGGACAATGAAGCCAAGGCATGCCTCGACCAGGTGGCCATCGATCTCCAGCAGCAGCCCGACGCCAAGGCCGTTCTCGTCGGCCAATCGGATGCCAAAGAGAAGGCAACCACCGCACGCGAGGAGAAGTACCAGCAGCGGCACACTCGCGCCCACGTCACGCGTTACGCCGAGCAGCGCGCCGTGAACGCCAAGGATTATCTGGTTACGGAGAAGGGCGTCGACCCGTCCCGCATCAGCACGGCAACCACGGGCGCCGATGGGCAGACGGTGCAGGATTACCTGGTGCCCAATGGAGCGGACTTTAATACCGACGTGCCTGGAACGACGCCGGTAGACGAATCCCAGATCAAGCCGCAGAAGCGGGTTCCCTTGCCGCAGCGGCATCACCGCCGCGCCCCCAGGGCGCCGGCTGCCAAGTAACTCGCGCCGGCCGGCTTTCTCCGCGCAGCGGCAGAAAGCCGGCCGGGCGGCAAACCTAAAGTTCCTTCCGCAATGCTTTTAGGCTGATCGGCATCCACCGATCAGCCTTTTTTTCGGTAATTGCACTCAAGATGTAATCTTGTGGCGATTCGATAGCGCAATGCCCGACACTTCGCAACATGTTATGGCGGCGATCAGATTGCAACTGGTTCGACGCGCACAGCCCTCACAATCTCTTCGAGGAGCTTCTCGATTACCATCAGCTTCTGGAGGCACTTCAAGAACGCGTTAGACTCAATGAGGAAATCAAGGTTCTGGACGAGCGGTTGAAGCCGCTGGCACCCGATCTTTTCAGCGATAATCGCTCAGAGGGTCCGCTTTGTAGAAGCCCTATCGTAAAGATGCCAGATTTCGCTTACGCGTTCAGCAACCCCCTTAAGATAAGCAACAACTTTCGTCATAGTCCAGAAGCTTAGCTTTTCGCGGTGTTTCTTCTCTGTGACTCCTGTCACTTCTACACGCAAATGCCCTACATCCTTAGAGTCATACAAGCAGTGCACTCTTAGGAAATTACCTGCATTCTCCGCCGCGCCACCACAAGCGTTCTGTCGACTTAACAATGATCTCGAAGTCGTTCGGCCGAAACAGCTTGAAGTAGGAGTGCCGATGGGCATTTCAGATTTCGATGAACCTTCTCAGTCTTCCAAGTGGCCAATAAGTGAGCGTGAAATAAAGCCAATCTGGCCCGAACTGATAATGACGACTGTTGGACTCTCTCGTAGTAATGAGTACGGGCTTGCCGAGAGGGTTATCGAAGTAACTCTCTTGAGAGTATCTTCGGGTGAGCAGCAAATCCGAAGTTGGATTTACTCCTTCTCCCAGAGAATTTAGATTCGAATCGCTGAAAACCATGCGGATCAGTAATAACCCATCGACGAGTGGGAAAAGGTATGGCGGTAAGTGGAACAGGCGATTCGAGTACAGCGGGAGCGATTGCTCCAAGATGTCAATGCCCAGCAGGAAGAGAGGCTGAAGAGTGGTGTGGGCTTCCTGCCTGACCAAGCCTGTCTCGAAGACGCAAAATATACAGTTTGGCAGCGGGTGCAGAACCCTGCTGCTACATCTTCGAATCTGGTAGCGCTGTCCAAAACTGGGGTTGTGATGCCGAATGTATCGGCTCCGGCCGATCTGTCGAGGAAACCTGCCTCGAGTGGGGACCGTTTCCGCCTGGAGATGCCCCGAAGAAATTCCGCTGACGCTCATGCGGATCCGGCGCTGTCGAACGCGCCATCGGGAGATCGGCGCCTTGACCCTAGCCATGAAGGGGAGGCAGAGGGCAAAAGAGGCGCGTATTCCATGAGACTTCATTGGACGGGTTGCGGGTTTGAAGAACGGCGGGTTCTTGTTGAGTCGGCGCCGACGGACTCAGCCACACCTGAACCACAGCGCCCGGCGAGATTGGAAGTTGTGCCTGAACCGGCGCCATCATGTACACACGCCGGGAGGGAACTCGATAGCGTAAAAACTGGGGTGCAACAGAAAATGGGACAGGCAAGAGTTGAGCGTTGGCAGCCTCTTGACTTACAAGCAAAGTCAAAGGATTCGGAAAGCCCGAAGAACAATGATGCGGGAATACAAGCCGGCCACGTCCGCTACGATCCAATTCAGGGCATCTGGATTGGACTGCAGCCGGATCCTTCCGTATCCTCAAAACCGGAAGCTCCTCCGGATTCCGATGTCGTGGCGCCGCCTGCCGCGGTCGCAGCGGAACAGTCTCAGCAGAAGGCGAGCCGGGGAAACGGCGCGCTTCTCAGGTTGACATCATGGCTTCGCACCGAGCGGGATGAACGTCGGGACTCGGTAACGCCGACCCCGGAGGAGGTAGCTGCAGCCGAATCGCAACCGCAGGCGATCAGTCAATGCGTATCTGCGATGGTTTCTTCGACAGAAACTCAGAATTCTTCCGCGCCCATCCCAAGCCTTGAGGGCCTTGGAGAAAATGCATCTCGTCCTGCGGCTGCATTGACCACCACAGAGCATATGGTCGGTCCCAGCGCACAGGTCAGTGCTATGCATGACAACCTTTCTGAGCCGGTGACTTCGCTGCCCCCAACCGGAGACATGGCCGCTCCCAGTGTACGAACCGCATCGCTGTCCGAAAGTTCTGCTCAGGTTGGGCCTCCATCGGCTACCGCGCAAGAGACGCCCGTTCCCCAAGCGAAGGTCGGCGAAGCAAGTACAGATGCTTATCTGCCGGTGCCCTCATTGACGGTCTCACAAGATATGACGGCTCCCCCGGAGCAGATAGAACGTGTTGACAGAAACAACTCTATTCCGGCGCCTTCATCGGCACCAAAGACAAGTCTTGGAGGGACTATGTGGCAATCTGTGACTGATACAGGGGATGTCGTCTCTAAAGCCGCGTCATCCGCCCCAGACAAGCCGCACGTGGTGCGTGACGGGGATAAATCACGATGGTTCGTGCTGAACGGTGTGCTTGGCGGTGCTCCGGTGTTGATGGAACCCTCGGTTCCCGAACCCGCTGGCGACGTTCCGGTATTGGAGGTCTTTTCACTGGCCGGCGGCGTGGGAAAAACCAGCCTCGTCGCCACACTGGGCAGAGCTCTTTCAGCGCGCCGCGAGCACGTACTGGTGGTTGAGGCCACGCCCTTTGAATCTTTGCAATACTTTTTCGGCGCGTGCAACTGCCGTCCCGGCGTGATGAGAACCTTTAGGCCCCCTTCGAGGAGCAGCGATGCTCCGATTCGGCTGGCGAGCATCGACGCTGAAGCGCTGTTGCGGGAGTCTGCCCTGCAGGGTTCGCTTGCGTCGGACGTCAAGAGTTGGTCACAAGGCACGAGCCGGGTAATCGTGGATGTCGGAACAGGATCGACTGCAGTGGTCCGGGGGCTGTCGCGGATGTCCACAGTGGTTTTGGTCCCGCTGATTCCGGACGTTAACTCAGTGGTGACCGCCCACTCAATTGACACGTTCTTCGAACGCTTGGCCGGTCCTTCGGGGCATCCAGCAAACGTCTTTTACGTACTCAATCAGTTCGATTCATCTCTGTCGCTGCATGTTGATGTCCGCAAGGCCATGCAGGCTCGGCTGGGCAAGCGCCTCCTGCCTTTAGCGCTCCCCCGTACACCGGCCATCAGCGAGGCGCTGGCAGAGGGGATGACAATTATGGACTACGCGCCAGGCTCGGTGGCGGCAGCGGAATTCACTAGTTTGGCAGAATGGCTGGCAGACATACAGGCCCCGGCTGCCACGAGCCCGCGCGGCAGGTGGAGCGAGCGGTAACGTAAAACGAGAGTGTATCTTCTGTTTCAAGCATTCTCGATCTAATTCGAGAGAAGGCGCACATTCGTCGATTTCTATGGGACCCGCAGCTTCGCGGCAGCAGCACCATGTCATATGTGGACAAACATGCCGCGAACAGAGGCTCAATGGACCTGTTGACCGGGTCAGAGAAGAGGACCAGACCTGCAATACCTACCGAACTGGGTGGTGGCGCCGATTACGCCCGGAAAGGGGGAGGGCGGAACGGTTACCTGAGGAGCTAGGTTGTGACGCGCAGAATCAGTGCGCCCATTTCCTTCAAGATCTGGTCGACCTGCTGGCCAACGCTATTCAGGCCAGCGATTGCCCCAAGAGCAAAGAGGGCCACGATCATGGCGTACTCGACTAGGTCCTGACCTTCATTTCTCTGGAAGACGGCAAGCAAAGCAACATAAATCTTCCAGGAGACGTAACCCATTCTTGATTTCCTCGCCGCGCGCCAACAACTAGAATATCCGCTCTACACGACGACGATAATGACCCATTTGGGGGAGAGTGCCACGAGCCGGCGGCACTTGTGATCTCAGAGAGACTCCGCTTCTATGTAGAGGGTCCCTGTATAGGTCCCAGCGGGCATCTGAGGCTGGCCGGAAAGGTCGATCTCAAGGTTCAGGTCATCGGTGCGCGATGTGGGGACCTCATGCTTGATATAGGATTGCTGAAAAAGCTGCAGGCTTCCGCCGCCCCCTAACGGACTGCTTTGAGTAAAAGAGGTGTAGCTGGTAGGCGTTCCGGTAGGTACCTGGCCGAGAATCTCGGAGCTGGGAATATTGACGGCGGGGGACCCGCCGGAAAGTGCCGCTCCGGAGCTCATGAAATAGGCATAGAGTGTGATCGTGCAACCGGAAGAGCATGAGTTCTTGTCCCAGCTTGTGGTGATAGCAACTGCGTTTGAGCCCGAAGCGATGCCTCCTGATACAAGATTGAAATTCACAAAGGCCGGCGTGGCGTATACAGTCAAGGATTGGTTTTGACCCTGAGGAGATAAATTCGGCCCAGCGATGCGAACCGCCTGCGCGGACGCGGAAGTGGCGAGCAGGGCGAGCAATGCAGCGCCCGACGTCAATAGTAAGAGGGCTTTCTCCTCTGCTCTGGTTCTACTGGCCGCCATGCAAATTCCTTTCATCGTGCATCATCTTGGCGACGACGATCTCAACTCTCGGCGCGCACGCCTTGGAACAGCGGGCTGTTGAAGTCGGAGGAAGTAGCGCCGGCAAAGGCGAAAACGTCAGTATTGTTCAGCCTCGTCTTAACGCCGGCACCCATGGCGACTAGGTAATGGCTGGAATCGAATATGTCGGTGGGAAGTTGAAAGTG
>DASYYZ010000072.1:0-3216 GCA_035946735.1 Terriglobia bacterium
CCGTCATAGCACCTCCCACCAAGCAGTATCCGAGTGAACTCCAGCCATTGTTTGACATGCGGGGGATTGTATCAGAGGATAGCGGGATACGAGCACGCACAGTGCCAAAGTGAGCCATAATCCTAATTGACCCACTACCCACATTTGCACACTTGGGCTTGATTTGCGTTCATAGGGACACATGTGGCATATTTTGGCCGCCTTTTATGGGAGGCCTTTTTCAAGGTGCCGGCCGGCACTGATTTCCATTGGAATGCAGGAAACGAAGACAGCGGATTGGGGTGTCGAAAAGGTGGCCCGACGTTGCCGGTCTGACGCATTGGGTTATTGAAGATTGTAAAATAGAGTGACGGCCGCTTCGTGTGGCGCCGGTGTCCCCACCAGGCGTATTCGGCGCTGAGGACCGCCGCTACAGCGTCACTTTGATTTGTAATCTTCCTTAAATCTCAAGGCGGACATCACGCCCATGTCCTCACTTCATGATGCTCCGGCGCAGGACGTTAACGGAATAAGTCATACCCCGGTTTGTCATATTGATAACGTATTCCGAAACGCATTTCGCTTGATGGTGATCCTTATCTTGTGATGTACTCGCGTGCGCGGTATCCCCGCTGCAAAGAGACCGAGGTAAGGAGGTTTTTTATGCCTCAGCACGCTTCCGTTTCGGTGCCAGATGAGCGTACTCCCTCCAAATATTCATGTCGTACCCGCCCCGGTGCCAAACTCGGTAATGGGCATGATGATGAACGGTTAGGGGCAGCTCAAAACGACTCAGCATCTTTCGGCACCACGGAAGCGCCCGATTCCGGCGCAGAGTTCGTAGCATGAAGTTGGCGGTGCGCTCCGAGAGCTTTTGCATTATTTGGGACGGGTTGCCGAGATGGCTCGGCCAGATGAGAAGATGACAGTGCTCCGGCATCAGCACGTAGCCGACGATTCGGAAGCCCATCTCCGCGCGCAGGTCGCCGAGCGTTTGGACGAACTGACGTTTAAAGCGGTCGGAGTCAAAGATGCGGGCGCGCCGATAGACGTTCGCGGTGAGGTAGTGAAGGTGGTTGTAGCCGTAATAGTGAGGCCGTCGTGGTGGCACAGGCTCACTTTAACTTTCATGGCGACGACATAAGAAGCGATGTCGTCGCCACCCACGGTGGCCAGGGTGAAAGTTACTCCGCCGGAGTGGTCGCCCATTTTGCCTCTTTGGGAGGAATGCAATGTTAGCGAGAACGGCACTTTATAGCGCTTGCCTAACCCTACTGTTGAGTGTCTGCATGGCCCAGGCGAAGAGCGTCCCCGCGGTGGCATTCGGTGCGTCCACGCCCTACTCTGTGCAGCCCTTCTCCTATTCCATTGCCGAAGGCGACTTCAACGGCGACGGCTCACTGGACGTAGCAGTATCGGTGACCAACAACGACAACCCGTCGGGCGGTTGGGTGGCCGTACAACTGAACACCGGCAATGGAACACTCGGCCCCGCAGTGAACTACGATTGCGGAGTTAATCCCATCGGTGTGGTCGTGGGCGACTTCAATCTGGACGGTTCTCTGGATCTGGCCGTCGGAAGCTCCAGCGGGACTGCGGTACTGCTGGGCAACGGCGATGGAACCTTTCGGAGCGCCGTTTTTTACGGCGGTGCCAGCAGCTCCCCGATGGTCGCCGACCTGAATGGAGACGGTAAACCCGACTTGGTCGTTACGACAACCGGAGGCATCAGCGTGCTTCTCGGCAATGGCGACGGAACCTTCCAGCAGCCCGTTTTTTGCGCGACAGGAACCCTCCCCGACGCCATCGCCGTCGCCGATTATAATGGGGACGGCAAAATTGACGTTGCTGTTGCCAACTGGACGGACAACAACGTCAGCGTACTTCTGGGGAACGGTGACGGGACGCTTCAATCCCCGATTAACCAGAAGGTCGGCGTGCATCCGGACTCTTTAGTGGCAGCGGACTTCAATGGCGACGGCAAGACCGACCTTGCCGTGGTGAATGCCAACGGGAAGGGAACCGGCACGGGCACGGTGTCAATCCTTCAAGGAAACGGCGATGGCACCTTTAAGCTGGCTGGGTCCCTTACTGTCGGCGCGGGGGCCGCCTCTGTAGCCGCAGCGGATTTCAACCGGGACGGTGTTCCCGACTTGGTCGTGTCGAACACTAGTGGTTCTCCCGGCACACTCAGTCTCTTCCTGGGGCTCGGCAACGGAAACTTTCAGTCTCCTCTTAAGCTCACGCTCGACGTTGATATGGAAGCGCTAGCGGCAGGGGACCTAAACGGCGATGGCTATCCGGACGTAGCCGCGGTGGGACTCCAGGCTCTGGACGTGCTCCTCAACGTCCCCACATCGGTAGTGAGCCTGTCGCCGTCTTCCTTAACCTTCGGCGTCCAATTGGCCGGCACCGTGAGCGCAAGCCAGCACGTCACCCTTACCAACACTGGCGATTCCAATCTCACGTTAGACAGCGTGGCGGTGGGTACCAGCTTTCTCGAAACAAGCACCTGTGCCAACATCCTCGCGCCGCTCGCCAGTTGCGTCATCAGCGTGGCCTTCAAACCGACCGGAGAAGGAACGGAAACCGGCCTACTAACAGTCACCGACAACGCGCCCGGCAGCCCCCAGACTATCTCACTCTCGGGCACTGGCACTTTCATTGGGCTGGCGCCTTTCAGCCTCAACTTCGGAGACGTGAAGGTGGGGCAAACCAGCGCCCCGCAGACGGCCACCGTGACGAACGTATCCACCCATGCGGTGAGCGTGCAGAGTGTGCGCACGTCAAAGCCCGCCTATCAGGAAACCAATACCTGCGGGTCGAGCTTGGCGGCCAAGTCAAGCTGTACAGTAACGGTCACCTTTTCCCCACAGACGACCGGAACGCAGACGGGCCTGCTGGCCGTGTATGACAACGGCGGGGGCAGCCCGCAGACGGTAAGCCTGACGGGAGTCGGAGATTAGCCTATCTATCAGCTCCAATCAGCTTTTGAGAGAGGTAGCGCCGACGGTGTTTCCCGGTCTGCAATTTTTCTTACCATAAGAGCCGCCGGACCCGAAGGCCCTTCGGCAAAGCTCAGGGTCCACGACGGGGGTCCGCGCTTGTATCTTGATTTCGTGTTAAAAACCTTTCGGGTTGAGGGTTCGTTGTTTCGGCGGGTAGGCCGTTCCGCGCTGAGGCCCGGCCCTGTGCCGAGAGCCTGTGAGGTAGATCGGCCCCCCGCCCTCTTCTCCC
>DASYYZ010000073.1:0-15238 GCA_035946735.1 Terriglobia bacterium
AGGATTTCCGACGGTCGCCACTGGAACACCGAAGTGGGCCTGGTTGAAGATGTTGAACGACTCCCCGCGGAATTGGAGCTTCATGCGCTCCCCAAACTGGAAGTCTTTCATGAGAGCCACATCCAAGCTGTTAATGCCGGGGGCGTCCAGGATGTCGCGGCTCGAATTCCCAAAACGCGGCTGGCCGCTTGCAAGAGCCTGCGCCAAAGCTGCGGTCGTAAAACAACTCGCGTCGAACCAATTGCTAACTGTTTTGTGACCCACGCCGCTGCAGGTCCTGTCGGGCCGCGCGCTCGACGAGCCCGTGTTCGAAAAGTCTTGAGGGGACGACACGGTGAAAGGCAGTCCGGACTGGACGGACCAGACGCCGCTGAGCTCCCATGCTCCCAGGATGGCATTCACAACCCCGCCCTGATTCAACCATTTCCGGCCGTTTCCGACCGGCAATTGCCAGATGTAGCTCAAGGCGAGCCGTTGACGCGCGTCAAATGTAGAGCGCGCCCAGTTCGCCCTCCGATTGTTATCGTCCTGCGGGACCTCGCCATAATTCTCGTTTCCACCGCCGTCGTCGAGGTTCTTGGCGTACGTATAGGACGTCAGGAAAGTGAAGCCATCGGAGAACTTCTTGGTCAATTTCATCTGCAAGGCGTTGTAAAAGGAGTTGTCGTCGGGGGTGAAGAATGCCATCACGTTAAAATCAGGATAGGGGCGGCGGGGCTGGAGATTCCCCACCCCCGGCTCCGGCTGGTTAAAGAAGATATGGGCATTGTCGAGGTGATTCCCTTTGGTGCCAATGTAGCCGACCTCGAGCGCCCAGTTTTGAGCCAATTGTGACTGGATGCCGAAGCTCCACATCTGGATGCGCGGAGCCTGAAAGTCGGGCGGAACCCAAAGGGCTGCGTATTGCTGACTGAGAGGTGGAACGAAGGGAGAGGCAAAGACATTCTCCGTCGTGGTCGGCAATCCGGCTGTCAAGGGGGGAGGAACACCAAACGCCGTACTGTAGACGGGCTTTTGCGAAAATATTGGGTTGCCGCTTACGAACTGCAGGATGTTCAAGTTGCCCAGGTCGTAAAAAATCCCGTATCCGGTGCGCAGAATGAGTTTGTCCGAAGCCAGAGGCCGCCAGGCTAGGCCAAAACGCGGCGCGAAATCCCGGTCATACGGCCTCATGATCGTTCGACGTGTGCGGCCGGTGAACCCAAGCTGTTGCCGCATCGCCGAACTCGCAACCAGGCATTTGCCGGAGGCTGATATCAGGTAGGCATCGGCGGGATTCGTGCAAAGGGCGTCATTCGCCGCATCAGGCAACGCTGTGAGCAGGAGACCGTTTCCCGGTCCCGAGAACGCTGGTCCGGTGGGAATGAATTGCACGATGTTGTTGGACTTGTCTACCGGAGGCCGACGATACTCCCAGCGAAGACCAAGATTCAAATTCAGACTCGAACTAACCTTGATATCGTCCTGCCCATAAAAGCTATCGAATGTTCCGCCCACCTGGTTCACGTCTGTGTACGTCCGGGTGCTGCCTGCGCCGGCCGGATAGCCCAGCTCAAGATCGGCCAAGTCCGAAACCCCGCTCACATTCGGAATCGCCCCCGCTAGGCTGGAATACTGGCCGTTGAAGGTGAACTGGCCGTGAGGCGAATAGGGATTCTGCTGGCGGAGGTCCTGCCAATCCTGCAGGTCAAGGCCCAACGTGACGCTGTGCGGTCCGTGCGTCCAAGTAACGTTGTCTTCAAGCTTCTCCACCATCTCTACGTTCGTGACAGGCACATAACCCTCATCGCCCACGCCCGCGAAGTTGGCAAACCCAAAGTATGGGAACCCTTCTTCCAGACCCGTGCCCTCCACACGCAGATTCTTAATCCCAAAGCTCTCGAGGAAGCCGTTGGCGCGGGGACACTCCACGCAGTCCAGGGTGGGATTGTTGCGTGCAAATCCGAGACGCGCTTCATTCAAAAGGCTAGGCCCAAAGCTATGAACCCAGGAGGTGGCAACGTTCTGACCTCGGTAGAAGATTTTCGCGCCAAACGTCGGAAGCGAGGTGTAACCGGCGGACGGGTCCGTAATGTGGGATTGAGAGAACAAATAATGGGCAAAGAACTGATCCTTGGCGCTAAATGCCTGGTCGATGCGTACCCCAAATTGGTTATCGTCACGGTCCCGAGGCGTCTGGTTGACGTAGTTCGGAAAGCCGGGCCGGTTGGGCTCGGGGTATGCAGCCAAGACCTTCTGAGCCACGGGATCGATGCTGCTGATGATGTTGCCAGGAACGGGAGTTCCAGCAAGAATCGTCGAACCCGCGTTAGCGCTGCCGGCCGGACAAGTGTACAGGTACTCGGTGGAGGGATTAAACAATTGACCGCTGTCGAAATTGAGGTTACTGGGACCCCCTGCGCCGCACAGATTCGCCGTCTGTCCGGTCAGGACGCTGCTGAAGTTCCCGGCCTTTTGGACATCCGTCGGGACCAGGTTCGTTAACGACAAACCTTTGATTTCGCGCAGCGCGTCATAGTAGCCAAAAAAGAAGGTCTTGTTCTTGCGAATAGGCCCGCCCAGCGTAGCCCCAAACTGGTTGCGCCGGTACTCCGGCCGCGCAGAACCAGGAATCTCCGCCCCGGTGAACGGATTTGTCTGGTTTGTGGCGAAGAAGTTCCGAGCGTCGAAGTCGTTATTGCGCAAAAACTCGTAAACGTCGCCGTGGAACATGTTACTGCCCGACTTGGTCACCAAGTTCATGGTGGAGCCCGAGGTCTTGCCAAACGCCGCACCGTAAATGTTGGTCTGGATCTTGAACTCCTCGACGGCATCCGGAGGAGGCAATTGGGCAAAACCGCCGGTGCTCCAAGCCCGGGATTCCATGCCATCAAGCAAGAGGGTGTTGCTCGAATCGCGCCCCCCGCCTGCCGTATAGGTCACGTCCGTGCCGTAGGGCGAACCTCCGGCCGGAGTTACGGCATATCCGTTACCGCGGTCGTCAACGGTGCCCGGAACCAGTATGGCTAACGAGGTGAGGCGTCGTAAGTTCAGAGGAAGGTCATTGACCTCCCTCTCGCCGATGACCGTGCCCACGCTGGCTGTCTTGCTTTCGACCAGCGGCGCCGCGCCGCTGACTTCGACGGTCGCATTGACCTGCCCCACCTGGAGTTGGGCATCGACGCGCGCTTTCTGGTCAACCAGGAGGGTAACAGCCGAAATCACTGTGGTCCTGAAGCCCGCCTTTTCCACGGTGATGGTGTAGGCGGCGGGTGGAAGTGACGGAAGAGTGTAGTTTCCCGCTGCGTCAGCCGCCGTTTTGATTCCGACTCCTGTTGCAACGTTCGTGGCTGTGATGGTGGCACCGGGTACGGCAGCGCCTGACTGATCCGTCACACTGCCGTATAGGCTCGCGTTGACTATCTGGGCGCGAGACGGCCACGCTAGCCCGAGTGAAACCAGAAGCAAAAGCAAGGTCTGTGCCAGCGAGCACATGGATCCTTGCCAGCTTTCGCCTTGCTTTTTAGATGACGGACGTAGATAAGGGTCGCGACCCATGATTCGCCTCCGATGAAATCACGAGCGTATTCGGTTGAACTCCGCGCTATAGTAGGGCGAGGAAATGCCGCTGTCAAGTAAAATGGAAGTGCTGCAAACAGCCGGCGAGCCGGCGACTTCCTCACCAGCTTCGTCCCTGCCGGGACCTCTCATTTTGCATGCTGAATATACGGGAGTGCTTCGATTGCGTGCGCCTACACGTGTACTCGTTGGGGTCCGGCCAATGGATAGGTTAACCGCAACTGGAAACGAAAGTCGAGGGTAGCGGTGCTGGTTAGGGAGCACTCGCCAAATTAGGGCACGGCTTATTATCTGGAAGGCCGCCCGATTCTATCGATGGACCCTATCGCTTGAGGCGCGTAACATTCTACGTGAGGCGACGACATAAAAGACAATGTCGTCGCCACCCATGGTGGCCAGGGGGTTCCGGGTTGATCGTCATCAATGGACAAGGGGCACCCCCGTATTCCGGCAAATGGGAAGCCACCCGGTGTTCTGGAGTGGGCGCTCCAAGGGTGCCGGCGCTTAATAGATGCGCACACTCTTCAATTCGAATGAGTAGCGCAGACCGTGTTGTTCGGTCTGCGGCTTTTCCTTGCTCTCAAATCCTCGCGTTCTCGTCCGCCGGCAACCGCGCTCGATCGATCGCCAGTCCGCACCGTTGTTTCTGTTCCGCCGCGGCGGTTAAGGTTTGTGCTCGGGCTGGAAGCCGATGCGGCGTTGGATGGCTTCCGGGAGACCTTGGAGGATCTCTTCGTGGCGAAGCAGAACGGCGTGAATGGCAGCCAACTCCTCACGAATGGCGGTCTCGTTTGAGGCGATCTGTTTCATCAGAATGGCCACGGTCTGCTGCGTCGCGGCCTGCGTGTTCAGGACGGCGGTTAGCGCCTCTTCGAATCCGTTACGGGAAGCCCTGCTCATGGTTCAAAGTTAGCATCCCGAGTTGTCCAACACAAGCAGGTAGCGGGTAGCCACGGTCAGTGCCTACCCGCTACTGGCTACTGGCTGTCGATCCCGGGGGCTAAGTAGACAGTGTAGGGCAGATTACCGTAAAGTAATAACGCATGCGCAAACGACGCGACTCCGTCTGGGTTCCGCTGATACAGCCACCGCTGGTTAACGCGGCGAACATGAAGCGTGCCGCCACCGAGCAGCGGCCGTTCCCCGGCGATTGCCTGCCGAAGCTCCGCCAAGCGGTGCTGAAGGCGCGCAGCAAGTGGGAGCTTCAACGGGCGCAGTGCCTGTTGCTGCGAGCCACGTACCACCTTCCGTCGTGGCAGATCGGGGAGCTGATCGGCTGGAGCGTGAACTCGGTGCGCCGGATGCACAGCCGCTACCTGCGCGAGGGCGCCGCCGCGCTCGCCGGACCGGGCCGCGGCGGCCGGCGTAATCAGCTCCTCAGCGTCACGGCGGAGGCTAAACTGCTGCGCGCGGTGCGCCGTGAAGCGTGGCCTGAGGCCTACGTGGACGCGGCCGTGGTCCGCCTGGCTTACGAGCGGGCCGTGGCCCGTCCCGTCACGCCCTCCACCATCTATCGCATGCTGGCCCGGCACGGCTGGCTCAAAGCCCCGGTTTTGAGGATACCCGCGGCCGTAGGACGCGCCAGGAACTACTTCAGCGCGCGCCTCCCGCCGTCGCCGATGACCCGCCCCCGATTGACGATTCGAAACGAGCGCAGCAGCACAGCCACTCCTGGCTTCCGTAATCCCAAGGATTTCGAAGTGCTGTAGCGCCGAACACGCCGGTGGGGACACCGGCGCTACAGCAGTTCCTCGGGCTTGAAACTGGCGGGCGGCAAGGCGTAAGATTCCACCTGTGCCGGAAGATCAAATGTTCCGAGGGTCCGAATGTTCAGTTCGATAAGAGAACGAATTTCGGCGACAACCGCCGTCGCGGTCTTACTTGCTTTGGCGTCACCTTTTGCCAAAGCCCAGGACCGGCCGATGTCGAACCCGGCCGGTGGGGGAGTCTTCGTTACTCCCGTCCCGGGCATTCCGTTTTCCGGCGTCGTTGAGCAGCAGATGATGCAAGTGCTCAAGGATGGGACCGTGTTCGAGCGGAAGACTGCGGCCTTCATATCACGCGATTCGCGAGGCCGCATCCACAATGAGATTCGCGAGGTCTTGCCCGCCTCGTCGAGTAGAAAGCCCGCGCTCTTGTCCGTCCATATTTACGATCCGGAGACGAGGCTGAACACGTTTCTGAATCCATTTACCCGCCTGGCGCGCCAGCGGGCGCTGCCCAATCCTCCCGCCACCGCACCTCCCGGCAACTGGGCCCAGCGGCCGGGCGTTCATCGCTCCGCTCCGAATTTGGAAGACCTGGGCGCGCGTTCAATCGATGGCATTGACGTTCATGGCTACCGCCGCACGACGATGCTGCCTGAGGAAATCAGCGGCGCCGGCCGCCCTCTGACGGTCACTGAGGAGTACTGGTATTCGGAAGACCTCCGCATTAACATCGTCACAAGACGTAACGACCCGCGCGTGGGCCAGCTTACGATCGTCGTCAAGCGGATCGATCGCAGCGAGCCGTCATACGATCTGTTCGAGATTCCCGCCGCCTACAAAGTGGTGGACATGACGCCGCCCCCAGCCGAATCGGAAGAGCCAGAGTAGCTTTCTGCGTCTCCGCGCGAGGCGCCTTTTGTCAATCATAGAGCGATAGTGGAGGTCTAATGTCCCTTCGACCTGTCAAGCGGCTCATCAAGTCAAAGCCGACTCTGGAAGGCGCGGGTGTGCACCTGCGCCGCGCCTTCGGATTCGGCAATACCACGGATTTTGATCCCTTTCTCCTGCTCGACGACTTCCGCAACGACGTTCCGGAGGACTACCTGGCAGGCTTCCCCTGGCATCCTCACCGCGGCATCGAGACGATCACTTATGTGCTGGCGGGAACCGTAGAGCACGGCGACAGTATGGGAAATCGCGGCGCGATCGGCTCGGGCGACGTTCAGTGGATGACGGCGGGGAGCGGCATCATTCATCAGGAGATGCCCAAAGGCGATCAGGTGGGCCGGATGCACGGCTTTCAGTTGTGGGCCAATCTTCCCTCGTCGCTCAAGATGACGCCGCCGCGCTATCAGGAGGTGAAAGCGCTCGAAATACCGGAGATCACTGAGGATGACGGTACGCGGGCGCGGGTGGTCTGCGGAAATTTTTGGGGCAAAACGGGGCCCGTGCAGGGCACCGCCGCCGAACCGGTCTACATCGACGTGTCGGTACCTCCGGGCAAGAGAAAGAGCCTTCCGGTGGAGACCACGCGCCACGCCTTCGCCTATGTTTTCGCCGGATCGGGAAAGTTCTGCAACGCTTCGGGACCGCTGGCGGTGCCGACCGAATCCGTGGGCTGGCTTGATACGGCTCCCCCCTTGGAAGCCGAAAATCGGTCGCTGGTTCTCTTCGACAACGGTGACGAAGTGGTGGTGCAGGCCGGAGATGACGGGATCCGCTTTCTGCTGGTCTCAGGCAAACCCTTCGAGGAGCCGGTGGCCTGGTACGGACCGATCGTGATGAACACCCAGGAGCAGCTCCGGCAGGCGTTTGAGGAGCTGCGTGAAGGTACGTTCCTCAAGGCCGGGTGAAACCGGGGAAGTGGACATTTCAATCACACCTGCAAGATCCTAATTGGCATTTCTAGGCTAGGCCGGCAAATTCTTAAAAACGCTTGCGCACCTCGTGAAAGGGCACGGCTTCAGGCGTGCCACCCGCGAACTGTCCAATGTTTAATGGTTCTTGGCAAGGCCGCGGAGGGAGGGCCCGAAAAAGCTCCGCGCTGACAAGGCGCGGCGAATCACCCTTAAACAAACTGCTAGGCTAGAAGGTCACTCGCACGCCAAGCTGCGCGGCAAAAGGTATACCCACCGTGGTTCCCGGGCCGAAGAAATCTCCCAAGGCCCCGGCAGGAACGCGCAACTGATTGGGGCTGGTGATGGGCTGAGTCTCGGAGCAGGCCGCGTTTAAGCAAAAAACGGTGGCGTTTGCCAGATTGTTAACAGGCGTGGGCAGGGCGGCAATGTTGGTGACGTAGTTCGCCCCCGAGTTGTTGCGATTGAACACGTTGAAGAATTCGGCGAAGGGATTCACCGTCCAACGCTCATGATAGGTAAACGGCCGGCTCACCCGCATGTCGACTTGAACATAGGGGGTGCCCCGGAATTGGTCCAGGCTGGTTTGCGCCCCATTCACCACGGCGCGATCGTCAAGCGGATCTCCGAGGCCATTCACGTCCACCGGTGTCGTCAGGGTGATGGGCCTGGCGCTTTCCGCCTGGCCCAAGGTTGATACGTCGAACCCTCCCGGCAAGTGGAAAATGCCTGCAAACACGAACCGGTCGGTGACGTCTTCGCCCGACGGGCCGTAGTCGCCTCTCCGGAAGGCATCCAAAGGATCGCAGACACCATTGACATAGTCGAAGAGCTCGCCCAGCACGCAGCCCCAGGTCTTTGCCCTGGAAAGGGTGTAGTTCACGATCAGGTTGAAGCGGCGGTTGACGTTGCCCTGAAGGTGTACCGACATGCCGTTGTAGCTCGACCGATTGTCGGTATGAAAGTCCTGGATGTTGGGTACCGTGGCCAGTTGATCGGCCATATCGGCAGCCGGATACAACGGATTGAAGAGCGTGTACCCCGCCTCATACTGGTAGCGCCGGAAAGCGTGCACGCCCTGCTCGTGGTTATAGTCGACGCTCAGCGACCATTTCGCGTTGAAGGCGTGTTGCACCCCGCCGGTGATGTGAATGGCGTACGGCGTTTTGTAGTGCGGATCGATGATCGATCCCGCGGAGCCACCGGGAAGGCAACCCGGATCACCCAGGTTCACGCACGGTCCCGCAGGTGTATTGACCGCCTGAAATGCTGTTACCCAGCCGTTCTGCGCCAGATCGTTGTAGAAGAGACCGAACCCGGCCCGGACCACAGTGCTCAGGCTTTTCCCCGGGGAATAGGCGATCCCGATGCGGGGAGCGATGGCCCCGCGGTAATCGTGAGGGACGCCGTTGGCCAGCGGTATCTTCAGCGCCTGGAGCGTCAGGACCGCCGGATTGTCCGCCTGCGAGCGACCGGAAGCCTCAAAGAGGCCGAAAGTGGTGTCGTAACGTACGCCGTAATTGATGGTGAGTTGGGGCGTTTCCCGCCAGCCATTCTCGGCATAAAGCCCGAGGCGCTGCACGTTCTGAGAGAAGCTGCCATTCGAAGCCGGAGTCGGCGTGCAAGTGGTTCCAGACAGGGCTGAGGCACCGCAGTTGAGATCCGCCGAGAACTGCGCCGGGTTCGCCAGGTAGAACGTGGGGTCCATGGTGAAGACGGTAAGATTCTCCGCCGTGCCAGAGAGGGCCCCGCTGAGCACAGGCTCATGAATGAAGTCGATGCCGAAACGCGGCGCATTCCCGCCCGAGGCGTGGCTCACGTCGTATCGAAACTGGTACTTCTCCTGTTTACGCGACACGGGAAACGCGGTTATAGGCGTAACAAACTGATTGTCCCCAAAGGTCTCGAAGCCTGAGATGGTAAGAAAGGTGGAGCTGAAAGGGAAGGCCAGAGCAAAGCCGAGATAATCGTTGCGGGTCTCGCTCCGACGCAGCGCGCTGGCGTCGAAGGTGAACGATCCGAACCAGGTGGGGCTAAAGCTGTATTGATTGCTCAGCACCGAATTCAGATAGTTGGACCCTGACGTTACGCCGGTGTTGGGCAACGTTCCCTGCTGGATCAGGTCATTATCGGTGGTGTAGTTGTCGCCTGAAGCGCGCCAAAACCACTGCGAGCGCTGCGACTGGGACCAATCCAGACGGAACGAATCCAGGTAATCGCGGAATGGCACCGGGACGTTCTCCGGCACCGAGATCGAGCTGACTCCGGGAATCAATCCTTCAGCGGCAAGTGAGGCGAGCGCGTTGAACTGGGCTCGATTTGCGGAACTGTAGGCGACGCTGGCCCTTTCGTGCACGGCTTCGACAGACGCGAAGAACCAAAGCTTGCTCTTCTTGATCGGGGCGCCCAGCGTTCCAACGTAGTTCTGCCGGGAGAAAGGCTGCTTGGGATTGGGAGGGGGATTCTCGATTGGAAAGCGCACGTTGAGCGATGCGGCCCGTTCGTAGAAAGCGGCGTCGCCGTGCCAGTTGTCCGTGCCTCGCCTGGTGGTGATCACCACGGAGCCGGCTGTCATGCGGCCCGTGTCAGCCTCTTCCTGTTCAGTACGCACGGCAAACTCCTGAACCCCGTCGGGCGAGAAGTTCTGCAGGAATCCGCCAATGTAGTCGTCCGAATTGTCGCCGCCATCCACCGACAGTTGATCGTTCAGGCCCGAGCTGCCACCAAACGATACCGCTGTAATGCGGGCCTTGGTGGGATCCGACGGCTCCACCGGTTCGGTGCCAGGAACCAGGTATGCGATGTTGGCGAAAGTGCGCTCCGCAAGCGGGATGGTCTGCAGGTCCTGAGCCGTTACGACGCCTCCTTCAACCGTCGTGGTGGTGTCGATGGGCTGCGACGTGATCGACGAAGCCTCACCCTGCACGTTCACGATCTGGCGCTCCGTCGAAGGGCGCATGATTACCGTCACGTCGCGCGCGCTGCCCACCGCAACCGCCACGTCAGACCGCGCCTCGCCAAACCCCGAGGCGTTAACGATCACGTGATAGGCGCCCGGCTGCAGATCATCGAGACGAAACTCGCCACGCGTGTCCGCCGTCGCCTGCCGCTCCGAAGCAGACTCCAGCGCCCGGAGCTCAATCCGGGCCAGCGGGATGCGGCTCCCCTGCGTATCCTGTACGATGCCTTCCAGTGTCGCGCCCGGATTCTGAGCGCGCATCCCGGGGGCGAGAAAGACTAGGAATGAACACAGAAGGAGACTCCTAAACAGACAGAATACTCTTATGTGGCGGTCCATCTTACAATCGCCCTCCCGAAGCAAGTCCGAATCATGCATTCAGCAGCTTTGTGCCTCGTTTCGGAGTAGGCGCACCAATGCCGTTCGAATCCAATAGGCTTATGTTGGTTAGACGGAGTCCTGTGGAATTTCTTCCTTGCGGCAGTCAGTTTTTTCGGCCGCCGCGGTCAGGTAGCTGCGCGGGAACTCTATTACTTCAGCGATGCGATGTTCAACACCGGATTCACTTCGTACCACTTGCGGTCGGTCTGAGCATCGTAACGGGCAACACCGTACACCCGAACGTGGTCGCCGTCGCGCGGCGCGGGCATCCGGGTCATAATCTCGCACACTACGAACTGCTTCGGGGCGTTCGGGCTCCCGGCCAGCTTGAACGCAACGGTTCCCTCCTCTGCGTCCGTGTGCACGTCGTACACATAACCGTCCGTGGCGACATGCGGCTGCGTATTGGACTTAAGGTCGTCAATGCTGATTTGGCGAAACTCACCGAGGTCCAGCGTGCTCGAATCGATCGCGACGCGGCTCCGTTCACCGAGCAGCACTCCCCGATTGGAAACCACCAGAAGAGCCAGTTGCACGATCACCAGCGTGGTAAGCACCGTGACCACCCGCGGCGTTGCCAGGTGCTCGCGCCAATCCTGCCAACCCGAGGCCCACTCGCGGCGCGGCGCGGCCGCCGCAGCCATCAGTACGGCAAAATCAGGGCTCTCGCTAGCCACGGGAACGATGCGCTGCAGGCGCTGCGCCATTTGATGTCCGGCGCGCAGGCGCACGAACAGATGACGGCAGGGTTCGCAGTCGACGAGGTGCTGCTCCACCCGCTTCACGGACTCACCGCCAAGGCTGCCTTCGAAGTAAGGCACAAACTTCCGTCGCAGCAAGAAATGTGGGCAGAACATGGGAAATCTCCTCTAATTTCTTACAAGAGTCCCGCAAAAGGCCGTAGACGCTCTTCCAGCGCCGCGAGCGCACGATTAAGCCTCGATGCCACGGTGCCGGGCGCGCATCCAAGAGCCTTGCTCATCTCCTCGTACGAGAGGCCTTCCACGTACTTGAGGACAACAACCTCTCGCATTTTGAAAGGCAATTGCATCAGGGCCTGCCGGATGATGGTCTCGCGCTCTTGTTGCGCGTGCTGGTCATCGGATGCCGGCCGGCCATCGATCTCGTCTCCGCTGCCAAGGATCGCCTCCAAAGGCACGTGCGGAGCGCTCCGCCGGCGGTGGTGGTCCTGGCACTCATTGTGTGCGATGCGATAGATCCAGGTGGAGAGGCTGGACTCGAACCGGAAACTTCGAAGACCGCGGAAAATCTTGAAGAAAACAGTCTGGAGCACATCCTGGGTCTGACTGGGATCGCCGATCGAGTAGACCACCAGGCTGTAGATCCGGTCGCGATAGGCCTCATAAAGCTCACGGAAAGCTCCGGCGTCACCGCCTTGGGCCGCCACCACACGCTCGCGATCCAACTCGCTGCTGACGGCGCCCGACGACGAATCCTGGATTGGTTGGGCGCCGCCCCCTGCCATCTTGCTCAAGAATCAGCCTTCTCGTGGGAGATCCAATAGCTCACGGACACCGCCATTGTACCCGATTGCCGTAAAGGCGGAGGTATGGGGATACCTCCGCCCGGGTTGCCGAGGCTCGCATCAGGTCCAACCGTCATTGGGTTAGGAGGAACTGACGGGGAACGGCGAACATTTGGAGCGCCGGCAAACTCGATCCAGGAATCAGATCGCGGCGTACCACCCGCCCAGACGGCACCACCTGACGCCGGCACTGCACGCGGCGATGGGCGGTCGATGGCCGATTGAACCGCGTAAACATGTTAGACGGAGAGCCCGCCAATTTCTTCCATGACTTGGAAGTTTTGGGGGAATAGCAGCGAAGTACGAAGGAATTTATCCCAAACGTCGGTGTCCTGTGGTCCAGGAAAGTTGCGGTCCGCGGCGCACCGCCGGCGGCTCATTCCAGCGCCGTCGGATCCGTTCCTTTCTGCGCCTCCTCGACCATGTGCTCGGCGAGCAGGTTCCAGCTCAGGAAGTGGCCGCCCGCCGCAGGCCGACCGTTGTCCGGATCGTAGTTCTCGTTCATACCGCCTGTCTTTTTGATATCGTCCACCAGCAGGCTGACCGTTCTTTCCGCCACTTGCCGGGCCTCAGCCTGACGGCCATAATTCGCGAGACCGTGCATCACCAGGTAGTTTGAGATCACCCACACCGGACCGCGCCAGTAGCCGGCCTTCGCGTTGTACAAGGGCTCGCTCGGCGCCAGCGTGCGAATGCCGTAGTCGCACCAGAATTCTTTAGGATTCAGAACATGATCGTCGATCGTACGTTTGGCTTGAGCCGGGGTCGCAATGCCCGCCCAGAGCGGGACGAAATTGGTCCAGGTCTTGATCGGCACGGAGCGGCCGCTGCGCGCGTCGATGTTCAGGAACAGTCCATCGGACTCGGACCACATTTTGTCGCGGACACGAGCCGCGAGATCGTCGGCTTTGGCCTTGTACTTGTCGGCATCTTCGCGCTTACCGAGTTTTCCGGCCAGCACCGCCATGGCTCGATACTCGCGGTAAAGGTAGCACTGTAGATCCACCCCTTCGGTCACCTGAGACGGCCGGTCGGAGACCGCGGGATTGTTGTCCACGCCGCTCTCCACTCCGTCATACCACAAGAAGAATCCGTCCGGCGCGCGCCGGGTGTTTTCCCAAAAGTGGAGCGTGTCGGCGAGCTTCGCGTAGTTGGTTTTCTTCGACTCTCCGTTCGGCTGCAGCAGCCACTCGTAATCGCCGCTCGTGCGCGAAGCGCGAACCGCCGCCTGGGCCAGGAAAGGCTTGCACATCTCAGGCAAAGCCCACAAGGCATCAGGCGCGATCTCGCGAGGCGTATACCCCGGCCAATTGGCGTACTCGTCGACGAATTCCAGAAAGTCCTGGATCGAGCTCGCTACCGGGCCGCCCACGCCGTCATAACTCAGCGCCACGCCCATGAAGTACATGTCCCAATCAAAGAGCTGAAAGTAGGGTCCGGCAGGCACCAGGTACTCGTGCTTCAGGATGCCCTTGGGCGGCTTCACCACGTTCTGTTTGGCGTGGATCTGGACAAATAGCCGGCTGATCTCACTCCCGCTTTGCGCGAAGGCCGCAGACGTCCCGAGCAGAACCACGGCTAATCGAGTGGCGCATCTTGAGAGCTTCACGCTCGGTCGCTCCTTTCACCAGGATCGGCAAGGTCCGTTTCCGCAACGGCCGAAGGAACAGCGCTCTCCCCAGTCACTCCGGCACGGCGTCGCGCGGAAAACATGGCGCCCTTCGCCGGGACGACATCGGCAAAAGCCATGAATCCAAGAGGCGAAGGAATATCGTCGTAGATCGCCTCCATGCCTCCGCCTTTGAAGTAAGCTTCGTGCCAGAAACCAGTGCCGCCGCTGTCGCGCACGAAGCCGCTCCACCACTCCTGGTGCGGCAAGGATCGCGCCCAGGTTTCGAGCGACCGGAAATCGCGCCAGTATTGCCGCATGCCGACATGAGGGGGAAAGATCGAATAGATCACAGGTTCGTGCAGGAGCAATCCGTCAGGCTTGGCGGCTACCGCGGCGGAAATCCGGGGGCCGAACTTGATCAGCGTCGCCATCCCGCGAAGGCGGTTGACGCGCATTCCGAGATAGATCACCACCAGCTCCGGGTAGGCGGAAAGGTCAACGGTGCGCCGCGTTATGCCGGTTTGAGCCATGCTCGCGCCCTCCCTACCAGCCGACTCTAGCACGAGCCGGGCCGCGGAATCCCTAACCCCTGGCCACTGGCTCCTGACCCCTGACGAAAGCGTTCAGATCGCGTAACGTTTTCACGAGCGATTTGAAGCGGCGCAGATGGAGGGCGTTAGCGCCATCCGAGAGCGCCTTCGCCGGATTCTCATGCACTTCCATGAAGACGCCGTCGACGCCAGCAGCCACGCCGGCCCGCGCCAGGGTTTCGATGTGTTGTGGCTGGCCCCCGCTGCGCGTTCCTTCGCCGCCCGGAAGCTGCAGGGAATGGGTAACGTCGAGGACCACCGGATACCCGAACTCCCGCATCACCGCAAGACCGCGCATGTCAACCACGAGGTTGTTGTAGCCGAAGCTCGATCCGCGCTCGGTCACGATGATCTTCCGATTGCCGGCGCCTGCCACCTTCGCGATCGCGTGCCGCATGTCCCAGGGCGACAGGAATTGACCCTTCTTGATATTCACCGCCGCGCCCGAGCGCCCAGCCGCCACCAGCAGATCCGTTTGCCGGGAGAGAAACGCCGGAATCTGGATCACGTCACAAACCTTGGCCGCGGCTTCCACGTGCGACACCTCGTGCACATCGGTGAGCACGGGCAGACCGGTTTGCTGCTTGATACGTGCCAGGATCTCCAAGCCAATTTCCAGGCCGGGGCCCCGGTAGGAATCACCAGAAGTGCGATTGGCTTTGTCGTAGGAAGCTTTGAAGATGAGCGGTACGCCCAAGTCGCGGCAGGTCTTGTCAAGCGAACGCGCGATCTTAAGCGCGTGGCGCTCGGATTCGATCACGCAGGGCCCGGCAATGATGAAGAGGGGAGCGCCGGCACCCAGCGTGAATTCGGCGATATGGACGGGCTGAGTCCTCCCTAGCCCCTGACCCCTGGCCCCTGACTCCTGTTCTCTCATTGATTGTCGATCTGCGCCCGTTGCAGCCGGTCGCTGTAGTCGATGTAGAGCGTCTTCCACTCCGAGTAGAAATCGAGCGCCGTGACCGCCGCCTCGCGATGACCGTTTCCGGTCTGCTTGATGCCGCCGAACGGCAAGTGCGTCTCCGCG
>DASYYZ010000074.1:0-17916 GCA_035946735.1 Terriglobia bacterium
TGCCGCCGCCGGCATTCCGCTGAACAAGGCGCTGGTTTCTGAGGTTGTGCTGACCTTCGGCTGCATTCCGCTTGCGCCCTATGGCACTCCGGGAACGCCGGCGCTCAGCGAGGCCCTGCTTCCGCTGGTGGGCTCTTACGACGCCATCCTGATGGCCAATCACGGCGTGGTCACTTATGGTCCTGACCTCTTGCGTGCGTTTTTCAAAATGGAGACGGTAGAGCATTTTGCCAAGGTGTCGCTCGTGACGGAGCAATTGGGGCGCCAGGTCTTGCTCTCCGATGCGGAAGTGGATAAACTGCTCACCGCCCGCCCGGCTTATTTTGGAGCGGGAACGCCGGAGGTGGCGCGCAACGAAGTGTGTCCAGTGAGCGGCGCCGCGGTTGCGCCCGAGATCGATGCCGCCCGAGGCGCGGTAGCGCGAGACTGCGAGCGTTTCTGGCTGTCCCGGGCCGAACTGGAACAACTGATCGCCGAGGCAATCGAGCGTAGCAAAAGGCCTAAGACTTGAAATTCGACTTTGAAGCTCGACTCTGAACCTGATAGGAGGTCCGGAATGGGTGAAGCACTGGGCATGATCGAGACGCGTGGCTTGGTGGCCATGATCGAGGCCTCCGATGCGATGGTGAAGGCCGCCAACGTGACGGTGGTGGGTTGGGAAAAGATCGGTTCAGGATACGTCACGGCGCTGGTGCGCGGTGACGTGGCAGCGGTAAAGGCGGCCACCGATGCCGGAGCGGCGGCCGCCCGCCGCGTGGGCGAATTGATAGCGGTACACGTGATTCCGCGACCGCATCCGAGCCTTGAGGGTACGCTGCCCATCGGCAAGTCGGGGCAGTAATCGGCAAATGGCCGCCGATGACCGGCCTGGCCACTTGTCCCTTGTTCGTCCGTTGCCGTTGTCTATCGCCCATCATTAAACGTCACTGTTCGTGAAGGCGGCGTGCCGAAGGCCGGATTTCGATCTCGAAATCGATGGACGACGAGCTGCGGACCGCAGACCTCTTATGCAATTAGCGAAAGTCATCGGTACCGTCGTTGCCACCCGCAAGGACCCCCGCCTGGAAGGCAAGAAGCTTCTGGTTGTCAGTCCATTGACGCCCGAGGAAGTTGCAGGATCGAAAGCGCGGGCCGCCAAGGGCAAGGCTAACTACCTGGTGGCGGTTGATACGGTCAGCGCCGGTTTTCGCGAGACTGTCATCATCGTCCAAGGAAGCTCAGCTCGCATGGCCGCTACGTGCAAAGATTGTCCGGTGGACACAGCCATCGTCGGCATTGTGGACACTGTGAGGCTTGATGACGATGTTTGAACGACGAACGCCGATCGATGAACGAGAGGACGAGAACGCTGAAGGTGTGATTCCGCGAAGAAATGGTTCGATCGGTGGATAATCAGTTCTCTTTGAGGTGGGTATGATGCAAAGCAGCGAGTCACATAAGATGTTCGGCCGGCTCTTTTGGGCTTTGATGGGATTACTTGCCTTCTCCTCCGACTTGCCGGCTGCCGACAGCTCGGCAATGTTGATCAAACGCGGCAGCTACCTGGCGAATCGCGCCAGCCTGTGCGGTGACTGTCACACACCACGCGGGCAACAGGGCCAGCCCGATACGTCGCGGCTATTTCAAGGGGCGCCGATTGGTTTCCAGCCCCTGCAGCCGGTTCCAGGATGGTCCTCCACTGCGCCTCCGCTGGCGGGATTGGCTGGCTGGAGTGAGGCGGCAGCGGTCAAATTCCTGGAGACTGGAATGGGCAAAAACGGCAAACCGGCTGATCCTCCGATGCCTGAGTACCGTTTCTCTCATTCTGACGCCGAGGCGCTGGTGGCCTACTTTCGATCCTTGAAGGCTCCGGACTCGAAGGCGGCGCCGAAATGATTGGGATGCCGGATGCCGAGCGATAAGCGACGAACAAGAGATGGGCCGCAAGCGGCTCGCTACTTCGCATTGATCGTTGTCATCTATCATGTTTCTTGCGCGGGTTATCGGCAATGTCGTCTCGACGATAAAGGATCCCGGGTACTTCGCCCGCAAGATCCTGGTGATTCAGCCCGTCGACCGGCACCGCAAGGATCGCGGCGCAAAGATGCTGGCGCTGGACAGCGTGGGTGCGGGAGCCGGCGAGACCGTCTACTGCTGCCGCGGCCGCGAAGCCAGTTTCCCTTGGCTTCCTGACGATGTCCCCACGGACGCTACGATCGTGGCAATCGTGGATCGGGTGAACGTTGCAGGATCCAGGAGCTAGGATCTAGCGGGCACCGAAGCCTAGCTCCCAAATCCTAGCTCCTAAATCCTGCTTTTCCTATGCTCATCGGTCGCGTGATCGGAGACATCGTCGCTACCCAAAAGGCACCCAGCCATGAGGGCCGCAAGATTCTGATGGTCCAGCCGCTGAACCTCGACGGCAGCGATCGTGGCGAGGAGGTGCTGGCGCTTGACGCCGTCGATGCCGGTGTCGGCGACCGCGTGCTGGTGGCGACGGAAGGCTGGTCCGCGATGACCGCCGTCGGGCGCCCTCAGTCGCCAATCGACATGGCAGTGGTCGGCGTGATCGATTCCATCGATGTGATGGACTAGCCGTTGAATGCGTTTTTGATTCCTGACCTTCATTGAGATTCGGAATGCACAGGGCGCTTGCCATTTTCTTAATGGTTGTCCCATCCCTTCAAGGCGCACAGGAGCACATGGTGTCGCAAAGCAGTCCTACGGCGGAAGAAGCTAGAAAATTCGTGGACGAAGCCTCGGCGCGACTGCTCGATCTTTCTATTGAGGCGAGCCGCGCGGATTGGGTAAAGTCCACCTACATCACCGACGACACGGAGATCCTGGCGGCGCATGCCGATCAGAAGGCCCTCGACGCCAGCGTCCGATACGCAAAGGGCGCGACCCGCTTCGACGGTCTGAATCTTCCGCCCGAAATTTCCCGCGAGCTCAACATTTTGAAGCTGGCGCTCACCACGGCTACGCCATCGGACCCCAAGGAAGGCGAGGAACTCACCCGCGCCATCACCTCGATGGAAGGTGCGTACGGCAAAGGAAAATACTGCCCGCCCGAACAGCCAAAATGCCTTGACGTCGAGGACATCACGCGCATCATGCGCGACAGCCGCGACCCCGTGCGGTTGCTCGACGTCTGGCGCGGCTGGCACGCGGTCTCGCCGCCCTACCGGGACCAATTCACGCGCTACGTGGAGCTCGCCAACAAGGGTGCGCGCGAACTCGGGTTCGCGGATAACGGCGCCATGTGGAGGTCGGGCTACGATATGCCGCCGGACGACTTCGCGCGCGCGAGCGACCGCCTGTGGGAGCAGGTGCGGCCGCTCTACTTGTCGCTTCATGCCTACGTGCGCTCGAAGCTGCGCGAAAAATACGGCGATCGCGTCCCAGCAAGTGGCCCCATTCCCGCCGACTTGCTGGGCAACATCTGGGCGCAGACCTGGGACAACGTTTATCCGCTGGTGGCTCCGGCGGGCTCGGACCGCGGCTATGATCTCACGGCGATTCTGAGAGACCGCCACACCGGCTACAGGCAGATGGTGCGCTACGGCGAGGGATTCTTTACCTCGCTCGGTTTTGAGCCGCTGCCGCAGACCTTCTGGGAGCGATCGCTGCTTCAGAAGCCTGCGGATCGTGACGTGGTGTGTCACGCCTCGGCCTGGCACATCGATCTCGATCAGGACGTGCGGCTGAAAATGTGCATTGACATCACCGCCGAGGACTTTAACACGGTCCACCACGAGCTCGGCCATAACTTCTACCAGCTCGCCTATAGCCGCCAACCGATGCTCTTCCGCGACGGCGCCAACGACGGCTTCCACGAGGCGATCGGCGACACCATTGCGCTTTCCATCACTCCCGAATACCTGGTGAAGCTCGGACTGCTTGATCATGCCCCCGACGCTTCGAGCGACATCGGTCTCCTGCTCTCGAAAGCGCTCGAGAAGGTCGCGTTCCTGCCCTTCGGCCTCATGATCGATAAATGGCGCTGGGAAGTATTCTCCGGTCAGATTCCAGGGGACAAATACAATCAAGCCTGGTGGAACATGCGTCTGAAGTATCAAGGCGTGGCGCCGCCTGTCCCGCGCAGCGAGGCGGACTTTGATGCCGGCGCGAAGTATCACGTCGCCGCCAACGTTCCTTACATGCGCTACTTCCTGGCCGACATTTTGCAGTTTCAATTCCACCGCGCGCTGGCCCGCGCCTCCGGCTGCCAGAGTCCGCTGCACCGCTGCTCGATCTACGGCAATGCTGAAGCCGGCAAGCGTCTTCGAGCCATGCTTGCTCTCGGCAAGAGCCAGCCCTGGCCCGACGCCCTCGAAGCCCTCACTGGCGAGCGCCAGATGGACGCGAGCGCCATTCTGGACTACTTCGCCCCCTTGCAGAAGTGGCTCGACGAGCAGAATCAAGGCAAACCTACAGGCTGGTAGGCTTGACCGCGAAATCGCGCTCAAGGCTGAAGGTCCCGCCTTGATGAAGCCCGATGAATGGTATTTCGACAAGACTGCCAGCTCCTAAACCCCAGATCCTACAAGACAAACGGCACCAGCGCCCAGGTGTGCATCCGGTACTCTTCGTACTCATGGCCGAACCGCTCGATCATAAAGCGCTCTTCCAGCCTCGACTTGGCAAGGAAACCTATCACTCCGATGATCACCGCCAGCAGACTATGAACTTCGCCGATCACGAGTGCGGTGCCAAGCCCTGCCAGTAACAGCCCCGAGTAGATCGGATGACGCACGGTAGAGTAAGGCCCTTGACGAACCAGACTGTGGTCCTGCTTCACCGTGACCGTCGCGCTCCAGTTCCCGCCCAGGATGGCGCGCGCCCAGATCGCGAGAGCAACGCCAGCATACGTAATCGCAACGCCCGCCACCACCCAGGCGTGGCGCCACGACACAAATCGCATCCCGAGCGGCCCCCAGCTCAGGCGGTGCGTAAAGAGAAGCATGTAAGCCGCCACTCCCACAGCGATATGGAGCAACCGGCTCGCGGAGCTTTGCCTCTTCAGCGCCCGCTTGACCCCGAAGGCCATCACGAACCAGTAGACGCAGAGAATGATCCAGGCGATCTCAATCAACAGTCCGGCGGTTTGGTGGAACGACATCCGAATCTCTTGCGGTGAATCCGCTCTTCCCGACAGCACCGTGTGGTGCGGCCCTCTTCAGCAAGGTTTCACTTGAGCAAACCTCGCAGTCCATCCTCATCGATCACCTTCACTCCAAGTTCGCGTGCTTTCTCGAGTTTCGATCCTGCCTCGGCGCCGGCCACCACGTAATCCGTCTTCTTGCTCACCGATCCGGTCACCCGCCCGCCCGCATCTTCGATCATTTTGCCGGCTTCCTCGCGCGAATAAGTGGGCAGGGTTCCGGTGAGCACGAACGTCTTGCCGGCGAGCGCATCGCCGGTCTTGCGAGCCTGCTCCTGCTCGAAGCCGAGACCGGCCTGCCGCAGTTTTTGCAGCACCTTCCGGTTATGCTCTTCGCGAAAATACTGCGCGATGCCGCCGGCCGTTTTCATGCCGATCTCGTTCACCTCGTCGAGATCGGCTTCGCTGGCGGCGGCCAGCTTGTCGAGCGATCCAAAATGGCGTGCCAGCACTTGCGCGGTGCGCTCGCCGACAAACGGAATGCCGAGGCTAAAGATCAGCCGGGGCAGCTCGGCCTTCTTGCTCTCCTCGATTTCGCGGAGCAGATTGGACGCGGACTTCTCGCCGATGCGCTCGAGCGCCACCAGCTCATCCAGCTTAAGCGCATACAGATCGGCCGCGTCCTTCACCAGGCCCTTGCCGACGAGCTGATCGACGAGCGCGTCGCCCAGGCCGTCGATGTCCATGGCGCGGCGGCCGGCGAAATGCCGCAGCGATTCCTTGAGCTGCGCCGGACAGGCCGAGTTCATGCAGCGGTAGGCGACCTCTCCCTCGGCCCGAAAGACGTCGCCGCCGCACACCGGGCACTTCGACGGGACGCGAAACGGCCTCCGGTCCTTCCCTTGTTCCACAACCTTCACCACTTGCGGGATCACTTCGCCCGCCCGCTGGATCAGCACCCGGTCGCCGATTTCGACGCCCAGGCGCTCGATCTCGTCCATGTTGTGGAGCGTGGCGTGGCTCACGGTGACGCCGGCCACCTCCACCGGCTCCAGATCGGCCACCGGCGTCAGGGTGCCCGTGCGGCCCACCTGCGCGCGGATATCTTTCACCACCGTGGTGGCCTGCCGCGCCGCGTACTTGTAGGCTACAGCCCAGCGCGGCGACTTGGCGGTCCATCCGAGCTCGTCCCAGAGGCGCGTGTCATTCACCTTGATCACGATGCCGTCGGTGTCATAGTCGAGGCTCTCGCGCTTCGTCTCCCACTCCTCGATGAATTTCAGAACCTCGTCGAACGAGCGGCAGAGCTGCCGGTGCGAATTCACCTTGAAGCCGAGCTTCGCCATCGAGTCGAGCGTTTTCCAATGTTCGTTGAGCGGCGGCCTGCCATCCACCAGCGCGAAGTAGAGGAAGATATCGAGCTTTCGCGAGGCTACGATTCTGGAGTCGAGCAGACGCATGGTACCGGCCGCCGAGTTGCGCGGATTGGCGAACTTGGGGAGGCCGGCGGCCTCGCGTTGCGCGTTCAGCGCCGCAAAAGCCGTGCGCGGCATGATCACTTCGCCGCGGACTTCGAAGCGTGCCGGCTGGTGCCACACTGCGAGCTTCCTCGGGTCGAGCCGCAGCGGAAGAGACCGGATGGTCTTCAAATTAGGCGTCACATCCTCACCGACGAGGCCATTTCCGCGCGTCACGCCGTGCGTCAAAGCGCCGTTTTCATAGACCAGTGACATCGAGAGGCCGTCGAGCTTCAACTCGGCCACATACTCCACCTGCTCGCGTCCGGAAAGCGAGCGCACCCTGCGGTCGAAGTCGCCGAGTTCATCCACCGAATAGGTGTTGTCGAGGCTCATCATCGGCGTCCGATGCCGCAGCTTCGGGAACTCTGCCGCCGGTTCACCGCCCACGCGCTGCGATGGCGAGTCCGGCGTCACGAGGTCCGGGTGCTCGCGCTCCAGATCCTGCAAACGCTTCATAAGCTGGTCGAAGTCGTAGTCGGAGATCTCCGGATCGTCCAGCACGTAGTAGCGGTGCTCGTGGTGGCGAATCTCTTCGCGGAGTTTCGCGATTTGCTTTTCGATGTTTGCTGCCAAGGCTGCCTCGAAAAAACAGGATTCAGAAGCCAGACGCCAGAATATCGAATTTCGAATTTCGATTTTCAAAATTCCATTTTCCCAGGAACCACCTGCCGCCGCTGCCAACTACCGCCCTCTTCGGCCCGGGCTGTACTCCCTGACCGCTAGAGCCACTGACGCCCGCCGCCTGCTCCTCTTCCGGTTGGAAGATTCTTCCGTCTGACAACTTCACCCAAGCCTCACCGTCCGCGGTCATCACGCGCACCTGCCACTCCGGACGCTCGCGCCGCGTTTCGAGCTGCACGGAACTCAACACCGGCCGCCATTCCAGAAACTGCCTGTGAATCCCGAAACAATAAACAGCAACGTCGTAGAGCGTTACCTCCACCTGGTGCACACTAAGGTTGGCATGATGGCCGGTGTAATCCACGGCTGCCAGCCAGTCCAGCATGAACTTGCGCATTTCCAGAAGAGCGCGCGTCTTGGAACCCGGCTTGCCACCGGCAACCGACGACTTACGACTTCGTCGGGGCTCGTGTCCCCGACCGCCAATCGCCTGCCCCTGGGATTCCCAGGGCGCCGGCGGACGCGACTCAGCCTCCGCCCGGCGCCAGGCCTCAGCCAGGCTGATTCCGCTGCGGGCGGCGAGCGCGCGCGCCCGGGCGTCGGTATGCCGGAGTAGAGCCATCACGCACTCGCCGGCGTGATCGGGCGGCAGCAGGCGCCACCACAGGCGCGGGAGCCGCGACGTGTCCCAATCGAGCGTGGCGTGAAGCAACTGTTCTAGCTCGTCGGCGCGCCCGGCAAAGAAATTCACTCGTTGCCAGAGTGCCTCCGCAAATTGGCGATTGGCGGTTTCGGAAGGCGGGCCAGTTTCGAGTGGCGGATTGTCCGTAGCCGGTCCGGGATTCGCTGCGGGGGGAGCGGCGACGCTCCCCTGCACGCCCTGGGTTTTGAGTTTCGGCGCGTTCAACCTTTTCTTTTTCGGGACGGAGCGGACCGCCGACCGGCGCGCTTTACCCTCCAGCGGGCTGTGGTAAAAATCGTCCAGCCTGTCATTCCGAGGAGCCGCAAGCGACGAGGAATCTTGCATCGCCTTTATTTTCAATGCGGGATTTCTCGCGCAGTTTACCCTGAGCTCCTTCGCTGCGCTCAGGACCGTTCGTAGCGGAGGAACGAACGGGCTCGAAATGACAGGTTTCGGCGGCGTTGTTCCGCACGCTGGTAGGCTAGACGCCGTTTCTGCTAGGCTAGACGAATGTGCGGCGCCTTGGTCCGCTAGGCTACCCGCCGCCCCGGCGCCGGCGGGGCCGCTCGGCCCTTTGCTTCGGACTGCCGGCTCCGGCCCCAAGGCCGCCGCTACCAACTGTTCGAACTCCTCGAAGGTCTCAGGCACTTTGAGCGTGCCGCGTTTCACCAGGCCGCGCAGCTCGGCGTCCGAAGGCTGGCGCGCGCCGAAGAGGTCGCGGGTGGCGCGCCGCAGCCTGCAATCCATGCGGTCAAGCGTGCGCGCCACGCGTTCGTTCCACGCGCTCCACTGCTCCGGCGCTTTGACACTCGCCGGCTTGCGACGCTTCTCGATCGCTCCCAGGGCATGGCCCGGCGAGAAATTGGCGATGGCCTCGGGAGGAAGTTCGTCCAGACGCCGCATCCAGACTTCGCGGCGCGGTCCGCGCCTCGCAGATCGGAGTCGGGAGTTGGCGCTCGCCGGCGTCCGCTTTCTCGCGCCCGGCCGGCGCCATCGCGCCAGCCGCGCTGCCCACGCCGAGGGCTCAAATAGGGCCTCCCAGAGCAGGAGCCAACGCCGCCGGACGCGCCGCAACCACGCCCGCTCGTCGAGGTGTTGATTGAAGAGGAGGTCGAGGTCGGAGCGCAATCGATCGATGCGGGCAGGCGTCAAGAGACCATATCGACGCCGCCAGCGCCCGAGCTCCTGCAATCGATAGGAGAGGGCGCGCCGCTCCCAGATGGCTTGGGTGCGCATGAGGCGCATGGGCAGCCACATCAGCAAGGCCAGAGCGCGCGTGAGCTTGGGCGCAAGGGGACTGCGAGCGTCGACCGGCAAGGGATCGGGGGATTGCGGATTTGACGATTGTCGGTGGTCCGCCCCCGGCTTCTGGCTTTCCCCTGTCTTTGGCCTTTGACTTGCGAAGCCGAGCAGGCCGCCGAAAACGCGATCGAACAGCCGGAGGTGGGCCTTAAGCCCTTCCGGGTTCTCGCCGGTGGCGGCGGCACTGCGGTCGAGATCGGGGCAATGGAGTCCGTGCCGTAGGCTAGGAGCGTAGTAGGCGGAGCGATCCGACTTGCGGGCCTCGACGGCGCGCAGCAAGCGCGCGTAAAGCTCCGACTTGCGCCGTTCCAAATCCGGGTCGGTTGCCGGCTGACGGTTGCGGGCGGGCGGTTGTCCGCCGTCAGCCGTCGGCTCGCCGGGTCCGGGGTTTGCGGCATCGAGTTTCGGCGTCGTTCCGGCTTCTGAGTTCTGACTTTTGGCTTTTGCCGTCCGGTTTCTACGCATCATTTCAGTGTTTCACTTCGAAATGAGACCGTGGGGACGGCGGGTACTCGTGAGACGCTTTTTGTTCTCTCTTGTTTCGAAGCAGTTGGCGGGGAGAGAGGAGGCGGGGCAAGAAACAGCGTGCAATCCTGACACAGGCGTCAAGGGGTGGAAAAACTGAGCGCGAAGGCTTCGCTGATGCCATCCACTCGACGGTTGCCCCCTTCGTTTCACTCAGGGCAGGCTCCGGGCAACACCGTGGTGGGTAGCCGTGGTTCTAGCCTACGGATGAGAAACAACTTCGGATTGTGACGGTTGCCCGAAGGGCAACACCGTGGGTAGCCGTAGGTTTTAACCTACGGATCGCGAGGCCAGGAACAACGATCAACTCTGGAGGGGTTGACGGTGGATGACCAAGAGCGATTGAGGCCCCGCGATGGCAGGGTTTCGGGCCAATCAGGACGTTAGAACAGATAGCGTTCTTCGAACTCGACTCCAGCCTCGATCAGCAGTTTGCGAAACTCCTCCTGGAACGTTGCCGTGCGGTGATGTTCTTCCTGCCCCTTGATGTACTCGATGAGCCGGTCGCGATCGTGCCGCGCGCAGGTAAACGCTGCGTATCCCCTTTGCCAGTGCGAGAACCGCTTGAACACGGCATTCTGCTTGATCCAGCGTCAGGAACCCGTCTTGATGTCCTTAACGAAATCGGCCAGGCACACGGCGGGATGGAGACTGGTCAGGAGTGATCCTGCACGCCATTGATGCGATAGAGGTGGCCCTCGCGCCTGCTGATGATTCCCCAGATGCAGCGGAAGAGGTCTAAGCGGCGGTTTTTGTTGAGAACTGGCGCCCGGTCTTTTGTGGAAAAGACGATGTGGTAGGAGATCGCGATGTGGGTTGACATGGGCCGATTCTACCCCGGTCAACCCCTCCGGGGTTGATTCGTTGTTCCTGGCCTCGCGATCCGTAGGTTGAAACCTACGGCTACTCACGGTGTTGCCCTCCGGGCAACCGTCACAATCCGAAGTTGCTTCTCGTCCGTAGGCTAGAACCACGGATACCCACGGTGTTGCCTCCGGGCAACGGCGGCCATGGTTATTTGGGATTATTCGCCGGGACACTATCCTTGCGGCGACGCGCCGACCAGCGTCCGGCCACGAACGCAAGCGCCGAGAGCCGGCCAGGAGCCGCCGCCATACAGAACGAGTCGGTTGCGAAGCGCCACGGCAGTGGAGATTGCCCGGAACTCCGTCGAAGTTGTGACTCTCTAAAGGCATCTTCCAGGCGACTATTGCCGTCGTCTGCCGTCGCGTCACAAGGGTTAACCCGCTGCGTTCCGCATCGAGTCTGCGACGGAATCGCTCCGTCAGCTTCGTCGAGATTCTTCAGCGCTGTGATATTCAGACTGCAACGCTTCAAAGAGCTATGGAAATGAACTGACAGAAGCTGGGGGCCACTCAAAGGCTGGCTCTTATTGGGGTTAGCTCGTTGCAGGATTGGAGGCGCGGGGCGGAATCGAACCGCCGCATAAAGGTTTTGCAGGCGCGCTCCGAAAGAGAGTTAAACCGATGACTCACCATAGGTTTCAGTTCACCCACGCCTCTTGCGTGGGAGTGGCTTCGTGGGACTGAAGCCGGGCCTCGGCGACGTACTGCTCCAACTTTGTGATGGCCTGCCGTTTGTGCTCCGGCGTTGGGTGCGCGTATCTCAGGACCATGTTAAGTTTCGCATGACCTAAGATCCCGGCCAGTGTCGGCAAATCCATGTTCGACTGCGCGGCTCGCGTCGCGAACGTGTGCCGTAGGTCGTACAAGCGAAACCACGGCAGCTTGGTTCGTTCCACGGTCCGATGGTGGGTATTGGCGATCATACCCATGGGCTGCTTGGCGTCCCTCTTACTTGGAAAAACAAAAACGTCAGTCCCGAACTTCTCAAGTCTCGCCGCCAGCAGTTTGGTGGCTTCCTTGTCGAGTGGGACATTCCGCTTTGCCGCCCGAGTCTTGCCGAACGGGACGTGCAAGTAGCCCTCGAACAGGTGCACATCTTCGCGCCGGAGCCGATAGGCTTCTTCCGGGCGAAGGCCGGTGTGAAGGATGAGCACGGCGATCTCGCGCAGTCGCGGGGTCGCTGCGGCCAAATACTTCGCTTCCTCCTCGTAGGACAAGACACGCATTTGCTCGTTGTCCTCGGGAAGAAAGCGGACGCCTTTGACCGGGTTCTCGCTCACCAGTCTGTGTTTGATTGCCAGGTTGAAAATCGCACGCAACGCGGCCAACTCCCGGTTCACCGTAGCGGGCTTGATCTGGCGCCCGGTCTTGCGGCTCACCTTCGCTGCCCGAATCGACTTGTATTCCTCGACGGAGCCCGAATTGATCGCCTGCAGTTCGGTGCTGGCAAAATGCCTCAGCAGAGGCTTCGTACTCGTCAAGTGTCGCCGATAGGACCTCGGGTGGCCTTGGTGCGTGTTCTGGAACCAGGGGAGAAAAACTTCCTCCGTAAACCGCCGGAACTCTCGCGGTACGGTGGGCTCCTCCCGCTGCTTCAGTTTGATAATTCCGCGCATCAAGTCAGCTTTTGCGGCTGCTTCGATAAGCTGAGCCTGACGACGGTCGTTCTGGTAGGTGGACTTCTTCACTCGCTGGCCCTCGTACCAGAAATCGTATGCGTAATTTCCAGACCGATCACGATACACGGACATGGTCACTCCTCTCGGTGGCCTGTCCGCGCACTTCGATCCTGCAACGCTGCAAATAAGCGTCAACATCGGCCTGAGAATATCTCACGAGTCGTCCGATCCGCAAATAGGGCATCCCTTGCTTGCGGTAGCGCCACTGCGCGAGGGTAGTCCCGGGAATCCCCGTTAGTTCTGAGACCTCGTCGGCGCTTAGTAGCTTGACGTTCATTGGTCACCTGTCACGGCAATCGTTCTCACTTCCCGAGCATCGCTTCCGCCTGCCGTCTGAACCAGTCGGGCAAGCTGGCGGACTCCGCAGGATCGCCAATTAGCTTCATCCAGTGCCGCCGAGCAGATTCTCCGACCGGTCCTGGTCGCTGCATGTCTTCCAGCTCCCGTCGATAGAGCCTTTCGTTTTGCTGATCGTTTCTCAGTTGTTGTTTTTCGGTTCTCTGTGGTTTGGCGGACAGAGCTGCGTCCGGTTTTCGTACCTCCGGCGTCCCGTTTTGAGGCTCGCTTCGTCCGGTATTACCGACTGATAAACCGGACAGATTGTCCGGTTTTGTTTTGGTAACTTGTTCGCCAGAATAACCTGGGAACCGGTAACTGTTGGAGTGACCGAGACCCCGACTCTGAGCGGTTTCGACTAGCCTCTTGTTTTCTAGTGATCGAAGAACACGGCGCATATTGCGTTCCGTAGTCAGCGCGGCAGCCGCAAGAGTCGGAACCGAAGGCCACGCTCGGCCATACTCTTCGTTGTAGCAGTCCGCCAGGACAAACATCACGAGCTTTTCGGCGCAGGTGATCTTCTGGCCGTTCGGCGCCTCCTTTAGTTCCTTGACGTATGCTGTGGCCCTCCAGCTCATTGCCTAGCCCGTTTGCTAACATCTCCGCGAATCACTCAACTGCGCCCAGCCTAACAGGCGTAACGCTGCTCAAATGTTTTGAGCAGGTTGAGCACCGCGTCAGTCCAGCACGGTGAGGGCGTTGACAAGCGGTTGGCTTTGGAGCGGATTTTGAGCAGGGGAGAGCAGCTAAGTGTTGAGGGCGATATGGGATGCGCGGCAACGCGGGCGAGAAACTGAGCAGAGGCTCATCAAGACACTGAGCAGATTTTTTTACAACTTCGGCGTCGGGACACCGTGATACTGCCTAATTCTGAACAGGCGGGCGCGGAATGCGTCCAGGGTGGCCTTCCTTCCGGGTGGTTGCATTGTTCGAAAGTCCTTGGCGTTGCGCTTCCACAGCTCCGCGTCAGTAAAGCGGGCTAGGTCCTCGGAGCCGATCAACTTGTAAAGTGCATGGTCGCGCTTGGAATATGGCTTCTTGGGCTCTCCGGTGCCTTTAACGTGCGGCGGACTGCCAGCCTGAGGGACCGGCGTCGGGGAGGCGGACGGCACGGTGCCCAGCATTTTCCCCCGCACCGTTTGAAGTATGTCGATCATGCGCTGAATTTTCGCGGGCATCGTGCGGTCGTATTCGGCCTGAGCCCGCAGGAAGTCGGCGGGATCGCCTTCTTTGACCTGAAAGTCGTTGTAAACGCCTTTGGCATACCACGCTGCTAACTCATCAGAAATGCTGAGGTCCATCGCTATCACTTCTCGAAGGTCTTCCTGTGCGGGCTCTCCTCTGTCCACAATGTCCACAAGACAATGCTGAATTTGTTCTCTGAGAGCTCGAACGTACGCAATGAACTGTGTCTTGCCGTCCGTGAACTGCTTCAACTGCTCACGGGCCTGCCGGATCAAGACCTCCAGTCGCATCAGAAGTGTGCTCTTCAAGGGCACGCCTGAGTGTGAACCGCTCATTTCGGGGACCCCTGCGGCTCGCCCCACGGGCTCTGCCATTCCTCTGGCATTCCAAATCGCGGGCCGAATCTCGGGTCGTACCTCATGATGGTACCATCGCGGTTGTCCTGGGTTTTGGAACGAAGCCGCGACTGCCTCAGCTACTTGCACCGAGTTCACGCGGCGGGCGCGTGTTTCCGCAGAACCCCCGCCACGTCCTTGGGGTGAAACGACACGTCCCATGCCCACCTTCCGAATCCGCCGTGCGCGTTGACCGCCTTCACCCACTCGTCAAGAAACTCGCGCTTCGTTTTACCCTCCTGTGAGTCCCGGCCTTTGACCTCCAGCACCAGCGCGGCGCCGTTCGCCACTCGAATCAGGTAATCAGGCCGGTACTTCTTCACGATCCCTTGGAAGACATACCCGATCTCAAAGCCGAGATGGTCATTCTTCGCCCATGCCGTGACGTGATCGCTGCGGTCGAGTTCAAACGCCTCGCTTGCTTCCCACGTGCTCTCGAACACGCACAGGTTGATGTGCGAGCGCTTGGTGACCTCGTGCGGTCTCCGCGTGCCCCACGGTCGCATATCGCCCGTTGACCGGATCGGGCGCTGGCTGTCGAAGACCGGCACCAGCGCCAGGGTGTTCTCAAACCGGATCGCTTCCCAGATGTGCTGCACAACCTTGTTCATGTTCAGCGTGATCATGATCCGGCGGCGCAAGCCATCCTGGTTGAAAAGGGGTGGCGAGATCGTGATGCGGTCGCTGGCTACGAAACGTTCGACCAGTGCGATGACCTGGGCGAGCAAACTTTCCTTATTGCCTTTCCAGTTCGGTTGCATTTGATCGTAAACGTCACGGGCTGTTTCGAAGACGATCTTTTGCGTTCTGAATTTGCGGGCGAGGTCCTGAAGGTTAATCTCCGTGAGTCGCGCCACGTCCGGCCTGCCTTCAATCAAGGGCGCCATCTCCGCCAGTGTCGCTGTCTTCAGGGCGTCGATCTCCAGTGGCTTCACGCGAGACAGTTCGAGCGAGAGCTGGGGCCGGTACTCGTGGTCAATGCGGATGACGTTGGGCCATGAAATCTCAAACTCTCGTTTGTTGGGGTCCGCAAAGATAGGCACGGGCGGTTCCTGCGGCTCGGGCGTCGTCTCCACTCCGCCCTCGTGGGGCAAAAACGTGAAAGGCACGCCGAATATGTTGACGTACTCCGGCTCGAACAGGGACTTTCCGTTCCTTTCCTTGGTCTCATACGATGTGCGACGCAACCCCCGGCCTACCACCTGCTCGCAAAGCAATTGGGACGTAAACGCACGCAGCCCCATGATGTGAGTGACAGTCTTGGCGTCCCATCCTTCGGAGAGCATACCTACTGAAATCACTTTCTGAATTTGCTCTCCGGGCTTGCCGACCTGTCCCACGGTGTCCACCGTGCGACGTAGTAACTCGGCCTTGTCCTTTTTCGATAGCTTCCGCTCCGGCTTCCCCTCGCCTTCGCCCGGATCGTCGCCGTTTGGCTCCTCGGCTTCGGTCGCCTCCTCCCTGGCCTCCGCCTTCTCCAGTACCTTTGAGTCAATGTGAAGGATTTGGTCGGGCTCTGCCAGTTCGTCGATCTTGATTTTCTTGTGAGTGAAGGCATACTCCACTCGGGCCGCCGTCTCGGTTCGGTTGGCGACGGTAATCATCACGGGCGGCGTTTTCAAACCTACCTTCCGCCATTTCTGCGCCGTCTCCAGCCAGTCCTTGCCCAAGAGGTAGTAACCGTTCGTAACGAGATCGGGCAGCGGCGTGTATTCCTCGGCTCTGCGGTTCAGGTCGTCTTTCACGTCGGGATCCATGTAGATGTGATACAGCCGAGACTTGTACTCCTTTGTGAGCTGGCCGTCGTCTCGCACTACCACTCGCGGCGTCTTCACCAGACCGGACTCGATAGCGTCATTCAGGCCGAAATCGCTCACGATCCAGCCGAAAAGTGTCTCTTCGCCGCTCATTTTGCCAGTGGGTGCGAACGGCGTCGCGGTGAAGTCGAAGCAATTCAGGATGCCCCTTGTCTTGTGAATACGGTCGAGTCCGCCGACCCATTTCGTAGCTTCTTCGATCTCATCCTTGCTGAGTCCCTTGATGCTCGACTTGGGCGGCACTCGCCAAGCGTGGTGCGCCTCGTCGTTGATAACAATCAAATTTTGCGGGGTCGCCAAGTCGGCGAGCACCCGGCGCGTGAATGCCTCGTCACTCTCTGGCCCCTTCTTGACCACTCGCGGTCCGGCGTCCGGGTCCTCCGGCATCAAACCGTGCCAGTTGCGGATCAGCACCTTTCCTTGCCGGAGCTTCTCAAACGAGCCGGGCGGAATCAGGCTGAATTCGTCATAGAAATTGCCGTCCCCTGCGGGAATGAGCACCTGCAGACGGCTCTTGACCGTGAGGCCAGGCGCCACAACAAAGACGTTCTTTGAGAAACGCTTGTCCTGCGGGTACGTGACTTTATTAAGCACTTGCCACGCAATCAGCATGGCCATCGCAATGGTCTTGCCCGAACCCGTCGCCATCTTGGAGCACACCCGCGTGAACGGCCCGCCGTCGGATGGGACCTCAACGCCTTGGAGGTCGGCGGGCGGAGCCTCCGCCAACCAGATCAAGGTTTCAACTGCCTCCAATTGGCAGAAGAATAGCCGGCGGTTCCTGTCCCGCTGCTCGGTATCGCGCCAGTGTTTGAGGAGCGCCTGCGTGATTCCGGTCGCGTTGGGGCAATCGGCCTCGCGCCACGCCTTCACGCGGGGGCGAATCTGCTCCACAAGGGGCAGCGGGACAAAGACTCCGGGATCGTCGAAGGTTTTGGAGCCTGGGGTCGCTCGCATGTACCCGGCTGGACGCCTTCCTGTCTCAAGGCTGAAAGTGCGCGTCAAACGGTCAAATCTCCAATGCTGGGCCGGTTCTTCGTAAGGCGAGTTGATAATCAGCTGCGGGATTGTGAAAGTTCCCATAGTCTAGATCTGTCGCACGTATATCGGAGTTCCGATGACGATTCGGCGAGTACGCTCCCGTCCAACGCGGCGCATCTGACTGCGATCCGCCGGTATGGAGCTTGCAAAGATGGCGATCCCCTCGGCTTTGGGTAACGTGGCACCTGACTCCAGCGAATCGCGCATGATCTCTTGCCAAACGTAGCTCAATCGAAAAGATAAAGACGTCCCTAATATGGGGGAAACACTGCCGACATGTTCGAATACCGCCGTTATAGCGCCTACGGGATCGGCTGAAGGGGAGATGTTCGTCCTGGCTACACCGGTGGGCTGCCCGATGGCATAGCCTGCTGAACCGGCTAACAGTAGGGCGATGTCCCCAGTTTCTGAAGCGACCCAAAAGCTTTCTTGATCGATCAGCCGCACGGCCGGCCCCTCGAAGCGAATCATAACCGGGGCTTCATTGTCGGTCAGATCGCTATAGCTCTTGATCTTCTGCTCGTGTTCCAGTTTCTTGACGACCCTTTCAAGGTCTCTTATGAGGGTGGATTGGTCGGTACCAGACAGCGAGCCGGACACAAACGGTATCTTAAACTCAAGCTTGACGGACACCCCTTCGAAAAACCCCGGTGTGGCCTCTTTGAGATGGTCCAGCTTAGCTTTCGAGACATACCAATAAGCTCCGCCCATCAATTAAGCCTCCAGAGTATAGTGGACCCCGAATTTTGGACCAGGCAATAAGTTAACATGTCGGCTCAGTCGTCGAGGCTAGGAGGGCCGATGAGCACGACACGCAAGCAGTACAGTGCCAAGTTCAAGGCGCGGGTGGCGATCGAGGCGATC
>DASYYZ010000075.1:0-5558 GCA_035946735.1 Terriglobia bacterium
ATCCTCCAGAAGAGCCCCGTGGCTGGCCCATCAGCATTGCCGATCCCTGGGATCACCGCAAGAATGCAGCGCAGGTATTCCTCAAAGACTTTTCTCTCTCCACTTCGGGCAGTTACGAGCAATCATTCCGAGTCGGCGGACGCCGTTACTCGCACATCATGGATCCTCGCCGCGGCGTTCCGGCCGAAGGTGCTGTTCAGGTCACCGTCCTCGCACCGCGCACCATCGATAGTGAGGTCTGGGCAAAGCCTTACTTCATTCAGGGAAGGAACTGGACTACGGCGCACAAGCCGAAGGCCTGGCGTGTGCTCTACTGCGAAGACACTCCCGGCACGGCGTGCTCCTGGGTGGAGTAGGACAAGTGGATGCCTACCTGTTGGCGTGGATTATACGACAGCCCCTCAATCGGGAGTGGTTTTTCGAACGGCGTGACGCCAATTGTCGCCTGATGGTACCGCTCGCGGTCGCAGCAGCCCATGAACAAGGCTTTGGCAACGGCTGAAGCTAATCCTTGACATTGCGTCAGCCTCACTGATGTTAATGTTGCCGGTCCTGGCGGGATACATTTTCTACTCCATCGCAGGCAAGCCGGGCCCGCTTCACGGCTTTCTTGGCGGCTATCTTTCGGGGCAAGTGAAGGCCGGATTTCTGGAGGCGATCCTGATCGGCTTGGTGGCGGGATACGTGGTTGAGGCACCCAAGAAAGTGCGCGTCTCCAAATACCTTCGGCCGATCATGCCGATCCTGCTCATTCCCATTATCTCTGGGCGTGGGCGTATTGATGATCAAGGTACTAGCCATCCCCATTGCACTAACATCAATGACGCTCGGGGAAAATATTCACGTGTCACGAACCAATCGAGCAGCCCCGCGGCGCAGCGGAGTGAAGGCGCTACACCATCTGCTCTAACCCTCCTCAAGCAGGGCGCTTGTTCATATTGCATTGATATTGTTTACGCGAACTCATCAAGGATTCTAAGAGCATCTAACAAAACCCTGTTTCCAGCTGAAATCAACCAGTTCCAATCGACGAAAGCGGATCCTCGGGCCGTCGTCCTGACGGGTACGTGCGCCACGGGACCGCAAGAATTTGCAACGTCGAACTAGGCCTTTTGTTCGGGTTTCGTAACAGACGGAAGCAATTGTGGATTTCCTAATTGTGGATTTCCTAAATTGTGGATTTCCTATTGACACATTCCAGGATTCGGCGCATCATCGCCTGAAATCTCGGTTTGCCCGATTCACGCCGAGGCGTTCTTCCTGCCCGCCTCTCTTCTCCCATCGCCCGGAGCTGATCGGTCGTTATTCTGCCCAGGGGGTCAATCACGGTGCCCATCAAACCAGTTGGTCGTTTCTCATTTCTGATTCTCTTCTTCTTTCTTGCCGCCTTGCCCGGAATGGCGCAGGCCAGCGCTCCCAGCCAGCCGATAAGTCCGCTGAAGGTGGCGCTGCTGCATTGGTATAACGCCGACCAGGCAGCAAAGTTCACAGTGGGAAGTCAACCGTATGGCGTAGCCTTTGATGGCGCCAACATCTGGACGGCAAACGGCGACGGCACCGTGACCAAGTTGAGGGCTACTGATGGCGCGGCGCTCGGGACCTTTTTTGTCGGCGGACTGCCGATAGGCGTGACCTTCGATGGGGCAAATGTGTGGGTTTCCGATTCAGAAGGTGGGACGGTGACGAAACTCCGGGCCAGCGACGGGACCGTGCTCGGGGCATTTAACGTCGGTGGCGCGCCATGGTGGATGGCCTTCGACGGAGCCAACGTTTGGGTTCCCACAGGAAATGTAGTTACCAAGCTGCGAGCCAGCGACGGCAAGAACCTGGGAAACTTCACCGCTGGCAGCGATCCCATCGCCGCTGCCTTCGACGGTGCTAGCGTCTGGGTAACGAACTACGCTTCGGGTACGGTGACCAAACTCAGAGCGACCGACGGGACGGTCCAGGGGACGTTTACCGTGGGTGGGGGGCCGCTTGGCATCGCCTTTGACGGCACAAACATCTGGGTGGCGAATCGTGGCGGATGGACGGTTAGCAAGCTGCGAGCCAGTGACGGCACCCTTCTGGGTACCTTCACTGCGAATGCCCCCTATGGCGTGGCCTTTGACGGTACCAACATCTGGGTCAGCGGGGACCTGTTCATCTACGAGTTTCGCGATAGCGACGGCGCGGTGCTTGCCAAGTACAACGTTCATGGTACAACCGGGATCGCCTTCGACGGAGCGTTTCTATGGATTGCCGACACTTATACAAACGGTGTGGCGAAGTTCTAAGGGGCCAGGGAGGCGAATTTTGAGCGTTTGAGGAGGGCAACATGCTTCGGTCATCTGCGTTTCTTAGGTCCCTTGCTTCAGTGTGTTTTTATGTAGGTGTCGTGGCTCTGTGCGGCGCACAGACCATCGGAAGCGGTGGTGTTAACGTGCTGACATGGCATAACGACGCTGGGCGGACCGGGCAGAACCTGAGCGAGACAGCCCTCTACCCTACGGGCCAAGGCGCGGTTAGTGCTTCCACTTTCGGCCAGCTATGTTCGGCTCAGCTCGACGGACAAGTCTATGGCCAGCCTTTAATCGTTACCAACGTCCTAATCAACGGAACTACCTATCCACTCGTTGCGTATGTGGTCACGGAAAACGACACGCTGTACGCCATTAACGGGACGCCCCCAAGCAGCGGGAGCTGCGGGATTCCTAAGAGTCATACGTTTGTCGCCAGCGGCCAAAGTCCGGCAAGCTGCGCCAATGTCGGCAACATGGGCTGTCACACCATTGCCCCAAACATCGGTATTCTGGGCACTCCGGTGATCACCCTTGACACAGTGCACAACACAGGGACTATTTACTTCGTGACCGCGACGCAGGACTCGTCCCTGAACTTCTACCACTACCTCCACGCCGTGGACATCACAACCTTTAACGAGATTACTGGGAGCCCTGTTCGAATCGTGCCACAGACGAGTTGTGACCCGACAGATACCAGCGCCAGCAGCTTCTCCTTTAAGCACCTCCAGCGCCCCGGACTGCTGTATGTTGCGGGCACAGGCGGCGGCGATAGCTACGTGTACATCGGCTTTTCTATGATGGACGGGAATAGACCCCTGCCCAACGGAATCGTTTTTCAATATGACGTCTCGCAAACATTGAATACCCAAACAAGCCCTCCCTGTTTCGCAACAACGCCAGGCACCTCGACGGTCGAGGGGGGCGGGGTTTGGCAGGGAGGTGCAGGATTGGCTTACGGAATGGACAAATCGTCCGGAAGCAACTACCTATACTTCGGCAGCGGAAACGGCGACTTTGATAACACCAACAATTACTTCGCGGATAGTTTTGTAAAACTAAATCCAAGCCCCACCAGCGGTTTGCTAACTCTCGCGGATTACTTTACCCCTGGTGACCAGGCATATCGCGATTGCAGCGGATCGCTTCAATCGGATTACACCGATGCGGATTTCGGCTCGGGAGGGGTCATGCTCGTCCCCGAGTCCCAGTTTACCTATAGCGGAAAGTACGTGGCCGTAAGCGGAGACAAAGAAGGAATTCTTTGGGCGATGGACCGAGGCAGTCCTGGTCAATACAATTCCAGCAATAGCTGTTCTACCGCATGCAATCCGCCCGTTCCTTGCACACAAATGAACGAGGGGAATAACAACCTGGGCTCCCTGTGGCCTTCGGGGACATCCGAGATCCACAACACTCCCGCTTATTGGTCGGGAACCGGAAAGAGCGGGGCAGCCAACAACATCTATTTGGCTGCGGTCAACGGCAAGATGATGGAGTACCCGCTAGGCACCTGCTCCAATCCGATTTGCGCGGGCACGACGCTTCCCGCGACCTACGCGAGATCAACGAAACAAGTCTCATTCACGTATGGTTCAACGCCGTCAGTATCGGCTAACGGCAGCAGCGCAGGAATTATCTGGGCGGTGTGGGCGGACGGCAGCTACGAACCTGATACAAGCAAGACCCCGCCAGCGAAAGCGGGCATACTGTTTGCCCTGGACCCCTATGCTGCGACCGAGCTCTATGGAAGCGACCAGTGCCTTGTCGACGCGATGAATCCAGCTACTAAGTTTTCGGTCCCAACCGTCGCAAATGGGTATGTCTACGTCGGAACTCAAGGCCCCTTATGCGACAACAGTGGAGGTATGTGCAACTTCAATAACGGGGCGCTGTACATCTTTGGCAAGTTAACGCGCACGTGTCCGTAGTGTTGGCGGCGCGGGCGGCTGGCCCACATTGCCTGCGCCACCTCAGAGCAGTCAGTCCCTAACTGGCCAGAAACCTCCAACAGATCAAAATGCAACCCAAGGCAAGAAGCGCCTCGTGAATGTCAGCACGCTTCTCGTAACGAATGCGCAATCGGCGAAACTGGTTCAGCCAGGCAAAGCTCCGCTCCACAACCCATCGCCATCGACCCAGTCCGCTGCCATGCTCAGTGTTACGCATCGCCAGCAAGGGAGCGATGCCGCGATGGCGCAGGCCTTGCCGGATCGCCTCCGCGTCATAGCCACGGTCGCCTAATACGCAATCTGGCCGATGCCGCGGACGGCCACGGACTCCCTGCAGTGATGGGATAGCATCAACGAGGGCGTGCTTGTTGCGAGTCATTGCGATTTGCCCCGGTGAGTTGAATTGCCAGCGGAACGCCCCTACCGTCGCAGATCAGATGACGCTTGCTGCCGAGCTTGGCTCGATCCGTGGGATTGGGGCCCGTGTGCAGCCCCCAAAAACTGCTCTTATCGAGCTACCATCAACAACAGCGCGAGACCAATCAATTTTTTCGCAACGGGCGAGCCAATCCAGGATTACAAAGTGGATCAGTTGCCAGATTCCTGCTTCCTGCCAATCGCGCACGCGACGCCAGCATGTCATGCCGGAGCCGCACCCCAGTTCCTGCGGGAGCATTTCCCAAGGAACCCCGCTGCGTAACACGAATACAATGCCGACTAGACAGGCCCGGTCTGCCAAACGGGGCCCTCCACCTTTGGGCTGTGGCTTCCGCACAGGAACGAAGGGCTCAATTAGCTCCCACAAACTGTTAGGCACAAGGTCAGCTCGCATCGGACGACACCTCTCGCCGAAGAATACACCGACGCAGATGAAACGAAGTTTTGTTAGAGGTCTTAAGGGAAATGGGTGCCGTCATTTCTGCTTGGAGCTCAGGGCTACCGAGACTTTTCCGCGGCACGAACTGTCCTCTGTGGACCCTGGGCAAACAGCCCGGAATAGATGACACCGGCCAAGGCGCCACCAATGATTGGAGCTACCCAGAACAGCCACAATTGAGCCAACGCCCACCCCCCGACAAAAATCGCAGGGCCCGTGCTCCGTGCCGGGTTGACGGAAGTGTTGGTGACGGGAATGGAAATCAGGTGGATCAGAGTGAGGCACAGCCCTATGGCGATGGGAGCAAAACCCTTGGGAGCGCGATCGTCCGTGGAACCAAATATCACGAGCAGAAAGAACAGCGTCAGCACAACCTCTGCCACGAAACACGCCAGCAACGAGTACCCACCGGGCGAGTGGGCACCGTATCCATTCGAGGCAAATCCC